>NZ_CP013630.1:2505000-3115000 GCF_001664485.1 Rhizobium sp. N324 | reverse complement strand
GAACGTCACTGCCAACATTCGGACCATCGCCGAAATACCCAACGAATTGCCGAAAGGTGTGCCTGCCGTGGTGGAAATCCGCGGCGAGGTCTATATGGCCAAAAGCGATTTCCTGGCGCTGAACCGGCAGATGGAGGCGGAGGGCAAGCAGACTTATGTCAATCCGCGCAATACGGCGGCCGGGTCGCTGCGTCAGCTCGATGCCAAGGTGACGGCGAGCCGCAAGCTGAAATTCTTCGCCTATGCCTGGGGCGAAATGGCGGAGATGCCTGACGATACCCAGTTCGGCATGGTGCAGATCTTCAAGAAATGGGGCTTTCCGGTCAATCCGCTGATGAAGCGGCTGAATTCGGTCGCCGACATCCTGGCGCATTACGACGAGATCGGTCTCGAGCGCCCGGATCTCGATTACGACATCGACGGTGTCGTCTATAAGGTCGACAACCTCGAGCTGCAGCAGCGCCTCGGCTTCCGCTCGCGCAGCCCCCGCTGGGCGACGGCGCACAAGTTTCCGGCGGAACAGGCCTTCACCGAGGTCGAGAAAATCGAGATCCAGGTTGGCCGCACCGGCGCGCTGACGCCGGTTGCGCGGCTGAAGCCGATCACGGTCGGCGGTGTGGTCGTTACCAATGCGACGCTGCACAACGAGGATTACATCAAGGGCATCGGCAATAGCGGCGAGCGCATCCGGCCAGAGGACCACGATATCCGCGAGGGCGATACCGTCATCGTCCAGCGTGCCGGCGACGTCATTCCGCAGATCCTCGACGTGGTGATGGAAAAACGCGCCGCCGATGCCCGCTCCTACGAGTTTCCGAAGACCTGCCCGGTCTGCGGTTCGCATGCGGTACGCGAGGTCAACGAGAAGACCGGCAAGATGGATTCGGTGCGCCGCTGCACCGGCGGTTTCATCTGCCGGGCGCAGGCGACGGAGCATCTGAAGCACTTCGTCTCGCGCAACGCCTTCGACATCGAGGGGCTAGGTTCGAAGCAGATCGACTTCTTCTTCGAACACGAGGATGCGTCGCTGCAGATCCGCACGGCCCCCGAAATCTTCACGCTGGAGAAGCGCCAGCAGCAATCGCTGACCAAGCTGGAGAATATCGACGGCTTCGGCAAGGTCAGTGTCGGCAAGCTCTATGCGGCGATCAATGAGCGACGCAGCATTGCGCTGCACCGTTTCATCTATGCGCTCGGCATCCGCCATGTCGGCGAGACCACGGCGAAGCTGCTGGCGCGCTCCTACGGCACCTACGAAGCCTTTGCGACCGCGATGAAGGAAGCAGCACCGCTGTCCGGCGACGCCTGGAACGATCTCAACGCCATCGAGGGCATCGGCGAGGTCGTGGCGCGCGCCATGGTCGAATTCTACAAGGAGCCGCGCAATGTCGAGGTGATCGGCCGCCTGCTGGAGGAAGTGACGCCTGCGGAAGCCGAACAGCCGGTCACCTCAGGCAGTCCGGTGGCCGGTAAGACCGTGGTCTTTACCGGCTCGCTGGAAAAATTCACCCGCGACGAGGCGAAGGCGAGGGCGGAAAGCTTGGGCGCCAAGGTGGCGGGATCGGTGTCGAAGAAAACCGACATCGTCGTCGCCGGCCCCGGCGCCGGTTCCAAGCTCGACAAGGCGCGCGAACTCGGCGTGCAGACGATGGACGAGGACGAGTGGCTGGCATTGATCAGCGGGTGAGAGGCTGACGGCAAGCCGCCAGCCTCGTCCACTCACAGCCTGAGCCGCGCCATCGTATAGGCGTCGACATACTTTCCTGCTCGATATCCGAAGGCTTTCAGCAGGCCCTCCCGCTCGAAGCCGAACGTCTCGTAAAGGCCGATGGCGGCGTCGTTGTCGGTATAGACGGTCAGTTCCAGCCGCTTGATATCCAGCCAGTCGTCGGCGGCCTCGACCATGGCGCCGAGCAGGATGCGGCCGAAACCGCGGCCGGTGAAATCGTCATGCACGCCCATGCCGAGACTGGCGACGTGCTGCCTGCGGCCGGAGAGGCGGTTGAGGCCGCAATTGCCGACGATCTTGCCATTCAGGGTGACGACGAGGTTGAGCGCGCCCGGCGACGGGTTTTCCATGTATTTGCGTACCTCTTCGACCCTCTGGTACGGCGGCCGCAGGGTGCCGGCCCGATAGCCCGGCAGATTTATCAGATCGGTGATTTCCTCCGCATCGGCAAGGCGGACGGCGCGCACGAGGACGCCTTCCGGCAGGCGCGCCCGGCGGCCAGGCTCAGTCTCTTCGTTTTCAGACATTGGCTGCTCTCCGTTCGTTTCAGGAGGAGAGCGCAAGTTTTGGAAAACCCTGCTCGCCTCGGCAGGGTTTTCGGGATGATCGGATCGCTGCTAACGCGCCATCGCTCCCGCGTACCCTTCAAGGGTCGTGGTGTGATGAATAAGCGCTGCCATGGTCACTGAGCCGATCATGGCGGCAAGTTTGGATATGCGGGGTGAAATGTCAACCGTACGTCGTGCCGAATTTGCGCGACCGGGAGCGGGGCGGTATTTCTGTTCCCGAGGAAATGATTCGGGTGCTGATTTGAAGACCATCGCGATTGACTTCGAAACGGCGAACGAACAGCGCGGCAGCGCCTGTTCCGTCGGCCTTGCCTGGATCGAGGAGGGCAGGGTCACGCGCGTCGAGGAGCGGCTGATCCGGCCGCGGGACATGCGTTTTTCCGGGATGAACATCGCTATCCACGGCATCCGGCCGGAGCACGTCGAGGATGCGCCCGAATTTCCCGAGGTGATGGACGAGTTCCACGAGGATATCAGCGGCGCGACGATGATCGCGCATAATGCCGCCTTCGATTTCAGCGTCTGGCGGGCGTGCCTCGATCTCTACCGGCAATCCTATCCGGAACTGACCTATCTCTGCAGCCTGAAGATGGCGCAGCGGATCTGGCCGCACTTCCTCTCGCATCGGCTGAACCTGATCGCCGAGCATCTCGGCCTGCGTTTCGTGCACCACAACGCCGCCGAGGACGCTGTCGTCTGCGCGGCCGCTGCCATCGAGATGGCAAAAGCGGTCAAGGCCAATGCCGTTCACGCCATACCGGCGCTGATCGGCATGAGGCCCGGCCGGCTGACGGCGCGGGCCTATGAGCCCTGCACCTGCCGGAAAGGCTGATCGTTCTCGCCGTCGGCCTTTCTTGCAATGCATCGGGACGCACTTATCTAGAAGGCGGATCAGCGCATAATCCCTAAAATCGGAATCGATTTTCGGAAAGGATTATGCACAGATTCAAAGCGATAGAGCGTCCTTAGCGCGTCCGGTCGGATACGCGGCGCTCTCAGGAGCCGCCATGTCCAAGCTGCGCAATCTTCTCCTCACCGCCTTCTCTTTCGCTGCCCTCTCGGCCGGCGCCGCCGCAGCCGAAGTCGTCGGCAAGGTCGGGGTCGACTGGATCGGCAACGACATCATCGTCGAGGCGGTCTCCGATCCGGAGGTCAAGGGCGTTACCTGCCACGTCACCTATTTCGACCGCAGCCTCATCGACCGGTTCAAGAACGGCAACTGGTTCGAAGATCCGTCCAACAACTCCATCGCCTGCCGGCAGACCGGACCGATCGAGATCGGCAATATCGACCTGTCCAAGGATGGCAGCGAAGTGTTCCGCCAGGGCATGTCGCTGATCTGGAAGACGCTGGTCGTCAACCGCATCTACGACAAGACCAACGATACGCTGATCTATCTCGCTCACTCGCGGGAGCTGACGGACGGTTCGGCGAAGATGTCGATTTCGACGATTCCGCTCTATGGGCAGAATGTGACCTGGAAGAATGGGAAGCCGTAAAGCTGAGGGGCTTTCGTCCTCGGTGATGAAGACCCCGCCCCAAACCCCTCCCCACAAGGGGGAGGGGCTTAATTTGGCGCACCCGCTTTCCAGATTCTCGACGTTTCGGGGGAGTGAGGCGTAGCCCCAGGTTAGTCCCTCCCCCTTGTGGGGAGGGGTTGGGGAGGGGTTTTCGTAGACCGGAAACCATGCCAGCCGCTCTCCGCATCAAATAAAAAAGCCCGGACGAGCCGGGCCTTCCAACGCCAGAACGGAAAAGTATCAAGCCGCCTGCGTCAGTTCGTCGGCGATGACCGTATCGAGGTTCAGGAAGCAGACCATAGTCTTTTCGAGGGCGACGATGCCGCGGCAGAAGGCGCGCTGGGCTTCCGGAATAATTTCCGGTGGCGGCTGCAGGTCTTCGCTCTTGATGGTCATCATGTCGGAAACCTGCTCGACCAGCAGGCCGACCAGTTTGCCGGCGATGTCGGTGACGATGATCGCCGAGCGCTCGGAGGGCTCGGTCATCTTCATGCCGAGGCGGCAGGCCATGTCGATGACGGGGATGACTGCGCCGCGCAGGTTGATGAGGCCGAGCACGTAGGGCGGGGTGTGTGGCATCGGCGTTACCGGCGCCCAGCCGCGGATTTCGCGGATGGCCATGATGTCGATGCAGAATTCCTGGTCGCCCAGGTGGAACGAGACGATTTCGAGATAAGCGCCCGACTGCTTGATGGCGTTGTTGTTGTTCATGGTCAGAATTCTTCCCAGTTATCCCCGGCGGAGTAGCGATGTAGAACCGCCGTTAAATATAGATGTGACGGCTTAAGTCTTTCCTAACGATATGTATTTTGAGATTGCTCGTCGCTGTGAAGGCAAGCTGTTCACAAACATTGCTTTTTTGATCCGTGCTGATTTCTGGGGGCCGATTTCCGGTCGGGGACGGCCTGACCGATGAGACAATTAATCACGGGTCAGAAAACATATTGTTGAGTTGCGCGCCTTCGGTCGAGACTATAATCACGCCGGCAGAGGCGGGCGGCACATCCGCCTGGATCGAGGATCTCGCCAATGAAGACATTCCGCATCGCCGTTTGGGTCGGTGTCCTGATACTTGCCGGGGTTCTCGGCTTTATCAGGTGGTATCCTTTGAAATCGGGGGATGTGGCGGTGGAGGCGCCCTTCGGTGTTCCTTTCACCCTGGTCTCGCAGAGCGGGCAGCCGATCACCGAGCAGGCGCTGCGCGGCAAGCCGACGGCGTTGTTCTTCGGTTTCACCCATTGCCCGGAAGTCTGCCCGACGACGCTTTTCGAGCTGAATGGCTGGATGGAGAAGGTCGATCCGAAGGGTGACAAGCTGCAGGCCTTTTTCGTGACCGTCGATCCGGAACGCGACACGCCGGAGATCATGAATGGGTACGTCTCCAACGTTTCCAAGCGCATTACCGGCATTTCGGGCCCGCCGGACAAGATTGCCGAGGTCATCAAGGGTTTCCGCGTCTACGCCAAGAAGGTGCCGGTCGACGAGAAGGATCCGAACGGTGACTATACGATGGATCATACGGCTTCGGTCTTCCTGCTCGATTCGGCCGGGCGGTTTTCCGGAACGATCGCCTATGGCGAAAACCCGGACACGGCGGTAAAGAAGCTGGAGAATCTCGTCAACAAGGGGTGATGGTTTCAGCGTGATGGGGCGTTGGCTCGACCGGTGGCGGGCAACGGAAACGGGAAAGACCGCCTATCGTGAGTGAAATCCGCCTTTACGTGACGACGACCGAAAGCCGGGCCGAAGAGATCCTCGACCTTTTGAGCGAAGTCTTCGGCGAAGAAGACTTTGCCATCGGCACCACCGAAATCGATGAGAAGAAGGATATCTGGGAAGCCTCGATCTATATGATGGCCGAGGACGAGGCCGAGGTGCATTCCCGCGTCGAGGGCGCGTTGAAAACCTCTTTCCCCGATGCCCGGCTGGAGCGGGAAGTCATCCCCGATGTCGACTGGGTGGTGAAATCGCTGGAGGGGCTGAAGCCCGTCAGGGCAGGGCGCTTCCTGGTGCACGGCTCACATGACCGCGACAAGGTCCGCTCCGGCGATATCGCCATCGAGATCGATGCCGGACAGGCCTTCGGAACCGGCCATCATGGCACGACCGCCGGCTGCCTCGAGGCGATCGACGCCGTGGTGCGCTCGCGCCCGGTCCGCAACGCGCTCGATCTCGGCACCGGCAGCGGCGTGCTGGCGATTGCGGTGCGCAAGCTGAAGAACATACCGGTGCTGGCAACCGACATCGATCCGATCGCGACGCGGGTGGCGGCAGAAAACGTGCGCCGCAATGGCATCGCGTCGGGCATCGTCACTCGGACTGCGCCGGGCTTTCATTCGACGGCCTTTTCCGAGCATGGTCCCTTCGATCTCATCATCGCCAACATTCTCGCCCGGCCACTGATCCGCATGGCGCCGCAGCTTGCGACGCATCTGGCACCCGGCGGCTCGGTGATCCTTTCGGGCATTCTCGCCGCGCAACGCTTGAAGGTGATCGCCGCCTATAGCGGCGCGAGGCTCCGGCATGTCAGGACGATCTGGCGCAACGGCTGGGTGACGATCCATTTCGATCGGCTGTGAGTTTTTTGAGACTGGGTCTGCAGCACGCCTGCTGTAGGCGCTCCGCCTCCTCCCCACCCTCATTCCTGTCCTCGGGCTTCGACCCGAGGGATGTCACAGGAATCCAGCCACGGCGCGTCCGCGCCGTGAATGACTCCAGCAGACTTTGAAGAGTCTCCCGCGCCCAAGGACTTGGGCGCGCTGGATCCCTGTGACGAGCACAGAGATGAGGGAGGAGAGGTTGTGCATTTCACCGAGGCGAAACCATTCTTTGCACCGCCCCGAAAAATAATTAAACTCGCCTCAACACAATAAAAAAGGCGGTGCCGATGGCACCGCCTTGGACCGGTCTATCCGGCCAATGCCCGCGAGCTCAAGGGGAGGAGCGCTCGAGCGGGCTCTACTGCATTCCAATAGGCCGGTCCGGGAGGGAGGAGACGGACGGGCTTTCAGATTTAGAACGCGTAGCTGGGAGCGCCGTTGTGGCGCGTGGCGCGCTGGCTGGCGCCGAGCAGCTTGAGGCTGTGGTCGTTCTGCGGCCGGCGGGCGCCGATGACGTGACGTACGGTCTGGCGTTCGCCAGCCTGTACCGGGCTGCTATATGCGAAGCGCGAGAGAGAGGCGGTCATTTCAAAAATTCCTTTGTTGCCGGTTCATCGCGAACCGTTCGATGCCGCCTATATAGCTATTCTGAAAAGCCGAGGCAGAGGGTTTCGCTCATGGGAGCCATGCGGCTAATGCATAAAGCGTGCCAAATTAACTTTTGGCGTCACAGTTCTGTCAAAATATTGGGCGGCACCCAGGGTTTCGACTCGTTTCGTCGCTTTTTCTCCCCATCGATTGAAATTTCGCTAACATGGCCGGCATCCCCTTTACCGGATTCGTCTCAACCATTCGGGTTTCCAGCATGTTCCAGTCCTTCGAAGTCACCTCCACGCCCCAATTCGGCAGGGATCGCGTATCGGCGCTGCGCGCCGCTTTCGATTCGCTTGCAATCGACGCCTTCCTCGTGCCGCGCGCCGACGAGTTCAACGGCGAATATGTTCCCGCCTGTTCGGAGCGCCTGGCATGGCTGACCGGTTTCACGGGCTCGGCAGGCGTTGCGATGATCCTGCGTACCCAGGCGATCGTCTTCGTCGATGGGCGTTATGTGACGCAGCTTGCAGAACAGGTCGACGGTTCGGTCTTCTCGGGCGGCGATCTCGTCAATGAGCCGCCGCATCTCTGGCTGGCCGCAAACGGAGCCAAGGGCCTTCGGCTCGGCATCGATCCCTGGCTGCATGCCGGTGCTGAGGTGCGCCGTCTGGAACGAGCGCTTTCGCAGATCGGCGGCACGCTCACCTTCCTGCCGGACAATCCGCTCGACAGGCTCTGGAGCGACCGGCCGGCCGAGCCGCTCGGTGCCGTCAGCATCCAGAATGTCGCGCAGGCTGGCGTGCTGGCGAGCGACAAGATCGCTACGATTGCCGCCGATCTTTCGAAGAAAAACCTTGCGGCGGTGCTGATCGCCGATCCCTCCTCGGTTGCCTGGATCTTCAACATCCGCGGCGCCGACGTGCCGCATACGCCGCATCCGCTGGCGCGCGCCATCGTCCATGCCGACGGGCGGGCCGAGCTCTTCCTCGACAAGCGCAAGACCGGCATCGAGCCGGAGGCCTATCTCGCGCAGATCTGCACACAGCTGCCGCCCTCGGCGCTAAAGGAGAGGCTGGCTGCCGTTTCCAGGGATGGCGGCCGGGTGCTGATCGACCCTGATATCGCCTCCTATGCGCTGGCCGAGATCATCCGCAAGGCGGGCGGCGAAGGGGTGGAGGGCGCCGATCCCGCCAAGCTGCCGCGCGCGGTCAAGAACGACGTCGAGATCAATGGCTCGGCCGCAGCGCATCTACAGGATGGAGCGGCGATGGTGGAGTTCCTCTATTGGCTGTCGCAGGAAAAACCCGGCACGGTGAGCGAGATTGCCGCCGCCGAGCACCTCGAAGCGGCGCGCGCCCGGGTCGGCCAAAACATGCAGAACCCGTTGAAGGAGATTTCCTTCGACACGATTTCCGGAGCCGGCAAACATGCGGCGATCATGCACTACCGCGTGACGACCGAGACCAACCGGATGATCGAGGCCGGCGAACTTTTCCTGATCGATTCCGGCGCGCAATATATCAACGGCACGACCGACATCACTCGCACGGTTGGCATCGGGGCGGTTTCAGAGGAGCATCGCCGGTTCTTCACACTGGTGCTGAAAGGCATGATCCAGATCAGCACGGCGCGTTTCCCGAAGGGCACGCGCGGCTGCGACCTCGATCCGCTGGCGCGCATTGCGCTCTGGCGGGCAGGGGCCGATTTCGCGCATGGCACGGGCCATGGCGTCGGCTCCTATCTCTCGGTGCATGAGGGGCCGCAGCGTATCTCCAGGCTTTCGACGCAGGAACTGCTGCCCGGCATGATCCTGTCGAACGAGCCTGGCTATTACCGGCCCGGCAGCTTCGGCATCCGCATCGAGAACCTGATCTATGTGCGCGGGGCAGAGGAGATCGACGGCGGCGATGCGGCCATGCTCGGCTTCGAAACCCTGACTTTCTGCCCGATCGACCGCAGCCTCGTTATTCCGGAGCTTCTGACCCATGACGAGCTGCACTGGTTCAACGACTATCACCGCCGCACGCGCGAGGCGCTGATGCCGCTGATCCACGACCACGACGTCAGAGCGTGGCTCGAAAACGCGACGCTGCCGCTGGAATATTAGGATAATGGCGTCTGCCGCCGGACTCAGACGCCGGCGCTATGGCGCCAGATCATCACGGCGATCCAGGCAGCGACCAGCATCCATGTATGGCTGAAACGCAGGCCGACGAAGAGGGCGACGATCAGCGCCAGCTTCGAGTCCCAGCCGCCGATGAAGAAGGCAGGCGCGACCAGCGTTGTTAGCACGGCGGCCGGCACGGCATTCAACGCGGCCTCCATGCGCGGAGGGATGCTCTTCATCCGGGTGATGAGGATGTAGCCGCCGATGCGTGTGGCGAAGGTGGCGACCGCGGCGGCGAGGATGACGAGCGCCATGTGAAGATCGAATTCCATGGCTCAGACCTCCCGCACTTCGGGTTGCAGGGCGTCGACTTCAAGATCGGGCTCCTGCGGCGGCAATGGCAACAGGGCAGCGAGCACGATGCCGGCGGCCGCACCGAGGCTGACATGCCAGGGCGAGCCGACATAGCGATAGGCGAGCACGGAAGCCACCGCGCTGACGAGCGCCACCGGCAGGAAATTGTCGCGCTTGCGGAAGCCGAGGACGATGCCGAGGAAATAGGCCGGCAGCAGGATATCGAGGCCGATGGCCTTGGGATCACCGATGAAGCCGCCGAGCATGCCGCCGGCGACGCTGATCAGCACCCAGGGGATGTAGATGATGATGCCGAAGCCGAAATACCAGGCGAAGGTCAGCGGTTTGCCGGCCTCGCTGCGCTTCACCGCTTCGGCAAATTGCGGATCGACGAGCAGGAAGAAGGTGAAGAATTTCTGCACCGGCGTGAAATGGCCGATATAGCGCGCCAAGGCCGCCGAATAGAGCACGTGGCGGAAATTGACGGCGAGGATCGACAGCACGATCAGCCAGGCATGGACATTGTGGCCGAAGAGCTCGATGCCGACCATCTGGCTGGCGCCGGCATAGACGGTGGCGCTCATAAAGGCGACCTCAGAAAGCGACAGGCCGTTTTCGACCGCGAGCGCCCCGAACAGAGCGCCGAAGGGTGCCGACGCCAGCGCAACGGCGGAGCCGCCCCGCAAACCTTCAACAAAGTCGGCGCGATTCATGGGAATGATCCTGTTGGAAATTCAGCTTTCACTTATGGGCTATGGCCTGCTGCGGCAATTGAATTTCGTTGATTGACCGATCGATTTCGCTGAAGCATCAAAGTCCTGATCACATCGGCCGGAGAGAACCTCATGAAGAAGATCGAATTTTCGAAGGACGAAAAGGCTGAGATCGTTGCGCGCATCCGCGCCTATTTCGATCGAGAACTCGATCCCATTGGTGCGTTGCCGGCTGAATTCCTGCTCGACTTCTTCGCCGAGGAGATCGGGCCGTACTTCTACAATCGAGGGCTGAGAGATGCCCAGGCCGCATTGTTGAAGAGAATAGAAGACCTTGCCGAGGATATCCATCTGCTTGAGAGGGAGGAAAAATTCTGAAGAGCGTCGCGACCTTTCAGATTCCCTACTTGCGCAAGCGTAAGTCCGCCCACATCATAAGTTGGGGCATCTGCGCTTCGGTTATCCTGCTGCTCTACAGGTCGTGTCCGGGATGGAAAGGTCAATCAGGCCTCATCAAGCGCTTCGGCCCGGTTGCCGGAAGGGATGAGATTTCGACGTGTACCTGCTCAAGTAGGGCGCCGATCTATTCGCGCAGAAGCACGTCCGCGCTGTTGACCACGGCGATGCCATGCGCGCGCATCTCGTCGACGGCGGCGGCGACGCCTTCGGGGGTGATGCCGCGGCTTGCGTCCTCGATAAAGCGGACGCGAACACCGGGCATCATCTCCAGCGCGTCGAGCGCGGAGAACTTGACGCAATAGTCGGTCGCCAGCCCGCAGACGTCGAGATCGGTGACACCCTGGTCCTCGAGAAAATCGGAAAGGCCGGTCGAGGCATCGCGGTCATTGTCGCGAAAGGCCGAATAGCTGTCGATATCGGGATCCTCGCCCTTCTGCTGGATCAGGTCGATCTCTTCCGATTTCAGCTTCGGATGCAGTTCGGCATCGAGCGTGCCCTGAATGCAGTGGTCGGGCCACATCATCTGCGGCTTGCCCGACAGTTCGCCCATCTCGAAAGGCGCGGCGCCCGGATGGGCCGAGGCGAAGCTGCCGTGGCCCGGCGGGTGCCAATCCTGCGAGGCGACGATCAGGTCGTATTTGCCGCTGTCGATCAGGCTGTTTGCGACGGGAACCACCCTGTCGCCATCCGGCACCGGCAGATTGCCGCCCGGACAGAAGCCGTTCTGAATGTCGACGAGCAGCAGCGCTTTCATCAAGGCCAGTCCCTTCGCTTTATCGCAATATCAACTTGTGGATTTCCGGGCGCGGACGCGCAAGTGTTAAATCTGGCACTAGCGGTAGCAATCGGCTGAAAAAGAATATGCTAATACAATCAGTGCGATAGGTGGAGGTGACTCTTGAGTCGAAATGGGAGGACAGCGCAAGACGCTCTTGCGTCCGGCGGACCGAGGCTCCCCCGGCGGAGCCCCACGCCGAACTATGCCGCGGTCACGCCATCGGCTGGGGAATCATCCGCTGCGGCGGAAGCGCCGTAGGTATTGCGGTGGGCCTGGAGGGCCGTCTGCATGTCGCTCAGCACTTTGGTGAGGAGCGGGTCGCTATCGCCTGACGTATTAATCTTGTTCGGATCGGCGGCGAGGAATTCGGACTCGGTCAACTTGCCGTCGCCATTGCTATCCATCGCGGCAAAGACGCCCTTGGAATCGTCGTCGCTCTGATCGCTGCCGTCGCTCTGATTGTCGCTGCCGTCAGTCTTCTGCAGGGACAGCATCAGCGACAGGATGTCGGCGGTGATCTTCTTGACGATATCGGCGCTGCTGTCGTCGCCGTCGTCTGCTGTCGCCGCCGTGCCGGATGACGAGGATTGCGATGCGGCGGCGAGCTCATCCGGGGAAATGACGCCGTCGCCATTCTTGTCGAGGCTGGAAAGCGGAGACTGGTACTGGGATAAGGCGCTGCCGAGAGATGAAACACTGGTCACTTGAACCTCCTTCGAAAAGTTCGTCGTGAAGCCCGCCTTTCATGGACGGGCAGATTCCGGGCTAAGCTGATTTGCGCCAAGCGTCAAAGCGACGTTTTGACACGTTAACTTTTCGGTTACCAAAGATATCTTTTTGGAATTATTGTGTTTTTATAGACAGATGGGTTCGATCGCATGGAGTTCTGCACCGGTCGCGGAAGCGCGATGCGAGGCCGATCTTGCTCCCGGCCGCGATTTCTGCCTTTCTTGCTCAGACCCAAGCCGGAAGTAAAACCATGTCCGAGCCAGAGCCGAACGAGAAGATCGATGCGACGTTCCGCAACGGGTCGCTGACGGCGGCCGGGATCATCCTCGGCTTCTCCCTTAATTTCATCAGTGTCTGGGTTTCCAATCCCAATGACTGGAGCCGCATCGATATCCTGCCGATGTTGTTCCTGACCATCGGCATAGCCATTCAGGTGAAGGTTTTCGCCGATCTGCTGGCGCGCGACTCCCTCTTTGCCATCAAATATGACCGGTCGCGCCGGCTCTTTCTGATCGGATTGGGAATCGTCGCCGCAGGAATCGGCATCGCGCTCGTCAACGACATGCTCGGTCTTGGAAGCATGCGGATGCTCGGATGAAACTTCTCGCTCCTGGCTGACGCGCTATCATACGCGCTCGACGAAGCCGTCCAGCACCCGCTTCTGTCCGGCGCGGTCGAACTCGATCGTCAGCTTGTTGCCTTCGATGCCGGTGATATTGCCGTTGCCGAATTTCAGGTGGAACACGCGGTCGCCGACGGTGAAACGCGACGGCTCCGAGGATGTGGATTTCGCCACCAATTCGCCTTCGATCGTGCGGCCCTTGGGGCCGCTTTCACCATAACCGATGCGTTCGACGGCATGGCCGGAGCGGGAGCCCCAATTGTCGCGCGTGGCATCGGTCTTGTTGGCCTGGGCGCGTTTCCAGCCGGGAGTGGAATAGGAATTGGCAAAGGGCTCGGCCTTGTCGAAGCGGGACTGGCCGTAGCCGCCGCGGCCGTAACCGCCATAGCTCTGCTCCATTTCAGCGACCTCGACATGGGTTTCCGGCAGCTCATCGAGGAAACGCGAAGGCAGGGTCGATTGCCAGAGGCCGTGGATACGGCGATTGGAGACGAACCAGATGTGACAGCGGTGCTTGGCACGGGTGATGCCGACATAGGCGAGGCGGCGTTCCTCTTCCAGGCCGGCACGGCCGCTTTCATCCAGCGAACGCTGATGCGGAAAGAGGCCTTCCTCCCAGCCCGGCAGGAAGACGGTGTCGAATTCCAGGCCCTTGGCCGAGTGCAGCGTCATGATCGAGACAGCATCGAGGTTCTCGTTGGTCTCGGCATCCATGACGAGAGAGACATGCTCGAGAAAGCCGCGCATCGACTCGAAGCTTTCCATCGAGCGGATCAGTTCCTTGAGGTTCTCAAGGCGGCCGGGCGCTTCGGCGCTCTTGTCGTTCTTCCACATATCGGTATAGCCGGACTCTTCGAGGATCTGCTCGGCAAGTTCGGTATGCGGTGTGTTTTCAAGCAGTTCCTGCCACCGGCGGAAAGATTGAATCACGTCGAAGAGGGCTTTGCGCGCCTTCGGCTTCAACTCGTCGGTTTCGATGATGTCGGCGGCGGCCGCCAGCATCGGGATATCACGGGCACGCGCATAATCATGCAGCGCGCGCACCGTCGTATCTCCGAGGCCGCGCTTCGGCGTGTTGATGATGCGCTCGAAGGCGAGATCGTCGGAGGCTTGAGCGACGAGGCGGAAATAGGCCATGGCATCGCGGATCTCCAGGCGCTCGTAGAAGCGCGGGCCGCCGATGACGCGGTAGTTGAGGCCGAGGGTGACGAAGCGGTCTTCGAATTCGCGCATCTGGAAGGAGGCGCGCACGAGGATCGCCATGTCGTTCAGCAGATGCTTGCCGCGCTGGAGCTGCTCGATCTCCTCGCCGATGGCGCGGGCTTCCTCCTCCGAATCCCAGGAGGCGTGCACCTGCACCTTGGCGTCATCCGGATCGGAGCGGTCGGTGAACAGCGTCTTGCCGAGCCGCCCTTCATTATGGGCGATCAGATGGGCGGCAGCCCCGAGGATATGTTCGGTCGACCGGTAGTTGCGCTCGAGCTTGATGACCTTGGCGCCGGGGAAATCCTTTTCGAAGCGCAGGATGTTGTCGACCTCGGCGCCGCGCCAGCCATAAATCGACTGGTCGTCGTCGCCGACGCAGCAGACGTTCTGCGGCTCGCCCTTGGCGCGCTGGGCGAGCAGCCGCAGCCACATATATTGCGCGGTGTTGGTGTCCTGATACTCGTCGACGAGGATGTAGCGAAAGCGGCCGTGATATTCCTTCAGGAGATCCGGGTTCTTGCGGAAGATCGCGATCGGATGCATCAGCAGGTCGCCGAAATCGCAGGCGTTTAACGTCGTCAGGCGCGCTTGATAGGCGAAATAGAGGTCGCGGCCGCGGCCATTGGCAAAGGCGCGGGCATCGCCCTCGGGGATGTCGGCAGGGCCGAGACCCTTGTTCTTCCAGGTATCGATCATGCCGGCGAACTGCTTGGCAGGCCAGCGCTTGTCGTCAAGGCCTTCGGCCTGGATCAGCTGCTTGATCAGGCGGACGACATCGTCGGTATCGAGAATGGTGAAATCGGAGCGCAGGCCGACGAGCTCGCCGTGGCGGCGCAGAAGCTTGACGCCGATCGAGTGGAAGGTGCCGAGCCAGGGCATGCCTTCGACGGCGCCGCCGACGAGCAGCGCGATGCGCTCCTTCATCTCGCGGGCGGCCTTGTTGGTGAAGGTGACGGCGAGGATCTGCGAGGGGAAGGCGCGGCCGGTATTGAGGATATGGGCAATACGGGTCGTCAGCACGCGCGTCTTGCCGGTGCCGGCGCCGGCAAGCACGAGGACCGGGCCTTCCAGCGTTTCGACGGCTTCGGTCTGTTCGGGGTTCAGCCCGGCGAGGTAATCCGGCCGGCTGCCGCCGTCGCGCGCCGCCATGGCGCGGGCGGCAATGCCACCGGTGGCGGGCGCCCTTCCAGCCGGGACGGCAGGCGGCTGCGGCTTGCGCGCCATCTCGCCCGGCTCTTCGTCGAAGAAGGGAATATCGTCGAAACTATTGCTCATGGCGCGTAATGTAGTGATTCGGGAACGAAAGACCAGAAAAGATGTTCTGCTTTCATTCCCAAGCCGCCGCTATCCCGAGGGGTTTGCGCATGGCGGCAAGGCTGCTTGATAGGAGAGAGGCGACCCGACGGAAAATTTCAGCCGCACTTGTCGGAAACCGCGTCGGCGGGGCGTCCTTGGATCATCGGACAATGGTCCGGATCTACCGTCAACAAGGAGGCTGCATCATGGCGAAGGTCGTTTCAAATCTCTGGTTCGCGCAGGAAGCGCGCGAAGCCGTCGAATTTTATGTGTCCGTCATCCCGGAATCCAGAATCGGCCGCACCACCATCCTTCCGGCGGAAACGCCGAGCGGGCCTCCCGGCAGCGTCGAGCTGATCGAGTTCACGCTCGGCGATCAGGCCTTCCTGGCGATGAAGGCCGGCCCGCTCGATAGCTTCAACCATTCCTTCTCGATCGCAATTCTATTGGAAAGCCAGGCCGAGATCGATCGGATATGGAACGCCTTCCTCGCCAATGGCGGCACGGCGGAGGCCTGCGGCTGGCTCAGGGATCGCTGGGGCCTGTCCTGGCAGATCGTGCCGCGCATACTTTCCGAGATGATTGCCGACGACAACCGCGAGCGGGCCAGGCGCGTGACCGAGGTGATGCTCGGCATGGTCAAGATCGATGTCGCTGCGCTGGAAAAGGCATTCAACGGCTGAATTCGCCGGCGGGCGCATGATCGCAATGATCGGCCAGGATGCGCCCGTTTTTCGTCATCTCAGGAGGATCGGCACATGCTGCCCGGCATCGACTCTGCGCAGATTTGGCTGGCAATCGTCGATTTTTTGAGAGTTCGAATCACGGGCGACATTGCACACCCTTTTCATCTTTCTGTCACGTCGCGAAATGTGCTGATACCGCACGGGTGCTTTTTTCAACTATAATGAGAAACAGTTTCGTAGAGTAAAAATAACCGGTGCATGCACGCTTTTGTGCGTTGCAAGAAACGTCCGGTGAGCGTCGAATATACCTACGAAATTATTGATTCTTAGGAACGTCGTAGCCATCTCGATGGTTATACGACTTTGAAGCCTGCGGCATAACCTTACTGGAGGGCCCATGCTGAACGAATCCGTATTCGATGCCTTTACGCGCAGTTACGAAGCGCGCCGCGAAACCGATATGTCGGTGGCCGAGTATCTCGATCTCTGTAAAAAGGACCCAATCGCCTATGCCAATGCGACGGAGCGTCTGCTCGCGGCGATAGGCGAGCCGCAGATGGTCGACACCGCCAGGGATGCGCGGCTTGGCCGGATCTTCATGAACAGGACGATCCGGATTTATCCCGCCTTTACCGGCTTCCACGGCATGGAAGAGACGATCGAACGGATCGTTTCCTTCTTCCGGCACGCGGCGCAAGGGCTCGAGGAACGCAAACAGATCCTCTATCTGCTAGGCCCGGTCGGCGGCGGCAAGTCGTCGCTCGCGGAGCGGCTGAAGCAGTTGATGGAGGTTCATCCGATCTACGTGCTGAAGGCGGGCGACGAGATCAGCCCGGTTTTCGAAAGCCCGCTCAACCTTTTCGATCCGGAAACGATGGGGTCGCTGCTGCAGGAGCAATACGGCATCCCGTTGCGACGCCTGAACGGGCTGATGAGCCCGTGGTGCCTGAAGCGGCTCGACGACTTCGGCGGCGATATTTCCCGCTTCCGTGTCGTCAGAATTCAGCCGTCGCGGCTGCGCCAGATCGCCATCGCCAAGACCGAGCCCGGAGACGAGAACAATCAGGATATCTCGTCGCTGGTGGGAAAGGTCGATATCCGCAAGCTGGAGACCTACTCCCAGAACGATCCCGATGCCTACAGCTATTCGGGCGGCCTCAACCGCGCCAACCAGGGCATTCTCGAATTCGTCGAAATGTTCAAGGCGCCGATCAAGATGCTGCATCCGCTGCTGACGGCGACGCAGGAGGGGAACTATATCGGCTCCGAGAATATCGGCGCCATACCCTTTTCGGGCATCGTGCTCGCGCATTCGAACGAAGCGGAATGGCAGACCTTCAAGGCCAACAAGAACAACGAGGCCTTCATCGACCGCATCTGCGTGATCAAGGTGCCTTATTGCCTGAGGGTGATGGAAGAGCAGAAGATCTACGAAAAGCTGATCGAGGGATCGGAACTCGCCGATACGCCATGCGCCCCGGCAACGCTCGAAATGCTAGCCCGTTTTTCGGTGTTGTCACGGCTGCGCAAACACGAGAACTCGACATTCTTCTCGAAGATGCGCACCTATGACGGCGAGAGCCTGAAAGAAACCGATCCGCGCGCCCGCAGCGTTCAGGAATACCGGGATGCTGCCGGCATCGACGAGGGTATGGACGGCATCTCGACCCGCTTCGCCTTCAAAGTGCTCGCCTCCACCTTCAATCACGACACCACGGATATCGGTGCCGATCCTGTGCATCTGATGTATGTGCTGGAGCAGGCGATCCGCCGCGAGCAGTTTCCCGACGATGTCGAGAAGCGTTATATGGAATTCATCAAGGCCGATCTTGCGCCACGCTATGCAGAGTTCATTGGCAACGAGATTCAGAAGGCCTATCTTGAATCCTACGCGGACTACGGACAGAACCTGTTCGACCGCTATGTCGATTATGCCGATGCCTGGATCGAAGACGTGGACTTCAAGGATCCCGATACAGGCCAGCTTCTCGACCGCGAGCTCCTCAATCAGGAACTGACGAAAATCGAAAAGCCGGCGGGAATTGCCAATCCGAAGGATTTCCGCAACGAAATCGTCAAGTTCTCATTGCGGTCGCGGGCAGCCAACGGCGGAAAAAATCCGTCATGGACGAGCTACGAGAAAATCCGGGAAGTAATCGAGAAACGTATGTTCTCGCAGGTCGAAGATCTTCTGCCGGTCATTTCCTTCGGATCGAAGAAGGACTCGGAGACAGAGAAGAAGCACAGCGAATTCGTCTCGCGCATGGCCGCGCGGGGTTACACCGAGAGGCAGGTTCGACGCCTTGTGGAATGGTACATGCGCGTCAAACAGGCAAGTTAATGCGGAGCCATTATGCACATTGTCGACCGGCGGTTAAATCCGCGCGGTAAAAGTCTGGAAAATCGGCAGCGGTTCCTTCGACGCATGAAGGGCGCCGTGCAGCAGGCGGTCAAACGTTCTCTGCAAAACCGCAACATTCGCGATGTGCTCGACGGCGGGGAAATCAGCCTGCCGATCGACGGGATGGCCGAGCCGAACTTGCGGAGGGGCGATGGCGGCATCCGCGATCATATCCTGCCTGGAAACAGGGCCTTCGTCGAAGGCGACATTCTTCCGCGCCCGCCGGGGAGCAGGGGCGGAAAACCCAAGGATGCGGGCGAGGGCGACGGCGAGGACGGCTTCCGTTTCGTACTGACGCGCGAGGAATTCCTTGATGTGTTCCTGGACGATCTGGAACTGCCCGACCTTGCCAAGCGGCGTCTGGCCGAAACCGAAGAGGAAACGCCCTTCCGCGCCGGCTATTCCGTATCGGGATCGCCGTCCAATATCGCCGTCGGTCGCACGACCAGGCTGGCGATGATGCGCCGTGTCGCACTTCACCGTCCGCGCCGCGAAGAGATCGAAGCCCTGCAGCGACAGATCGAGGAGTGCGAGGACGACGAGAGCCGCCTGGCGCTTGAAGCAAAACTTAAATCCCTGACGGAAAAAAGCCGGCGTATTCCCTATATCGATCCGCTCGACGTGCGGTATCGCCGCTTCGAAAACGAGCCGAAGCCCGTGGCCAAAGCCGTGATGTTCTGCCTGATGGACGTCTCCGGCTCCATGTCGGAACACATGAAGGACCTGGCCAAGCGGTTCTATCTGCTGCTCTATCTCTTCCTGTCGAAGCGCTACAAGAAAGTGGAGATCGTCTTCATCCGCCACACGGACAAGGCGGAGGAAGTCGACGAGGAAACCTTCTTCTATGGCCCGGCGACGGGCGGTACGCTGGTTTCCAGCGCCCTTGCGGCCATGCGGTCGATCATCGCGGCGCGTTTCGATCCGGCCGAATGGAATATTTATGGCGCCCAGGCCTCCGATGGCGACAACGCCCATTCGGACGGGAATTTGAGCGGGCAGCTGCTGCGCGAGATTTTGCCGCTGTGTCAGTATTTCGCCTATATCGAGGTCGGCGAGGAAGGCGGCGACTCCTCGATATCCCGTTCACCGCTTTGGATGCTCTATGACGGGATCCGTTCCGAGCTGCAGCCGCTTTCGATGCGCAAGGTCTGCCGGCGAAACGAAATATTCCCGGTTTTCCATGATCTCTTCCAGAAACGTGACGCACAGCCGAGGGTGACACCATGACCGTGACGATGAGGCCCAGAGAGCGGCTGTTGTTCGAGGGTGCCGACTGGGACTTTTCAACACTCCAGCGCATCCACGACGCCTGCGAGGAGATCGCGCTCAACGAACTCGGCCTCGACGTCTACCCAAATCAGATCGAAGTCATCACCTCGGAGCAAATGCTTGATGCCTATTCCTCGACCGGCATGCCGCTCTTTTACCGCCATTGGTCCTTCGGCAAACATTTCGCGCATCACGAAACTTTCTATCGCCGCGGGATGCGCGACCTTGCCTATGAGATCGTCATCAACAGCTCTCCCTGCATCTCCTACCTGATGGAGGAGAACTCGGCGACGATGCAGACGCTCGTCACCGCGCATGCAGCCTTCGGCCACAACCATTTCTTCAAGAACAATTATCTCTTCAAGCTCTGGACCGATGCGGAGGGCATCCTCGATTACCTCGATTTCGCCAAGGGTTACATCACCCGCTGCGAGGAGCGCTACGGCGAGACGGCCGTCGAGCGCACACTCGACGCAGCCCATGCGCTGATGTCGCACGGGGTGCATCGATTCGCGGGCAAGACCACCATCGATCTTCGCCAGGAGGAGAAGCGCCAGCAGGAGCGCCGCGCCCACGAGGAGCAGATGTTCAATGACCTCTGGCGGACGGTTCCCGTCGGCAAAACCAAAAAGACGGGCGACATCGGGTTGGAAAAGCGCCGCGCCGCCCTCGGCCTGCCGCAGGACAACATCCTTTACTTTCTTGAGAAAACGGCGCCGCGGCTGCAGCCATGGCAGCGCGAGATTCTTCGCATCGTCCGCCATGTCGCGCAATATTTCCATCCTCAGCGGCAGACCAAGGTGATGAATGAGGGAACCGCCACCTTCGTCCACTACCAGATCATGAACCGGCTTCATGAGCGGGGACAGATCAGCGACGGAAACTTCCTCGAATTCTTGAAGTCGCACTCCAACGTCGTGTTCCAGCCGAGCTATGACGACCGGCGGTTCTCGGGCTTCAATCCCTATGCGCTTGGTTTTGCGATGATGCAGGATATAGAGAGGATCGTGACGACGCCGACCGAAGAAGACCGCGCATGGTTTCCCGATATCGCCGGACGCGGCGATGCGATGGCGATCCTGCGCGACATCTGGGCCAACTATCGCGACGAGAGTTTCATCAGCCAGTTCCTGAGCCCGAACCTGATTCGCCAGTTGCGGCTGTTCCATCTCTACGACGATCCGGAACAGACCGAAGGGGTGCTGGTTTCGGCGATCCACAATGAGCGCGGATACCTGCGCATCCGCCGCCAACTCTCCCGCGAATACGATATCGGCTGGACCGATCCGGCCATCGATATCGTCGACGTCGACCTCGCCGGCGACCGCCGGCTGTTGCTGCAGCACATCGTAATGAATGGCTGCTATCTTCAGGAAAACGACACGAAGCTCGTCCTCCAGCATCTCGCCGATCTCTGGGGCTACGACGTCTTGCTGCAGGAAATCGATAGCTCGAGCACGGTGGCGAGAGAGCATACGGCGAGCCCGCGCAAGATCGTTCAGTAATCCAACGTTTTTCTTTAAGGCGCCGGACGTGGAAGGGCCGGGTGACGCTCTTGCTGGCTGCTGGTCAGCGGTATGTATCATGATAGCTATCGCAAGGTGGACGGGTCAGGCTTCCCGCCGAATTTCGCTTCGAGGAGAGCGAGGTGTTCGTTCGTCGTGATCCGAAGACCGGCGATGTCATTCTGTCACGCAAGCCGGAGTCATGGGGCGACCTTTTCGAACTCCATGAGAAAGATCCGATTCCGGATGATTTCATGGGGCCGGCCGACCGCCTTCGTATGATCGTGATCCGTTCGAGGGCCGGAACGTGAAGGACGGTGATTTATAATTATCGATGGTAACAAACACAAAGGCTGCGTAATTTATCGTCGCTGCAATCGTCGCTATTGATCTTCACTCGAGCAAATTCGGCCTTTGCAGCGATCTTTCCGGCGGAGAGCGCGGAGACGAGACACCATGGGTGAAACGCGGCGCAAGCTGACGACGATCTTCTGCGCTGACGTGCAGGACTATACGCGGCTGATGGGGGCCGATGAGGAAGGGACGCTTGCGGCGTTGAAGCGTTGCCGCGAAGCGATGGGGCGCCTGATCGAAAGCCATGGCGGCCGTGTCATCAACACCTGGGGCGATGGGCTGATCGCCGATTTCCCGAGCGTGGTCGAGGCGGTGCGCGCCGCCGTCGATACCCAGAACGAACTTGCCGGTTTCAACGCCCGCCGCCCGGAAGACGGACGCATGCTGTTCCGCATCGGTATCAATCTCGGCGATGTGATCGTCGAAGACGACGACATCTACGGCGACGGCGTCAATATCGCCGCACGGCTGCAGGCTTCGGCTTCGGCCGGCGGCATCGTCATCTCAAGCACCGTTTACGACCAGGTCCGCAACAAGGTGGCGGTCGGTTTTGAGTTTCTCGGGCCGCTGATGGTGAAGAACGTCGATGAAGGCGTGCCGAGCTACGCGGTGAAGATCGGCGATGCCAAGGACGAGACGCCGCCGCCCCAACGACCAGGCCCGCGGCCGCAGCCGGCGGCTCAAATCGCCGAAGCAAGCCCAGTGCCTGGCAGACGCAGGCTGTTCGGTGTGCTCGGTGTCATCGCGGCTGTGCTGATCGGCATCAATCTTTTATCGTGGCAGGGCGTTTTCTGGGCGCGCTTTCCGGTGCTTGCGCTCGCCGTCGTCGCAGCCTTGGCCTGGAATCGCAGCCAGACCCTGTTCAACCGGAAGGTCACCTCGCTGGCGATCGTGGCCCTCGGCATGGTCGGCATCAACCTCTTTACCTGGACGGGGCAGTTCTGGGCGGTGTGGCCGATACTGGGGATTGTGGCCGTCATGGGCTTGCGATGGTCGATGCGCCGGTAAATCGGCGATCCCGGCCGTTTTTTCAGGAGCGTCCAAGACGTTTGCGAGCTTCGTTCAAGCAAAAGTGAGCGGCCGGGTTATTTCCATTCTTTGCTGAAATTACAAATCGGTAATGCCGGCTGCTTATGCTTGCCGGTAAGCTGCAAACGCGCGATATTGTCGCATCAGACGGGATCTTGATCCCGCAGCGCCTCTTTCGACCGACCCTGGTCCAACCTCGAGTCCCTCTGGAGACGTGAATGGCCTTTTGGAAGCAGTTTATACTTTCGCTCATCGTCATTATTGCCGGCTTTGCCGCGTGGGTTTTCCTTGTCCCAGGCGCCGGCGATACGATGCGCGATGCAGGTATTCCAGAGAGCATCGTTTCCAGGATCGCGCCGAAGGCTGAGGAGACGGCGGATGCTGAGGCTCCCGCCCGGGCGCAAGGCCAGCAGCGTGGCGAGGGCCAAGGACAGGGCAAGGGTCAGGGACAGAACCGCCGCAATGGCGGGGCGCGCAACGGCGCCATTCTCGTTGCGACGCAGGCGGTCGTTCAGGGCGTCGTCAACGACCGGCTGAACGCCATCGGCACGGGTGACGCGATCCGCTCGGTTGCGGTGACACCGCAGGCATCGGGCACTATCCGCGAAATCCTCATCAAGTCAGGCGACAGGGTCAAGGCCGGCCAAGTGCTCGCCAAGCTCGACAGCGAGGAGCAGGTGATCGCCCGCGGCCAGGCCGATGTGGCGGTCAAGGCCGCGGTCGAGAAATCCGATCTCTATCACAACATCAAATCCAGCGTGTCGCGCATGGACGTGTTCGATTCCGAGATCGCCGAGCAGGGCGCGCGGCTGCAGCTGCAGGCCGCCGAACTCAATCTCGCACGGCGCAACATTATTGCGCCGATCGACGGCATCGTCGGCATCGTGCCGGTCAATATCGGCGACAACGTCACGACGAGCATCCCGATCGTCACGCTCGACGACCGTTCGGAAATCCTCGTCGACTTCTGGGTCCCTGAGCGCTTCTCCAACACGGTATCGGTCGGCCAGCCGGTCGAGGCGATGTCGGTGGCAAAACCGGGACAGATGTTTGCCGGCGTGGTCGAGGCAGTCGACAACCGCATAGACGCGGCAAGCCGTACGCTTCGATTGCGCGCCCGCATCGACAACTCTTCCGATGAGCTGCGCGCCGGCATGTCCTTCAGCGTCAGCATGAAATTCCCAGGTGACAAATATCCGGCGGTCGATCCGCAGTCCGTTCAGTGGGATTCGCAAGGGTCCTTCGTCTGGCTGGTTGACGACGACAAGTCGCATAAGGTGCGGGTCAGCGTGGTGCAGCGCAACCCGGATTTCGTGCTCGTCAAAGCCGAGCTTAAGGACGGCGACAAGATTGTGACGCAGGGCCTGCAGCGGGTGCGTGAGGGCGGGGCGGTGCGCGTTTCCGCCGACGCGGCCGCGAATGCGGAGGTCGCCACGCAATGAGTGTGACCGAGATTCATCAGGACAGGGCCTCGGGCAAGCAGAGCTTCACCGCGCTTTTCGTTCGCCGGCCAATCCTGGCGCTGGTGTTCAACACGCTGATGGTGGTCGCCGGCCTTGCGGCCTATGTCGGGGTGGAGGTGCGCGAACTGCCGGATGTCGACCGTCCCGTCGTCACCGTACGCACCACTTTCGACGGCGCATCGCCGCAGACGATCGACCAGGAACTGACCAAGGTGATCGAGGGCGCGGTCGCGCGCGTCAGCGGGCTGAAATCGATCTCGTCCACCTCTTCCTTCGGCCAGAGTCGGGTGACGCTCGAATTCTCGGATACGATCGATCTCGCCGTCGCCGCCAACGACGTGCGCGACGCGATCGGCCGCATCACCCAGAACCTGCCCGATGAGGCGGATGCGCCGCAGATCGTCAAGGCGGATTCGGATTCCTCGGCGATCATGCGCCTTGCCGTCACCTCCACCAAACTCAACATGGACGATCTCACGCAGCTCGTCGAAAACGAGGTGATCGATCGCCTTGCCTCCGTCGACGGCGTCGCCGATGTCGAGGAATATGGCGACCAGGAGAAGGTCTTCCGCGTCGATGTCGATCAGGGGGCGCTTGCGAGCCGCGGGCTGACCATCGGCGACCTCACCAAGGCGCTCGACAATGCCGCACTCGACGTGCCGGCGGGATCGCTGAAGAGCAATACGCAGGATATCGTGGTGCGCGCCACCGCCAACCTGCAGACGCCGGCGGATTTTTCCAACGTCATGCTGCAGGACCGCGTCCGGCTCGGCGACGTCGCGACGGTGACGCTGGGCCCACGCGACGGGGAAACGGCGCTGCGATCGAACGGCAAGCCGGGCATCGGCCTCGGGATCATCCGCCAGGCGCAATCCAACACGCTGAATATCTCGACCGGCATCAAGGCCGCCGTCGAGCAATTGTCGAAGACGCTGCCCGAGGGCACGACGATCGCGATCACCAGCGATGACGCCGTCTTCATCCAGGGCGCGATCCACGAGGTGGTGCTGGCGCTGGTGCTTGCCGCCGTCATCGTCACCGCCGTTATCTATCTTTTCCTGCGCGACTGGCGGGCGACGCTGATCCCGGCGGTCAGTATGCCGGTGGCGCTGATCGGCACGCTGGCGGCGATCTATATGGTCGGCTTCTCGATCAACATCCTGACGCTGCTGGCGATCGTGCTGGCGACCGGCCTCGTCGTCGACGACGCGATCGTGGTGCTCGAAAACATCGTGCGCCGGCGCGCCGAAGGCATGGGGCCGCGCGCCGCCGCCGTGCTCGGGACCCGCGAGGTCTTCTTCGCGGTTGTCGCCACGACCGCGACGCTTGCGGCCGTGTTCATCCCGCTTTCCTTCCTTCCGGGGCAGGTCGGCGGCCTCTTCCGTGAATTCGGCTTCGTGCTCGCCTTCTCCGTCGGCCTGTCGTCGCTTGTGGCGCTGACGCTCTGCCCGATGCTGGCCTCGCGCATGCTGACGAAGCCGATGATAGAAGATCACGGCGCGCTCGGCCGTCTGGGCGGGGCGCTCGCCCGGCTCTACAAACGGGCGCTGCATGGCTGCCTCAACGCCCCCTTCGTCGTCCTCCTGTTCTCGGTGATCTTTGCCGGCGCGGCACTCGTCGCCTTCTCGAGCGTCAAGAGCGAACTGACGCCGGAAGAGGACCGGTCGATGGTGATGATGCGGCTGACGACGCCGCAGGGATCGAGCCTCGAGTACACTCGCGACAAGATGCAGCTCGTCGAGGAAAATCTGCAGCCGCTCGTCGACCGCGGCGACATCCGCAACATTTTCTCGATCTCCGGCCAGGGCGGTTCTTTGAATAGCGGCTTCATGGTGCTCACACTTGCCCCCTGGGGAGAGCGCCACAGGACACAGGCGGAGATCGTCGGCGACATCAATCAGGCGGCAGCAAGGGTGCCGGCCCTGCGCGGCAATGCCATCTCCTCCAACAGCCTGCGCATCCGCGGTGCCGGCAGCGGCGTGCAGATGGCGCTGATCGGCAATGATCACGACGCGCTGACGGCAGCGGCCGCCAAGCTGGTCCAGGCACTCGACGCCACCGGCCGGTACGATACGCCGCGCCTGACCAACGAGCCTAGCCAGGCGCAGGTGTCGGTGGCGATCGACCGCGAGCGTGCTTCCGATCTCGGCATCGACATTACGGGGCTTTCGACGGCGATCCAGTCGCTGCTCGAAGGGCGCTCGGTGGTCGACGTCTTTGTCGACGGCGAGTCCTATCCTGTGCTTCTGACCTCGACGACGCGGCCGATCGACGATCCGACCGACCTGGAAAACGTGTTCCTGAAAACCGGCGACGGCAAGATCGTGCCGATGTCGGTCATCGCCACGATGAAGGAAGGTTCGGTTGCGCCGCAGCTCAACCGCGAACAGCAGCTCGCCTCCGTCGCGATCACCGCCGGCCTGAAGGACGGCATGTCGCTCGGCGATGCGGTCAAGCAAGTAACCGAGCTTGCGCAGCCGCTGTTGCCGGCCGGCGCGCGCCTGCTGCCGCTTGCCGAAGCCGCGACGCTGGAGGAGAATTCAAGCGGTATGGCGCTGACCTTCGGCTTTGCCATCGTCATTATTTTCCTGGTGCTGGCGGCGCAGTTCGAAAGCGTGCTGTCCTCGCTGATCATCATGTCGACGGTGCCGCTCGGCCTTGCCTGCGCCGTCTTCGCGCTTGTGATCACCGGCTCCAGCCTCAATATCTACAGCCAGATCGGACTGGTGCTCTTGGTCGGCGTCATGGCGAAGAACGGCATTCTGATCGTCGAATTCGCCAATCAGCTGCGCGACCGGGGCGAGGACGTGCGCTCGTCGATCGAAAAGGCCTGCGCCTTGCGCCTTCGCCCTGTCATGATGACGATGATCGCCACCATCCTCGGCGGCGTGCCGCTGGTCTTTGCCCATGGCGCCGGTGCAGAAGCGCGCGTGGCACTGGGCTGGGTGATCGTCGGCGGTCTCGGCTTCGCGACGCTGGTGACGCTGTTCATCACGCCGGTCGCCTATCTGCTGCTCGCCCGCTTCGGCAAGCCGCATGCCCATGAGGAAGCGCGGCTGCACGAGGAGATGGCCGTCGCCACGCGGCCACGCGCCGCTCCCGACGAGGAACAGCTGCAGGCCGCCGAATAGGTCTTCTATCCGAATTGAACACGCCGCCGGATCGCCATTCGGCGGCGTTTCCTATGGTGTATGAAACCTTGCGAAATAAGATAAATTACTTCTGAAGTTTAGCCGTTTGTTAAGCATAAACGGCAATGATCGTGGGCAGCAACCGGCTGGTCTTCTTCGTTTCTCGAAGGCTGCAACGCGCTGGATTTTCAGCGACCCCGGACATGAATGTCCGCGCGGCAACGGTTCATTTCTTGTGCAGTTTGCGTCCTGTTTGCGTTTTGGAGTTTAGTTCCCGTGAGTATTTATCAGCGCGTCTCCGTGGACGCGGCGCTTCATGTGCTGCGCGATATCAACCGCAATATGACGGTTACGCAAAACCACATCACGACCGGAATGCGTGTCGCGAAAGCCGCCGACAATGGCGTCTACTGGTCGGTCGCCACCACCGCGCGCACCGACAACAAGGCTGTTTCGGCGATCCAGGATGCGCTCGGCATGGCGGCGGCGACGATGGGCACAGCCTATACCGGCGTCGAGAACGTCATCGACGTCGTCTCCGAGATCAAGGCCAAGCTGGTTGCCGCGACCGAAGACGGCGTTGACAAGGACAAGGTCAATGAAGAGATCAAACAGCTGCAGGAGCAGTTGCGCAGCGTTTCGGAATCGGCGACCTTCAACAGCGACAATTGGGTGATCCTCAACAACGACGCGACGCCGACGCAGCCGCGCCAGATCCCGGCTTCCTTCATCCGCAATGCCGACGGCACGGTCTCGGTCGGCATGCTGAGCTATCACATCGACAACACGCCGGTGGGAGCGACGAGCTCCAAGGACGCGCGCTATCTGATCGACGACCGCGCCACCGGTTCTGGCGAATACGGCGTGCTGACCTCGTCCTATTTCGCCACCGAGCTCGGCGCCTCGCAGAATTATGTGCTGATGGAAAGCAAGAACGGCGCCACGACCGGGCAGGTGGTGATCTCGCTTTCGGCGGCCACAACGAAAGGACAGATCGGCGAAATGATCAGTGTCGTCGATGCCGCGCTGACGCAGCTGACGACGGTCGGTTCGGCCTTTGGTGCACTGGAAAAGCGCATCAATCTGCAGAACGATTTCGCCACCAAACTGCATGACAACAACACCGCCGGCATCGGCCGGCTCGTCGATGCCGACATGGAGGAAGAGTCGAGCAAGCTCAAGGCGCTGCAGACGCAGCAGCAGCTCGGCCTGCAATCGCTGAATATCGCCAACGCGACTTATGATACGGTCAGACAGTTGTTCCAGAATTTCTAAGGTTGTGAGCCGTCACCCGCCCTCGTGGTTCGAGACGGCCCCGCGGGCCTCCTCACCATGAGGGCTGATCGTCGTGCCTGCTGCCTATGGGCGCAGTCGATCCATTAAAACTGTTGGTATCAGCGCATTCCGGCAACATGGCTCCTATTTCGGCGCCTGAAATTCCCCTATCACGAAAGCATCTTCATTTTCTTGCCGCAATCCTTGCCATTTGCTCGCATCAGCTTCGAACGGAGACCATCCTGTCCATGATCAAGAAATTCGTACTTTTGGCTGTTGCAGCAAGCTATCTCAGCGCCTGCACAACGACGGACCCCTATACCGGTGAACAGAAGGTTTCCAATACGGCGGGCGGCGCGGCGCTTGGCGCGCTTGGCGGCGCTCTGGTCGGCGTGGCTGTCGGCGGCGGCGGACACGGCAAGCGCAACGCAGCGCTGATCGGCGCCGGCGTCGGCGCGCTCGCCGGCGGCGCGATCGGCAATTACATGGATCAGCAGGAATCCGAGCTTCGCGCCCAGCTCGAAGGCACCGGTATTTCCGTGACCCGTAACGGCGACAACATCATTCTCAACATGCCGTCGAACATCACCTTCGACGTCGACCAGGATGCGGTGAAGCCGGGCTTCTATCCGACGCTGAATTCGGTGGCGATCGTGCTGCGCAAGTTCAACCGCACGCTGATCGACGTCAACGGCCATACGGATTCGACCGGCAGCCTGCAGCACAATCAGGATCTGTCGCAGCGCCGCGCGCTTTCGGTCGCCGATTATCTCGGCGGCCAGGGCATCGACCAGCGCCGCGTTTCGGCTGTTGGTTTCGGCCCGTCACAGCCGGTCGCCTCCAACGCCAGCGAGGCCGGCCGCGCCCAGAACCGCCGCGTCGAAATCCAGATCGCGCCGATCACACAGGGCTGAATTGGAATTTTTCCGTCATTCAAGCGGCCGGGCTAAGCCCGGCCGTTTTTGTTACTGCTGCATCGCCGCGCCCTTGGTGATCTTGTCGACGATCTTCTTGTCGGCGCGTAGCGCGATGCCGACGACCTTGGCATCGTCGGGTGCATATTCGGAAAACACGGCGCGATTGGCCGCGTCATGGCAGGTGGCGAACATTTCCTCGATGAATAGCGAGGCGGTAACGTCGCGTTCCAGCACGCGGCGGTGGATGGCAGACATCGTCGCCTCGTCGGCGGAAAGCACGATGATCGGCTGGATCGACAGCGGATTGTAGAGATTGCCCGCGCGGTCCTTGTAGGGCTCGCCGATGATTTCGGGATGGCCGCCGGCGATGCCGGTCATCAGGAAGGCGGTGACGTTCAGTTTTTGCCAGCCGGCAAGATTGTTTCGCAGGACGACGGCAATTTTGGTATCAAACATCGGATAGTCTTTCATCTCGGGTTATGGAGTCTCGGGCGCGTTGAGCCAGGATCTACATCCGCAGGCCTTCGAAGGTCTTGAACGTTTGTGCGCGGGACCATCCGGCGACGTCATCCTGGCGGCGCCGGCTTTTCCCGGCATCGAGCGCATCGAGGCGCAGTTTTCAGGCAATGCCTTCGAGCCGCACCGCCACGACACCTATGCACTCGGCGTGACGCTGAAGGGCGTGCAGACTTTCGGCTATCGCGGCGAGCGGCGCTTCAGCCTGCCGGGCCAGGTGATTGTGCTGCATCCCGATGAGGAGCATGACGGCGGGGCCGGGACCGAGGACGGACTGCACTACCGCATGCTCTACCTGGAGCCGTCACTGCTGCTTGAATGCCTGGAGGCTGATGGCATCGGTCTGCCTTTCGTCGACCAGCCCGTCATTGGGGATCCGGCGCTGGCCGCCGTGCTGCTCGCCGCGCTCGGCGAGCTCGACCGCGAACTGGACGAGCTTTTCGTCGACGATTTCCTGTCGCAGGTGGCGGGCGGGCTGTCCCGGCATGCGCTGATGCCGCGCCGGCCGCTCGGCGGTGTCGCCTGGCGGCAGGCGCGGGCGGCACGGGACTATCTCGAGGCGCATACGACGCGGCCGGTACGCTCCGGCGAATTGGAAGCGGTGACGGGGCTCGACCGTTTCGCGCTGTCGCGGCATTTCCGGGCGGCCTTCGCCACCAGCCCGCACCGCTATCTGCTGATGCGGCGCCTGCAGCGGGCCCGCACCATGATCGGCGCGGGAGAGGGGATTTCGGACGCGGCGGCGGCGACCGGCTTTGCAGACCAGAGCCATCTCAACCGGCATTTCAAGAAGGCTTACGGAATGACGCCTGGGCAGTGGGCAACGCTGGCGCATAACCCGCGGCGCCTTATACGGGATTTTCCGCAAGGCCGGAGCGGCGGGCGATGAAGCGGGCGAGCGCCGGGCCGATCATCAGGATCACCAGGAAACGGCCGGTCTGCATCGCCATGACGAAGGGCACATCGACATCGCTGGAGGCGGCGATGATGGCGACGGAATCGGCGCCGCCGGGGCTGGTGGCGAGATAGGCCGTCAGCGGATCGATGCCGGCGAAGACGTGAAGGGCTGCCGCCATGCAGCCGCAGAGCGCCATCAGCAGCACGATGCAGGCCGACACCCGCGGCAGGGCGCGCGCCACGTGGCTGAGGATCGAGCGGGTGAAACGCAGGCCGATGCTCCAGCCGACGAGCGCATAGGCGATGGCGAGCAGCCACATCGGCAGCTCGATCTTCAAGAGGCCGACACCCTGCAGGAAGGCGCCGAGAAAAAGCGGCACGATGATCATGCCGCCCTGGATGCGCAGGCGCCGCACGCCATAGGCGCAAAAGCCGGCAAAGGCGGCGGTCGCCGCAAGGGCCGGCCAGTCGACTGCGGGAAAGAGGATGAGCGGTGGCGGCTCCCGGCCGTCAGCCGCCACCCAGAGGCGCGAGACCACCGAGGCGCCGACGGCGACGAAGACGACACGCAGATACTGCATGAAGGCGACGAGGCGGGCATCGGCGCCATAGGCCTCCGACATGATCACCATGGCGGAGGCAGCACCCGGCGAGGAGCCCCAGACGGCGGTCGTTCCCGGCAGCACCTGCCAGCGCGTCAGCAGCCAGCCGAGGCCGGTGGCGATGGCGATGACGGAGAAGACGAACAGCAGGAAGAGCGGCGCGTCCTTCGCCATGGCGCCGAGAATATCAGGGGTGATGGTGCGCGCCATCATGAGGCCGACAAGAACCTGGCCGAACTGCAGCGGCCAGAGCGGCACGCGAAGCTTTCCCTTGCCGACTGTCAGCGCCAGCAGGATGGCCGCGACCATCGGCCCGATCAGCAGCGAGGCGGGCAGGGCGAAGAGTTCAAGGAAGAGGGTGAGGGCGGTGGAGAGCGCCAGCAGCAGCGCCCATTTCGGCAGGGCGGTATCGCGCAGCAGGCGGCGTGCGTCGCTGAATGGCATGATCCCCGTATCTTTCCTGGCCGGCGCCAAGCCCCGAGGCTGAAGATGGGAGGAGGCTCCGGCATGACGAAGAGAGGCCGGCGGCAAGGGCCGGTCGGTACGGCTCGTATAGGCGGGCGCTGCGTGCGCGGTCAATTGCGAAATCTGGCTTTGCGGCCGCCTGTCATGCGAATGTGATTCAAGCGGCCGCTTCAAGTCTTTGTTATCTCATCAGAGATGCACATGGCTGACGAGGAAGTCGAGCAGAGCGCGCACGCGCGCCGGCAGCGGGCCGCCCTGGCCCATATAGAGGGCGTAGAATTCCTCGGTGTCGCCGGGATTGGCTTCTTTCAGCACCGGCGCCAGCCGGCCGGCATCGATATCGGCGCGCACGGTGAAGGCGGCAAGGCGGGCAAGGCCCGCGCCTGCGAGCGCGAGATGGCGCATGGCTTCACCGTCCGCTACCTGCACGCCCGGCGTGATCGGGACCGTCACCGTTTCGCCGTCCTCGCGCATCGGCCAGCCCTCGATGGCGCGGGCATAGGAAAAGCCGATGCGGCAATGGCGACGGAGATCGGTGACGCTCAGCGGCTCGCCGTGACGCTCGAGATAATCGGGCGAGGCGACGATGATCTTGCCGGTGGCGCCGAGCTTGCGGGCGATCAGGCTGGAATTCTTCAACGGGCCGGCGCGGATCGCGACATCGGCGCGCTCCTCCATCAGGTCGACGATCCTGTCGGTGTGGGAAATATCCAGCGTCACGGCGGGATGAACCGTCATGAAGGCGGGAACGAGCGGCGCCAGCACATGATTGCCGAAGGAGCCGCTGGTGTTGATGCGAATGCGGCCCGAGACCTCCTCGCCAGTCGAGGCCTGCCGCTCGGCCGCGGTGATGTCGGCAAGGATGGCGATGCTGCGCTCATAAAAGACGCAGCCCTCCGGCGTCAGCTGCAGCTTGCGGGTCGAGCGGTTGACGAGGCGGGCGCCGAGGCGCGCTTCCAGCCGGGCGACCAGCTTGCTGACGGCCGATGGCGTCATGCGCTGGATTTGCGCGGCAGCTGAAAAGCCACCGCGCTCGACGACGCTGACGAAGACTTCCATTTCGCCTGATCGATTGACGTCCTGACGGCTCATGATGAATTCAAATCACAGATGATATGCTTTTAGGCAATCTATATCATCGTTTTCACGAGGTCTATCTCTGCAAAACAAACAGGAGATTGCATCATGGAATACAGAAATCTTGGCGCATCGGGCTTGAGGGTGCCGGTCTTAAGCTTCGGGGCCGGCACATTTGGCGGCAGCGGTCGGCTGTTCGGCGCCTGGGGCACGACGGATGCGCAAGAGGCGCGGCGGATGGTGGATATCTGCCTGGAGGCGGGTGTGACGCTGTTCGATACGGCGGATGTCTATTCGGCTGGCGCTTCCGAAGAGGTGCTCGGCCAGGCGATCCGCGGCCGGCGCGACGCCGTGCTGATCTCGACGAAGACAGCGCTGCCGATGGGTGAGGGGCCGCGGGACTGGGGCACCTCGCGAACCCGGTTGATCCGCGCCACCGAGGCAGCGCTCAGCCGGCTCGGGACCGATTATATCGACCTCCTGCAGCTGCACGCCTTCGATGCCTCGACGCCGGTCGAGGAGGTGCTGTCGACGCTCGACGGGCTCGTTTCCGCATGCAAGATCCGCTACGTCGGCGTTTCCAACTTTGCCGGCTGGGAGTTGATGAAGTCGCTTGCCGCCGCCGAGCGCCACGGCCATCCCCGTTATGTCGCCCATCAGGTCTATTATTCGCTGGCGGGGCGCGATTACGAATGGGAATTGATGCCGCTCGGCGCCGACCAGGGTGTCGGCGCTCTCGTCTGGAGCCCGCTTGCCTGGGGGCGGCTGACCGGCAAGATCCGCCGCGGCCAGCCGCTGCCTGCGGCAAGCCGGCTGCATGATACGGCGCAGTACGGGCCGCCTGTCGACGACGAGAAGCTGTTCGACATCGTGGAGGTGCTGGACGCCCTCGCTGAGGAGACCGGCCGGACGGTGCCGCAGATCGCCATCAACTGGCTGCTTGGCCGGCCGACGGTCTCGAGTGTCATCATTGGAGCCCGTAACGAGCAGCAGCTCAGGCAGAACCTTGGCGCGGTCGGCTGGAGCCTTTCGAAGGATGAGATCGCAAGGCTCGACGCCGTCAGCACTGTGACAGCGCCCTATCCCTATTTCCCGTATCGGCGGCAGGAGGGTTTTGCGCGGCTCAACCCACCCATTGTCTGAGGCGCCGGGGACGGCGGACTTGTATGTGGCGATGGGCATATAACAAAGGGGGAATGAAATCTTCTGGCAAACTTAACTGGACAGCCGCTTTGACTTGCCCCATACCCAGCCTGCTGGATAATTCCTTCAACCGGAATCGATTTAAGGATGAAATTATCCAGTAATTTTAAAGGTCTACAGCGGCCTTTGCGCGTCTGAAAAGATGCGCGGTGCTATAGCCTGCAGGACACGATGTGGTTTCTGCGAAATGGCAGGGAGATCAAAGGGATGGCGCTGAAGGACGCGAAGGCCGGCACACGCAATGAGGCGGGGATATCAGCCGTGCTCGGCATTCTCAAGCAGAGCTTCGGCGAGCGCTTCCAGACCGGCCAATCCTTCCGCGAACAGCATGCCCATACGACTACCTACATCCCGCCGCAGCCGCCGGACGGCGTGCTCTTTGCCGAGAGCGCCGAGGATGTGAAGGCGGCGGTCAGGGTCTGCGCGGCGCATAAGGTGCCGGTGATCGGCTTCGGCGTCGGCACCTCGCTCGAGGGCCAAGTCAACGCCGCCAATGGCGGAATTTCGATCGATTTCAGCCGCATGAACCGGGTGATCGAGGTCAATCCCGAGGATCTCGACTGCACCGTCGAGCCGGGTGTGACGCGCGAGGCGCTGAACATCCACCTGCGCGATACCGGCCTGTTCTTCCCGATCGATCCCGGCGCCAATGCCTCGATCGGCGGCATGGCCTCGACCCGGGCGTCCGGCACCAATGCCGTGCGCTATGGGACGATGAAGGACAATGTGCTTGCCGTCACCGCCGTCACCGCCAATGGCGAGGAGATCCGCACGGCCCGGCGCGCCCGCAAATCTTCCGCCGGCTACGACCTGACGCGGCTCTTCGTCGGCGCCGAGGGCACGCTTGGCATCCTCACCTCGGTGACGCTGCGCCTGCAGGCGATCCCGCAGAAGATCGCCGGCGGCGCCTGCGCCTTTCCGAGCGTCAAGGCCGCTTGCGACGCCGTCATCATGACGATCCAGATGGGCATCCCGGTGGCGCGCATCGAGCTGCTCGATACGGTGCAGATGCGGGCCTGCAATGCCTATTCCAAGCTTTCCTATGCCGAAAGCCCAACGCTCTTCCTCGAATTCCACGGCACCGACGAGACGGTGCCGCTGCAATCGGCAGCCTTTGGCGAGATCGCGGCGGAATGCGGCGGGGGCGAGTTCCTGTGGACCGCCAATGCTGAGGAGCGGACCAAGCTCTGGAAGGCGCGCCACGATGCCTATTGGTCCGCAAGGGCGCTGGCGCCCGGGCTTGCCGCACTTTCGACCGATGTTTGTGTTCCGATATCGCGGCTTGCCGACTGTGTTTCGCAAACGCAGGCCGATATCGAGGCGCATGGACTGCTCGGTCCGATCGTCGGCCATGCCGGCGACGGGAACTTCCATGTGCTGCTGTTGTTCGATGACAAAAGCGCCGAAGACATCGCCAAGGCCGAGAGCTTCGTGCAGCGGCTCAATCGGCGGGCGCTCGACATGGATGGGACATGCACCGGCGAACACGGGATCGGGCAGGGCAAGATGGCGTTCCTCGAACAGGAGCTGGGGGGCACGGTGGATCTGATGCGACAGGTGAAACAGGCGCTCGATCCGGACGATATCTTCAATCCCGGCAAGATTTTCCACCAGGGCTGAAAACGGAATATTCTCATGAACTTGGGCCTTGCCCCCGGCATGAATAGCGCTAGTGTTGGCAACAGTATCCCGAATGGAGAATCCTTGCATTGGTAGGCCGGTTCCTCGTCTTTCTGGGGGGAGTGATCGTCGTAGTGCTGTTTGTGGCGCTGCTTGCGCCGCTATTCATCGACTGGACGGATTTCCGCAAGAATTTCGAGGATCAGGCAAGCCGCATCATCGGCAAGAAAGTCACCGTCTACGGCACCGTGGACGCGCGGCTCCTGCCGTTTCCGTCGGTGACGCTGCATGACGTGCGCGTCGGCCAGGAAGCGGACGGCACGCCGATCGTCAAGGTCGAGCAGTTTTCCATGGATGCGGAGCTTGCGCCTTTCCTGTCGGGCGAGGCGCTGATTTTCGACATGCGCATCGTCAATCCGAAGGTGCGCCTGAGATTGCTCAAGGACGGCACGCTCGACTGGATGCGCGGCAGCCACGCCGAAATACCGGCGAAAACCGTCGTTCTCGAAAACGTGCATGTCAATGGCGGCGAAGTCGAGTTCATCGACGACCAGTCCGGCCGCTCGCGCCGCATCACCGGCCTCAATGCGGAAATGTCGGCCAAGTCGCTGGCCGGCCCCTGGCGCATCGAAGGCGATGCGGCGCTTGACGGCGAGCACGGCAGCTTTCTGATCGCGAGCAGCCAGCCGGACGAGAAGGGCGTGCTGCGCATGCGCACGAAGCTTTCGCCGGACAAACATCCTGTAAGCGTCGATCTCGACGGCGAGTTGAAGCTCGTCGACAGCAAGCCGAACTATCAGGGCCAGCTTTCGGCGGCGATCGAAAGCGGCAACAGCGCCAAACCCGCCAACAAGAAAGAGCAGCCGCCCCGCGTCAAGGGCCGCTTCGAACTCACCAACGAACGCATCCGCATTCCCGAATACCGGATGGAGATCGGCCCGACGGACGATCCCTATGTCATCACCGGCGAGGCGACGCTCGATACCGGCAATGCGCCGGAATTCCTGTTGACCGCCGACGGGCAGCAGATCGACGTCAACCGTATCGGCAATCAGGGCGCGGCCGGCAAGACGACGCGCGATGCGGCCGTTTCGGCACGCCAGCGGCTGAACTCGCTGATCGATGTCATCGGGCAGGTGCCGATCCCGCAGGTGCCTGGAAAGGCGAGTGTCAAGCTGCCGGCGATCGTCGCCGGCGATACGACGCTGCGCGACGTGCAGCTGGAACTCGAACCGGCCGGTACCGGCTGGATGATCGACAGCGCCACCGGCACGTTGCCGGGGCGCACGCAGGTGGAAGGCAAAGGCAAGCTCCTGCTGCAGGGCGAAGCCTCTTTCAACGGCCAGATCGTGGTGGCCTCCAGCCAGCCGACGGGGCTTGCCTCCTGGCTTGCCGGCTCGGTCGATCCGGCCATCCGGCAATTGCGGCAGGCGGGCTTTTCCGCCAATGTCAGCCTGACACCCGAATTGCAGCGTTTCGAAAATCTCGAGATCGCCATGGGACCGGCGACGCTGAAGGGCCGGCTGGAGCGGCAGGCGATCTCCGGCCAGACGCCGACCCTGTCGGTGGCCCTGAACGGCGATACGCTCGATCTGGACGCGCTACAGGCGCTGAGCGGGCTGATGACCGGCCAAGATGCCGGCGACAATGTGCTCGATCACAAGATTGCCGCCCAGCTCAAGGCCGATAAGTTCACCGCCTTCGGGGTCGAGGCCGAGAATGTCGAGACCACCTTCACGATCGCCGACGGGGCGCTTGCCGTCGACCGGCTGTCGATCAAGAATATCGCGGGCGCAGAGCTGACGGCCACGGGCAGGGCGGAAGGCTCGCTGCTCGACTACAAGGGTGCGGGTGAGATCACCTTCAAATCGGCCGATCCCGGTGGCTTTTTCACCATGCTGCGCGAGCATCTGCCGCATCATCCGGTGCTCGACCGGCTGGTGCGCAATGCTGGCTGGTACGGCAATACGGCGCTGCGCGGCGCGCTGACGCTCGGCGGCGACGAGGGCGATGCCCTGACGGTGACGCTTGCCGGTGTGGCGAACGGCAGCCGCGTCAATCTCGATTACCGCATGTCCGACCTGCTGGCGCTGACCGGCAACGGGACCACGAGCCTCGAGGCGACGCTCGAAAACGCCGTGCCGTCCATCCTGTTCGGCCAGGCCGGGCTCGACCCGCTGCCGGTCGATGTCGGCGCCAACGGCCGCCTGACTCTGAAAGTGAAGGCATCGGGCAACGATCCGGCCGATGCTGCGCTGACCTTTGCGACCGACCGGACCTCGTTTACCGCCAACGGCAAGGTCGATGTCCGGCCGGAGACTTTCATGCACGGCCAGATCGCGCTTTCGCTCGACAGCGCCGATATCGATCCCTATCTGATCATGAACGGGATCGCTCTGCCGCAGACGGGAACCGGGCTGCCGTTCGGCCTGCAGGTCAATGCCGGCGTCGACAGCGACAAGATCGTTTTTTCCGATCTCAAGGGCCATGCGGCCGACAATGAGTTTTCAGGCGCGCTGAGCTTCGACCGGAAGGCTACGAAGACGACGGCGAGCGGCGCGTTGACCCTTTCCAAGGCGGATGCCGGCTGGCTTGGCGAGGCGGTATTCGGGCAGATCGTCGATCCCGCCAGTGGCGCGCTGACGACGGCGCCGCTCGGGCTGCCCGTCTTCAAGGATCTCGACGTCAACGTGAAGCTGACGGCCAAGCAGTTCTGGCCTGGCTTGCCGGAAACGGCGGTCACCGACTTCACCAGCAACGTCGCCTACAAGGGCGACGAGTTGCAGCTCAACGACATGGCCGGCAACTGGGACGGCGGAAAGCTCTCCGGCAATCTGCTGTTCACCAATGCCGACGGCACCGGCTTCGTGCAGACGAAGCTTGCGCTTGCCGACTCCGATCTGGCCGGCGTCGTCTGGCTGCGCGACGGGGCGCCGATCGCCAACGGCAAATTCGGATTGTCGCTGTCGATGGAAGCCTCCGGCAAGACCATCGGCGAGATCGCCAGCTCGCTGAATGGTTCGGGTGAATTGAGGCTCGGAGATACCAGCATACGCGGACTGAACCTTGCCATCCTCCCGCCGCTGCTTGCCGCGACCGATACGATGCAGGAGCAGATCAATGCCGGCAAGGTGCATCCGATCGTCGAGACGCTGCTCAGCAACGGAGAGGCGAAGCTGCCGCCGCTCGGCATCCCCTTCAATATCGCCGACGGGACGTTGCGCGTGCAGAATGTCACCGTCGCCAACGATCTTGCCCGCATTACCGCCGATGCGCAGATCGCGCTGCCGGAGGAACGGATCAGCGCGACGTTGGGCGTCGGGCTCATTCCCGGAACGGAAGCGCTTTCCGGCGCCGAGCCGGCGCTCAGGCTGAATTTTTCCGGCATGCTGCCGTCGCCAGGCAAGACGATGGATGTGACAGATATCACCAGCTTCCTGTCGCTGCGCGCCTTTGAGCGCGAACGCCGGCGCGTCGAGCGCCTGCAGGCGATTGTGCTCGAAAAGCAGCGGCTGCGGCGCGAGGCGGCGCTCTACCGGTTCAACGACGCCGAGCGCATCAGGGCGGCCGAAATCGAGCGGCAACGGCAGGCCGAGGAAGAGCGGCTGCGCGCCTTGGCGCAGGCCGCGGCCGCGCAGAAGGCTCTCGCGGAAGCGGAGGCGGCACGCGCGGCTGAGGCCAAAGACAAGGCGGATGCGCAGGCAAGGGCAGCCGCCGAGGCGGAAGCGGCCCGGCGCAGCGGGCCGCAGCCCGGTTCGCTCAATTTCGACCAGGTGCCGGGCGTTCAGGCACAGTGAACACGCATTACAGCGCGCGGCGCTGTTCGCTCATGCAGCATCGCCGGCTTTCGCCCAGGCGAGCACATGCAGCCGGAGTGCCGAGGAGAGGTTGCTGTCCGGCGGTCGATGATCATCTATCTCGGAAATCAGTGCAGCAAGCGGCATGGAACGGCCTGCGGCGATCGTTTTGAGCTCAGCCCAGAACTCGTCTTCGAGCGAAAAACTGGTGCGATGGCCGTGTAATGTCGCCGAATGCTTGCGGATCATGAAGCGGCATCTCGGTTTGGTTCTCGCGGATTGATTCAGTAAAACCGCATAAGTGGCTGATCTTGGAATCGATTCCGGCTGCTCACGCTCTGCATGAAGGTGTCAGGCTCCGTCGTCATCCGTCTCGATCCGGCCGGCCCGATGGGCCTTGTCAGCCTTCTCGTTCAGGCTGCGGGTGAGCTGCTTTTCAGCTTTGGTGCGACCGAAGGAAATGCGGTTCTGCTCGGCCTGCGCCTCCTTTTCGGAGCGGACCTGCTGCTTGCGGAACTGGCGCAGATTGACGATTTCGGCGCTCATGCGGGGCCTATATCCTTATGAAAAAGGGAGGCCTGGCCTCCCTTTGAAATCACTGCTTCTTGCGGAAGGAGTCGAGCGAGACGACCGAGCCCGGCTTCTTCTCTTCACCGTCGGCGGGTTTTGCGCCCGCGGCCTCATCCGGCTTTCCAGCCGCGTCGACGGGATAGGCGGTAATCTCGCCGGACGGTGCTTCCTCGCCATCGGCGAGCGGCACGTCGAATTCGAGCTCGAAATTGACGGAGGGATCGTAAAAGCCGCGGATCGCATTGAACGGGATCACCAGCTTTTCCGGAACGTCGGAGAAGGAAAGACCGATCTCGAAATGCGTTTCGGTGATCTTCAGGTCCCAAAACTGATGCTGGATGACAATGGTCATCTGCTCGGGATATTTCGACTTCAGGTGCTGGGAGATGCGCACGCCGGCAGCACCCGTGAGGAAGGTGATGAAGAAGTGATGGTCGCCGGGCAGACGGCCCGTCGCTCCGACTTCCGCCAAAACCTTGCGGATGACGCCGCGAAGTGCATCCTGTGCCAGAATGTCGTAGCGGATATGATCCTGCCCCATGCTTTTCCTGTCTTTCGTCGGTTCGGAAGTCTTTTCACAAGGTTATATGCCACGTCCGGGCGCCTTGGGAAAGACCGGAGCCGAGTCACGTTTTTCAGCAGCATACATGATTTCGGCGGCAGGGAGAAGGTGAAGGCTTCTGTTGCCAGGTGCCTTCGGACCCCGCCTAGAGGTGCGAACCACTAGGGCTTTGATTGAAGTGTCACACCGCGATTAAGCAGCGAGACGAGCTTCCGCATAGTTGTCGTTTGCAACTACAATTTTAGCCCGATAACGGCGGTACAATGCCGAGCAAAAAGACGATCTTTACACCCTTGTCGATCCTGTTTCGCCCCCATCAAAAGCCGGCCTTCAACCCCGCCGGTTTTTGGTGGAGGCGCCGGGTACCGCCCCCGGGTCCAATAGGTTTATTACACCGCTCGTTTATCGCCATAGCCGGCCCGAAAGCCGGCAGAGTTGATATAGTGGTTTCCTCAGCCCAAGGAAAGGGCCAACGTCATAAAAGCGTTATGCACCGCATCAGAAACTTTTTGGGAAAATGCCCGGCGGTGATTGGTTTCCTGCTGCCGGCGGCTTAAATTGGCCGAAACGGAATCAGCGCGACATGAAGCAATATCTCGATCTCCTCAACCATGTGATAGAAAAGGGCTCCGACCGGGGCGACCGCACCGGCACCGGCACACGCTCGGTCTTCGGCTACCAGATGCGCTTCGACCTGCAGGAAGGCTTTCCGGTGCTGACCACGAAGAAGCTGCATCTGCGCTCGATCATCCATGAGCTTTTATGGTTCCTGAAGGGCGAGACGAATATCCGCTATCTCAAGGAGAACGGCGTTTCGATCTGGGATGAGTGGGCCGACGAAAACGGCGATCTCGGGCCGGTCTACGGCGCCCAGTGGCGCTCCTGGCCGGCGCCGGACGGCGGCCATATCGACCAGATCGCCAATCTCGTCAAAGGCATCGTTAACAACCCGAATTCACGCCGCCACATCGTCTCGGCCTGGAATCCGGCCGAGGTCGACGAGATGGCGCTGCCGCCCTGCCATTGCCTGTTCCAGTTCTATGTCGCCGACGGCAAGCTTTCCTGCCAGCTCTATCAGCGCTCGGCCGACATCTTCCTCGGCGTGCCCTTCTTTCCCGGCATTATTTTGAAGAAAATTCGGCCAAGCCTCTCATATCATTGACCAAAATGGCAGCGACGGTAAACATTTTCCGTCTAAGTGAGTGAATGAATGACATGTCGAAGGTCGGAGACCAACGCGATGACAAATCACCCCGAGCAGCAGTATCTGGATCTGATTAACCATCTGATTCATAAGGGTGATCGCCGTATGGACCGCACGGGGACGGGCACCCTTTCGACGGTCGGAGCCATGATGCGGTTCGATATGTCAGGCGGCGCGTTTCCGGTTTACACCACGAAGCGCGTTTTCTGGAAAACCGCGGTGAAGGAAATGCTGTGGTTCCTGACCGGGCAGACGAATATCCAGTCGCTTCTGCGGGAGAACGTCCGGATTTGGACGGACTGGCCGCTGGCGGCATATCGGAAAGCAACCGGCGAGGAAATTTCACAGGAGGATTTCGAGGCGCGCATCGTCGCGGACGATGAGTTCGCGTCGAAGTGGGGAGACCTCGGTCCCGTTTACGGGAAGCAATGGCGACGTTGGCTCGGTGCTGACGGTAAGGAATACGATCAGGTGGCCGAAGTCATCGCCACCCTGAAAGCAAATCCCAGCAGTCGACGAATGCTGTTCCACGCCTGGAATGTGCCGGAGCTCGGTACGATGGCTTTGCCCCCGTGCCACATGACGTATCAGTTTTACGCGTCCGGCTTGGGGCGGGAGGAACCCCCGAAGCTTTCGCTGATGGTCAATCAGCGGTCCTGCGATATCGGGCTTGGGAATCCGTTCAACATCTGCCAGCAGGCGGCGCTGTTGGCCATGGTCGCGCAGCAAGTCGACATGACGCCATCGGAACTCATTTGGGTAGGCGGCGATGTGCACCTATATCTCGATCACATGGAGATGGCCGAGACGCTACTATCTCGGGAGCCCAGACCGTTCCCAACTCTAACGCTCACCCGCAAGCCGGCCAGCATCGACGATTACAAGATCGAAGATTTCGAAGTAGCGGGATACGACCCCCATCCGGCGATCGAAGCGCCGGTAGCGGTGTAACTCGGCCGTTCCTGCCAAGCGAATTGAGTAAAGCAGATTGCTTGGAATGAACCAAAAGCGCGCGCTGGGCCGCAGTGTTCAATGCGTGATGGCCTCGATTGGCGATCAGTCAGCCGGACTGCAGGCTCGCGGTCTATATAGTCTTTATCCCGGAATTCGGCTTCGACGGTTTCCACCGCACGCCGGCCCCCTCGAGGTGGCTGGATTCGACGTTCGCCGCGATAAACTGGATTTTCTGTTCATCAAAGACCCGGCGGAGCTTCTCGTTGGCTCTCGCGGTGATCTGTTGTTTCCCTAACTCGAAATCGCTCAACGCCTTCTGGGTGATGCCCGCCTTCTTGGCGAGATCCACTTGACTCATCCCAATGAGCGCTCGCGCGGCCCTTATCAGATCGCCTGTCAACAAAGTCGTCATTACCTGCAGAAACGGGTTATCGCGAGGTAAGTCAAAAAAGACGTAAAATACGTTTTAAATGACTTGAAATACGTTAATAAAGATGTAATCAAAGACATCGACGGAGCGGGGTCGACTGCCGATTCTCGATAGGTTCAGATGCTGGATTACGGAGATACACATGATGGCGACCCAGAACGGTATCTTTCTCGGCGACGATCGCAGGGCATTGCTCGCGAAGCTGCAGTCTCTCGTCACAGATCTGGCGGCACCTGACTTTCCGCATCCGCCGAGCATTCCAGTAATGATCGACAAATGGAAAGTCGGTAGGCGAGAGGTGCCCTGCCTTCTGGGAAACGCATTTGACCATCCCAATATCTTCGATGGCCACGCGTCCATTTCGTCTCAGCTTTTTTACTTCGATCCCGAAGGCGGGATCGCTCGAACGTTCTCGCGATGGTATCGCCTCGGCACACCTTCCAATCCGCAAATATAGCGATCGGTTGCCCGGCCGCCTTTCGGTGCGGCGTCCTTAATTTTTATCGCTGGATTCCCTCTTAGCAACCGATGCGTTTCGGAACGCATTGCCGTGCGTCAAAGGAGTTGAACGCTTGCCGACATTAAAGCACGCCTTGGCGCTCTGTATCGTCAATCGACTTCTCAGGCCGTGGAGCGATCAGGCGGATGCCAAGTTCCTGGCGACCATCGTTGTCGCGATCGAAGGATTTGCGGACGCTATCGAGGCGGCTTGCGAAGCCTTCCTGCACGGTAAAGCGAAAACCGGAAGTTTCCCGGGCGGCCGCAATGCGGTCGTGGAACAGATCACGGAACCGAAAAAGCAACGAGCCTTGTTGGCCCGGGCTCAGGAGCCCAAAGCGCTCGTGTTGATATTCCGGGACGAGAAGCAGGTCCCCTATCAAATTCGAGAATTCGCCGACGTGTATCATGTTATCGACGAGCTTGACCCACGCATTGTGAAGGCCGCGATTTACCGAGCGTTTGCGACCAAGGTCTCGTTTAGAGACGCACAATTCGTCGCCAAACAACCACTTGACGATGTCTTGGTGGCGTTTCGGAGCGGGCGGCCGGTCGAGCGGTCGCTGCGACTGTTGAGGGAAATGGATGAGAAGCGACAAGCCGCGGCAGATAGAACGAAGTCAATCCGCCTGGAGGAACTCCACGGTTACGGACAGGCCAAACTCTGGGGTCTTGAATTAGCCCGCGACCTTGCTCGCTATCGACGTGGCGAGATCGCGTGGACGGACGTCGAGCCTGGACTGTTGCTGTCCGGTCCATCCGGTGTCGGGAAGACCAGGTTCGCCGAGGCTCTTGCGACCACTTGTGGCGTGCCGCTGATTCACGGCTCCTACGCGCGATGGCAAAGCGCGGGGCATCAAGGGGAGATGCTTGCCGCGATGCGCGAAGCCTTTGAAATGGCGAAAGCCGCGGCACCAGCCATATTGCTCGTCGACGAGCTCGACAGCTTCGAGTCGCGGGCGATCGAGGATAGCCACTCGCGGACTTATACCCGCCAGGTCGTAAACGGCTTTCTCGAGTGCCTGGACGGAGCGACCCAGAGATCGGGTGTTATCGTCATCGGCACCACGAACCATCCCGGTTTGATAGACCCCGCGGTCCTTCGACCAGGGAGGTTTGATCGGCACATCGCACTTCCGCTTCCGGACGCAACGTCCCGGCTTGCCATCTTGCGGCAGTACATACCGGCGGTCATCCCGAGCTCGCTAGAGACGCGAGTGACAGACGAGACGGAAGGGATGTCCGGCGCGGAGCTCGAGCAACTGGCAAGAGAAAGCCGGCGTCGAGCAAGAGGCTTGAACCGGGCAGTTGTTGCCGACGATTTACTAGCGTGCCTGCCGGAGACGCGGATCGTTCCTCCGGACCGACTGGCAATCCTGTCGATCCACGAGGTCGGACATGCCATTGTTGCCCTTGCTTTCGGCCGGACTATCGAAAGCATCAGGATCGTGGACCGCTATCGGGTGGACGCTGGTCAAGGCCTCGAATTGGGAACCGTCCGCCTTGAAAACGCGGGTCTCCGCCGCACCGCCCGATCCTATCACGGGGACATATGCGTCGCTTTGGCGGGAATGGCCGCAGAGATCGAGCTCGTGGGCGAGCATGGCGATGGCGCGTCCGGCCATCCGGATGCGGACATCAACAAAGCAACGTATCTGGCCACCCTTGTCGAGGGCGTTCTCGGTTTCGGTGAGACGCTGGTCGTCGAGCACAGCCCGTACGATTACAACGAGCTTTCGAGGTTACGGCTGAGAAGCCCGCACTTATGGGCGCGAGTGGACCGATTGCTGGCATCCCGGATGCGCGAGACGCGAAGGATCATCGCTGAAAATCGGCCGGCGATCGAGGCGCTCGCGGCCGAGCTCACCGTCCGAAAAACGCTGACCGGGACGGAGGTCTCGGAATTTTTGAAGTCGGCAGCCTTCGTGGTCGTCGCCGCGACGGAATTCGCGGAGGAGAACCGCGACGACACAAGTGCGCGGCAACCACGACTGGAGAGGGTAAACTGATGAAGCTATGGATTCTGTCCGACCTGCACCTGGACATGAGCGAGCTTGCCAAACTCGATACTCCGGAGGCCGACGTCTGCGTCGTCGCTGGCGATATTTTCACTCGGGGTGTCGTTCCGAGCCTCCGTTGGCTCGACGACCGCATCGCCGCCCACATGCCGGTCGTTTTCGTCGCGGGCAACCACGAATTCTATCACAGCGGGATCGTGCAGGGCCACATCGCCGCAACCCGCTACGATACCAGGGGAGACCTCTACTATCTCGAGAACGGCTGCGTGGAAATCAACGGGGTTGTTTTCGCCGGCGCAACGCTCTGGACAGATTTCGACCTGTTCGGACCGGAGTGGTCGCAAAAGGGAATGCAAACCGCCGCCGACACGATGAACGATTTCCGGCTGATCGCCTTCGGTGAAGAGCCGTCGCAGCGCTTCAGGCCGATACATTCACTGAAAATCCACCAGGAAAGCCGCCGTTTTCTGGAGGGTGTTCTCGCGAACTATCGAGATCGTAAAGTTGTCTTCGTGACACATCATGCTCCCAGCATGCTCTCGGTCGAAAAGAAATATCGGACCGACCTGCTGACGACGGCGTTCGCATCGAACCTCGATGACTTGATGGCACCTGGCGGTCCAATTCTTTGGATACACGGGCACGTCCATCACTTCGTCGATTACACGTTCAACGACACGCGAGTGATCGCCAATCCGAGAGGGTATTCCCGGGAAGAGTGCTATCGGCAATTCGACCGAGGTTTCGTGATCGAAGTCTGACCCGCGGGAAGCCTGGCTCCATCGCATGCTGTAGGGAAGGGCGGATATCATGGCAAAACGATCGCGGTCGCCCGCGGAAGGCGAGAAAGTACAGACTGCTTTGCCGGGTTCGCTGGGGGAGGCGCTCGACGAGATCGGGTTTCAGCCGCTGGGCCGCCGGATCATTGTTGGCAAGCAGACCGAACAGACCGAAAGGCATCCCCGGACTTCGACCGACTGGTCAGTTCCCGCAATCGAGTTCTTCCGGTTCACGCTCCCGCGCGCTCCGAACGGCGACTGGGAACATCTCTCTATCGCCGCTCACGAGGTAGCATGCCAGGCTATGGCAACGCTGGGCCAGGCCATCGTTGTCGACGGCGGTGCGCAGCCCGTCTCCGATCCTGCACTGCCAGCGAAACTTCCGCGGTGGGACGACATAGCGACAGCCGTGGTCTGGGCGGCTAGCCAGTCGGGACTACTGAGATATCGGCGGCGTGGTCGAACGGGCCTCGGAAAGCGATCGTCGGGGTTTCCGCGAGCGAACATTCGGGCCGGGTATGGATGCCCTCAGGCCGACCTGGGGGCGGAGGCGTTTCCGGCCTTTGAAAGCCTGGGATTGATTTCGGATCGTAGCTGGACAGCGGCTGCCGAAACAATCCTCTGGCGCGACAACCCTTACGAGGCCGGAATGAATTTCACGAGGGACAAGCGTTACGTCGAGGCGCTCTATGCTGCGATATCGCGCATGCCCGAGGATATCGCGACTAAAATCAAAGACATCGCGGAGATGCCCACCAATGAGGCCGCTGGGTTGGTGGACTTCGCAAAGCGTTACGCACACCGCGATGCGACGAGACATGAAGCCTTGGTTTTCCTGCAAGACCGAAGTCGCCGTTTGTTGTCTGACCTGTTTGCGAAACGATGGAGGATGGGCGATGGATGGCTTTCCTTTGAGGAAAGCAAACATGCGCTGCTTCTGGAGTTGGACCCTCTCTCGATCCAGATGAGTATGGAGTTCGGCACGATTGTCATTCCTCGGAAGCTCGGATGTGAGGTCAAGGACTGCAGGATGTCCATTTCTTGCGGTGGTGGCCAGAACGCAATGGGCTCGTGCGCCGCCTGCTGCACACGCGGTGATCCCAGGGTGAAAGAATGAAGATATGGGTGTTTTCCGACCTGCATCTTGAATTCGGTGTTCCGTTTGAAACCGATCCGCCGAAGGACGTGGACGTGGTGGTGTGCGCGGGCGATGTTTTGACGCGAGGTGTAACCCCCAGCATGAGGTGGCTCGCCGAGAACGTCGCTCGGAGAGTTCCGGTCGTGTTCGTGGCGGGCAACCACGAGTTCTACAGTTCGTCCATCATTGACGGTCTGCGCGAGGTCGAGCAGGCGGCTGGCTTTCAAAACCTCCATTTTCTTGAGAACGCTGCGGTGGAAATAGACGGCGTCGCTTTCGTCGGCGGTACTTTGTGGTCCGATTTTGGGTTGTTCGGCCGTAATCCCCAAGTAGCGATGTCGTATGCGCTAAGCGGGATGAACGACTACAAAAAGATCAAACTGTCGAAGTTGCCGTTTAAGAAGTTCAAGCCGATAGACGCCTACCGCAAGCACGTCGAGACGAAGGATTTCATCGCGGCGGAACTACGGAAACGCGTCGGTCAAACGACGGTTGTCGTGACGCACCACGCGCCGTCGCCGCATTCCGTCGCCAGTTGGTTCCGCCACGATCCGCTTTCGGCTTGCTACGCGTCGAATTTGGAAGACCTCATTTGCGAGACGGCACCGACATTGTGGGTGCACGGGCACATTCACCATCGAAACGACTACATGGTCGGCTCGACAAGGATCGTCTCGAACGCAAGAGGGTATCCGGGCGAGGGGACAGGGTTCGATCCCGGATTTATCGTGGATGTCTGATCGACCGAGAACAGATCGTCGATGGACGGATCGAGAGCTATTTCGCCGCTCACCTGCGTGCGAGCTTGCGGCTTCGATCCGTCGAGGCGATCGCGAATGATATCGACATATTCCGGCGATCGCTCGATGAGGACCGATCTTCGGTCAAGCCGATTACAGACCGCACCGACGGTGCCCGATCCCGCGAATGGATCGAGGACTGTCTGATATGGTTTGGAAAGAGCCAGGACAAGGCGCTCGACGAGCTCTTCCGGGAACTGACACGGATGACTGGTCTTTTCGGGATGCCGATTCTTTACGTTGGAGATCTCCCAGACGTCGCCGGGGTTCTTCCCGAGCGGGTTCCCGCTGAGCTGACCTATGTTCGGGCCCTTGTAGTGGCGCTTGTTGGGGTATTTCTGAGGGACGCGAACGCTATTCAGGTCGAAATGGTACTGGTCGGACTTGATTGCCCAGACGATGGTTTCGTGTCGCCCGGAGAAACGCTTTGTGCAGTGCAGCCCGTGACCGAAGGTCCAGACCACCCTGCTTCTGATCTTCATGCCGAGGCGGCGGAAGATGGGAATGAAGATACTGTCGAGCGGGATGATTTCGGAGGCGTCGACCCAGTTTCCCACTTGCCAGCAGATCGAACCGTTTGCGCTGAGGACACGATAGCATTCGTTGATGACTGTCGTCTGAAAGTCGACGTAGGTGTCTAGCACCGAGCGCGTTTCATACGGTTTGCCGACGTTGTAGGGCGGACTCGTAACAATAAGATCGATTGATCCGTCCGGGATTTCGGAGAGTATCTCGACGCAGTCGGCCGTGTGGATTTCGCAGAGACCGATAGCCTCCGCGTTCCCGCGAACAGGTTGATAATGCATGGATATCTGAGTTTCCTTGAGTTGGGTCGCATGTCCCAACGAGTTGATAAATCCATGGTCATCTGAATTTTTGCGACGCTCAAGCCCCTCGGATGGGATTTCGCAAAATAGTTCGGGTCGGCAATGTTGGACAGCGAGATGCGGGCTCCCCGCTGCTGCGGGAAGCCAATAACATCTAATCCTTACATCGGGTCGCGCAAGCCTGTTCCCTTGAGCAAGGTCTGCGCCCAATTTTCCACCTGACCCAAGTCCTTGAATATCGTCCTCAGGGACTGGGAAATCATTGGGTTTTCACCAGTAGCAAGCAGTTGCCGTGGATCATCCTTGAAGCCGACGCAATGCTTGCCTAAGGCCCAGGCCATGCCGAGTTCAAAAGCCGCGCCCTCATCGATCGCCCGACCGTTGAGAACGATCAACAGCGCATCTGACCTCCTGACGGCATCGCAATCATCTTCGAAGATTGCTTCGGCGGCCTCTTGGGGGGCAAGGCCAGCTCGAACCTTGTCTTCGAGGAGAGCACCGTCCAGTTGAGGTAGATACACATCCGCGTGGGGCTGGAGGCGGTCCCTGATTGCCAAGTTCAGCTGCCTTTCCCCAGAGTTGAAAAGAGGAGCGGCAACGTAGACGAGCGGTCTGGTCATAGCGCCCCGCCGTCCGCAAGATCGTGTAGACGCTTGTTCAAGTCGTCGGGGCAGTATGCTTGCAGGTGGATTTTCTTCGCAACGGATTTGACTACGTCATGAATGGAGCTTCCAGACGTGTCGATCTCCTCTTTCACTCCGTAGATTTTCCTCAGGCTTTCCTGGAGCTCTTCGATGACATCCGCACCGCTTTCCTTGTGGCGGCTGATCACGCGAGCCTCGAGTTCTCTCGGCTCTCCGCTCAGCATCACGACCTGACCGTCGACCACGCGCCTATTCGACTTTCCCGGGCTGATGCCTTCAATCATGGCCTGCGCTTTCGCCGCGATATCTGATGGCAGCGCGAACGAGAGAGGGTCAAGTGGCGGACGATCGACGACGATCACCCCGTGCTTGCGATCGAGGAGAGCCAGGTTCTTTTTTGCGAACTGAGAAAGTATCCATCTGTCGACCTCCTCGCGTTGGTCAGGGGTTAGGTCCGTCCACGATTTGGCGAGGAGGCTGTGTCTCGGCTCCGTCCATTCCTCGTAGGTCTCCAGAGAAGCCAGATAGGAGAGGGTGGTCGTCTTGCCCGCACCTATCGCTCCAGTGAGATAGTAGACATACCTGAGGTCTATACCTTCCTCTTCAGCCACATGCACGAGGTCACCGTCTCGTATGGTGATCAAGCGACCGAGCGCAGCGATCTCCGAGTCATCGAGGAATAGCGTGATGAGATTGTAAACCTCGAAATTTGCTTCTCTTATTGCACGTTCGCTATCGTGGTTTCTCGCTGCTCCAGCTTCCCGCCATTGAATGTAGTAGTGAAAGTTCCCAGGGTTCACCCGTGCGCTCTGCCGGAGAAGGTGGCGCAGTGTTTCGTCGACGAGTGATAGGCCCACGAACAAGCACGTCGAGCGGGAGATATGGTGCAGCAGCGATGCGTGATGTCCAGCCATGCTCTCTATCAGCTGGTCGGCAAACTCGTCTTCGGAAAAGACCAGGTTTTCGCTAGGGTGCTCGAGGATATTGCTCGGGAGGTAGCCATTCGGATGATAGATCACCGCGGTGTCTCTCTTAGGCTGCAGAGCTACATCCCAGATGGTCTCAAACGGTCTCCCATAGGTCGAGCCGACCTCATGCTGAACCAGCCGCTCGACCATATCGTCGAAATTGTAGGTGACAGTCATCGGCGACGACGCAATGATCGGTATGAGGTCCTTCAGATAAGGATGCTTCTCCTTGAGCAGCTCGGCGGTTTTAGGCACACCATCATACAGAGCCTCCTGTACGATCCGCCTCCATTCACCATGGACCTTGCGCAGCGTCTTTGCGTTCGGCTGACACGACATTTCATCGAGACGTTTCGTCCGGTAATGGTGGAGCAGCATCTGCGTTTTGGCCGTCGCTGAAACGCCGTCTGTCGCTGCAAGGAGGTGGGCCCCCTTCACCTTATCGGAATTGGCTATCTTCTGTACCAGCTCTTCCCACGCAGGAAAGCCGACGGGCTTGCTCACTCCAGCGCCGAGAACAAGGCCTAGTGCTTTCGTGGCATGCCGCTCTCGCATGTGCACGATCGCACGTGCGTGCTGTTCGAGAACTTGGCGATCCAGTTTGTCCATAATCTAGTCCGTTACCTCAACCCCTGATGGTTGACCTATATTCAGATTCGCATGACGAGTAACAGGCGTAAGTGTACGTTGTATGTGACCCCGAGCTTGTGCCACCTGTCAAAGACTACCTGACTGCCTCAACGATACAAATTTATGTCTCCTCACTTGCAGGCCGAAGTTCGACAGGGCACCGAAGTTTCTCGGCTGGGCCGGTCAGGCGGAGCCGACTGGTCTTGGGCGGGACTGAGCGCCCGTTTGCACGTACGGCAATGGCGTCCGCGCCCATCGGTCTCAAAGAGGCTCAGAGGAAAGGGTGGGAAGAGGCCCCAGAGCGAGAAGACGTACTTCGCGATCAGGCTCCTGATGTGTGGGGTCGTAAATCCAGTCGCTCGCATAAAGGTTGCCGAGGTATTCGTCGGTATCCGCTTCGGCTGTTTTTTCCAGCACCTCGTGCTTCCACTCCGGAACGCCGCCAAACAGGCGAAACTCGGACCTCGGTTCGTCGTCGCCGGAGCGGACCTGAATCCAATAGCCGATCGCCTCGATCGCGTCCGGAGCTTCCCGAAGTTTGAGCTTCCGTGGTCGGTGGGAGGACCTGTCCACATCGTTTCCGCGGAACCAGCCTAGCACGGTGTCGAGGTCATGCAGCTTCGAGGCGACCGCTGCGCCAAGGGTCCCGTCACCGATGATCGGCTGGCCGGCGAGATATTCCTCTTCTTCATAGTCAGCCTCGAACTCAACCTCGGCGGTGCACGTCGCTGCGGAATAGAGCACGGGTGTGTCGTCATTTGCGGTCCATATCACTCCGCCCACAGCGGGGAGGCCGCTGGTGCCGATGTATCGCCCTCGCGACTTGCAAACTTGATAATCCGCCAGATCGTGCAGGTCCTCCGCGAAATCGGCCAGTTCGCCAAACATAGAGGTGATGAAGCCATGACCAATTCGATGGGGCGTTTCGTCCCATTCGAACACGCGCTCGTCATACAGCTTCGTCGTCACCGAGCCGTCGTTTGCGACAATGTGTGTCAAGCAGCCCTCAAACCTCGGGGCCGAACTGAAGTCGATGTGATGCCATGTGCCGACGATAACGATCTTCAGTGCTCCGTTATCAATATCGGTTGAGGTCGCGGCACCGATCCGCTCCCTGTAGCGGTCGATCAGCTGAGCCAGCTGGCCTCCCGGCGCAGATGGAGCGCCGTTGATATACCCTTGGACGGAACCGCCATCGATTTCGATCGCCGCATCCGGTCCCACGAAGACCGGGCGGGCCGAAAGGTTGGGTGCAATGAAGACGGGACGAGTGGGATCGGCGCTGGCCTTTTCGGGGTACTCCAGCTTGAAGTTCGCTTTGCTGTAGCGCGAGAGGCGGTAAAGGTCGTGATCGGCCATAGATTCATATCCAGTGGAACATGCGACACCATTCTGGCCACAGGTACTGGCCAGTCGGATCGTGATTGATCGGGTGATTGCCGCGAGCGGCTTCTGGATAAAGTGTTCCGTGGATTTCGGCTGGCTGCAAGGGGTGAAAATCGCTGCGGGCGATTTTGCTGATCGCGAAGAGCGACCCTCTTAGGTTTGGCAAAATTCTACCGGCCACGGAAAAAGCGCACCGGCGCGTTTCTCAGCAGCCGTCCAGGGCCTTAATGCGCGAAATCAACGTGCGGCCGTAGAGGTAGATCGTTTCGACGTCTGCGCGTCCCTTGCATCGGCGGCCCTTGTCGGTCTCGTAGGTGTAGGAAACCCGGACCTGGCTGTCGCCGCGCAGCGTGGTCCCCGTCAATTTCAGCGGAGCCGTCACTGTCAGCACCCTCGCGTTATTCCTTGAGGTCATTCGAACACTTTGGAACGTGCACTGGTCCACCGTAAGCGCGTCAACAATCCTTTTGGTCCTCGGTATCTCCCTCGTCAGCGTCTTTTTGCAGGGGCTTGGCTTCGCCGCCTTGCTAGGAATTGGGTCGAAGGCCCGGGCTGCCAGCATGCTCTTCCGCGTGGCAGTTGTTCCTATAGCGTTCTTAGCGACATGTGTACTTTCGGGCGTTTTTGGTTATCCCCTCAGAACTCTAACGTTCGGGACTTTGATCGGGGATATGGCTGGCCTTGTGTATATCCCGATTGTCGTCGGCCTCGGCGCTATCAAGACCGTGACATCTGTCTCAACTGACACTGGCCGTCTGGTCTGCAGCGTCGGAAGTGATATCGGGGCTGTCGTCGGTCCATTTCGGACCCTGGAACTGGGGTGGCGCGTTCTCAAAGAGTTTGCCGAATACGTTTTCTTTCCTTGGCATTTCACCGAATTGAGACACCGCATTTTGGCGGTCGTGCAGTCCGACCACAATCCATACAATTGGAAAGGTAGCCTGAATGCTGCGTCATATGGGATAACAATTGGGTATTTCGCTAGTTGCACGGCCAGGGGTGCTATCCAAAACTGGAATGATCTCTTCTCAGAACTGTTCCAGTTTTGCGGCCTGTTGTTCATGCAGGGGATCGACGTCGTTCAGAACCTTTGGTCGAATACCTTGCGATTCTTTGGAATAAAGTGACCAATTGTCACGAAATTCGAATGGAAGAGAGGCTCCCTCGCGCACTAGGGGAGGCTAGAGGTCAAGCAGTTGCTCGATTGCGCTTATCTTAGGCAATCGCTTCTGGGCTTGCAATTTGTCGACGCATTTCGAGAGGACGCTGTGTGATATACCAAGTTTGGACGCAAGTTCACGGTGCATTCCCTTTGGCCATTCGGTTCTAGGGATAGCGGGGAATGCGTGGTATACGCGATCGATCTGAATAGGGTGATAGCCCTTGGCTAGCCATTCCTTCGTGTCCCCGATGGCAATTTTCAATTCTAACGCCAACCGGGCGCACTCCATTCCGACTTTGGTAGGAGACGGATCTCCCAACCTGCTATACTTTCTGAAAGCGGCGGCGGTGAACGACTCTGTCGGGACGCCATGGTTATGCTGGCGGTCCATGAGACCGATGATTTCGTAAATGCGCTTGCAGGCCTTATAGCAACGGCTGACAACTTCACGGCTTTCCGTGTTGTGCATTATGTCAATCACTGCGTGGAACGTGCCGCCGAGTTCTTCGTAGAGAGATGCGAGCGTACTTGCGTTGCCGAAAGCAGCTATGCCCGCTTGAAAGGAGTTGAACGCAAGATAGCGCTTCAGCGCAACCGCTAGCGCCCTCATCCTCTCCAAGTCTTCCTGAACTGTTGTGGACGCGAACGGCGCTTGAGACATTTCGAGGCGCGTTTTCAGTTCAGCGATTTCGTGATCGAATTTCGATATTCGTCGTTGGGTATCACTCGTGTGCAGCAGAAGTAACAGTGCCGACTGACGTTCTGAGGCAAGTTTGCCGATTAAAAGCGCAGAAAGGAACAGACCGGAAGCTGCGAGCGCCATTGCAACATAGCGCCCGAGGCCCACGGGTGAAAGGTCGCCATAACCCACGGTGGTGAACGTTACTACGGAATAGTAGAGCGCGTCCTGAAGGCCTGCGTCAGATTTATTCAGGCCCCATCCTTGTGGAGCGTGCGCAAAATAAAAAGACGAGGCGAGAAGAATTACGGCCGTTGCGATCGCGATATCCAAATAGCTCGCACGCTCGACAAGTCGACCGACATGGCTCGGCATGAACGGCTTTTGGTGCGGCGTCATGCTGCGGACGTCGTCTTCGATTTCCAACTCGCTCTCGATGTTAGTCATCTCTGTTTCCCGCATTGAGCTCGATTGTCAGCTCTACCGTTAAACAGCTAAGGTTTTGTTGCAAAGAAGACAGCATTGGACCAAGTCCGCCGGTGCAGATGAGCTGCACAGATGGACCGCCGCAAAACTTTGATTAGCAATTGCTGCAAACTGATCCCGGCTACAGTAAGGTCATCGGGGTCTAGTGTCTCGCTAGGGGCTTCGTGAGCGGAGTATAGCTCTCACCGTCCATCGCCCGTAATTACCGCTGGAAAGCCAACTTATGCGCAGCGTCTATTTGCGTTTACGATTTCCGGGTGGCGACGCGGGGGTAGGGCGCGGTGTTAGCACGGCATTCGTCGGCCACACCGGAGACGAGCCATTGGACGCGCAACGAAACTCGTTGATGTTAAATCTTGTCAGGTCCGGCGAGCACGCTGCTCGAATGGATTGCCGCTTCTCATCGCTCCAAAGCTCGGGTCTAGCGCGCAGGTTCTTGGCACCTTGCGCGTGAAGCTCGTGGAATAGTCCGCGTACATCTCCCGGGCGGCTTTGTCCGACCTCCATCTGTTGTCCCAACAGATAACCGTAGTTGTGTGCCGCCTGTCTGCTAAGCAGTAGTGATAGTGAATCCCCTGAGGCAGGTGGCGATCCAGGTAGCTTTCGTCGTCGATCTCGATAAGAGCAAACACCCTTAGGGATACCGGCTGCGAGATCGGAACCTGCCTCACAGGAAGAATGAAACCACGAACTATCTTACGGGGCTGAAACGCTTGGAATGCGCTTCCAAATGTCCAATTACCGCTCTCAAACCTGCGACGCGCGCCATCGCTGATAGGATAAGCATGCAGGGCAAAGTCCAGTTGGTCCATCAATCGGGCAAGCTCTTGGTCGGGCGGGTAATCCAACGGCTCAGTCAGCTCTTCAGGCATTTCGCCCCATTCATCGGAGTCGGTCGGCAGTCCGATGTGCTCTAAGCTGGCTTCCTGGATCGCACGGGCCCGAGCCTTCATGCGTGCGAGGAGAACTTTCGGGAGGGTAGACTTGGGTTGCGCAACTTCGCTCATCGATGGAAATGAACCTGTTCAGGAGTACCAGCAAAGTGCTGTCGTCGCGCTGCAGACGCTGGAAGTCAACGACGACGGTTAAACCGACCCAAGAACGCGCGAGGTTCGCAGACGAGAGATACCGAGGTTTTCCACATTCGCAGAAACTGTTCGTCAGATGCGCTTGAACGAAAAAATTGCCGCCGACCGACGCTTGCGCCGCAATCTCAGGTGTAGCAATTTGCGGATAAGGCTGGAGGCGGACTTGTGACAATCAATTATTCTTCTACGAACCTAAAGAACATCGCGGGGGGCGAGCTCCGTGCCAAATACAGTGCCAACGGACAACGTATCCTTCGGTATTCCATCGACTTCAGGCACAAGGTCCTTGATCTCCACAAGGAGGTCAGTGCGGCAGAGCTCTTCATGCTCCAGAGCAAGGTCGACGCGTTGATGTCCGATTGGGACAAGCGTTACGCAGAACACCTCCGAAAGTCCGCTTTGCTCGCAGGCAAGGACGCCGCGGACCAGGCGACCATCGACGCGGGGCTCAAGATCGATGCGTTGTCGACGATCTTGGCCCATACCCTTCGTGTGGACGACCGCGTCAACTGGGAAAGCCTCAAGGATTTCTCGGAATGGAAGCAGACGAAATGGTTCACGGAGAGCAAGCCTGATCGGATGCGCTACGACGAGCCTGTCTTCCAGCCTCCTCGGATCGGGTTCTTCGAAGGGCTCTTCGGGCGTAAGAAGGTTATTCTCGCTGACGCCTACGAGGCTTTCGAGCGAGCTCATGCGGAATGGAAGGCCAAGGATATCGCCGACCAAGAAAGCGTTGATCGTCGGTTGATCGAATGGGGTAACAGACAGCGCGATTTCGAGCGGCAGCAGGCCCAACAAAAGCAGGACTTCATCGACAATCAGGCATTCGCGAACGCCAAGGTGGATGCTCTCTCCAAGGCGGTGCCGACCGGCGATCAGCAAGCGGTTATCGAGCATGCGTCCCTGGTTCTCGACAATTCGGATTACGGCGACCTTTTCGAGCAGTCGTTTTCCATAGACTACCTGACTGCCGACAAGACGCTGATGGTGGAGTACGAGCTGCCGTCGCCGGATAACATGCCGCGGCTCAAAGCAGTCCGCTTCGTTCAGGCGACAGGGGAGATGAAGGAAACCTACATCACCGAGAAGGAGCAGAAGGCGAACTTCGATTCCGCCTGCTATCAGATATGCCTTCGCACGATCCATGAACTCCTTGAGGCCGACGAATTCGGAAACATCGAACGCGTCCTGTTCAACGGCTTTTCGACATATGTCGACCGAAGCACCGGAAAGGACGTCCGCGCTTGCATCATGTCCGTGCTCGTCGGAAGGAGCGAATTCATGGCTATCGATCTCTCACGCGTCGATCCCAAGAGCTGCTTCAAGAGCCTGAAGGGCGTCTCAGCTTCCACATTGTCGGCGCTCGCACCCATCCCTCCGGTAATGGAGATGGATCGAAACGACAGGCGCTTCGTGGAGGGCCGAGCGACTGTCGATGCGGTCAGCAACGAAACAAACCTGGCTTCCATGAGCTGGGAGGATTTCGAGCACTTGGTTCGCGAGCTTTTCGAGAAGGAATTCGCGTCGAGGGGAGGCGAGGTTCGCGTCACCCAGGCGAGCAACGATGGCGGCGTGGATGCGATCGCGTTCGATCCCGATCCGATTAGTGGTGGCAAAATCGTGATCCAAGCCAAACGCTACACGCGAACCGTTGGGGTCTCCGCTGTTCGCGATCTCTACGGCACCGTCCTGAACGAAGGTGCCTCGAAGGGGCTTCTCGTAACCACGGCCGATTACGGCCCGGACGCTCACAAGTTCGCGTCCGGCAAGCCGATTACTCTCATTTCCGGAGCGAACCTGCTTCATCTTCTTGCAAAGCATGGCATCCAGGCAAAGATCGATCTGCGCGAGGCCCGCAAAGACCTGAACCTCCGAGAGTTCAACTAGGAGAGGGCGATCGTTGTGGCTGACGGTCCTTCGAACGTGTTCGAGATGTACGTGGACGCTGGCGGTCCGGGTTTCTGGATCCGGCGTACGACGTGGGGAAGCACCGTATCGCGGGTGGTCGGGGCGGGCGCGTTTACCGCCGCGCCTCCCTACTTCGGCAATCCGTCGATGCTGATGGACGTCTACAGTGACGACGGTGCGCTCAAAGACGTGCTCGCTGCTGTTCCAGTGCCTGGCACGTACAAGACCTGGAGATCGGTCAGTCCTCCTGACTGGGCGGTTTCCGCCGACCTGCGGCCACTGGATGATCCTCGGATTGCAACGGCAATCGACCTTTTGGACCGACGACGTGGAAAGAGCCGGCGATAGCTCGGAGACGACGAATACCGGCGGGTATCAATGGCGTGATCCCGTCATTGCACGGCTTGAATAGCCGCCGGAACTTAACGCTAGTTTCAATACTGGGTTGCGCAATTTTGCGGGAACGTTTTACTGTCCGGCATCTGGGGGAAAATCCAAATGTCAGTAGCGTCTCGCGTTTTTCTCGCCGCCCTTTTTTCGGCATCCTTCGGTTTCAATTGCCTTGCACAAAGCCCGACATCTTCCGGAACGGGTTTTGTCGTGACGTCCGATGGTTGGCTTATGACCAATGCCCATGTGGTCGAGGGGTGCCTGAGGATTGAAGTCAAAGAAAAAGGGGATGCCTCCGATCCTCGTGTTGACGAGACCAACGATCTTGCCTTGCTGAAAATCGCAAGCCCGGAACCTTTGAAACCGATCGTGTTCCGTCGCGCCCCAACGCGGCTCGGCGAAGACCTCGTCGCCATCGGTTATCCGCTTGCGACCCTGCTCGCCGACTCCGTGAAGGTCACGACGGGCAACGTCAATGCGCTCGCTGGACTACGGAATGATACTCGCTACCTCCAGATTTCGACGCCGATCCAGCCCGGGAATTCCGGCGGCCCTGTCGTTGATCGGGCGGGGTTTCTGATGGGTATCACCAGTGCCACGCTCTCCAAGCAGACGGCAGATGCGATAGGGATCACGGCTCAAAATGTGAATTTCGCTATTCGTGCCTCGGTCGCTGACCTCTTTTTGCAGTCCCAGGGCATCTCCGCCCAGTCGGGCGACGCTGACAAGGATCAGCCGGCGCTGTCCACGGCGGATCTCGCCGACAAGATCACTCCCTCGGTCTTTCAGGTGCTCTGCTACGGGAAGCCAGATGCCGAAGCCTCGGTCAAACCCGCTGAGATGCCCACCAGTTCGCCCCCACCGTCGATTACTGCGTCGTTGATAGACGCTCGTGGCTATGACGCGATCGGTTTCGACTACCGCGCGGTGAAAGACGTGTCGTTCTCTGAATGCCATGCGACCTGCGAAGGGGACGGTCAATGCAAGGCGATCACCTACAACACCAAATACGGCGTCTGCTTTCTCAAAAACAATGTCGTCGCTTTGATCAGAAATGGCGACGCCGTCGCGTCGTATGCATCGAGCAAGGCGGCCGACGTGATAATGTCTGACTTCACCAGCTATTCCGGCATGGACCTCCCTGGCGGGGACTACAAGCGTTTGAAGGGCAGCAATTATCTACAGTGCTTTACAGCATGCATTGGGGACAACTCCTGCAAGGCGTTTTCATACGTTCCCAAAAAATCAGAATGCTGGTTGAAGGACGCGCTTGGGAAACCGCGCGCTGCGAAGGGCGTCGAATTGGGTGTGAAATAGACTTTAGCCATGAACAGCAGGCCGTATTTCAATTCGAGCATCGCGGAACTCGAACGACTATTCGACGAGAACCGCGACGATCGTGCTTTCCTCAACACACTGGTCGCCGAGCTGAAAAAGCGCGAGACCCAGCGAGCAAAAGCCCTTCACGCTCGCGCCGTGGCCAGTCTCGGCACTCTGCCAAAGAGCAAGCCAGCGACGTCAAGGAGACGCGAGCCACCCGAGGTGCGTCCCGAAGCCGCGGAAGCTGTGCCTGACGCTGCCCCATCAATTGATCCCAGTCCAATCGTCGTCCCGCCAACTAGGCGCGAGGATCGCACCGAAGACCAATTTACCTCAAGTGACGCCGGGGGCGGGCAGGCAAATACCCTCGATAACGACGTCGTAGCGGCAGCGGCTTTCCAGTTTGACCCCGGCGACAATATTCTTATTTCGAACGATCCCCAAAACGTCCTGTCTGCCTGGACGGCGATGGAGGTACTGTCGCCGCCGACCTTCCGGCGGCCCGAGGATATGGTGGGTGGCGAGCGCGTTAGAGTTGCCAGCATCGTTGACAGGCCGCTTCCTTGGGAAAATGGTGGCGAAAAGAGCAGGCCTAATCAACGGCTCTACTACCAGGTCATCCTCGGAACGGTTAACATGGAAAAGGCTGTCGGCGCGCTGCTCGTGGCCTACACCGACACGCGAGCTGAGAGGCCCGCGGCTTCCGGAGAGGCCGTGTTGGCAACTATCATGGTCGACCGCGAAGGAAGGCTGGTCGACCCTGATCCGATCGCCATCTCAAGCTTCGGGTGGGGTGTCCCCGTGGCTCTTTCGGGCAAGCTCGGGGACCTGAAGAGATGGCCGGAGGTGGAGCGCGGGCTCCTCGAAGGACTTCTGGCGAAGTGGTCGAGGGAAGACAAGGACGGCAACCCGCTTCCGCTGACACGCGAAGTCATGGCGTCCGGGTATCAGTGGTTGACGCAACGGATAGGCCTTGGCACGGAATTCGCGAAACCGCCCGCGATCGTCCTTCGCTCGTATCAGTACTACAAGTTTCCCGACCCGCCTGAAGCGGTGCTGCTAAACTCGTTCTTCCTTAGTGATCTCGCGAAGGCCAGTGCGCTGGTGGGCAGCGGTGACGCACCGCATGCTCTCGGGCGGTACCTTCGGATCGTCAGGCCTCGCTATCGCAAAAACCTGATGTCCGATCAAGCGGCGTTGGCGGAGGTGCTTCAACCAAAGCTCTTTCCGACGTCGTCATGGCCAGCGCCGGGACGACATCCGCTGACACTACTCCAGCAGTGTGCGGTAAATCTCTCCCATCGTGACCTCGAGCATGAGGGCATTCTTGCCGTCAACGGTCCGCCGGGCACCGGCAAGACCACGCTGCTGCGTGATGTGATCGCGAGTGTCGTTACGAAGAGAGCGGACGCAATGATCCGCTACGACGATCCGGAAGACGCATTCAAGAATTCCGGCCAGCGGATCAAGAAGGGGCAGACCTTCGTTCACCTTTACCGTGTCAGCGAGACTCTGCGCGGATACGAGATCGTCGTGGCATCTTCAAACAACAAGGCGGTCGAGAACGTCAGCGCGGAGCTGCCCGGTATTCAAGCGGTCACCGATGGGGTGGCGACGCCTCGATATTTCAAATCCGTCTCCGACAATGTCCTCGGGCGCGACACTTGGGGAATGATCGCCGCGGTGCTTGGCAATGCCCGGAACCGTAGCGAATTCCGCCAAAAGTTCTGGTGGGATGAAGAGTTGGGAATGCACCGCTTCTTCCAACAGGCAAGCGGAAACCCCCAGGTGATCATTGAGAAAGCGGAAGACGGCACGACAACACAACGCCTCCCCAGGATCATCGCCGAGGAAAAACCCCCGTCCGACCATGACGAGGCTGTCAGGAGATGGAAAACCGCTCGATCGCGGTTTCGCAAAGTCAGCGCCGACGTGAAAGCTAAGCTCTCCTCTCTTCAAAGGGCAAGCGATCTGCTGGCCTCAATTCCCAAGTTGGAAACAGAGATGGAAGCCCTGGCAACCGCGCTGGAGGCCAGCTTGGTGGCGTCACAGATGGCCGAGGCTGAGGCCGATCGCGCAAGGTCTACGCTGGCGACTGCCAACGAGCATTCGGAGGCGGCGGCGCGACGTCTGAAGAACGCGACGGACCATCGTCCAGGGATTTTGAGCCGGGTCCTCAACAACGCAGCGGCTCGCAGTTGGCAAGCCGCGAACGACGTTGCTAAAGCTGAACTCGCGACTTCAAAGGAGTATCTGGTTCGCGCAGAGCAGGCAGCGAACGTGAAGAAGGAGGCCAACTCGAGAGCCGTCGCCACCTTTGGGCAAATCCGGGCCAACGTTGATACCAAACGGGCCGCCTTGGATCAGGCTAAGGAAGAGCTTCGATCTCTCCAGGCCGAGGTAGGCGGGACATTTATAACTTCGGACTTTTTTGCGCTCGGGCATGCCGAGCGACAAAAAGCGTCACCGTGGCTCAACGAGGAGACGGCGCGGCTTCGAAACGACCTGTTCGAGGCTGCTATGGCCGTTCACAAAGCCTTTGCCGCCGCGGCCTCTAAGCCTATCCGGCACAATCTCAACGTACTGATGGACGGGTTTGGGACGCGGTCGCTTGGAAGCCCGGAACGCGACGCGCTCATACCCCACCTATGGTCGACCCTGTTTCTGGTGGTGCCCGCAGTTTCAACGACTTTCGCCTCGGTGGCGCGGATGTTCAGTAAAGTCGGGCCTGCCGAGCTCGGCTGGCTGCTCGTTGACGAAGCTGGGCAAGCCCTCCCTCAGGCTGCCGTCGGCGCGCTCATCCGTACCAAACGGGCTGTTGTCGTCGGCGATCCCATTCAGATCGAGCCGGTCGTTGTTCTCCCGGACCAGCTGACCGACGCGATATGCCTGAGATTCGGAATCGATCCCACGATATTCAACGCGCCGTCCGCGTCAGCGCAAACGCTGGCGGACAGCGCCACCGAATATTTCGGCACGTTCGAGACCAAGTTTGGGGCGCGGGAGGTGGGCGTGCCCTTGCTCGTGCATCGCCGATGCAGTGACCCGATGTTTGCGATCTCAAATTCGATCGCCTACGAGAACCTCATGGTTCAGGCGAAACCGGGAAGTCAGTCCGCTATCCGTGATTGCCTCGGGCAATCACGTTGGATCGACGTCGAGGGCCGGGGGCAAGACAAGTGGTGCCAAGATGAGGGAGATGTCGTCGTCGACTGCTTGAGGCGCTTGAGGGCATCGGGATGCGTTCCCAACCTCTACATCGTGACGCCGTTCGTCGTGGTTCAAGATCGCCTGCGCGAGCTTCTGCGACGCGACGGCCTGTTGGAAGGCTGGGGCGATGATCCCTACAGCTGGGTCCGCGAGCGGGTCGGTACCGTCCATACTGTCCAGGGCAGAGAAGCGGAGGCCGTGATCTTCGTGCTGGGAGCGCCCGAAGCGGCCCAACGTGGCGCGCGTGGGTGGGCCGGAGGCAGGCCCAACCTATTGAACGTTGCCATAACGCGGGCGAAGGAGTCGGTATACGTGGTCGGCAATCGCAAGCTTTGGAAGGAGGCGGGCGTTTTCCAAGTTCTCGACAGGTTGTTATGATGCTGCAAGTCTTCCTCTTTTGGTTTGCCTTATCTCATCTAGTCGGCAGTCCCCAAATGGATCGGGGAACCGTGTAGACTGCAACATCTTATTCAGTAATATCACGGGCTTGTACCTTGGAGTCGCCTGCTGATGTCCGACCGTTACGATTTCGCCAACCTGTCGCCGATCGAATTCGAGGGCTTGTGCGTCGACCTTGTGGAGGCCGAAACAGGGTATCGATTTGAGCGGTTCGCCGAGGGGGCAGATGGCGGCATAGACGGCCGTCACGGGCACGCTGACGGTGGTATCATTCTCCAGGCCAAGCACTACAAAAACAGCACGTGGTCAGATCTGCAAAAAGCCGTCAAAGCCGAGGCAAAGAACATCGCCCGGCTGCAGCCTGCGGAATACTATCTGCTGACATCCCAGCCTCTGACACCCTCACGCAAAGCACTGCTGGCGTCACATCTCTGTCATTCATCGGTAGACGTCAGCAGGATATGGGGGCGTACGGAAATCAATGCGTTTCTCTCCAAGCATGCATCCGTGGAGAAGCGCAACATAAAGCTCTGGCTTTCAAGCGCCACGGTTTTAGACAGGCTGCTGAAGAATGACATCGCCGTATTCACCGAGGCCACCTACGACGAGATCGAGAGGATATTAAAGGTCTTCGTCGTCAATCCAAGCCTCAAGAAATCTGCAAATATCCTAAATGTCACGCATTGTCTGATCGTATCCGGCCCACCAGGGGTCGGCAAAACGACACTTGCACAGGTTCTCGCCGCGGAATACAGCGACGATGGCTGGGAGCTTGTTTCTATTACGTCGATCGACGATGCATTCCGCGCCTATCAGCGCGATGTTCGCCAGTTCTTCGTGTTCGACGACTTCCTCGGAAAGATCAGGCTCGATCCAGCTTCTCTCTCTCGTGATGACGGCAAGATCGCCCGTTTTATCTCCCACATTCAGCGGGACAAGAAAAAGCGTTTCGTGTTGACCACGCGAGCCTACATCCTAGAAGCGGCACGAGCGATATCGGAAGCCCTTGACGACCGTAAAATCGAGATGTCGGAAATGGTCCTGAACCTGAGCACCTACACAAGGGAACTAAAGGCTCGCATTCTTTACAATCATCTCTACCACTCGGATATCGATCAAGAATCCGTTCAGGCGCTGCTGGTCGGCGACACCGTGCGCCAGATTGTCGACCACCGAAACTACATGCCGCGAATAATCCAATGGATGACAGACGAGATTAGGCAGCGCGGAATATCTCCTTCGGAATATCCCAAAGCATTCCTCCAGACGCTGGAGAACCCGGACAAAATCTGGGACAAGGCGTTCAGGCGGCACATCAGCCAGAACGCTCGAGTCCTTCTGTATTGCATGTACTTCGCAGAGAATGAGCGATTTTCCGAGCCGGGCGCGAGATTGAACAAGCTTCGTGTATTCTTCGACCGGGCCGTCGTGAATTTCGGAGTTGTTACCAAGGACGAAGTACGCTCGTCATTATTTGAAGAAACGCTACGCGAGGTGAAATCGTCGTTTGTCGTTATCGACGGCGATCGCGCCAATTTCATCAATCCCTCCGTACAAGATTATCTTTCCAGAGAATCGGCGGATGCGCGGGTACTTGGCACCCTTGCGAGTGCCGTCCCATCGGTGGCCGGCGCAATGTCCCTTTGGAAAAAGATTGATCCCCGGGCCTCGGCTGAGATCAAAAAGCAAGTCGCTACGGCTTTGCTTGACATCATCACAAGTGGCAAGGTCGATGGCAGAGGCCCGTTGCACGAACTCGCCGGGCTGATCGGTCACCTTATTTTGGCTTCGGGTCAAACAGGCTACTGCGACGTTATCAGACGGTACAAGTCCGATGATCTTTTCTGGATAGACGAGGGAAATCTCCCACCGTTCATTGATGAGCTCGACAGTGGCCGATTCAGCAATTTGCCGCATGCGGGGGCATACGCGCGATATCTCCGCCTCCATCTGCACAGGTATGTGTCATCTGATCGTGAGTACGCAATGGAAATCGAGGAACTTGCGTCGCTCGCAACGGCACTCGCGGCGTCGAAAGTCGAGATGTCCGAAGAGTTCTATAAGAACTTCGAGACCGCGGCCGAGGAAGCCGTGGATGTGTTGGACATGGACGCGATCGGCAAAAGCGAGGATCCTGAGCAGGTAATCGGCGATTGGCTCGAGAACATAGACAAGATCGAGCAACTGATGCCGGCGGCAACGTTCTCGTTTAAGAAGACAGACTTCGAAGAGCGGGTGGCCTCGATCCAATGGGCTCAGGAGCAACGCGAGCGAGAGGAGTCGGTGAGCCCAATGCGTTCGCATTCCCCAAGTGCGGTTACGCCTTCGTCTACTTCGTTTTCCAACGCCGACATTCAATCAATGTTCTCCTCGCTCCGAAGGTCCGACTAGAGATCCATCTTTCGCGATCGTCTGCAGTGGGTGAGCTACATCGTCATTGTTCAAATTATTCGTTAGCATTCACTAAGGCGAGGGCGGCGTCTACGATCTTGAAGAACTTCGGGGAACTGCGGGCCGCGTCGCCTACTTTTTCAAGCCAGTGGCTCGACACCTCCGTCGGGGCGGCGAGCGCTTCGATCCGATGTCTCAGTTTCGGTCGAGGTTGACTGATCCCATGCATGATTTTCGATATTGTAGATTGGCTGGTATGCAGCGCCAAGGCTAATTCGGTCTGGGTGACGCGGTCCCTCACGGCGATGGCATTGAGCATCTTACCCCAGTCTCGCGTCGCCGCCTCGTTCGATTTCTCTTGCATAAAACGAATATAAACGAATATTCTATCAGCGCGTCAATAGGCGCGTCGACGCTTTAGCACCGGAGGTCACGAATGTACCAGCCGCACTCGGAGATTCTTCCAGGTGTCAAGTGGGGCAAACCCGAATGGGTCCCAAGCCCGGCCTACTGGGCCGCCATGGCGAACCAGGTGACGGAGGCGTCGCACGGTTTCGTAAGCCCGTCGGCCACGCTTCACGAGGAGGTCGGCTTCTGTCTATTGGGCGGCTACGGCGTCACCGCCGAAATGAACCACGCGTTCTTCGAGGTTCTCTGCGACGCCGGCGTTTTCGTGCCGGGGGCGAGGGTGCCCGCAGCGGTTATCGAAGATTTGCTCCGCTCGAACGCCATCGTGGACGGCAGACCAAGGCGATACAGGTTTCCAAAACAGAAGGCCGCCAGAATCGAAGTGGCCTTGCGAAAGATCGAGAGTGACCCGCCTTCGGTGGACGATCCAGTGGCATTCCGGAATGCGCTTCTTTCGATACCGGGGATCGGCCCCAAAACCGCGTCATGGATTGCGCGGAATTTGCTCGGGACAGACGAGGTGGCAATACTCGACATCCACGTAATCCGAGCCGGAAAACTAATGGGGCTCTTCCACGGCGAAACCAAGCTCCCGCGAGACTATTTCGACATGGAGCGTCGTTTCCTCGACCTCTGTAAAATCATGGAAATCAAGGCTTCGTTGCTCGATGCGATAATTTGGGGGGAAATGCGTAAACTCGGCCGCGTCGACGTTTGACTTCCACCAGCGCTAGAGTTTCTATTTTCGAGTTGTACGACTCGAAGGTGAAAAAATGTCGGGCAGTGGCAGACGGAAATCACGGGGTTCTTCTCAACCTCAACAGGCAGTGCCTCAGGCGGGCAAAAAGGGCGCTTCGACAGGCGCAGGCGACGGCTTCGAGTCTTCTGATCCTTGTGCGATTGTGTTCGACGTCAATCTCAGCGGCGTCAATGTTACGGTAGCGGCCGGCATTTCGGTGGGGACAACGCTCCATGTCGTCCTCACGGTAAGCAATGGTTTCGATGTCGTGGTTTGCCAGACTGCCGCCGGGCTCGTCGTCGGCTCATTGGCGGCTTTCCCGGGCTTGGCGACTTTAGTCGGCTGCCTGCGCAGCGGTCGACGGTACATCGCGCAGGTGACGGCCCTCAACGGTACGATCGTCACTGTCCACGTGGAGCTAGCGCCGTGATAGTGGCGGGTGGCACATATCGGGAGATTTGCGACAACCCACCTTGGGACCGCTTCTTCGGGTCAGGTCTTCGAGCGGCCGCGGCAATCAGCGAGCTCTCCAAGGATGTGACACTCGCGACATACGCGCCGCCGGAATGGGCGGAAGACATCGCCATGTCTGCAGCATCGTTCGGCGTGAAGGCGCTGATCACCGAAAACCTGATGCCGGCGACTTTTCGATACTTCCATCAGCTATCCACGGCGGAGCTCGAATACGACGGCGAGGTGGACATCGAGCCCCTGCGCGTAGAAGGCGATGCCGTGCTGCGTTTCGGCATGGTCGCGGGAAGTGCGATCGTAAGAGCTAAGTATGCCGTTTTCGACCCGCAGACAGGAGCTGACCCTGAGTCCTTCCATTCCAACGGCTCTGTAGCGGAGCACTTGGCCATCGTTTTGAATGGCTGGGAAGCAAGCCAGACGACAGGCCTTCCTCCGGAAGAGGCCGGTGCTCTCATCCTCGCCCGCGAAAATGCCGATGTAGTCATCATTAAACTCGGACCACGGGGAGCGATCGTTCACTCGAGGGGCAGCAGCTCCGTGCTCGTTCCTCCTTATCGATCCGACACCGTTTTCAAGATCGGGTCAGGCGATGTCTTCAGCGCGGCTTTTGCCTACTACTGGGCCGAGGCCGGGCTGCGACCCGACGAGGCGGCCGACGCGGCTTCTCGGTCGGTCGCGCATTTCGTGGACGGGCACCAGTTGCCGCTTCCGGGTATCGAGGCCCTTCACCATGGCGACGCCTATACGCCTCGGGAATCGCCGAGGCAGCTCTATCTCGCTGGACCCTTCTTCGCGTTGGGTCAGCGTTGGCTCATCGAGGAAACGCGTGACATCCTGACATCGATGGGCGTACCGGTCTTCTCTCCGCTTCACGATGTCGGTACCGCCAAATCGGCCCGCGACCTGGCTTTGGGCGATCTCGCTGGTCTGAACGAGAGTGCGGTGGTGCTCGCGCTGCTAGACGGAGCCGACCCGGGGACGATTTTCGAAGTCGGCTACGCCCGGAAGGCCGGAATTTCCGTGGTCGGATATTGCGAACAACTTGACGCGCTTCACCTCACGATGTTCGAGGGGACAGGCTGCGTAATGGAAAGCGATTACACCACGGCCGTCTATAAGGCCGCGATGGAGGCATGGTCAGCATGAGACTGCTACTCTACTCGGGTGGTCTGGACTCAACGGCGTTGGCATGGTCGCAGCGACCTGACCTATGTCTTACGATCGACTATGGGCAAAGGCCGGCGAAGGGAGAAATCAGGGCGGCTTCCGGGCTTTCGGGTTTGATGAAACTTCGCCACGAGGTCCTGACAGTTGATCTGGCTCACCTCGGGTCGGGATCGCTGGCAGGCTCGGAAGCAGCGACCGTTGGATCAGCTCCCGAGTGGTGGCCGTACAGAAATCAAATGCTGATCACGTTGACCGCGATGAAGTTCGTGGGGCAGGGGCTCCAGGAAATCATGTTCGGTGCCGTCGCGACTGACGTCCATGCGGACGGCAAAAAGCCGTTCGTCGATGCTATCAATGCGCTGGTCTCGATACAGGAAGGCGGCGTGCGGATCACTGCGCCGGCGATCGACACCGACCCGGTCGACCTTATCAGAGACTCTGGTGTTCCGAAGTCGTTGCTGGGGGCAACTTTCTCCTGCCACGTTGCCGAATACACTTGCGGGCGTTGCCGCGGATGTGAAAAGCACGCAGATACAATGCGCGAGCTGGCCGGTGAGGCCGCCCGTTGATGAGTTCAGTTGTCCCATGGCGACAATACCAAAGGGATGTTGCCGACCACTTCCAGCGGCTCGGTTTCTCAGTCGCTGTCGAAGAAAAAATCGACGGAGCCCGCGGAAGCCATGTCGTCGATGTCGTCGCCAGGATCGAAATGTTCGGCGTTTTGGTCTGCTGGATCGTCGAATGCAAGCTCTGGAACCGCCCTGTCGAAAAAGAGAACGTGCTCTCCCTGTTCCAGATCGCTCAGGACGTGGGTGCGGACAGAGCGTTCCTGATGTCGGAGAGCGGTTTTCAGGCTGGGGCAGTGCGGCACGTTATCAACACCAACGTCACACTGGCGAGCTTGGAAGAGTTGAACGAGCTTAGCCAGCAGGCTCTGACGAAATTGATTATCGGGCGCTTGAGACGCGATATTTTCACAGCTCGCGAACGGCTCTACCCGATCCTTTGGGCAATACAGGACAAGCCGTCCGATCAACTGGGGGGTACCTACGCCATCGTCGTCAATTTGCTTGCTGCTTGCTTGGAGACGGAGATGACATTGGACCGGGCAGTCGGCAACGTCTATCCCTTTCGATACAACGCTCACTTTACCGGAAGCCAAAAGGTGACCGTGATGAGCGAAGTCGAACTTGCACAGCTGATGTCAACTGACATGGCCGAGGTCACGGACCGCGTAGCGAGGGTTGAGGCGGATTATCAAGGTCTGGTGGAGACAATCCACAGCGCTCGGTGAGGGCCGGCTCTCGATCAAACCGTCGTTATCACTTCCTTGGCAAACGACCCGCGCCGCCCAAGATTCTTGACAGCCGCGGCTTTGTTCTCTATTTGTTCTCATGCGGAAGGTTAGCCGCAAAACTGGGGAGATCGTGCTGCTGTGAGCGAACGTCATTTGGCCATCGCAAAACTAGCAGATAGGATGCTCGGCACGAGCGCAGGGAATTGCGCTGAGGCGTGTAGAGTGAAGGAAGTTACGTTGGTCGGTCCGCAAAGCAAACCTCATCAACCTGACGGAGCGTTTTTCAGAAAAGACGAAACGTTGGATCGGCTGGCGCAAACGTTCAATGTCGCGCAGTTTGTAAGTTTCGCCCCCAAGGAGCACGGACCAGCGCAACAGTTCTCCAGGATAGCAGGCTACCAGGCAAATTACCGGTTCGAAACGGTTCGCGACGCGATAGCGGCGCTCTTCGGAGAAAGTACAGAAGGGACCGTGAACGTTCGCAGCTTCAGTGCGCACCAAGCGCAAAGTCGCGAATTCATATACGGTGTCGATACGGTTGACGCTGCTGTCGCCGCGGTGCAGCGAATGGCCGGCGAGGGCGCTTACACGATCGTCAACGAAACGATCGATGTTTCCGACGGGGGAGTGTCCGGTGTCGCCATGGGCGAGCTTGTGGAATTCCGGCCCGACATGACCCCGCGAGGCGTCGAGAAGCCCGGGTTCGCCCGGCTTCCGACGGAATGGGCGGTTCGCTTGTTTCAGACGGTTTACGGTGTAAGTGTCGACTTCACGAAGAGCCGGCGAGGGAGGCTTGAATTTAGTCTTCATCCGCGACCGCGTGGCTGGAAGAAGGAAAACGTCATTTTCTGGGAGCATTCCCAAGACTTTTTCCCTCCGGTCCCAATCAAAGCCGAGTGGCCCAACGATTTCAGCCGGATGATCGGCGACAAAGCGTACGGTCTGTTGATCGCAGATATCAACGGCTTTCCGGTGCCGCGGACAACGGTGATTGGTCGGCGCATCGCTCCGTTCTCGTTTGGGCGGTCGACCGGTGTCGAAGAGGTTTGGATCCGCACCAGCCCAACGGAGCAGGTTCCAGGCAAGTTTACAACTGCCCGTGGCTGGCAAGACCCTTTTGCCCTATTGCAAGCCGAAGACCCGGAAGGCACGGCCATATCATCGGTGCTGTCGCAAAAGGGTGTTGCCGCGCAGTGGTCGGGTGCCGCGATCGAGACCGCTAGTGGCGGCCTTGTGGTCGAGGGCGTGAAAGGGACGGGCGACCGGATGATGGTAGGTTTGGCTGATCCCGAACGCGTACCAGAAACCGTCGTTGGCAAGGTAAGGGAGCTGCACGAAACGCTCCACCTTGTCCTTGGCGCGACGAGGTTCGAATGGGTCTTCGATGGCGAAGACGTCTGGGTTGTCCAACTGCACAGCGGAGCGAGCGTTTCCGACGGTGACACTATCGTCCCGGGCAATGCAGCGGTCTGGATCGAATTCGACGTATCGAGAGGGCTGGAGCAACTGAGGTCTCTGACCGCCGGCCTTACGCCAGACACGGGTATTACGCTTGACCGTAGAATCGGCTTAACCAGCCATCTGGCAGATGTTCTGCGCAAAGCCGGGGTTCCGGCACGCGTGTGGGCCCGGTAGGCTTTTAAATGCGGGAACTTGAAACCCGTCGTAAACCAATAAGGCGCATGCTCGTTGTACCCGGACATAGCGCTTCACCAGGAGGAAGATCATGGCATATGCAGCAGTACTAGAAGCCCGTAAGGCAGCAGAAGTTAACCAGGACAGAGTTCGTGAAGCTGTTCGCCTTGGCTTCGAACTGAAGCGCGAGCAGGAAGCAAAGAAGGCTGCGCAGGAAGCGGCGCGGCTCCAGGCTCAGGCTCGTTAATAGTGACCACTGAGATGTACACCGACGACGATCGGCAGCGTCAAAATGGCGAGGTCGATAAGTCGGAGAGCTGGCGACCTCCTTTTGTTAGGGACTTCGGTCGGATAATTCACAGTGCGAGCTTTAGAAGGTTGCAGGGAAAGACGCAGGTCTTCCCTGGACATGAATCGGATTTCTTCCGCAATCGTCTGACCCATTCGCTTGAAGTGGCGCAGATTGCGGAGGGTATCGCCGACCGCCTGAACGATGTTTTCAAATTGGCGCTCGGCGACAAGAAAATCGACAGCCGACTTTGCGCAGCAGCTGGCCTCGTGCACGACATTGGGCACCCGCCGTTCGGCCACAACGGTGAGCGGGCGCTTGACGGCAAAATGAGGCTTTACGGCGGCTTCGAGGGGAACGCTCAGACACTGCGGATATTGAGCAGGCTGGAAAAGAAGGCGAAGTACGACGCGCCCGTCGAGGGCGACTTCAGGGCCGGTCTGAATTTGTGCTTCAGGACGCTTGCCGCCATTTTGAAGTACGACACTGAAATTCCTGTCAAACGTCCCGACGCCAAGAAGCCCAAAAAGGGTTACTACGCATCCGAGGCCAAGATTGTCGCCGAGATTAAGCGTAAGGTATTAGGCGGTAAATCGCTTCCGGAAGGCGAAAAGCTAAAGACCGTAGAATGCGCGATTATGGATATCGCAGACGACATCGCGTACTCGGTCTATGACTTGGAAGACAGCCTAAAGGCGGGCTTCCTCACGCCCGCGTCGATCCTGGCAACGGATGACGACTTGCTGAAGCGCGTTGCGGAAGTGGTGACCGAGCAGATTGAGGACGATATCGGAGAGACCGTGACGGTTTCGAAGGTGCAGGCAACGTTTGTGGCGATTTTCAGCGATATTTTCGCGACAGGAGAACCGAAGACGTCGGACGATGGCGAAGCTCGCAAGCAGGACGATATGGCGAACTTCATCGGTGCAATGAGAGCATCTCGCGATCTAAATATGGACGCCGGGAAGAGGATGGAACTCAGCTCGGAACTGGTGAAAGAATTCATCAACGACGTTGAACTCAAGGTCAATGAAGAGTGCCCGGCGCTGTCGAAGGTTAGCCTCGTCAAGGAAACGCGGATCAAGGTCGAGATTCTCAAACAATACACGTACCTCTCGACGATCTATTCAAACCGCGTGAAGCTCGGTGAATACCGCGGAACAGAGCTTGTCGAAGATATTTTCGACGCGCTCCAGAAGGAGAACGGACATCTCCTTATGCCTGATGACGTGCGCAAGCAGGTGCAGGACGCTGGTAAAGATGAAGCGCTGAAGGCTCGCCACATATGCGATTTCGTTGCGGGCATGACCGACAGATATGCGGTGGAATTCTGGGCCCGCCTCCGGTCGGATGCCGCTGAGAGCATGTTTAAGCCCATTTAGGCTTTCATCGAGTCACCCGGAGGCCTGCGCCAAAGCTCCGGGTGTGTACCGCTGACAGCTACCAAGCGGCCCAGCGTTCAGATTAGGGGCCTTGCATCAGGAGGCCTCTTCGCCTTCGCGGCGTCACGGAGGACGGCGCAAGCCTCGTCGTCGGTGGCATCTCCGGGCATCGGCGTACAACTTATCTCGTTAAAATCGTCGGTGACGTCTCGCAAACCTCAACGGGTCGTTGTAATCGTTGCATCATGGGGGGGTGCTTGATGCGGCGAGTTCGAATTCTTCAAATTGGTGACATCCACTATCCGGACTGGCGGCTCCACCAAAGCAATCTCGACGCAAAGGATCGCCAGTTCGCCCCCGGAATTACGGACGGTCTTCGTCGTTCATCGTTCCCGGCAATTCTCCGAAAGATCGGCCAATTGTCGACAGGGCCAAGCTGTCATGGTGTCGTCTTCGTCGGCGATTTCACGACGGCTGGGCGATCGGAGTATCTCGAAGGGGTTTTTCGACATTTCACGTTGCTATGTCGGCGCAATGGCAAAGAAATCGAGACACCGCTTCTATTTGTCCCGGGAAATCATGACGTCAATCGAGCGGACGCTCGGGACCTGGGACGCTTGGAGAAATTTCGCGCCATGGCCCAGCTGGCAGCAAAATATCACTGGGAGAAGGTCCCCTCCGAGCAACCCGTCCAGGTCAAACTGACTGGCAAGGACTGCTCGCTCAATCTGATCCTTCTGAACACCGCCGTCGGGAGTTGGGAATTGCATAACCTGCCGGAGTTTTTACGCGACAAACTTCAGGCCGCCGACACGCACACGGCAGCACTCGACCTTGGCAGTTTGCCAGGGGCGGAAGTCGACCCTTCGGCGGCTCCCACCATCCCCCCTGCCAAGCTCGTGGAGCAGTACTACGGTCAGCTCGACACACCATATGTAATGCCGCAGATGCTGGACGCCGTGCAAAGAACGCTGGATGAGGGTGACGCCACATTTGGCGTGCTTGTTGGACACCATAATCTGCTTCCGCAAAAGATACCGCGTATTTCGCCTTACGGGGAAATGCTGAACGCTGGTTTTGTTCGAAGCCAAATTCTCGGTCTCAATCGGCCGATCGTCTATCTTCACGGGCACATTCATCAGGATCCAGTTGAAGTCGTCAGCGATCCTCGCCTTCCAGACAGCAAACTGGTTCTCATTTCGGCCCCGGAGATCAAGGATGGCTTCAACGAGATCGTATTCTACATAAGCGAACATGACGATCTCGTGGGGATACGGCTGATACCCCATCGTGCCAGGTCTGAAGATGGCACTCTGGTTGAGGCCGCACATTGTTTTATTTCGACAATTTCGCCCTCACGCGCGAATATCGACAGCAAAATCTACGAACTGTTTCGCCGGCTGAAACAGTATAAGGAAGAGCGAAGCGGAGATTTGCTTTTCTGGAACGAAGTCCAGGATTTGGCTGGTTTCGACTTCCAGGGAGAGGCCCTAGAAGACGCCCTCATTATGCTTCATGCGTCGCACTGGATCGAGATCGATGACCTCAACAGGCCGAACAAAAGTTGGCGTATCCGGGTGAAGGGCAATTAAAATGCAAAATCCATTCGGCCCTAATCGAATTGAGTACGAGAGCCGCCCGGTTTTGTGGTTCAGTCAGAAATCGCGCGAAATATCGAAGGCGAAAAAGCCGATATTTGTCTCCGGCACGCGAGGCAGCGGGAAGACGAGCATCCTCCGGTCGTTGTCCACCTTCCACATCCTGGAAGATGCCAACCTCGCCAAGCAGGTCGGCATTTTGCCGTGGTATGGGGTGTTCTTTCAGCTTAACGAGACCTTTTCACCCCTAATAGACAACGCTGCGCTCACTCTCATCCCCGGTCCGATCAGGCTTGATCCCGAGGCGGTCAAAAATCGGCAGTTCGTAATTTTCTCGCACTATCTCGAACTGAAAATCATCGAGCGGCTGCTGGAAACAATCTCCGCACTAAGAGAGGAGGGGAACCTCGGTTACACCGGGACGGAGGATCGCGACGCCGCGTTGGCGATACATCGCGAAGTGCTGCACTTCCTAGAGATCGGCGGCCGTCAAGATTTCTTTGGGCTAGGCGAGCTTAGGAGGTTGGTCTCCCGTTATATCGACAACTGCTTCAATGCCTTCTTCGTCGGCAGCGAGAAGGCGCGCGAGATGTTCTTCGCCACCGACCCGGGATCCTTGATCAACAAGGTCGTGAAAGCGATTTCACCACTTATATCCGGCCCGGCTTTCGCAACCGACCAGCCCCTGCAGTTTAAGATCATGATTGACGACTGCGAGGCATTGACGCCACTACAACAACAGTTCCTGAACACGATCGTTCGGAAGACAAGGGGCGAGGTCAAATGGGTCCTCGCCTTTATCGGCGGCATATACGACACGATCAGGACAGTAATTCCGGGGCAGTCGCTGTCGAGCGCTGATCGGGATGTCGAAAACCTGGACTCCGCTACGGACAGCGAGTTCGCCACCCTTTGCCAAAACGTCGCGTCGCTCAGGCTCTTCTATGCGCTTCCCGAGCCCCTAAAAGACGAACTCCGTCGTAACGATCCATTGACCGCGTTCTCGCTAAGGAACCGCCTTGGAAAGATGTCGGTCAATCAGATCATCGAGCGGGTGATCGAATCTGGATCGTCGGAAGGCAGGCAACGACTGGTCAGGATCGCCGAAGACGCCCGTCATTTCTTCGAAATGCATGTCACCAAAGCCGAGAGGGGGCAGTTCCCGCTCAACTCCAAGGCTGGACTGTACGTCGAAGGACTGGCGCTCGCTCAGCTGTCGGAAGACGTCCGGCCAAAGCCAGAGCGTCGCGTTGATACGGTGCTGTTGAAACGCGTAATTGCGCGAAAGCAGGGGTGGGCTTTCTTGGAGGCCTGCAGGATACTTCGCCTCCACGAATATCCATATGTCGGCTACCAGATGATCATCCAGCTCAGCGATCTCTGCATCCGCGATTTTCTCGACATAATGGGTGCAATTTATTCGGAGGAGGTGTCCGGCACGTCACCCAAGCGTCTCCTGGAATTCATCAATTCGGACCATCCGGTGAACCTGGAGAAACAGCGAAGCGCGGTAACCGCGGCCTCCGAGAAAAAGCTTCAGGGTCTGGCGTCGCTTTCCCAGCCCTTTGAAGAAGAGAGCGTGAGGATGGTTCGCGCTCTAGGCCGACTGACATCTCGTCTACAAACAGATGTCATTGAGCGACAGGCGGCAACTACGACCGAGCGCGGGCTCTTCCGTATTAATCGTGCGGAAATGCGCGCGCTGGCCGCGGGTCTTGACCCGATCGGAACGAAGATTGATGAAATCCTGAGGCGTGCGGAGAAGGACGGCTTCATTCGAGAGGTCTCTGAAAAAGGGAAGCTCGAGGCCGCCGAGCACAATCCCGAAGCAAACGAAATCACCGTACGCCTTCACCGTCGGTTCGCACCACACTTCCAGTTTTCCTATCGAGGTCCCTATGTGGTGAACGTTCTGCCGGCTGGGAGGGTCGTCGAGCTGTTGCTCAATCGGAGCCAGACCGCGGAAGAATGGGCCGACAGCGTTCTCGATGAGCTCTTCCCGCCCGCAGATGACGTGGGTCTGCGCCAAGGTTCGCTGTTTGAGGTACGAGACCGATGATGACCGAGCAGTATAGCGTCTGCGGCAACATAGCGGTCGGTCACAAACTGCTGAAGGGCGGCGATGAGCTGGAAAACATCACAGCCGACATCGCGATATTCGCGCTGGGGTGGGAGTCGCGATTTCTGGCGCTGGAATCCCACGTCGCGCTGAATATCAAGCGCATCTTGGTTCTGGATTTTGAACTCGCGGATACAGGCGATCAAGCTATTGAAGGCAACCGTAAAAAGCTTGTCGACCTTGCGAGGGAATGGGACGTCGCAATTACCGAGATAAAGCTGGCTCCGTCGACGGAATTCCTCAAGAACATCAATACGCTCGGACACACCCTCACCGAACTCGCCCGGCAGATCGGAACCTACCATGGAAGTCTGCGACGGGTGTTTGTCGATTGCTCTACAATGCCGCGCGTTTATATCCAGTGGTTGGTGGCATTCGGATTTGGCAGCATCGGCGCATTTCCGGCGGTGGATTTCGGATATGCGGAGGGCTCCTATGCACCTCCGTCTGGATTGGCGGAGTTTTCGAGCGCTGTTGACCGATACGAAACAGTGCCACTGCTCAATGGTAGTGGGGGCATGGGAGAGGAGAAATTTCTTATCGTGGGCATCGGCGGCGACGCCGACATGTTCTACGGCCTAGTGGACGAATTCAGCCCCGAAAGGGTGGCGGTTCTTGTTCCGCAGAGCGAACGTCATACATACCTCGACACTCTTCTCAACCAGCAGGTTGCCAAGATCACGGAAATGTACCGACTGGGTGACGAGGAGGTTCGGAGAATTGGGTCCTTCTCGATCGACGTGTATCTCAAAACCTTCGAGGAATATGCGATGAAGGTTGGGGAGCGGGCTGTGATCAGCGTCTTCGCAGGTGGTCCCAAAGTGCAGGCTATTGCTGCTGCCCTGTTTGCGTGCGCCGACCGCCGGGTACAGGTCAAAGCTCGAATCCCAAAGGGTTATGCACGAAGGGATGTGCAGCAAAATGGAAGCTACCACTTGTTTCGCTTGGTCGACTTGACGTCGCCAGCTTGTAGTTTGCTCGATACGTGGTAGCCAGCCTGTCCTAACTGGGGCCAATCACCCATAATTCGGCACAGGCTTGATCGCTAACGACCGATCCGCAAAATTTCGAAACATCTGCAAGCTTCTCACGTCTTCTCGCAGAAGCCCGCTTCTGCCTCCAGTCAGCGGGATTTGAATGCGCATGGCTGACCACTGATCGAAGCACCAGAGCGGAACGGTTTTATCGAGCGGCTGGGTGGAAACACGTCGGCGAGAAGGACAACGAACTTCTGTTCGAGCGAACACTTTCAGCGGATCAGAGAGTCGAAAGCAGCTCCCCAGCGTTTCTCGTCATTTCAATCTATATAGCGAACTGCACCTGGCGACACGGTGACTGCGGATACATGCTGGGCAATGGCTACAGGTACTGGAGAGGAATTACATGGGCGAGATTGCGCGTAGTATCGATCAGGTAATCAAGCTCGGATTCGCGGACCTGCTGAAAGTGCGTGGCTTCAAAAAGACGGGACGCAATTGGCACCGGGCCGATGGCGAGAACTGGCTGATCGTGAACGTCCAAGCGAGCAGTTCGAATTCCGGTAAAAATGGAAAGTTTGTCGTCAACCTTGGAGTCTACGTGGCCGCGGTTGCAGCTCTTGCAGGAAAGGTCGAAATGCATGGAAAACCCAAGGAATACGAGTCGACAATTCGGGAACGACTAGGGAGCCTCGCCTATGGCGAGGATCATTGGTGGGCGATTGAGTCGGGCTCAAACCTGGATTTGATCTCCGCTGATCTCGTGGAAAAAATGCTGTCCGTCGGCTTCCCATGGCTCGAAACTCATCGCGACATATCGCATCTCGCTGCTGCCCTTCGGAATAGCCCGTCTCTGTTGTCAGTCAGCGCGGCATGGCTCGCAGGCGACAAAGACGAGGCAAGTCGGCGATTGCGAGGGGCGATAGAGCGCAGGCCTGCCGCCAGAGAGCGTTTCAGTGCCTGGGCGATCAACAATGGCGTTGCGCTCTGAGGCGGCTGGATGCGATCTTTTTAATGGGGATGGCTGCGTGGGGGCGGGAAGGGGATGGCGCAACAGCCCCTGGAAGAATCCTCTGCATCGTATGACCTAAGCAGTGTTCACATACCGTGCGCGCCTGCTAGGCTCGCCGCAACCAACTGGGGAGGGGAGCGATGCTGGACCAAGAGGGGAAGTACAAGCTACTAAAGGCGCTCCATCAGCGGGATAGTGCTTTCGTGATCCCCAACCCGTGGGACGCTGGTTCGGCACGTCTCCTGTCGAGCCTCGGATTTGAAGCACTTGCGACGACCAGCGCGGGGTACGCTTTTTCGAAAGGCAAGCTGGACTCGTTCGCAAGTCTTGGACGAGGCGAAATCTTGGAGAACGCTGCCGAAATCGTCCAAGCCACCGATTTGCCTGTTGTAGCCGACCTGGAAGATGGCTTCGGTGCCGCGCCGGAACCCTGTGCCGAAGACAATCCTCCTGGCGAACGAGGTCGGACTTGTGGGCGGATCGATCGAAGACGCGACCGGCGATCGCGCCAGGCCAATCTATGATCTGTCCCATGCCACCGAGCGCGTTCAGGCTGCGGCCGAGGCGGCGCGTGGCCGGCCTTTCCTCCTAACAGCGCGAGCAGAGAACTATCTTTGGGAACGGCCTGATCTAGACGATACCATCCGACGATTACAGGCATTTTCGGCCGCTGGGGCGGATGTGCTTTACGGCCCAGGCTTGCCGGATATCGAAGCGATCCGAACGGTCTGTGCCGGCGTGGATAAGCCGGTCAACGTCGTCATGGGGTTGCGCGGACAAAGTTATTTCGTTGCCGAACTCTCGGCGGCCGGAGTGCGACGGGTGAGTGTCGGCGGATCATTTGCGCGGACTGCACTTGGAGCGTTACTACGGGCTGCGGAGGAGGTGAAGTCTGCCGGCACATTCGGGTACGCCGCCGAGGCGCTTTCCGCGACTGCGATCGGCCAGTTGATGTCACAGGAGAAGCGCGACGACAGGCGATGAGTCAGGCAACTGCGCTTGGTCGCAATAAGCTGGTAGGGCGACCGCTCCGGGAAGGAGCCATTGCCGCCATTTCGGAAACCGCATGTTCGGCCGTAGGGTACGACCATGAAAGAGAGATGTACGGAATCGTCTCACTCGCGATGGACTGGTGAGCAGTCACGTCGCCGTCTGAACGGCAATCAACTTCATGGACGAGCAACGAGAGTTCCTCGGTGGTTCACCGGCAAAGCCCCAGTCATAGCGTCCACACTCAAAGCGTTGACGCCGCCACGATAGGATAACTGTCCCGCCGAACTCTGGGGAACCCAAACCCGTGCGGGCGAACGGGAACCTGAAGAAAGTGCGAGACTGCCCACGATGGTCACCATCGCGATCAAGATGACGACGATCGGAAAGGCGATGCCAGACCGTTTTTCTTGACGATATATCATTGAATACTCCTGTCCCCGGCGGCGGAAAGACGCGCCGCCGGGGAATGCCTGGTTATGCCTCGATGATGTAGACGATCGTCAGAGCATCGGGATCGACAATGACGATCCGGCCGTCTGCAAGGATGAAGAACCGATAGCCTTCGTATTGCGGGACGATCTTCACGATGCGCGTCGGCAGCTTTTCAAGCCGGACCTTCTTCGGAATTTTCGTTCCGACGGAGACCGTGAAGTCCACTTCCTTCACCGGCGCAACATGAACCTCCTTCACCACGGTTCGAATTTCGGTCTGCTGCTCGACCGAGATGTTGACGTTGGTTTTGGTGTTCGATGTCTGGTTATTAGTCGTGGTGTTGTTGTTGACGTTGGTTTCGGAAGAGGTTTTGTTCGTCGTCGTAGCGTTCTGATCGGTCGACTGCTTCGACGCATCACCGCTTTGCGTGGTGCTGCCGCTGCCGGTTCCCTCTGCGGGCTTGGTAGTCTGCGTGCTGCTCTTCGAGCCTGTGGTGGCCGAGCCGCCTGCGTCAGTAGTGCCAGACTTGGTGGTGGCCTTCTGTTCGGTGGTCGTGCCTCCACTGGCGTCCGTCGAACCAGGCTTGGTTTCAGTCGAAGTCTTTCCCGACGCGCTTCCGCTCGTCGAAGTGTTGTCGTTCGAAGGTTGCTGCGCGCTCTTTTGGGTGTCCGAACCTTGAGCGGGCTTCTGCTGTGACGACTGCCCCTTGCCCTGCGGGCAGGCTCCCGAAGCGTCTGGCGTACAGTCGGTGCCGGTGCTCTTGCCGCTGGCGCTAGAGCCGGACTGTGAGTCAGACTGCGACCCGGACTGGGTCTGGCCGCTCTTCTGCGTGTCCTGCTGGGCTGCGGCTGGCAGCGCTGCGAGCGGCGACACGCCGAGCGAGAGCGCCGCGGCCAGAATGGCGAGATGGCTGCTTTTCATGATCGATCTCCGAGATTTGGACACGCGATGCAATCCGCATTCTCGTGCGGTGCATGCGTGCCCTTGTTGTTGGAAGGGGCGGCTCGAGCCGCCGGTCGGTCACTTGACGACCTGGATCACCTTCCGCGTGGAAGGCTCGACGATCACACGCTCATCGTTGACGATCGCGTATGCATATGTCGGGTCATCGGGAATTGGCGTCACGACCACCGTTTCCGGCAGCGGCTGCCCGACGACAACCTTCTCCTTCACCACGACGCGTTCAGTCGGGGCGGGAGCCTTTTGGACAAAGGTCACCACCTTCTCCGGCGGTGACGCAATGACTGTCGTAGACTGCGCAAAGGCGGATGCCGATGCCGCCAGGATGCCGGCGGCAATTCCTAGTGCTTTGATTTTCATTCTGATCTTCCTCCTTGATGCGGTTAGGTCCGCTCGGGGCCAAACCGGAAAAACGAGGATGGGTTCCGGGGGTAGGACTTAGTGCCGAGGTTTGGTCCGACTTTGGTCCTAAATCAAATTGGGTGCCGCCAACTGACATCCACTACTGTGGCGGAATGCGGCTCAGCATCCGGTCTTGGACGTTGTCCCAGCCGACGATGGATGCTGCGAGCGAGATGATTTTGTCGCGATCTGAGGCCTTTGTTATGTAGCCTTCGAGCAGAACGACCGGACCGAGCATTCTGATTTCGACGGCGCTGCTGTCAACGTCCGGATCGGCGGCAAGAGCTGCCGAGATGGTCGCGATGGTCGCCGCCGTGCTGTGGCCTTCTGGACAGTGCTCCCCATGATTGTTGGGGCCAAACTTCATTTTCTTGTTCCCGTTCCGTCCTGCCCCTCCCATGGACCTCATATTGCCTCAAAAACAATATGTGTAGCGAGCCCTGAGGTCGCCAGCCCGACTTAGGTCCCCCAATCGGGAGACGATAGTTTGTTACGACTGCCTGAATGACGCAGGGAGATCGGAAAATGCTCAAGACCGCTATGTATTGACGTGATGCTCTGACCGCCCATATCGGCCGCTCAGGAATATGTATGAGATTTTCGCATGTGCCGCCGCATCTACATCAATCATTCATTTAAGGAGCTGGCCGAAAGTTTTAGCTTCGCTGAGCGGGGCAACGTCGACGATTTGGGCGGCCGCCTCCCCAGATACAACGGTGCCCCCACCGAGGTGTACCATATCATCACTCAAGACGCGGAACGCCAGCGCGATCGTCCTAAGCCTTCCATTGCCGTCGCTTGCTGGGGCCTTGTTCCGTCTTGGATGGATCGGCCGCATCGTCAGCCGCCCGTCCACGCGCGCCGTGAGGACATAGCTTCGAATGAGTTATTCCGGGACGCTTACCGATCGCGCCGCTGCCTGATCCCGATTAGCGGCTTCTTCGAGTGGCTGGACATTACCGGGTCGGCCAAGAAGCAGCCTTACGCGATCGCCATGAGGGACCGGTCGATGTTTGCGCTGGCAGGCATCTGGGAAGTATGGCGTCACCCGGTCGGCATCGACATCCGTAGCTTCGCTGTCGTCACCTGTCCCGCGAATGAGATGATGGCGACAATCCATGATCGGATGCCGGTCGTGCTTCGTCCCGAGGATTACCAGCGTTGGCTGTCAGCAGACCCAGACCCACGCGGCCTGATGAGGCCCTTCGATGACGACGCGATGACGATGTGGCCCATTACCCGTCGCATATTGACCGTCAGAAACGTAGGGCCGGAGGTCATAAGCCCCGTTGATCTGAGCGCCGACCAGGTTCCGCAGTAGGATTACTGAGTTCAGGTAAATTGACGATTTTTTGAACTGTGTCATCCTGCTACTTAATCCGCCCCCTCGGTGCCGCATCGCTAATAAGGCGGCATCAGCCTGATACAAGATGCTCCGTTCTGCGGGGCATCTTTCTGTTTCGGGCCCCCGGTAATTCAGGAAGATTTCGCACGGACCAAAAGAATGAAATCGCCGACAAGACTATCGCGAGCTTTCCAGGCGGCGGTCGCCGCTCAGAAGGTCCAGCCAGGCCAGCGAGACTTTCTCAGCGCCTGAGCCCCCGATGTGGCAATCGTCGTAGCGGTCGTCTCCATCGAGCAGCGCGTCAGAATCCACGCCCTCTCGGATGCCGTGGCCGCTTTTCGCCAGGGCCATTTGCGCCCGTACGATCACGTTGTCTGGAATATGCTCCTTGAAGCCGCCGTTGCTCGGTTCGAGGCACTTCGATGCGATCGAAATGTAAACGGGTGCCTCGACGCCGTGCTGGCGCAATGTATCGACCATCGACATGAACCGCTCCTGATAGGCCTCCGTGGTGGTGCCCAAAACAAGGTCCTTCTCTCCTTGTACCCAAAGGACGCTCGTTACCCGATGGCCGGAGTCCTGAAGCTGCTTCATTGTGTCGATCAGCACCGGATTGAGGTCACCGCCTTTCGCCCATCGTGCGACCTCAGAGCCGGAATAGGCGAGCGGTGCGAGGATGACGTTGTCATTTTGGCCCGAGGCGATCAGTTCGTTGCCAAGACGCGTCCAGTACTCTCCCTTGGTATCGGTCGATCCAAGAAGTGGCGACGCCGCGACGAAGCACCGCTTGTCAAAGGCGTTTACAACGCGAGCGCCATAATTTGACCGGTACCGTTGCCCACCGTCGTTGGCGGCGTTCGATTGGCCTAGAATGAGTAGGACGGCAGTTCGATCGGTTTGAACCGGGCAGGGCACAGCCGATTTTGTTTCATCGCCGATGAGTCGCTCCTTGTCGTCGAAGGTGTAACGGCTTGGAGCCGCCGGCTTCTCTCCGCCAACCGTTTTCTTCAGCGCGGAAAGTTGCGGCCAAGGAAATATCTCATGTCTCGCGCTCTCGCCGCCGACAAAGTACACGGCGATCAAAGCCGCCAGACCGAACACTATTGTTTTGCGCATGTCGTTACCTTTAAAGATCATCCGATGACGTTTAGCCTGGTTTGACCCTGTCAAAGCTGCTCACGCCATGAAGGTTACTTTTAGCTCAGCAACATCTGCTTGCTCGGACATCCTAAGAAAGAGATCGTCTGGCTGCCACCCCGACCTAAGTCCGGGATACCACCGGGCGTCAGAAGCCGGAATTCCCGTTTTCGCGGTCGCTCACTGATAGGATAGCTCGGCCTTGGTCTGCGCTTGGAGCACCAGCTGCCAGCTGCTCTTGAACCGCGACCGACCCGAAACCATCTCAGGGCACGACACGGATGGTGAAGAATGAGAGAAAGAGCGATGAGCTATCACCGGCATGACCAGCCGCTGACATCGGAAGACTTATCGAAGTGCCAGATAGTCCTCGAGGAATTCTGCTCTGCCAACAACGTCCCGTCTCCCTCTGACGAAGCCGAACGTGTAGCCGCCATCATCATCGAGCTATACCAGCAGGGCGTCCATGAACTTCATCAACTGAGGCCGCTCGTAGACGCAGCGCGTGGAATTTTGGACCCGGACACATCGCCACAATAGGCGGAGGGCTGATAGTACTCTGCCACCGTTGGAAGCATGCGCTTTCGTGTCGATCCCGAAGCCTGAGAATCGCCTGCCCAAGGTCATGTTGGGAACAATGGCATGTTAGGCCTGTTATCTTCGGAGAAGTGGACAAGGCCATGCCCAGAATCCTAAATGCGCGTCAAATTGTTGTCTCGTCTGATCGTATTCACGACTGCAAGGAATCTCTTGGAACCGAATTTCATCTGATGATTGATCACGCTCTCAGTGTTGGCTGGTCTCTCGATGAGGTGGCCGTCGCGCTCAATGGCCTCGTCGCGGAGGAGATCGCGGTGCCGGAGCGAGCGATCACTCTTCATTGAAATCCGCATTATCGGATCGAAAAACGGACAGGGGCGACGATTACTCCTGAGTAGGCGAGGTAGATGCCATCTCATCCCGGTCTCGCATTCTGTCGCTCACGTTTTCCGGGCCCGCGATCAACGCGGCGATCGCCGTCGCTTTCTCCCGATCACCGTAGTCCGCCACATTGCCCTCCAGCAGCACGCTTCTGCCGACCATACTCACAGAGATCGACGAGCTTTCCAATTCCGGTTCCATGGACACCGCCGCTTGCACATTCGCAAGCTGATCGTGGGCGAGGCTTTCGGGCTCGAAACTCATGGCAGTCCTCCTTCGTGCTGTGAAAGAAACAGCGGGAAGTCAATTTGGTTCATGGCCGGGACTTAGGTCCTAGCGACGGATCGGCGTCAGCAGGGGAGAGGGGCACGCTCTGCGGCGCGCGTAGTGATCATGAACTGGGTCGGCAATAGACGCTCTTTGGTGCGATAGCGCACGGGACCTAAGTCCGGGCTTCCACGCGCCCACCAACTGGCCTAGCGTTTGGTGTCCAACCCCTGATGGACGACGGAAGGAAGGCGCAGTTGGTGTATGTTATCGGTCTCCTTCTGAGCCTTCCTTTCCCGGAAGCACCCTGCGTTTCGGGGCGGTTGAAAGTCTTCTAAGTGACGGGACGGGAATCGTGGTCACGGAGGCGGACTACCTCTTCCTCACCGTGGACGACAACGGTTCGGGCGTCCCCCGACCTCGGGGCCGGCGGGGGAACCGAAACTCGTTCAGCTTATGGCGGCGCAATTCGACGGCAAGGTGATCAGGCTTCCATCGGAGAAGGAGTGCCGTGTCGACGTCAGGCTGACGTCGTCGCCTGTGAGCTTAGGTTTGTCGGCGTTCTGGCCAGCAGAGATGGCCAAAAGATTAAGCCTGTCGCTCAGACGGGTATGCCCGATGGCAAGGACTACACCGATGGGTTACGCTTCCCAGACAGCAGTTGCCAGGCGCGACGCATCTTTTGGAGCCGCGAGGACATCCGCTCCTTTGCCGGAGGGACCAACATGCCGTTGCGGAAATCGGCCCAGGCCTGGGCTTCCAGCCTCGATTTTTCGGTCGAACCTTCCCGGTCGACGAGCGGGCTGCCGGTCTGATGATCGACGACCGACCACATTCCGTTTTCGAGTGCTTGTATCTCGTAGCGCTGCATGACTGGAGCCATAGATTTGCACGTCCCATACCAGCCCGTAATCCCTTTGAAATCAACTGGAGCGGTGCATCACTGCACGCATACTTTGGTGAGATGGTGAACCTCGGGTTACCCCAGCAGAACACGAGCACCGGCGTTGGCGACGAGCAGACTCCTTAGCATTTTGAAGGGATCAGCGCCGGACGATCACTTGGGTCCCCGGCCGGACCATATCGTAGAGTTCCTCGACGTCCTCGCGGTACATCCGAAAGCAACCGCTCGAAGCATTGGTTCCGATTGAGGAAGGATCGTTGGTTCCATGTATGCGCAGCAGCCCGTCGGCCAGGTAAATCGCGCGGGTTCCAAGCGGATTGGCAGGGCCGGCTTTCACAACCGCGGGAAGCCTCGGGTTCTTCTGCCGCATGCCCGCCGTTGGCCGCCACTCGGGATGCATTCGCTTGGATACCACCCGGGTTGAGCCGTACCACTGTTTGCCTTCGCGACCGACGGCAATGGGGTACGCGAACTGCTCTCCGCTCGCTGTCGTGTAGATAAGGGTGTGCTCACGCGTGGCGATGACGATGGCTCCCCTTCCAACTCGCGTCGATGGCTCCCTTCGTTCTTGCAACGGTTCCCGATAACCAGGTTCTGGCTCGTAGTAGGGAGGCGGGGGATACCGGCTGTAAGGGTCATCATACCCATAGGGGTCGTATTCCTCGTATCCATCATACGGCGCGTAAACTTGGGCTTGGGCATGCGCCGCTGTCAGGAAAAGGGCCGCAGCAAGGAGAACCAGCAATCTCATTCTTCGCCACTCGGTTGTTATAAAAGCGGTGTTGGTCCCAACCCGTGGCGTGACTATGGCGGACCGTGACCGATGGGGTTTGAATGGGTCGGCGTCCAGGAGGCGACTGCGACTTCCTTCGGTGCATTCGCGATTTCGCTCATGAGACCTGCTCAACCGGCCTTACGCGATTTCAAGTCGTTCTCGACGGACTTGCGAAGGGCATCCATGATGTTGACGACATTGGAGGCCGGAGCGGTTTCAGGTTTCTTGCCTTTCGTGGTCTTCCTCGGTTTCAGTGCCTTCTTCTTCTCCTCGATGAGGGCCAGTAAGGCTTCCTGTATGGGATCGGTGACCATGGTCGGTGACCAATGTTTCGTCCGCTGTTTGATCAGCTTCTCCACCAAGGGGAGGGCATCCTTCTCGGAGTCGCTGTCGATCCCTTCGAAGTAGGATTCTTCCGGACGCACCTCGTCGCCGAAGCGAAGGGTCCAAAGCACGATGCCTTCGTCGCGGGACTCGAGAATGACCGCTCGTTCCCGGCGACCGATGACCAGTCTGGAAACCCCAACAACCTTCGAGGCCTTCATGGCGTCGCGGATCACGGAGAAGGCCTCATGGCCGACCGGATCGTCAGGCGTTAGGTAGTGGGCTTTCTCCAGATAGGTCCAGCCGATGGATTCGGCAGGAACGAACTTTTCGATGTCAATCGTTCGCACGGTGTCGAGCGCCACAGCGTCCAAGTCTTCGTCCGTCAGGATGACATAGTCGTTCTCGCCGCGGGCGTAGCCCTTGGCCTCGTTTTCGTCCTTGACTGGTTTCCCCGTGACGGAGTCCATGTATCTGGAGACGACGCGATTGCCAGTAGCGCGATTGAGCGTATGGAAGCGAACTTTCTCGGAGTCCGATGTCGCCGGCGACATCGCCACCGGGCAGGTGACGAGGGATAGCTTGAGGTAGCCTTTCCAGTAGGGGCGGGGTGCCATTGTTCACTGTCCTATCCAGCTTTACGCTGCGGGGAGGCTGGTGCGGCGGACTTGGCCGCTCCGCGCGTCGCGCGCTGCCGTTGAGCGCCCTTGTTGGCATTGGCGGCCGTGCGTTTCGGTTGTCCAGAGGATTTGCCTGCAAGGCCCGCGCTTTCGCGAAGGGCCGCAAGAAGCTCATTGGGTTTTGAGACCTGTACCTTTTTCGGCTTGGGAAGCGACTTGCCTTCGATCTTGGCTTTCACGAGTTCCGCGACCGCCTGTTCGTAACGGTCGTCGAAGGTGGCCGGATCGAACTCCCCGAGCTTCGTCGAGATGATGTGCTTGGCGAGATCGAGCATCTCACCTTCGATCTTCAACTTCGGTATCTCCTCGAATGCGGCCTTCGAAGATCGTACCTCGTAATTGTATTGCAGGGTCGTGGCGATCATCCCGTTGCCGTGCGGGCGAATGAGTACCGTACGCATTCGCCGGAACAGGACTGCTTTCGCAATGGCGGCGACCTTCGCTTTTTTCATTCCATCCCGGAGAAGCGTGAACGCGTCCGATCCGGCACGGTCGCTCGGGGTCAGGTAGTAAGGCTTGTCAAAATAGACGTCGTCTATCTCGGAGCAGGGGACAAACGCCTCAATCTCCAGCGTCTTGTCGCTCTGGGGGATCGCTGCGGCGATCTCTTCTGGATCGATCATGATGTAACGACCGTCGTCGACCTCGAAACCCTTGGTCTGCTCCTCTTTCGGGACCGGCTCTTCGGTCTCGCCGTCGACGAAAATGCGGTTCACCCGGTTGCCCGTTGCTTTGTTGACGGTGTTGAAGGTGATGCGTTCAGCCGTGGAGGCAGCCGTGTAGAGGGCCACCCCGCAGCTGACTTCTCCAACTTTCAGAAAGCCCTTCCACTGGGCACGGTGTCCTGACGCCATGACGCGACGCTCCGAATCAGTGATTCGCGACTCAAAGTCGTGCGACGGTGATTCGTTCCGACTCGAAACGAATCATTTTTCAATGGCTTACGACCTGATGTTGAGGCTCTGAATCGGGGACGCCTTAGCCGGGTAGATTAGCGTATCGTCGGCCTACTCAGCCTATATCGGCTGTCGCTAAGCAAGCGCCTGAAACAGGAAAGGCCAGCACAGCTACGTGAACAGTAGCAACTGCGGCGGTTCGCGGTCCGCAGCCTTGCGTTCCAATGACGACAATGTCACGCCGAGCAGTCTGATGCCTCGGCTGACTGGAAAAACCGCCCGCAGCAGCGAGTTCACAGCATCCTCCAAAACGGCGTATGAGCCGCAGGGCATCGCAGTCGTCTTGCTCCGAGTGATCTGAGTGAAGTTGTCGTACTTCACCTTGAGCGTCACCGTTTTGGCGCTGATTTAATTGGCATCGCAATAGGTCCACACCTTCTCAATCAACGGCCGGATGCCTTCCCAGGCCGGATCGAACGAATGAATGTCCACCTTGAACGTATCTTCCGCGCCAAAGGATTTTCTGACGCGGTTGGGTTTAACCTGCCGGTCGTCAATGCCGCGTGCGATACCATGGAAGTAGGGGCCTGACTTTCCGAAATGGTCGATCAGGAATTCGAGGCTGCGCGCTTTGAGGTCAGCGCCGGTCTCGATGCCAAGCCGGTTCATCTTCTCGGCTTTCGCTGGGCCGACGCCGTGGAATTTCTTGACGGGCAGGACCTCCACAAAGCCCGGGCCTTTTTTCGGCGTGATGACCGCTTGGCCGTTCGGCTTGTTGAGGTCGCTCGCCATCTTCGCCAGGAACTTATTGTAGGAAATCCCTGCAGACGCGTTCAGTCCGGTAGCCGCCTTGATCTTGGCGCGTATCTCCAGTGCGATCTCGGTCGCGATGTCCATGCCTTTAAGGTTTTCGGTAACGTCGAGGTAGGCTTCGTCGAGCGAGAGAGGTTCAATCAACGGCGTGTACTCGGCAAAGATTTCTCGAATTTGGTGGGAGACGGCTTTGTAAACGTCGAAACGCGGTCTGACGAAGATCAAGTCGGGACACTTCCGCTTGGCCGTTATTGATGGCATGGCCGAGTGAACACCAAATTTGCGAGCCTCGTAGCTTGCCGCAGCGACGACGCCGCGTGCCTCCGAGCCGCCGACGGCAACGGGCTTGCCGCGAAGATCGGGATCATCCCGTTGCTCGACGGATGCGTAGAATGCATCCATGTCGATATGGATAACCTTGCGCTGTCGATTGGCTGTGTCGTGTGGCGCGTCGCTCATGGTTGTTGGGGCGATTTGCTTACGAAAGGCGGTCGCCATCCGGCGAGTCCTCGTCTTCGTCTGGCGGGAAGAGCAGCATCTCCTGCTCATATTCAAGCTTCGCGATCTGATCGAACAACGACTGCTCGTAGTTAGAAAGGATGCTGCCGAGATGCGCAAGCGTGTCGACAGGTAGCTCGCTGCCGTCATCCGCCGTCACAGCGACCCTTCCCGCGTAGACGACGTCAATATAGGCTTGGACCGTCTGCAGTTCGCTTCTCGCGAATTCGATTTTGGCCGCAATGGCGGTTATGCGCAGTTCGTCGGCAGTGACGCCGAAGGGCGTGCCCTCCAATCTCTGCTGGCTCTCGTCAAATGAGATCACGTTCTCCGTCATCTACTTTTCTCCTGTGCTTTGCACCGTATCGACAAGACGTCAGGAACGAGTAGCGCCGGGAGTTTTGGACAGGAATTTTTTCTTATCGATGACATTTTAGCGCCTGTGGACAGTTCATCCATACTCGTTTGAATCCATTCGATCTTCGGCTTCCGATCATGCCGCTGGGTTGCAGTTCGAAAGCTGCTCGCCCGCATATGCACATTGACTCACATTCCGATAGGGAACAAATAGAGAACGTACTCGCTTTTGAACGAGATGGAAACCCGATTTTGGTAAAGGCTCCGAATGGCGCAGATCGCCGCGAACCCAATTATCTCCGACCTTCGAGGTCGTATTCAGCACCTCGAAGGGGCGGTCGCGCGATCCAAGTCGGTCATTCCATTCGGTGTGGCCGACATCGACGAACGCCTTCCGGGCGGCGGGTTGGCCCATGGCGCTGTCCATGAGTTCGCCGGAGGCGGAGCAGGGGCCGTTGACGGGGCCGCGGCCGCGCTCTTTGTTGCTGGGATCGCGGCCCGGACGAAGGGCATGGTCGTCTGGTGCCTGGCTCGGCCGGACCTGTTCGCTCCCGCATTGGCCCAGGTCGGTCTCCACCCTGATCGCGTCATCTATGTCGAAGCGATCAAAGAGGAATATGTCCTTGAAGCCTTCGAAGAGGCCTTGCGGTTCCGGGGACTAGGCGCGGTCGTCGCCGAAACTGTGCGTTTGCCGATGGTGATTTCGCGCCGTCTCCAGCTGGCGGCGGAGGGTTCCGGCACTATCGGTCTGATCATCCGACGATGGCGACGGCAGACCGAGGCGGGGGATTTCGGACATCCGACGGCAGCGGCAACGCGATGGAGGATATCGGTTCTGCCCTCCGAGCCACTTCCAGTTCCGGGCGTTGGGCGAGCCCGATGGTTGGCCGAGCTGATCAGGGTCAAGGCAGGTGAAAGCGCAGATTTCGAAATAGGTGCATGCGATGCCAAGGGTCGTATCAGTCTTCTTTCCGACGCTGGCGACAGATCGGATCAGACGCGCCGATCCGTCCATCCCGGGTGACGGTCCGCTGGTCGTTGTCGCCAGGAGCGGCTCGAAACGATGGCTATCCGCTGTCGACGCAAACGCCGGCAGGCATGGCTTGCACGTTGGCATGGCCGCTGCGAAGGCCCAGGCATTGGTCCATGGTCTTCATATGGTCCATGCCGATCCCGCCGCAGATCGTGCGGCGCTCGAACGGCTGACGCTCTGGGCGCTGTCTCAATATTCGCCGGTCGTGGCAGCCGATCCGCCGGATGGCATCGTGATGGACACTGAAGGAGCCGATCATCTCCAGGGCGGCGAGGAGCTGATGCTGTCCGGTCTCGTGAACCGGTTTCGTGCACGGGGTCTGCCGGCTCGTGCGGTCGTCGCCGATACCTGGGGAGCTGCATACGGTTTGGCGCGGTCCATGATGGCCGAGACCAAGGTCATTTCCGCAGGGAGGACTGCTGACGCAGTTGCGCGGCTTCCGCTCTCGTCGCTGCGGCTCAGTTCCGAGACCGTGATCAGTCTGCGCACTCTCGGCTTCCAAACCGTTGGCGAGCTGGCCGCGACACCGCGTGCGCCGTTGGCCCTTCGCTTTGGTCCTGAGATCGGCCGTCGTGTCGACCAGATGATGGGCCGTATTGCCGAGCCGATTGATCCGATCCGTGGTCCCGAGATCATCGAAGTCCACCGTGCTTTCGCCGAGCCGATTGGCGCAGCAGAGACCATCGGAAAATACATCGCGCGGCTCGTGACGAAGCTCTGTCTGGAACTCCAGGCAAAAGGACTGGGTGTCCGCCGCGCCGACCTGATCGTCCACCGCGTCGACAATACGATCCAGGCACTACGGGCAGGGACAGCAAAGCCCGTGCGCGACGTTGGCTGGCTGACCAAGCTGCTGCGTGATCGCATCGAGAAGATCGATCCCGGGTTCGGCATCGAGAAACTCAGTCTCGCCGCAACCATGGTCGAGCCACTCGAGGACAAGCAAATCGCTTCCAGCCTGGTAGAAGATGCCGCGGTCGATGTCGGTGCTTTCGTCGATGTCCTGGGCAACCGAGGAACCTATCGCATCTATCGCGTGGCACCGGTCGCCAGCGATGTCCCGGAGCGATCGATCCAACGCGTATCGCCCGTGGCCGCCGAAATTGGACAAAACTGGCCGATGACCTGGCCACGTCCGGTCCGCCTGATGGACCGTCCTGAACTAATCGAAGTCATGGCTCTGCTACCTGATCATCCGCCCGTCTGGTTTACGTGGCGCGGCAAACGGCGGCGTGTGAAGCGGGCGGACGGACCGGAGCGCATCTTCGGAGAGTGGTGGCAACGAACGTCGGAATGGGCTGCCGTCCGCGACTATTTCACAGTCGAGGACGAGAGCGGCGAGCGCTACTGGATTTACCGCTCCGGCGACGGCGTCGATCTCGATACCGGCTCGCATCGCTGGTTCATCCATGGAATCTTCGCATGAGATACGCCGAACTCCATGTCACGACCCATTTCAGCTTCCTCAGAGGTGCATCCTCGGCGGAAGAGCTGTTTGCGACGGCAAAGGAACTGGGAATCGAGGCGCTTGGCATAGTCGACCGCAATTCGCTCGCTGGCACCGTGCGGGCGCTCGAGGCGTCTCGTGCCACAGGCCTACGGCTGGTCGTCGGCTGCCGGCTCGATTTGGCGGACGGCATGTCGATCCTGGTCTACCCTACGGACCGGGCCGCCTATTCGAGGCTAACCCGGCTGCTGACGCTCGGCAAAGGCAGAGGCGGCAAAGCCAACTGCATCCTCACTCTCGACGACGTCGCCATCTATTCCGACGGCCTTATCGGCGTCCTCGTGCCCGACCTGCCCGACGAGACCTGCGCGATCCAGCTTCGAAAGATGGCTGAGGTTTTCGGCGACCGCGCCTATGTTTCGCTCTGCCTGCGCCGGCGACCGAACGACCAGATGCGGCTACACGAAATCTCGAACATGGCAGCTCGATACCGGGTGAAGACCGTCGTCACTAATGACGTCCTGTTTCACGAGCCCAACCGCCGTCAGCTCCAGGACGTGGTGACCTGTATCCGCACGGGAAGCACAATCGACGACGTGGGCTTCGAGCGTGAGCGGCACGCCGACAGGTTCCTCAAGCCGCCGGGAGAGATGGAGCGTCTGTTCGGTCGCTATCCGGAAGCGCTCGCCCGGACGATGGAGATCGTCGAGCGCTGTCGCTTCAGCATGGAAGAGTTGACCTACCAGTATCCGGAGGAAGCCATCGTCCCAGAAATGACTGCCCAGCAGTCGCTGGAGCATTATGTCTGGGAATGCGTGCCCAACCGCTATCCAGAAGGGCTGCCTTCCCACGTGGAAAAGATCATCCGCCATGAACTCGCGCTGATCGAAACCATGCGCTATGCCCCCTATTTTTTGACGGTTTTCTCCATCGTCCGGTTCGCTCGATCTCAGGACATCCTCTGTCAGGGGCGTGGTTCTGCCGCTAACTCGGCCGTCTGTTTCGTGCTCGGCATCACCTCCATCGATCCGGATACCAACGACCTCCTGTTCGAGCGCTTCGTTTCGCAGGAACGCGACGAACCACCCGACATCGATGTGGATTTCGAGCACGAGCGCCGCGAGGAGGTCATCCAGTGGATTTACAAGACCTATGGGCATCACAAGGCGGCGCTCTGCGCGACGGTCACCCGATACCGGACAAAGGGTGCGATCCGGGATGTCGGCAAGGCGCTCGGCCTGCCGGAGGACCTGATCAAGGCACTGTCGTCGGGCGGTTGGGCCTGGTCGGAAGCGGTTGACGAGAAGCAGGTCAGAGACCTCAACCTCAATCCGGAAGACCGGCGGCTCGCTCTGACGCTTCAGCTTGCCCAGCAGCTGATGGGAGCGCCTCGCCATCTCGGGCAGCATCCCGGCGGTTTCGTCCTGACGCATGATCGTCTGGACGACCTGGTTCCGATCGAACCCGCATCCATGGTGGATCGTCAGGTGATCGAATGGGACAAGGACGACGTCGAAGCGCTGAAATTCATGAAGGTCGACGTGTTGGCGCTCGGCATGCTCACCTGCATGGCCAAGAGCTTTGCGTTCCTACGCGAGGAGAAGGGGATCAATCTCGATCTCGCGACCATTCCTCAGGAGGACCAGGCCACCTACGCCATGATCCGCAAGGCCGACACGCTGGGCACGTTCCAGATCGAGAGTCGGGCGCAGATGAGCATGCTGCCCCGCATGAAACCAAGGACCTTTTACGATCTCGTCATCCAGGTGGCCATCGTGCGGCCGGGACCAATCCAGGGTGACATGGTGCATCCCTACCTTCGCCGCCGGGAAGGCAAGGAGAAGGTCGAATACCCGACGCCCGAGCTGGAGGCGGTCCTCCACAAGACGCTGGGCGTGCCGCTATTCCAGGAATCGGCGATGAAAGTGGCGATGGTCTGCGCCGGGTTCTCAGGCGGGGAGGCGGACCAGTTGCGTCGGGCAATGGCGACCTTCAAGTTCACCGGGGGCGTCAGCAAATTCGAGGACAAGCTCGTCTCCGGCATGATCCGCAACGGTTATTCGCCAGAATTTGCGAAACGGACATTCGGCCAGCTGGAAGGCTTCGGTAGCTACGGCTTTCCCGAGAGCCACGCGGCAAGCTTTGCGTTGATCGCCTATGCGTCGAGCTATATCAAATGCCACTTTCCTGACGTCTTCTGCGCGGCGCTTTTGAACTCCCAGCCGATGGGCTTCTATGCGCCGGCCCAAATCGTTCGGGATGGGCGGGAGCACGGTGTCGAGGTTCGGCCGGTCTGCATCAACCAGTCACGATGGGACTGCACGCTCGAGACCATCGACGGCTCGGATCGACATGCCGTCCGCCTTGGCATGCGAATGGTGCGGGGCCTCGCCACCGCGGATGCCGCCCGCATTGTTGCCGCCCGTGCCGATCAGCCCTTCGACAACGTCGACGATATGTGGCGACGGTCCGGTGTGCCGGCCGCGTCGCTGGTGAAGCTTGCCGAAGCGGATGCCTTCCTGCCATCTCTCGGGCTGGAACGTCGTGATGCGCTTTGGGCGATCAAGGCGCTCCGTGACGAGCCGCTGCCTCTCTTTGCGGCCGCGGCCGAACGCGAGGCGAGAACGATTACCGAGCAGCAGGAGCCGGCGGTCGAACTTCGGCAGATGACGCTAGGGCACAATGTCGTCCTCGACTATGGGCATACCGGGCTGACCTTGCGGGAGCATCCTGTCAGCTTCCTGCGCAGGAAATTGGTCGAGCGTCGTGTCGTTACCTGTGCGGAGGCAATGTCGGCTCGCGATGGCCGATGGCGCATGGCAGCCGGACTGGTGCTGGTTCGCCAACGGCCCGGCTCCGCGAAGGGCGTGATCTTCATGACGATTGAGGACGAGACCGGCGTCGCCAACGTAGTCATCTGGCCGAAGCTGTTCGAGCGGTCGAGGCGTATTGCACTCGGGGCTTCCATGATGGCGATCAACGGCCGCATCCAACGCGAAGGCGATGTCGTTCACCTGGTTGCCCAGCAGCTGTTTGATCTGTCGGGAAGCCTAACGGGTCTTGCCGATCGCGATCTGGAATTCCGATTGCCGACGGGAAGGGGTGACGAATTCGGCCATGGCACCCCAGGCAGGCCGGATTCGCGGGAGCCGGCGGGGCAAGGAATGAAGTCGCGGGATATCTTCATTCCTGACCTCCACATCGATCAGCTGAAGGTGAAAAGCCGGAATTTTCATTAGAACGTAACCGGTGTTCTGTTCCCACATTGCCCGCTGTCGCCTGATCTGTGATCGAGTTTCCATGGACGAGCGACAACGAGTTTCTCCATGGATACTACATTGGAGGTTCTCACGACGCAGCGGAGCGGACGTGAGGCTCATCGGCCAATGGCCCGACAAGGTCAAGGGGCTATGCCGGATACAACAGGCTGATGCACCAGATCGGATTGGCCCGGACATTCGGCTTGCCTATTGTTGGGCACACGCTCGCCGCAAGCTGGTGGAGATCACCCGTAACGGAACAGCACCTATTGCCGAGTACGGCATCAAACGGATCGGAGACCTGTATCGGATCGAGGCCGAACTGCGCGGCTGTTGATCCGCAGGCTTACCTGACCAATACGCTCACCGCCATCATCAACGGACACAAGCAGAGCCAAATTGAAGCGCTCCTGCCGTGGAACGGCAAGACACCCTTGAACGCTTCTGCCACCCCAAACCTTCATCGCTTCACCTGGACAACCGTCTCCTCGGCGTCGCCTTAACTGAGCTTGCTGTGGAAGTGTGACGCAACACGGTCAGCAGCTTGACGCACTGTCTCAGCTTGGTCGTAAAAGTCGTAGTGTTTTCCCTCTGTCCAATGTAATTCTTTCGGGCCTGCCAAAAGGTCATACACTTTGCGAGCCTGATCAGGGAACGCCGCACCATCTGAGTGAACGACGAGTGCTGGTGCCGTAACATGGGGAGCCTGCGCCAAAGGGTCAAACGCAAGCCAAGGCTCCCAGGCCATAACCGCAAACTCGTTGCGCCAGGCACGAACGCTCCCGCCGCGTGACTGATCCATATAGTATTCGTTGGGGCCGGAGCTCACCGCAGTTTTGTCGTTCGGCATATAGGCGAAGACCGTTTGGATTACCCCTTCATCGTCATAGCGCTTACGCGCCTCTCGACCTGCCGCGATCCGGCTGTCGATACCCTCTTTGCCGCCGAACATCTTCGACACCAGCTCCGGGTCGGAGAAAAAACCTGCGACAGCGGCCAACGCGCCCACGTTGGGGTCCTTCGCAGCCGTGTAAAGTGCCGTGCCGCCGGACGTGCAAATTCCGAGGACACCGGTCCCGGCGACGTCGCTACGTTTCTTCAGGTACCGCAAGGCGGCCGACAAGTCCTCTGCCTTTGAAGCTTGGTCCTCGAACTGCCGCATCGCACCGCTACTCTCACCGTAATTGCGATAGTCAATTGCGAGCGCAATGATGCCGCGCCGGGCAAGCTCGCCAGCATAGTTTCCCCCCATCTGCTCCTTCACCGAGGTTAGCGATCCGCCGATCGCGACGGCTGGATAGCGGCGCGATGGATCATATCCCTCCGGAAGATAAAGATTGGCTACGACGAACCCGTCACCGCTTTCAAAGCTGAGTTTCTGCGGCACTGGTTGGCTTCGTTCGGTCAGTGTCTGTGCCATGGTATTTTTTCCTGTGCTGAAGAGAACGGCGGTCGCCCCAATAACGAGACCGAGGCTCCGGCGTGTGATCGATGTAATGGGCATTGGCGGCATCTCCTCACTAAGCTTCTGAAGATATTTGGTGGAATTCGATTTGATAATCTGCAAAAAACTAAATGAGTTTATAAGGTAGATTTGATAATGCGAGCGGACCTACTGGATGGAATAGTCGTTTTCACCCGTGTCGCTGAACGACGCAGCTTTACTGCTGCTGCGCTCGAACTCGGGGTGACACCTGCTGCGATCAGTTGGACTATCAAGCAATTGGAAGCGCGAGTGGGCGCGCCGCTGTTCACGCGCACAACTCGTTCTGTTGGCCTTACCCAAGCGGGACAACTCTTTTTGGAGCAGGCTTCAGCGGGCATCGCATACGTTGAAGCTGCATATGAGGCGGCTCAGCGCCTCAGTGATAACCCCAGAGGGCTGTTGCGGTTGAGCGTCCCTTACGTGGCACAGACGCTTGTCGAACCCATGCTCAAGGGATTTGCCGACGCCTACCCGGACATCGAACTTGAACTGGTCTTTGAGGACCGTTTTGTCGATGTCGCCGGCGAAGGCTACGACGCCGGCATCAGGATCGGGGAGATGATCGCACAGGATATGGTCGCCGTACGGCTCACCCCAGCTTCTCCGAGGGTTGTCGTGGGGTCACCTGCTTACTTTGCAGAGCGCGGCCAGCCTCTGCGGCCGGAAGAACTTGAGCATCATGCCTGCATCAATATTCGGCTGGCTGGAGGCGCGGTCTACCGCTGGGATTTTGTAGAGCATACCGAGGAGAATGGAACCCGAGCTTTCGTGATGGACGTGGAGGGACCTCTAACAGTGAATGGACCTGCAACTTCCCTCTCGGCAGCGCAAGCAGGAGTAGGTCTAGCCTACAATATCGAGGTTGTTGTCGAGCCGCTGATCCGCCAGGGTCTCCTTGAAACCTGCCTCGAAACGTTCATGCCCCCGAGTCCTGGTTTTTTCATCTATTTTCCGGACCGAAAACAAGCGCTACCCAAATTGCGGGCGTTTGTAGATTATTGGCACAATTATCATCCCTCTCAAGCCACGTCGTCTAAAGCTCAGATTGGCGAACAAAAGGCGAAATCGGAGTCCGGCGCAACCTGATTTACGTGTTAGTGGAACATCGGTTACCGTTAATTTACAATTTCTTCTGAGCTTCCTGCTTAGGTGTGGCTATCCCTACAAAGCGACAGAGCCATGGACCCGGCTGGAAACCTGCGAAACGACATCGAAGCAGCACTGCTCCGTCAGAATTTGCCAGCTTGGCAGCGAGCCTTCCTTACCGACATTCACGCGCGTCTCCAACGATCAGGCGGACAGGCTCGCCTTTCCGATAAACAGTGGCGGAAGATTTTCGAAATTCTCGGGCGGCCGAACAATGTGATTGCATTGCCTCCTCGACCTGTCGTCCGCAGTAGGTCTCGCCATCAGCCAATGAAATTGTTCCGGCCTCGCTTTGGTCGCGTGGGCAGACGGTTGAAGTGGCGTTTCCGAAATCTGGTCATTGGGTTCCTGTTCATCGCCGCTGTTGCGATCGCCCAGCACGTATTCGAATTCGGACAAGGCCAGTTTCAGTCTGCTCCCGCGACGGCTAGAACCCCGCTGAACCAGGAATTCACGGTGACTGACGGAGACACGGTCCATGTCGTTGGCGAGGCAGCAGGGACCAGGTTAGTGGGCTTCAACACGCCGGAGAAGTTCTCGCCCAAGTGCGAATACGAGCGCCAACAGGGCGAGCGGGCGTCGGCACGGCTTCGAGAACTCGTCGCCCGCGGCAGCACCCAGCTGACAAAGTCGCATGCGCGTGCGCGGCTGGCACCGAGGGCACCAGCAAGTGCAACCACGGCCGGTCCTGTGGGACGCTGCTGGTTGACGGAAAGGATGTCGGGAGCATCCTAATCAGTGAGGGCCTTGCGGTACCATTCGTCTGCGGCACAAGGAACTGTCCGCCGACGCCTCGGCCATGGTGCAGGGGATAACGATGAATTCGGGCGGACCTTTTCGCGTTTTGAATGGTTTATTGACGCCTGCCTACGCATTTACCCGTCTCGTCCTGACCTTTGCCCTTTGGGCGATCCTTCTTATACTCGCGGCTATCATCCTCGTGCCCATGTTGCTGCTGGCCACCAGGGCTCCAGCCCTCGTGCTGCCGATGAACGAGACCAGAGAAGAAATCTACAATCTGGCGTGCAGCAAGGGACTTTCCAGCGGATCGCTTGCTGAACGCGAGTTGATATGGCGAAGGCGTAGGCTCGTCGAGCTGAGCCATCCAATCCGTGTCGCCCTTGCCTCGCAGCCTTATGATATCCCGTGGGGCTACTATGCTAGTCGCCCGAATCCGACGAGCTTCAACTGCCCGCCACGAAAACAAGCCTCTCTGCAATTTTGGATACCCAGCCTCGATATGCCCGAGGGAGAGATCGTCTATAGCGGAGCGACCAACCGACCAAAGGAGCGCGCGAGGCCAAACCCGAGACCTGACGAGTCGGTTGTGGAAGCTTTATGGGTCGTCGGATACGATGACGATCGTTCGCACGGGCGAAGATCGATTGAATGGCTGAAGGAAGCGAGGCAGCTCGACGGTCGTTCCCCAGGTAGTGTCGAGGAGCACGGCCTTTGGCATACCGTGGTTCCGACAGGCAGCTTGCAGATGACCTATTGGTATAAATTCGGTCCCAGTGAGGACATCGTGATCGAATGTTATGCCCCATTCCAGAGATGCGAGGGAAATGTCGACTTGAAGGACTTGCGAATGTACGCGCGGCTGAGCTTCGATAAGGACGCCATTCCTCAGCACCAAGTCATTGTCGACGGACTTCGAACCCTGCTGTCTCGTTGGCGAGCATCAGACTGATCAAGAAAGGGCTTACAGGAATGGGCAGAAACTCGAAACGGAACCGGGAAAAAATGCTGCAGGACAGCCTTGAGGCACAGCGCCTCGAGAACTTGCGGCATCCCAAGGAGCGTCTTCTGCCTCCAGAATTTATCGAAAAGCTGCGAAGGAACGGGCTATTTGTCGGAGATTTCCCATTTTTCATAAGTACGCATGCCGGCTATCCGTCTGGCTATCCAATCTCTCTGCCGGAAACCAGCGGCGGCAATAGGCTTCCCGGCGACGAACTCTGTTGGCTCGACGAGGAGGGCAATGACAAGACATGGATGCCTACGTTGACGCTTTGGGGAGAGACAGGCGACTGGAACATTTGCGTATGGGCATGGACGCCGGGGCCAGGCCCAGGCGATTTCACAAAGAAACTGACGTCGCTGGACGATGTTTTGGAAAACATCCTCAGCTACTTCTTCAATCCAAATGATGAGCATTTCAAAGAAGCTGACCTCGCTCGCCACGAGATGAGACGGAGAAGTCGGCTTTGAAGTCGCTTGCGCCATTTTCGGGCTATTCAAGACGAAATCTTGATGCCTTCAATGACATTCTGCGCGGAGGCTTCGGCACACCTGGAGGGATGGCGGCGAGGGCGAGAAGGCCGCCCCCCAAGCAATTCGATCTGGCATTGTAAGCCCACGGGTCAGCGTTTGACGTCTCGTCAGGAATGCATAGGCTGTCCGAACAGGAAGGGGAGGACGTTGCTCGATGTGCAATCTCTACCGCATGGAGGACAAGGATTGGGTCAGCAAATGGGCGCAGGACGTCGAGAGCCTGATCAACCTAATGCCAGCCTATCAAATGAACCCAGACCAGATGGGACCCGTCGTTCGCAACACCGCCGACGGCCGCAAGCAGCTTGTGCATGCGCGGTGGGGATTGCCGTCGCCGTTTTTCGCGATCAAGCAGGCGGCTGAAGCCCGAGCCGAGAAACTGCGGCAAAAGGGCAAGCCCGTCGACATGGAAATGCTCATCCGGATGGAGCCCGATAAGGGCACCACCAACGTCCGAAATCTCAATCTCCCGCATTGGAAAAAATGGTTCGGTGTCCAGAGCCGTTGCATCGTTCCGGTGACCAGTTTCGCGGAGCCGGACCCCGCCAGCAAGGAAGAGGGTGGCAGCACGCCGAACGCCTGGTTCGCCCGAGATGAAAGCAAGCCACTGATGTTCTTTGCGGGTATTCACGTTCCGCAATGGCAAAGCGTTCGGAAGGTCAAGGATGGCCTGACGATGGACGACCTCTATGCCTTCTTGACGACCGATCCCAACGACGTCGTCAAACCGATCCACGGGAAGGCGATGCCGGTTCTGCTCCTGACGAAAGAAGAAACCGATGTTTGGATGCGTGCACCATGGGAGGAAGCGAAGGCGCTGGCCCGACCGCTCGCGAATGACGAGATCATGGTGACGTCGCGGGAGCCATATGGTTCGACCATTGTCTCCGCGTCGGGGGAGCCGGTGTTGCAGCTGGGAATGCTTTAATAGGAGCGCGATGGACGGTGCCGTTGATTGGGCACTGTTAACACCTACGTTGCGGTTCCGAAAGCGCCAAGGAGCTTCGCAATCGCATCTTCGTCGCGATATGGAAATGTTCTTCGGATCAACTCTGGGCTCAGCGCTGGCTGGAGGCTGCGCGCCTCGACCTCACGGGACTCCCGTCGCGCTTCGTCACCACACGATGCATGAGCTGCGGCAAGCAAAAAAAGGGTCCGCCACGACTTGTTCGGAAGGTTCTCGAAATCCTGAACGGCTGCATCCGGCCGGCCTTGCTGAAATCGGATAATCCCCCTGACTGTCCAAAACCACACTGGCGGATACTTCGACTTCCTGAAGCATTCGTCGATTTCGTTTGCGGCTTTGTCCAGATCGCCGACATAGTGAAGAAACTCGGCATGATCGGCCCGAATTTCAATGTCACCTGGCGCTAGGTCGCGTGCTTTGACGTAATGGGATTCCGCTCCGTCATAGTTTCGCATCGTCAGTTGAACCAACGCCGCCGCATAGTGGGAGAAGGCGTGATTATTGTCCAGCCGTAAGGCAGTGCGAGAAATTTCGTCGGCATGATGCAGCCGCTCGATCACCCCTTCCATAGAGAAGCGAAAAGCCAATGCGATGGCATACGCTGCGTTCGCGTCAATCAGGGCTGGATCGAGTTCCGTCGCTTTGCGGTAGAAGGGTTCTGCTTCGGGCAGCAGATGTTTCGCGTCGAGCATCCTTCCGTAGAGAAAATTCTCATATGCCGACCAGGAAGCCTCCGGCTTCTTCGCAATGGTATGTGATGCGGTGAAAAGCACCTTGTCTACCACCAGCGAGACGATGTCCGCCGCTACTGATTCAATGGCGTCGATATCGTAATCCGCAGGCAGATCGAAGGTCCTTGACCAGAGGATGGACGTGGCCGTGCTGCGCAAGAATCTGACGTTCAATCGGAACGGACCAGCCCCATGGACGCCGATGCTGACCGTGTAGTCGTGGGTACGGCTGCCCATATCAGCCGCCGATAGGGACGCGACGTCGATCCAATGTCTGTCGGAAAGAAACTGTTCAAGGCAGGAGGTGATCAGTCCCACGACTTCCTGCTGATGCGGAAGGGGTGATAAGATGACCCCAACCCTGACCAGGACTTTTTCCGTGTCCAATGACGGTGGTTCAACAAGGCGCGAGGGCTCCGCATTCACGGTTCCCGCATGACGCGGGTGCCAGTACCAGACGCGAACGGGCCGCTCGATATTCTTCAGACGTTTTTCGCCGCCCTCCACGAACTCGTCGCCGAGCCGCGCGACGATCTGGTGGTAGACACCATCGCTGATACAGATGCCGCCGGGTGCGGCACGCGCCTCAATCCGGGAAGCGACGTTCACGCCGTCGCCAAACATATCCGATCCGTCAACCAACACGTCGGCGAGGTTGATCCCGATTCTGAGAACCGCGCGGGCGCTTTCCGGCTCGCGGCGCACGAGTTCGCGTTGGATAGCCATCGCGCATTCGACCGCTCCTGAGACGGAATCGAACACAGACAAGGTTCCGTCGCCAATCAGCTTGAATATCGTGCCGCCATTGCGCTCGATGTTCGGCGCGAGGACCTCAGCCTGCAACGCCTTGATCAGAGCAAGGGTCGCCTCTTCGTCACTCTCCATGAGGCGGGCAAAGCCAACCACATCCGTGGCCATGATCGCAGCCAGCCGTCGCTTGACAGGAACGCTCGCCATTCGCCCTCCGAGAAGTTCCCACAGATCGCATGCGCAAAGTTTAGCCAGGCTAACACAGAACCGGTTCTCCGTCTTCCTAGCCGCGGGCTGCCGCATCTGATCACCATTCCGAAAGCGGACGTCGCATGCCTTCAAGTATGCCTCCCTAATGACGATGGAGGGAGCGTGGAAATCACCCTGACCTTGGAAGGAGCGGACATCCTCATCACCGTGGCAGACAGCGTGGCGGGGTGGGACCTTGGCGATGCAAACTGATCGAAACTCATCGCGCTGATGGCGTGGCGCAGTTCGATGGCGAGGTGATTAGGCCATCCCTCGGCGAAGGGGTGCCGTGTCGAGGTCAGGATGAGGTAGCCCGACGAGAAATCGCAGGCTTTTTCGATTGTATCGAACATGGTTGTCGGGGCAGGGATTCGAACCCTGCGTCACAGCTCGCAAGCTGGAAGCAACCTCGGATACCCGAGGAATGAGGAGAGCGCCGCGCTCCGATTACACTTACGCCCGACTGAAGCATTAACTCCCGGAGCTTGCTGTTGTTCCTAATGGGGACACCTGCTGCGAAGATGATTGTAAGCTTCCTGCCCATCATCGCCCCCGGTTCGAACAAGGCGAATATACAATTTAGCCCCTATACATAAGAACGGCGGCAACCGGTACTAATCAGTGCATAACGCCGTCGATGTAGTTGATTCTGGCGTGTCGGCTAATAGCCTCAGCTTATTCGTCAGGCGGACCAGACGAAGAAGAACATGAGGCAGTCGAAACTGCCCGAAGAACCTCCAAGCGGTACTCAAGCCGCCCGCCATTTTCCCCTGTGAACCGAGCTTGCGTCGTTTCGGGCGTTGCTCACGGCTGTTTGGAGATAACAATGAAATTCGCATTCGTAGACGGAATCCGCCAAGAAGCGACGACCGGCGTCCGCGGGAGTTGCCCCGGATGCGGATCGCCGACGCTCGCCAAGTGCGGTCTCAAGCGGCTGCATCACTGGGCGCACGTCAGCACCGCTGCTTGTGATCGATGGTGGGAACCCGAGACGGAATGGCATCGGGCGTGGAAGAACCTGTTTCCGTCGGAATGGCAGGAGGTTCATCATCGGGCTGCGGACGGCGAGGTCCACATTGCCGATGTGAAAACAGCGAGCGGCACCGTAGTCGAATTCCAACACTCGACGATCTCGCCGCAGGAGAGGGCTTCTCGCGAGGCGTTCTACGGTTCCATGATCTGGATTGTCGATGGTACTCGTCTCAAACGAGACCTCTCGTCCGCGAAGCGTTGCTCAATGCTCCGCCGGTCGGAGCCGAGACCGATGCCCGCTCATGGCTGCTATTTGATCGCGTCGCAGCGCTCATCGAGCGCTGGAGAGGAGGCAAGCGTCCCGTTTTCCTCGATTTTGGTGACGCCGAGTTTCCACTGGCCCGGATGTCATCGACAGGAGTACTTTGGTGGTTGAGCTACGCTCTCGGCGGGCGTGTGATCGCGACGCCCGTGGACCGCCAGAGCGTGGTGGACCACATGCTGTCTGGCACGTCCATACGCGGGTTTGGTAGACCAATGCCACCTATGTCACGTCGATCAGGACGGCCGAGATTTTGAACTGCAGCCTAATTGCGCGTTCATGAACTATGGTCTTATCGACGTACTTCACGACGGTGGGGCAGCTTCGCTGGCTGCGAAGATGCGATCCCATGCCGCCTCGGCAGGGAAAACTTCTCCGAGAAAAGCGACGAACGCCTTTACGGTGGGGTTTCCTCGGCGGCTCTCTGGCCAGAGGGCGGTAATGTTGAAGCGGTCGACCGCGTATTCCTTGAGAACGGGCACCAACTCGCCGCTCTCGAGGTACGGAGCCGCGATGTACGTCGGAGACATGCCGATACCACCGCCCGCAACAACAATAGCTCGCACGGCGTCACTGTTGTCGACGACGATCGTGGCGTTAGGAACGATTTCAAGGACTCGATCCCCGACCTTGAACGGCCAGCGCAACGTTTGGCCCGTGCTCTGGAGCCGGAAGTTGACGCAGTCGTGGTGGACAAGGTCCTCCGGCCGCGCGGGAACTCCACGTCGTTTGATGTAATCCGGCGATGCGAATGCGCAGACGCGGTTCGGAGCAAGCTTTCTGGCGATCAAGCGCGAGTCCGCTGGCTCGCCGACGCGGATCGCGACGTCGATGCCTTCCTCGATGATATCCGTGAACGTGTCGCCGAGCCGGAGGTCCACCGAGACTTTCGGAAAACGCTCCCTGAAACGGGGCAGGGCGGGAGCGATCAGGTTCGCGCCGATCGGTAACGGTGCCGTCACCTTGAGCGTCCCGGAAGGTTCGCCGCGAGCCGCGACTGCCGCCTGCTCGATTTCTTCGGCCTCGCGGAGCAGGCGCAACGCGCGTTCGTGCAGATCACGACCCTCGGCAGTCAGCGTGAGCGATCGCGTGGTTCGGCTGAAGAGACTGATCCCGAGGTTCTCCTCAAGTCGTTGGACGCTTTTGCTTACCGCTGAGGGCGAGATCGACAGCGAACGGGCAGCCGCCGTGTAGCTTCCTAAGGAGGCCGAGCGGGCGAAAGCGATGATCCCGGTCAGCCTGTCAATTCCGATTTGTTCCACCATGGAACTATTAAAACGAAATACGGCCCGATTATCAAGCGCGCGGATTGGATTTAATTCTTACTCATCGGCGCTGGACACCAGCCCGCTAACAAAGGAGAGACGAAATGAACCAGACAGTTACGGTTCCCACGGGTAACTTTACTTCCTCGCTCGAAGGCAAAAGGGTCCTTATTTTCGGGGGCACATCCGGTATCGGCCTCGCCGCTGCCATCCAGGCCAAGGCCGCCGGCGCAAAGGTCACCGTTATCGGCAACGACCGCCAGCGCGCCCAGCAGGCTGCCTCCGAGAACGGCCTCGACGATTGGCGCGCAGCCGACGTAACCAACGCGGCTTCGATCGCCGAAGCTGTGGCTACTATCGACCGTGTCGACCACCTTGTTTTGCTTGCGGGCACTTTCGTCGCCGGAAAGGTGCTGGAAGCCGATGTGTCGTATTTGAAGCGCGCCTTCGACGAGCGCATCTGGGCGGCAGTCCACACGCTCCGCGCTCTCGGCGACAAGCTTGCCGAAGACGCATCCATCACCCTGATTTCCGGCGCTCTTGCAGATCGCCCGAACGCCTACGGCACCGCCATCCTCGCATCGGCTTCCGCCGCGATGGAAGCCTTAGGACGTGGACTTGCACTCGAACTCGCGCCGCGCCGCGTGAACACTCTTTCTCCCGGCCCGATCGACACTCCGATCCTTTCCAAGGCACTGGGCGAAGGCCGCGACGCATACGTCGCCTCCCTCAAGCAGGCGCTCCCGCTGCACCGCCTCGGCACCGCGGAAGAAGCGGGTGCGGCGGTCGTCTTCCTGATGGCCAACGGCTGGATGAACGGTGCCGTTCTCAATGTTGACGGGGGATCGCGCCTCGTTTGAGGCGCGCATTCCACTTTCTCCCAAGGAATTCCCCATGACCAGCTTGTTTGATCCAATTCAACTTGGCGCTATCAAGGCTCCCAACCGTATTCTGATGGCTCCAATGACCCGCGCGCGCGGCACACGTAGTCATATTCCAACACCGATTATGGTCGACTACTACGCCCAGCGCGCCTCTGCCGGCCTCATCATCAGCGAAGCCATCGGGATCAACCAGCTCGGGCTTGGCTGGCCGTACGCCACGGGACTGTGGCTGCCCGAGCAGATCGCTGGCTGGCGAAAAGTCACCGACGCGGTCCACGAAAACGGCGGCCGGATCATCGCCCAGCTGTGGCAAATGGGTCGCGTCGTTCACTCGAGCTTCCTCGACGGCGGCCAGCCTGTGTCCGCCTCGGCGACGATCGCGCCAAGCCAAGCCCACACCTACGACGGCAAGAAGCCATACGAGGAGGCGCGTGCGCTCAGCGTCGACGAGATCGCAGAGATAGTCCAGCACTTCCGTGACGGTGCCAAGAACGCAATGGAAGCGGGGTTCGACGGCGTCCAGTTGCATGCTGCGAATGGTTATCTGATCGACCAGTTCCTGCGCGACAGCTCGAACTTCCGGGACGACCATTACGGCGGATCGATCGAAAACCGTGTTAGGTTCCTGCGCGAGACCACCCAAGCGGTCGTCGATACCATCGGCGGCGACCGAACCGGCGTCCGTTTGTCGCCAAACGGCGAGACGCAGGGCGTCAAGGACAGCAACCCGCTACCCGTGTTCATTGCTGCGGCCGAGGCCCTGTCGAGCATCGGTATCGCCCATCTTGAACTGCGTGAGCCTCCGTTGACCGGCACGTTCGGTGTCGGCGACATGGACCCGCTCGCGTCACAGCTGCGGAGCGCCTTCAAGGGGCCACTCATCCTGAACTCCGACTTCGATATGGTTCGTGCGCAGGCCGAGTTGAGTGCGGGTATCGGTGATGCGGTCGCGTTCGGACGTCCGTTCATTTCTAACCCCGACCTGCCTTACCGTCTGGCGGAAGGCATTCCGTGCGCCCCGGACGATGCGTCGACGTGGTTCACCCAGGGCCCCGAAGGCTACATCGACTATCCCGCTGCCACCCGAGTAGTGGCGAAGTCTGCATAGGAGGCTTCGACGAGCACGGCAGCCAAAGGGTGTCGTGCCGTTGCCTAAGGCTTTGAAGGAGAGGGCTCTGTTGAGCCCTCACGTATTTTGATTAGGCATCCTTTAGGAGATTGAGGTCGATCCCGTGGGTATCGAACCACCAGTCCTTCGACTTTCCAGGGTGTTGGTGGCGAAGACGTTCGTACCTGAGGACTAGGCGTTTCTGCCGTTCGACCTCTTCAATGAAGAAGGGATGTTCTACCTGTCCGCCCATCAGGTAAATGCGCCTGAGCAGCTTGCGGAGGACGTATCCTTGTTCCTTGTTGCCCGGGACGTAACCGGACCGGATAACCGTCATTGCCGTGGAAGCTAGCGTATCAAGTACGGTAGCCGGTGGCGTTCCGTTGATCAGCATGTCGAGCCGCTCGAGCCCGAACCCCACGTCAATACAGGTCCCCAGCGGATTGACGATATTGCCGATCTCAATCCCCTCTTTGTAGAACTCCGTGCAGTATCCGCTGATATTGCCGTCGCTCCATGTGCATTCAGGATCGGGCTTGATGGGCACACGACCGCGATACAGAGGCGTCCACTCCCCCAGCTTGTCTGGATGGATAGTGGCATGGTCGGGCATGAGCCCGAGCGTCCCAAGAAAATCCAGCCAGAAATCGATTGCTTCACCGACCGTCATTTGACGGAAGGAGAACAATCCGAGCATGGTGAAGTGCAGGAAATGCGTGCCGTCGCCGATGTCGTCGAGGTCGCCCATGCGCAGGCAGGCCTGGCTGTTCGCGACGGTTCCTTTACAGGATGGATCGGAGAAGAGGGGCTTGTACTGCTGCATCCCAGCGCTGCAGAAGAGCGTGGAGTCGTCGTGCGGCTGTACGGACTGAATGCATGCGTAGTCGATGCCTTTGGAAAGGCAGAAGTCACGATAATTCTGGATCAGGCGTCCCGCGGTGTCATAGGCAACCTCCTTTAGCTTTTGTGTGCCTGTGCCGAATATATGATCCGTGGGGTTAACTCACAATCCCGAAGATCAACATCCGATCGCGGCGGCGATCGCAGCGTCGACCGTCATCTCGTGTTGCCCAGACGGGCTCTAGCAGGGAACTCCGGGCAATCTCACGGCCGCTTCTCACCAACGTGCCCGCATTTAATTTGAAATTCAATTGAGCCGACGGTGCCGCCGGAACTTTGTGGAATCCAACTGGGTTAGAAGCAGGGCAACCAGTCGGAGGTAATAGAATGTCGAAGAGCACGCGTAGCCGCAACCAGGACCGCGCCCGTGTGGCCGCAGGCCAGGATCACGAAGTCCGCTACGAGGCCAAAGGCCGTCGGTAACAGCAGAAAAAAAGTTGAAAACCGCCTCGACGAGTAATTCACTGTTGCGGGGTGGCACTCCAAACCAGGAGATTTGCTTCATAATTTGGGCAGGGCTACCATTTCATTTGGTAGCCCTGCCCAGTTCTTGCCGCTCCGATATAGCTAAAGTTTTGGAGGGGGTGCCGCATTTCCAACGTTCTTGGCTTTTGCCGCATCGATCCGTTTTCGGGCGTCGGCATTGTCCGCATCGAAATCCTGCTCGAGATGCAACTGGTCCGTCATCTTCATGTTGAGTTCGGTCGCTAGGCCCGTCTCGTCTCCCCGGACGTCAACGTCGATATAGATGCCGCACATGCTCGCGGACTGCTTCATTCTCTTTGCGGTGAATTCGTCAAGGCCTACGGGGAAATCGCTCGTACCAATGCAGGCCATCGGTGACTCGAGTTTTTCGGCCTTTGCGTCCGCTGAACTGAATTTCCATGCTGCCCAGATGCCGGTGGTGCTCTTCCCGGTTACCGAAGGCTCCCCGAATTTCTGGACGGCCGCCGCATAGACCGACTCAGTCGTCGGTCGTTGCGACGGCCTGAACTTCAACTCGCGGCTGGCCGCAAACAGTTTGTTGCCAGACCCGAGGCCCGTGAACGCGAATTGCATACGCTCGTGTTCCATATCGTCCGGATTTGCGAGGTCGTTGTACAGGGTCCTGCCGTTGGCGACCCATTCGCTGCCTTCCGGGAGTTTCCAGCGCACGAACTCGTACTGAGCTTCCGGGCGGGCCTCCTGGAATCTCGCGATGACTTGGTCGGCACTCGTCCCAAGTGCAATTCCATTGATGTCAAGTTCGGCTGCCAGCGAAGTAGACGCGGACGCCGCGCTCAGCGTGAGCGCGGTGACGAGATGTAGGATAGCGGCTCTCATGAATCCCTCGGATACCTCGGATGGTCATTGCCGGACAACGACCGGACAATGAGCTTCTCCAACAGGAGCAGCCACTGGAAGTTGCCGCGTCGGAATTGTGATTTCGGCAATTTCCGAGGGGGATTCCACCCTCCCAGAGAAATCGAGACTTCGAGAACAGCGGTTAGCGTTAGCGACCGTTTAACGATGCCGATTTTTACAGGGAGCGCGCGACTAGATCATGGAGCGTTTTTGCTCCGGTCATCGCCTTGAGACGCTCCACACGATGCTCGACCGTGCGTGGAGAGAGCTGAACCCGGTGGCCGATCTCTCGCATCTGCAGTCCTTCCCGAAGCAATTGGAGGATGGCCAAATCGACGTCGTCGAGGTCTTTCGGTATTGCCGAAGACATCAGGATATAATTCACGACACCGAGGACGAGGCACCAGTCGCCTCTCGGCTTCGCGGCTTTGCGAGGAAGCGCCAGCATCTCGAAGTTGGTTTGCATGTTGTCGTGGCGGACGGTTTCAGAGATGAGCGAAGGCCGGCGGCCGGTGATCGCCTTCAGGATGGAAGGGTGAAGACGTCCTGCAGGAAGCATTGGGAGTCGCGATTTCAAGACTTCAGGGACGTCTGTGTAGCTGGTTGGAACGCTGTAGTCGCGGACGAGATTCACTTCAAACTCGGTAGGGCTGCCGTTAGTCATTTCGATGATGGCAAGCACCATATTCGCGGAAAGCCGATCGCTAATCAGGTTCGATAGCACGGTAGAATGCTCGACGTCATTGCGGGAAATCCAGACGTCAATGAGCTGCTGGGCGAGATCACCGAAAGTCGCCAGCTTCATCGGTGGAGGACAGAGCGTAATTCGTTACCGCCGGCGACTAGATACGAGCGTTTTTGTCATCGCTCGGGAAATGTTTTGTCACTTGCCTAAGTCATTGCAACCATTCCCGGATTGAAATCATGCAACCCCGCGCACTCGCACGTCGAAAACGCTGCATTCTGTCAAGCGGCGCGGAGGATGGAATAAAACATGGCAAAGGTGGGGTACGCCCGGGTCTCAACACACGATCAGCGCCTCGACCTCCAGATGGCGGCTCTGCGGGAGGTTTGCGACCGGATTTTCGAAGATCAGGGCATCTCGGGAGCAAAATTAAGGAGACCTGGTTTGGCAGCGGCACTTCGGTCACTGAAGCCGGGCGATACCCTAGTGGTCTGGAGACTCGATCGCCTTGGCCGATCAATTCAAGACCTGATTGGAATCATCGAACGCCTTACGAAACGAAAAGTGGAATTCCTCAGTCTGACAGAAAACATAGATACCAGCTCCGCAAGCGGACGGCTCGTATTCCATTTGATGGCTGCCATGGCCGAATTCGAGCGCTCGCTTGTAAGGGAGCGAACCCGGGCGGGGCTTGAAGCCGCGCGTGCTCGAGGCCAACGGCTCGGCCGGCGACCTTCTCTAACGGAAGACGAGTGCACGCTGGCCTATAATGCGGTCGTCGTAGACGGGGAGGATGCTCAGGAGGTTGCCCGACGATACCGGGTGCACCCGAGAACACTAGCCAGACTTATAGGACGGCGTGATTAGCTGAACAACTGCATCAGGTTTCCTGGCGCTGCATTGGCGATCCCCAAGCTCTGCGTGGCGAGCTGCTGTTGGGTTTGCAGCGCGCGCAGCTTGCTTGCCGTCGTTTCCATGTCGGCGTCCACGAGGCGGCCGATGCCGCTGGTCGCGGAATCGATCATCTTGTTGTTGATCTCGTCGTACATCTCCAGCGATTTCTGCACCGTGCCGACATACGCCATTTTCGAAGTGATCGCCTGAATCTTCTGGTCCAGGTTCGCCACGAAGTTGCTGTAGAGTCCCTGTCTATCCGATCCGAAGCGTACGACGTGGTTTTCGAGCGCCTGTAGAACATAGGTCGGCTCGACAGGATAGGCCTCCGGATCGCCCGTCGTCGGGTTGGAAACCGGGATGTTGTACCAATACACCCCCAAGGGCGTGAACGACCCAGGAGCGTTGATGGTGTCGCTGCCGTCGAACAGCGTTTGCTCCGGGTTGAACTCTCCCGGAAAGGTCGTCGGAAAGCTACCGAAGTCGTCGTTGAGAAGCAGCGTGTCCATGGCCTTGACGTTCAATGTCTGAACCTTGCCGTCGGCGTAGCCGATGGTGAAGTTGAACACCTGCGCGCTCGCCTTTTCGTCTTCGTTCTTGCCGTGATAGAGCAGGTTCACACCCGAGAACGAAGCGGACAACATGGCGGCTTTCGCCTGGTCCTGGAGGGTCTGTATCCGTTGATCGATCTTGGAGACGTCGGATTTCGCGTATTCCGGATCGAGGCTGAATGTCGGCTTGACCGCGTCCTTCATACCCGGCTGCGGCATGTCGCTCGCGGTGATCACGAGGTTCCTGATTTCAACGAAACTCTCGAGTACACTTTCCATCCCCGCGTAGGCGGTATCCACCACACCCTGAGCCAGGCCCACGCTGTCATTGACGACATTCATGGCCTTCACGTCCGATCGCATCGAGGTGGAGATGGACCAGTAAGCCGCATTGTCGGCGGCCGTCTTGACCCTCAAGCCCGACGACATCTGCTGCGAGGTGTCGGTAAGCCGCGCACCGATCGCGCGCAAGGTCGCAAGGGCCGTTGTCGCGCCGTTGTTGGTAATGATGCTGCTCATGGTTCCCCGTCGCGTCGCCGGGCTCGTCATGAGCCAATGCCAAAGTCCTGAAAACCGAAAATCGGCGAGGGCGGTTAACGACGAACCGAAGAGAGCAAGGGGAAACTACCCTACCACACAATTAAAGTGATCATGTCGGGTCATGACGGCAAAGCATGGGTATGAGACGTTTCACCGTCGGCGAAAGCATCCTCCCAAGCGCGTTCTGTTTCGCGACTCAGGGGGTCGTGGTACTGAAGCCCGCCCACGCCCACGCCCACGCGGCCACGCGGTCACGGACTGTAAAATTGCTGGAGTTCTGCGGATGCTGATAGCCCTGACCAGTGGCAAGGCAGGAACAATTGGAACTGACATCGAACCTGGATCGAGTTGGCGCGAGGTTTTTCGCGCCTCGGAAGACCTTCTGACTGCGTCTGCCTTTGGTCGACTGACATATCTTGAGGGGCCAGTTCTTTGGCAGATACTCCGTCGTGCGATTGGAAGCACGCTGCCTGACTACAAGGTTGTGGAACTCATTAGCGCCGACTTCTGGCCACGCTTCGCCGAAGCGGATGATCGCGGCTATACCGTGGAACCCGACGTTATCCTTCGTTTTGAAGTCGGCGATCCAACAGTGCGGATCGACTTCATCGTCGAGGCGAAGCTCGGAACCGGCGCGTCGCAATATGCGGAGCAATGGCGACGTCAGTGGACCGCATTCGAAAAATTGAGGACAGAGGAAGGTGACGCTGCCACAAGTGTTTACCTGCTGGCGCTCGGTGGGCTGGGCACCAATAAGGCCCTTACCGTGGAGAGAATTGTCTCTGATCTTACGTCGACGGGAACACCGCTCAACGTTGTTGCGGCGACTTGGGGAGAAATAGCCGATGCTGTCCAACAGCAGCTGGAAAACTCCGCGAGGTCAAGCGAACGGCGCGTGCTGAATGACGTCATAGGCGCGCTCGCGCTCGCCAACTACCGCCACGTCGACCTTCTCCGCGATTTGCATTCGGCGCGACGCTTCACCCAGTCGGCGATCGACGAGATTTCCGCATACGATTTTCAGGGGAACCAATGCCTGGCGAAAATAATCTGACACAAGCGCTTGAGGACGTCCGCGCCGCCTACCGGCTTCTCTACGCATATCAACGACGAACGCTCGACACGATCAGTCTGGTCATCGACCAATTCCCAGACCGGACCTTCTATCAATGGGCGAATTTATTGTGCGCGATGCCGCCTGGGAGGGGAGCGTCGCCATTCGGACGGTGGACCTGGGATTTCATGCCGATCTACAACACGTCCTTCCTGTTTACGAAGGGCGGCGACGCATCCAACCATCCCCAGAAAGGCGATTGGCTCCTCGAGGTGAAACTCGGAACTGACAGCGGACATGAGGAATTTTGGGGCGGCAGCATCGAGCCCTCGATTGCCGACCTCGGAGATGTGGCGGATGCACAGTCGGCTTTGTCGCTTATGGCATGGAAGTGCGTAGAGACGTTTCCCAAGAATTCGAATTGGTACAACCACGTGTGGTATGACCATCCGTGGCCGACCAGGGATGAGATAGAGGCCGGAACCCCCGCAGTCGTCGCTGATGGGAAAATCCGCTCGTTTCAAGTCGATACACTCCTTGAGAAGCTCCAGGACCGAGCAGCGGTCGTCCATTTCACGGATTCCGCTAAGGCAACGTTTGCGCGCGTGCTGGAGATGGATTTCGGTTAACTGACCGAGATCGAGGAGGCGCTGGCCGAATTCGCTTTGAAGTGAATAATCCCACCTCGTGCACGATTGATGATGCTCGCTGACGCGCAAAAAATGTGACCTGAGCTGGTCGCGAATACAAAAAACACGGGAATGGCGTGTTCCGAGGCATTGGCACCGACGGATTCGTCTGCCTATCATCATGACAATCGGCGTCTACGAATTGGCCGCTCGGTGCTTCCCCAGGGGGGCGCGGCCTCTTAGTCGCCCGTAAAGCAAGACTTCACGCAACGCCATTTCACCGGTCGTCGTTGCGGTCCCGTCAACCGGGGTATCACAAACGTTCGATTTCGCCACAGCTAAACAAAGACCCCAATGGCACTCTGCAGATGCCAAAAGGAAGACTCCAATTAAATATGGTGCCTTTAATTCGGCATCTCCGTGCGAGAAGTGGAGTCTTCATTTAAAAATACGAATGGTACCTCGGGGTCTTTTATTGCTGAGCAGAGCAGGCCACCGACGACTGCCGTCCCCGTAGGGGACGGGATGATCGCACGCGCGGGCTTGAACGCCCATGCGTCGCCTTTCTTTCCGAAGGTGGGTTCGACTCCCGCAGATGGATGACGCTAGTTTTCGGGGAGCGGGATGGACGGGTCGACAAGTTTATATCCATCGCCCTCGTTGACGAACTGACTGTCTCGCCAAAGTACGCGACCGACGAATTTTGCCGGGTCTTTACCAGGCACCGCGACACCCATTGCGGTGATGAACTGAAGCAATTCAGTCCTGCCGAGCGGCCTTTGTGCTTGTTTGAGCACTCTTATGGCGGCTTTTCTAACCTTTTCGCTAGCACTTGCCTCGCCGTCGGATTTGCGGCGGTGGCGCGTCGGCCTGTTCGTACCGATCCAGACGCTCTCAGCGTGAGGGTTCGTCCGCCCCCTCATTTCATCGATAAGCGCGAGCATCTTTCTGCGTTGGGTGATCGCCTGTCCCCAGGCTGCCATCGAATGCTCTAGGGCGGCGATATCTGCACTTACGCGAGCGTGCAACTCGTCCAGCCCATCCGAATCGATATCCAGGGTTGGAACAGCAAGCTCAGTTTCCATCGTTGGGCAGTCCTTAACTGATATTTCGGGGAGGGGGCTTTTCATGCGCTCGGATTCCGGATAGCCTGGTGTCAGTTATGGTCCTTGAACGCTTAATCGATATCGGCCCCTGCTGCAGAGCTTCGGCCTGAAATGGAGCCGAAACGTTAGAACAGGTACCACGAATCCGTCCGCAATTCCAGTTGTTTCACCTATCGGCGTGGGCTGAGATCGCCCGCACGTCCTAAGAAACGCAGCCGAACCGACCGTCGTCGCCGTTGAAGGTGGCGGGGGAGCGATGGAGCGCGCGTGTTGAGGAGACTTGTTCGAATGACATCGCACACGCGGTCCGAAGACGCATCACGCGCCGAGAAAGCCGTCGCCAGATTCTGTCGGAATTACCTTGACGGAAGCATCCCTGCGATTGCGCCAGTCGTGGACCGGGATCATTACTCCAGTCTATTGGGTCTCGAACCGGGCGACCTTCGCAAGCTGCTAGAGGATCACCAGGTCATTGATCCAAGCCAATCCAACCTGCAAGACCGCTTTTGGTCTGAGCGGGTTGTCCTAGCGGCGTTCCTTCACTGCGATATGGCGGATGGAAAGCTGGCGCGAAACGCAAACGGAGGCATCCTTCGCAGCCGATACCTGTGTTTGTTTCGCAGTGCGCGCAGGTCGTCCGATCGATATGGTCTGGTGTTCACGAGTCTCGAGCGCCATCTGTCTCAACCCGCACAATCTCCACCTCTTGCACAAAGGGCGGACGAGATCGAGGCGTGGTTTTCCCAACGGTTCGCCGAGCGCAGTCTGGACGTCTTTCGGGGAAAAGCGAGTAGGCGGCAGGTTTACAATGCGTTCGGCATCCCCACGCACAAAAGGATGCCAGAGCTTGAAGCACCGCTTCAGCGCTGGTCGGACCGCATCTCTGTTGACGGTTACAAGCCCGATCCTCTCAAGGTTCGGCAACACCTTGCAAATGCGGGCCGTTCTTATGAGGAAAACCGCATAAAGACGGAGGAGACGGTTCGATTGCGAGCGCGCCTTTCCGAGCGACTTCTTCGAGACCTTAACTCTGGTACGCTCGTTTCGATGAAGAACAAAAACCAGGTTTCTCGGCGACACTACGCGGGCGAGCTGAACTGCGCAGTCTCGTCGGTGAGGGCTCAGAAGGATATCCTAGCCAAGTTCGATGTGGAGCTCAGCAAACTTCGGGGCACCATCGGCACGAAGACGGAGGAGGTACGGGAGTGGTTGAAGGAAAGCCTTGCCAACCGGACGCTCCAGGTCGTCAACGGAGAAGTTTGCCGACAGCAGCTCGCCTCCGCGTTTGGGGTGAGCTTGAGAGACATCAAAACGTCGAAGGAGATATCAGAACTGCTCCTCGAGTACGGTAAGAAGGCCAAAGGCATTCAAGGGTTGCCGAACTCGCGTCGGACCGCAGAGAGAGAAGTGCCGAACGCGGAAGAAGAGGCCCGCCTGCGGGACTACGTAAACGGCGAGTGCGTAAAGCTCTTTCGCGGCAAAATCAGCAGGAGAGCGGCTGCTGCTGCGGCCGGTATCGCCGGATCCTCTCTTGGCAGGACCGCCCTCAAGACCATCCTGGAGACTGCAGACAAGAGGATAATGGGGGAGTTTCTTTCGAAGCCGGGCAACTTTGTCCATGAGGGTACGCCGTTCGAATTCGCGCGAATCACAGCCCTCGGGTTTCCGGAAGCCGTATCTATTTCTTTAAGCGAGACTTTCCTTGAGACGCTAGCCGAAATGTCGTTCAGGCGGGCGTTCGAGGTTTATGGCGTCGCCCTCTCTGTATTCGAGACTGCGTCACCGATCGCACATAGCCTGTACCAGTCGGATGGCTCGCTAGCGAGAGGCAGCGAATACGCTTGGACAAGGCTACTGGCGTCATTGCGCGCAACGTCGGTGGCGGAAAAAACGCGTGTCATGACCAACTCATTCGTGGGCTTGGCCAACCATCTGATCAAGTTGCTGAAATCATGCGATCTCATGCCGTCCGGTGTGCGGCCACTCAAAAAGCTTGCAAGGGTAGAGACGACCCAATTGCGAACCGTCGTCGAAGCGCCGAAGTTGGGAAAAAGCGCAGCCCCCGTCACAACGAACTCCGTCGAACGCTATATCGAGCTTTTGGAGTCCGTCGTACTCAGCGTCGACGTCGGTCTGGGGGCGAAAGAAGTACCGGAGTTCGTGTCGGCTATCGCTCGCCAGGTACAGGCTGATGAAAGTCTGAGAAACGATCCGGACGAAGCTGTAAAAGTCGTGCTTCGCCAGCGCTTGGACGCGGCATCCGAGGCAGGCTGGGAGAGCTTTTGCAAGTGGCGCGACCATTTCGATTACGGACAGCGGCTGATTGCGAATATCGAACGTCAGGAGGGGGAAGACGAACGGTTGGAAGACATATTCTTGAGGGGGCACGCCTCGCCACATCTGGATACTATACTCCCGGAGGAGTTCTCGGAAACCGGACTGGCCCGATACCTTTTTATCATGAAGAAATACAACGGATCGATCGCATCTGACTGGAAGAACCGGCGCGTCGCGAAGCAATTGGCCAAGCTTTATGGCCCCCGGTCGCAGTTGCAGGCATACCTCGTGCCGCACGTCGATTGTTCGTCTGCCGCGGTGCTGGCTTGTCTCGCCTCTAAGGGGCCGAACACCGCGGTAGGTCGCGAGCTTCCGACCGATTTCACCCGGTCGGTAGACGATCAAATAGCCGAGATTGTAGGCGTCAAGAGGAAGGGTGGCGCGCCCAAAGTGATCCACATCGACCTTCCGGCGAACGGTCGCGAGATCCAGATGCTCGACTGGATGAAGGCGGCGACCCACCATCTCCGCGGCTCCTCATCGTGGTCTAATCGTCTCTTCCTCATGTGCCACCATGGGCGCATTAGAGCTCTTTCCGAATGGGCTGCACGCGACCACATCCGAGAGATTTGTCAGACGAAACCGATACTCGCCGGAATGAACATCGTCCCATCTATGTTCCGAACCTCTCGCTTGCTGCTTCAAGGTTTGTTGGACAAGGGTATCATCAACGTCAGCCGTGCGCTCGGTCAACACACCGAGGACGTATCTTGGAGGGACTACCATTCCCGACCTCCGGAGACTCTTATCCGCGATAAAGTGACACGGTCGTACCTAACGGACGCACAGACGATCATCGTCCATGACGATAACGAATTGGCCAACGCCTTGGGGATTTCCGACGAAGCTCTGGCCGAGCGCCGTCGAAGCGGGAGGATGAGGCGTACGGGTTTCGGCACCCTGTGCGGCGACAGGCTTGGCAGGCCAGGTTCGGCCGGCACCTTGTGCACCCAGCAAGACTGCGAGCGCAATTGTCCACAATTGATGTTCGTAGCTGACCCGGTCCAAACGGCGCTGGTGCAAGCCTGGGGGATCGGCCTGAGGAGCGCCGAAGACGAGTTCTCTCGAACTCGACCAGAGCGATGGATGGAAGTTTGGCTGCCAAGACTCAAGTTGATCGAGAGCATCGAAGAGCTCATGACGCGCGGGCAAAACATCGACATCTGGGACGAAGCCACGATCCTCCGGAAACAAATCTGGGCCGATCCTTCCGTTCCCGCTCTCAGGCCATGGTGACTCATGGACAAGATATCCGGTTCCGGGAGTTCAATTCTGTCGCCCAACGGGCCGCGCGACGCGGAACGAAAGGCCGAATGGCTTGGCGAAACCCCGTACTCGATGGACCAATGGCCTTTGGGCGTAGACCGGGCCACGGGAAAAGCAGTCTTCGCCGATTTCGACTACATGCTCACGCCGAATCGCAAGCTGAAAGACACGCCCAGCCTTTACCGCACCGCGAAGGAAGCCGCCTTTTGGGTCCGGCAGTCCGACATTGCCGATCTGGGGCCATTGAGCCACAAAAAATGGATCGACAACATGCTCCACATTCTGTCGGCTGTCGCTCGAATCGGGATCTATGACCTTTCGCGTCTACTGCCCAGGGACCTCCATGCAGTATTGCGGAAGGCCATCGAAGGGGCGGAGGGGCTGCTCGGATTCGCAGCTTATCTGGACGCGAAGTTGAGCGAATACGCTCAGCTCGCCGAGTTGCCGGCTAATTGGCTTGATGTAGATGGCCATGCAAGCCTGAGGTTGATTTGCAGAGAGCTGAACTTGAAAGATGGCTGGAGAAACAAATCTGTAAAACAGACGTTTTTGCAACACACCCGCAGGTGGGCAAATGAAGAGGCGGTCCCCAAAGCGTCGCCAACTAGGAAACCAACTCGCAGCGCTTATGATCGCTCCTTCATTGTCTGCGACCATATGTATGCACTGCGCTTCCATATGGATGCACGCAGCATTGAGGTCGACCCCATCTCCGTTGCTCCCGAGGAGGAGGCTGACCGCAAGACTGATCAAATTCAACACACGCCCATTCCTCCCCCGCGTCTGGTATTCGAGTTTGCTCACCACTTTGGGCGCGCCGTGGCTATCGACGGTCCTTCGGTAGTTAAGGAATATAAGGAGCGTCTAGCTGCCAGCGCATCCGTCAGTCGCGAACTCGCAGGAGCAATCAACGCGAAAATGAGATTGTTGCTGAAGAATAGCTTCGGGCTTCTTCTCGCACACCTGCCGGTGCGTCCCGCGCAAATCCGCATGCTCGAAAAAGATTGCTTGTACAAAGATCCGTCGGGGCAATGGTGGATCAAGGTGCCAAGGCTGAAAAAAAGGCGTCCGGACGTCCGCTTGATGCCGGCAGTCGAAGCTGTCGTTTTCACTGTGCAGCAGCTTGAAGCGGTGATGACGTACCTTCCTCCAGACGCCTCTCCGCGGATGTTTCAGTTCTCGAATGTGCACGATCGCCGGGCAGAGTTGGTTAACTTTACCAACAGCGGAGCCAACCACCTTGCGTCCGTTTACAAGTTACCAAAATTCCGAAGCAAAACTTCGGAATGGGAGCGCTGGCACTGGCAACTTCGTCAGTTCCGACGGTTTTCGCCTACCTTGTACTATTGGAAATACGAGAGTTCCATCGAGGGCGTGGCTAACATGCTCGACCAGGAAAATATATCCGTCACCCGTCGATACACCGCGCTTGACCCGGATGTTGCAGCCCTTTGGGACGAAGAGGAGTGGCGGTACGTCCAGAACGTCGTCGAAAGCGTTCTTGAAGGACAAGAGAATTATGGCGGGACGCCCGCGCTCACGATCCTAAGGCTCGGCGAAAAGATCAAAGCGGTCATCAAAGACAACCTCAAAGTCGTAACGATGAGAAACGTGGCGTCCGCCGTCGCCCAGTTGTTCAAAAATCATGGTGTTATGGTCATCATGCAAGACTGGGGTATTTGTTTTCATTGGAACTATTCGGGAAGAGCGCCGAGGGAGTTCTGCCGCCGACTGAGCGGCAAAGAAGGGCAAGGACCTGACCTTACCCATGCAGCACCGGAGGTCTGTGGGTCTGGTTGTCCATTCTGCTTGTCTGCCCGCAAGACAAGGGCAGTGATGGACGAGGTTATCAAGTTACGCGGCGAGCCGGTCCCGGCGCTACTCGAGGGAACATTGTTTCAAGAACTTCAGGACGAGCGGACCATGAAGTTTCTAGCGTTCCGAGGAAAGCTCGAGCCCCGACCGGCATTGCAATTGGAGGATGTCTCAAATGAGCGATAAAGAGAACCGTGCTCGAAAGAAGCTCCCCACTAACGAAGAACGTGTGAAGCGGTTGCGAGATTATCTCACGGCGGTCGACGAAGGCAAGGCGACGGTCGAGGACTGGACGACGTTTCCTAAGACGCTGGATGGCACGCGAGATTTTCTGATGCCGCAGGTCGGTGTGTTTCCAGTGACCAACACAAACATTCTCACGAGGACGCATCCCACATGCGGAGGGCTGGTCTCTGAGATCAAAAGGCTTTTAGAGTCGATAAACAAACGGCGACCTACCCAGGAACAGCGGACAGAGAAGCCGAAAACGACGCCTGTGTTGACGCCTGAGGAGATGCAAGAACGGATCGCAAGGCGCGATTATCTCGCTCAATGGTCGAAGGCGCGGCTCGAGGCCGAGGACGCCAAGGCAATGAGCCGCGAGATCGAGCGGTTGCGCAAAGTCGAAGACGAACGCGACAGCGCAGTAGCGGAACTGAAGCGACTACGGGCGCTGACCGAAGAGGCCCCTGGACACAACGCTCGAGCTGAGCCGCGGTCTAGCCCGCGCCAGGACAGGCCAGGAAGAAAGCGACGGGGCAAAACGCCATATCTGCGGTTAGTCGAATGAAGCTGGAAAACCTTGATGATATCTGGGGCGATCTTCGTGGTTTGTCCAATCGGGACAAAGCGGTTGCGCACGGTCGTCGTGGACAGGAAGCCTTGGATGCTGCCAGAGCCTCCGGCAGACTCGAAGCAGATGAGAAGGGGGTCAAACGCGGCTGGCTGGCAGACTTGCTGGGGGTTGGTCGGTCGGCGCTTAGACAGAACACTGCGCTCCGGAGGATCACCGCCGAGTTTGACGAGTTGGCGTCGGAGCTTTTTGTCAGCCACCAAGTCCGGGTTGCCGACATAGAGAAGGGGCTAGACGGTCCACAGTCGAATGTTATTGACCTCGTGGAAACGAAAGCTCGTCTCGACCGGCTAGACACTGGCGAGATCGAATTCGTAACTTTCGAATTCGACGGTGAAACCTACACTATACCCGTCCTTTTGTGGGGTGATAGGATCGACGAGGATGCCTCCGACTTTCTACGAGATCGCGTAGTGAAGGACGGGGTAAGCTTACTGACGGCGAAAAGGGACGCGAGCATCCTCAGACGATTTCTTCGGCACTGCCGAAAGAAGGGATGGCAGCTGAGGCATCTCACCGACGGCCGCCTTCGCAACTATCGCAGTTCGATTCGACATGTTGACGCCGCGATCTTGAATGACGAAGGGCGGAACATATGGGCAAGGACCTTCAACAACTATCTTTCCGTAATTTTTCGCTTTCTCACTTGGGCTGAGAAAACTGGGCGTATCCGTGGTGTGGTCGAGTTAGATCAAGCGCAGAGCCAAAGGCAGAGACCACCTGTCACAGGTCGGGTGCACTATGGCGTAATGCCAAGCGGTCGGCGGATCCGACAGTGGGTATCGATTGTCACGCTACGCGATAAGCGTGGCAACGCTGCGGATCGCGGCACGCCCGACGAACCGGGAATCCGTAATGTTCATCGTGTAGCCGCGTCGCACCGTCATGCGACCCGCGATACCTTATTGTTTCTATGGGGTGAGTACACTGGCGCGAGGCGAGCATCGGTCCTCGGCGTTCGCCTCACTGATCTTCCGACTCGCGAGCAGCTCGACGAGCTCCGATCAAGGGGCAGCAGATGGGGTATCAAAATCTTCACAAAAGGGGGGACTTGGCACACGATCTATCCCGACCTGTTCCTTCTGGATGTCACCCTAGACTACGTCGACGTCGAGCGCGCTGCGATCGTCGAGGTAAATTTGAAGAAGGGACGACCGCCGAGCCAGTTTGTCTTTCTTTCGCAAAAGACTGGCGAAGTTCTTCAAGGCGACAGCCTTACGAAGATATCCATCGAGTGTTTCCGTAAAGCTGGGATATTTGACTGCAGCTACCATCGGTTCCGTGCAACTTATGTAACGAAGAAGATTTGCGTCGCGCTCGACGCCTACGGCTCGACAATACAAGGACTGAGCCCGAACTCGAGTTTCATCGAAACGCTGGTCACCCGCGTACATAAGGATACCAACCACCTCTCGCCAGAGGGGTTGAAACCTTATATCGGACGAGAGCTCGACCGTCGTTTGAGGCGGGGCAAAGAGTTCAAGTCGCAGGAACTCGATGGAGAAATTCGTCAGAAAGAGCTTCATCTGGAGACGACAAACAGACGGCTAACAAAGTCGGAAGAGAAGAGGCAGCTACTTCGGGATATCGATCGAGGAGACAGAGCGTCCGCTGAAGCTCGGCTTGCCGTCCTCGTGTAAGTCGTAGCGCCGCCTACTATCTCCGCATGCGCACCCCAGGCGTAGCTGCCCTATCGGCCGAAGTTTTGGATTGTGTCGGCCACTGACGAATCAACGTATCGCGCAAAGAATCTTGCTATTCAAAGGGCGCTGGCCTACAAGCCCGAGCTCTGTTCGCGTCTGTCGCCTTTTTCAAGGCGATTGCCTAGATCCAGTCCAAAGCTGCTCTAGCAATGGTTCATGCTTGCTTCGGCCTGGTTCGCATCACCCTTCATTTTTCGAGATGTTGCCTAGATTGATAAAAAAAGGTGATAAAAAATGTGGAATGCCGGAAAGCCGTTCAACATCGCTTCCTACGCGCTTTTGACGATGATGGTGGCTCAGGTGACGGGGTTGAAGCCCGGCGATTTCGTTCATACGCTTGGCGATGCCCATCTTTATCACAACCATTTCGACCAGGCGAAGCTGCAGCTGGCGCGCCGGCCGAAGCCGCTGCCCTTCATGCGCATCAAGCCTGATGCGAAGGATATCTTCGGCTTCACCTTCGACGATTTCGAGCTGATCGGCTACGAGGCCGATGCCAGCATCAAGGCGCCGATCGCCGTCTGATCCGGGACATTCCATGGCTGATATCCGCAGGACCATTATCGCAGCCGTTGCCCGAAACGGTATTATCGGCCGCGACGGCGACATGCCCTGGCGGCTGTCGAGCGATCTTAAGCGCTTTAAGGCGTTGACATTGGGCAAGCCTGTGGTCATGGGCCGCAAGACCTATGAATCGATCGGAAAGCCGCTGCCGGGGCGGCCGAACGTCGTCATCTCCAGGCAGGCGGCGATAGATCATCCCGATGTCTCCATGGCGCATTCGCTGCCGGAGGCGATGACGGCGGCCGACAGGTTGGCGCGTGAAACTGGTGTCGACGAGATCTGCATTATCGGCGGCGGGCAGGTCTATGCCCAGGCGATCGGTCTGGCCGATCGGATGTGCATCACGCATGTCGAGGCCGATCTCGATGGAGATGCATCGTTCCCTGCGATCGATCCCGAGATCTGGCGGGCAGGGGAAACACTCGCGGTTCCGGCCGGCGAGAAGGACGGTTATGCCACGCGCTACGTCGTCTATGAGCGCCGCCACGGCTGAAAATGAACTATTTTCCAATTAAATTGACCAAGTTTCTCACGTTGCGTTGAAAGCCGATGCGGCGATACCTATAACGGTCACCAACGCATCCACCGGTCAGCCCCCACGGTTCCGGATGCGTGGAAGACTTAACGAACAACGAGGTTTTGATGCCCTGGAGCAATCAGAATGGCGGCGGCGGCCCTTGGGGCGGCGGCGGCGGTAATAATCAGGGACCATGGGGCCAGGGGCCGAACCGCCCGCGGGGCGGTGGCAGCGGCAAGGGCGGACCGCCCGATCTGGAAGATATCATCCGGCGCGGTCAGGACCAGCTGCGCAACATCGTTCCCGGCGGTTTCAACGGCGGCGTGGCGGTGATCGTCGCGGCGGTCGTTGCGGTTTTCTGGCTGATCCAGTGCGTCTACGTGGTGCAGCCGGACGAACGCGGCGTCGAGCTGCGCTTCGGCAAGCCGAAGGAAGAGATTTCGATGCCCGGCCTGCATTTCCATTTCTGGCCGATGGAATCCGTCGAGACGGTCAAGGTGACCGTGCAACAGCTGAATATCGGCGCGACCTCTGCATCGTCCTCGAACGGGCTGATGCTCTCCAGCGACAAGAGCGTCATCAATGTGCAGTTCGCCGTGTTCTATACCGTCAGCGATCCCAAGGCCTATCTCTTCAACGTCGAAAATCCGGCAGAGACCCTGCAGCAGGTTTCCGACAGCGCCATGCGCGAAATCGTCGGGCGCCGTCCGGCACAGGACGCCTTCCGCAGCAATCGTCAGCCGATCGAAGTGGATGTGCTCAATATCGTGCAGGATACGATGAACCGCTATGGCGCGGGCGTGACCGTGACCGGCGTGACGATCCAGAACGTGGCGCCACCGCGCGAAGTCGCCGATGCCTTCGAAGAAGTGCAGCGTGCCGGCCGTGACCGCGACAGCACGATCGAAGATGCCAACCGCTACACGAACCAGAAGCTCGGCCAGGCGCGAGGCGATGCGGCACGAATCCGTGAAGATGCGGCGGCCTACAAGAACCGTGTCGTCAAGGAGGCGGAAGGTGAGGCCCAGCGTTTCACCGCGATCAACGACGAATATTCGAAGGCTCCCGAAGTGACCCGCAAGCGGCTGTTCATCGAAACGATGGAACAGGTGCTGAAGAATTCGAAGAAGGTCATCATCGACGAGAAGCAGGGTGTGTTGCCCTATCTGCCGCTCAACGAGATCGGCAAGCCGGCGCAGCAGGGAGGTTGAACCATGACATCGAACAGACTTCCCATCATTCTCGTCATCCTGGCCATCGTGCTGGTCGGGCTTTATTCGTCGATCTTCGTGGTGAATGCACGCGAGCAGGCGATCGTCGTCCGCTTCGGCCAGATCCAGTCGGTCAAGACCGAACCCGGCATCTATTTCAAGCTGCCCTTCGGGTTCATGGATGCCGACCGCGTCCAACTGGTGGAAAAGCAGGCGCTGAGGCTCGATCTCGACAATATCCGCGTTCAGGTTCAGGACGGCCAGACCTTCGACGTCGATGCCTTCGTGATCTACAATATCTCGGATGTTCGCCGCTTCCGCGAAACGGTGTCGGGCGATCGCGAGGCCGCGGAAGCGCGGCTGAGAGCGCAGCTCGATTCATCGCTTCGCCGCGTCTACGGCTTGCGTGACTACAATGCCGCACTCTCGGAAGAACGTGTCGCGATGATGCTGGAGATCCGGGACGACCTGCGCACGGATGCCGAAAATCTCGGCCTGCATATCGACGATGTTCGCATCCGCCGCACCGACCTTTCGCCCGAGGTTGCGCCCAACACCTACAACGCCATGCGCTCGGAACGCCTGGCCGAAGCCGAGCGCATCCGCGCGGAGGGCAATGAAGAAGGTCAGCGGCGCCGGGCCGTCGCCGACCGCCAGGTCGTCGAGTTCACCGCGGGCGCCCAGCGCGATGCGGAAATCCTGCGCGGTCAAGGTGATGCGGAACGCAACCGCGTCTTCGCCGACGCCTTCAGCAAGGATCCGGCTTTCTTCGAGTTCTATCGCTCGATGGCTGCCTACTCCTCGGCGCTTTCGTCGCAGGATACGACGCTGGTGTTGTCGCCGAATACGGAATTCTTCCGCTATTTCGACAATGCCGCCGGCGCCCTGCAAGCGCCGACAAATCCGGCTGCGGCAGTTCCCGGCGCGGCTGCTCCCACAGCACCCGCGCAGCCGGCGAACTGACGGCAAAGGGATGCCATTGGCATCCCGACAATCCTGAAAGGGCCGGCCCGAGTGCCGGCCCTTTTTTCGTGAAAAGGTCGAGATAATCAGGCTTTTGCGAGGGTACGTCATATTGCACGGGGATTTCGCGAAAAGGTGATTTCGCCCTCCATCATTCCGCCTTATGCTGGTGCTCAATGTGCGCATTTACCCCCTAAGAGGAAGCTTGATGGCCCCCACGAATCGCTCGCCCTTCAGACGAACGCTCGCGCTTATGGCCAGCGCTGCAATGATTGCGCATGCCGGCATGAACGGGGTCGCCTATGCGCAAACCGCGCCTGAAACGACAGCACCAGCTGTTGTCGCACCCGCTCCGGCTACTCCGGAAACGGCTGCTCCTGCGCCCACGCCGCCTGCAGCCGCTGCACCGCAGCCGGCCGCACCAATTCAAGCCGGCGTGCCGAACAACGGTCCGGCGTCGGTCGCCGATCTCGCCGAGGGGCTGCTCGACGCCGTGGTCAACATCTCGACCTCGCAGAACGTGAAGGACGACGAGGGTGTCGGCCCGGCGCCGCGCGCCCCCGACGGCTCGCCTTTCCAGGAGTTCTTCAACGACTTCTTCGACAAGAAGCAGGGCAACAAGGGCGGCAACCACAATGTCAGCTCGCTCGGCTCCGGCTTCGTCATCGACCCGACCGGCTATATCGTAACCAACAACCATGTGATCGAGGGCGCCGACGATATTGAAGTCAACTTCGCCAATGGTTCGAAGCTCAAGGCAAAGCTGATCGGCACGGATACGAAAACCGACCTTTCGGTGCTGAAGGTCGAGCCGAAGACGCCGCTGAAATCGGTGAAATTCGGCGATTCCAGCACGATGCGGATCGGCGATTGGGTGATGGCGATCGGCAACCCGTTCGGCTTCGGCGGCTCGGTGACGGTCGGCATCATTTCCGGGCGCGGCCGCAATATCAATGCCGGCCCCTATGACAACTTCATCCAGACGGATGCGGCGATCAACAAGGGCAATTCCGGCGGGCCGCTCTTCAACATGAAGGGTGAGGTGATCGGCATCAACACGGCGATCATTTCGCCGAGCGGCGGCTCGATCGGCATCGGCTTCTCGGTCCCCTCCGAGCTTGCCTCCGGCGTCGTCGACCAATTGCGTGAATATGGCGAGACGCGGCGCGGCTGGCTCGGCGTGCGCATCCAGCCGGTGACCGACGATATCGCCGACAGCCTCGGGCTCGACAGTGCCAAGGGCGCGCTGGTCGCCGGCGTCATCAAGGGCGGCCCGGTCGACGACGGTTCCATCAAGGCAGGCGACGTCATTTTGAAATTCGACGGCAAGACCGTCAGCGAAATGCGCGATCTGCCGCGCGTCGTGGCGGAAAGCACGGTCGGCAAGGAAGTCGACGTGGTAGTGTTGCGCGACGGCAAGGAGCAGACCGTCAAGGTCAAGCTTGGCCGGCTCGAGGACAGCGATCAGGCGGCGGCATCCGGCGACGCGGCGCCCGACGGTTCGCAGGGTGACGGCGTGATCACCCCGGATCCGGACGAGAACAACGACATGGACCAGCCGGATTCCGGCGATCAGGCCCAGCCTGCACCGGGCGCGCCGGACCAGCACCAGGGCCAGGGGCAGGGCCAGGTGTCACCGGATGCATCAACGCCGAAGAATGTGCTCGGCTTGTCGTTGTCGCTTTTGAGCGCCGAGACGCGCAAGGCTTTCGGCATCGCCGAAAGCGTCGACGGTGTCGTCGTGACCGAGGTGACGCCCGGCTCCGCCTCGGCCGAAAAAGGGCTGAAGCCCGGCGACGTGATCGTCGAGGTGGCGCAGGAGTTCATGAAGTCGCCGGACGCGGTCGCCGCCAAGGTGAAATCGCTGAAGCAGGAGGGCCGCCGGAACGCCCAGCTAATGATCGCATCGGCGAATGGCGATCTGCGCTTTGTGGCGGTGCCGATGGAGTAAGGGGACTGCGGCGGTGCCGAGCCGCTGCGTTTCCTGTTCTCGCGCAACTTTTCCTCCCTCATTCCTGTGCTCGTCACAGAAATCCAGCCACGGCGCGTCGGCGCCGTGAATGACGCTTCTGCACGGAGAAGGAGTCTCCCGCGCCCAAGGACTTGGGCGCGCTGGATCCCTGTGACGAGCACAGGGATGAGGAAGATTGGGGTAAGCGTTCGCGCCAAATTCCATGCCGACGCGTTGGATAGCGTGCCGAATGGCTCGGATCGACCGGGGGGATTAGCCGTCCAGAGATGGTGAGCTATTTGAGGGCCTTCGGAGATTGCCCTTTCGCGCGAACCGCCAGCGGTCATCCTCTATTTCCGGACGATATGTTTATCCTCAAGCGCTTCCAAGGCGCGAAGTTCTGCTAGCTGTTCGTCAGTCAAAGCTCGCTTTCTCATTCATTTTCTGTAGCACGATTGAACATTCAACCCGTCACGAAATCCGTCTTCCGGTAGCCCTGGATATAGAGCAGCGCCGTCAGGTCGCCGTGGTTGATGCGCATCTGTGCCTCGGCGGCGACGGCGGGCTTGGCGTGGAGGGCGACGCCGGCGCCGGCGAGGTGCAGCATGCCGAGGTCGTTGGCGCCGTCGCCGACGGCGATCGCGTCTTCAGGCGAAATGCCGAGCTGAGCCGAAATCTCGTTCAGCGCATCGACCTTCGCCTGCTTGCCGAGGATCGGTTCGGCGACGAAGCCGGAGAGGATGCCGCCCTCTTCGAGCAGCGTATTGGCACGGTTCTCGTCGAAGCCGAGGGTGGCGGCGATGCGGCTGGTGAAGACGGTGAACCCGCCGGAGACGAGGGCGGTGTAATGGCCTTTCGACTTCATGGTGGCGATCAGTTCCGGGCCGCCCGGCGTCAGCGTGATGCGCTTGGCGATCACTCCGTCGACCACCGATGTCGGCAGGCCCTTCAAGAGGGCGACGCGTTCGCGCAAAGCGGGCTCGAAGGCGATCTCACCGTTCATGGCGCGGGCGGTAATGGTCGCGACCTTCTCCTTCAGGCCGACTTCGGCAGCGAGTTCGTCGATGCATTCCTGGCCGATCATCGTCGAATCCATATCGGCGATCAGCAGCTTCTTGCGGCGGCTCTCCTGCTCCTGGATCACGAGGTCGATCGGCGCGCCTGATATGACGGCAAGAATATTAGCCTCGGCCGCTGGCGCATCCGTGCCGTCACGCAGCGCGATGTCGCAGGCGATGCCGTCTGCCAGCCAGTAGAGGCCGGAAGCGTTCACCGCTTCGGCCGCCTGTTCGGCGATCTTGGGTGTCAGCACGGGATTTGACGGATTGGCAACAAGCGTGGCAACGAGAGCCATGATGGAAAACCTTCTGAGCACAGTGAACGCGATCCTGATAACCGGGCCGACCGCCAGCGGCAAGTCCGCGCTCGCCGTCGAATTGGCCAAGCGCCATGACGGCGTGGTCGTCAACGCCGACAGCATGCAGGTCTACGATACGCTGCGGGTGCTGACCGCGCGCCCGTCGGAAGAGGAGATGCAGGGTGTGCCGCATCATCTCTACGGCCACGTGCCGGCAGGTGCGGCCTATTCCACCGGCAGCTGGCTGCGCGATGTCTCGACGCTGCTGCCGTCGCTCAGGGCCGCCGACCGGCTGCCGGTCTTCGTCGGCGGCACCGGTCTTTATTTCAAGGCGCTGACCGGCGGCCTCTCCGACATGCCGCAGATCCCGGAGGACCTGCGGGAGGAACTCAGGACGCGGCTGCTTGCGGAGGGGCCGGAGGGGCTCCATTCCGAACTTGAGGCTATCGATCCTGCCATGTCGGCAAGCCTCAATCGCCAGGACGGGCAGCGCATCGTCCGGGCGCTTGAAGTGTTCAAGGCGACGGGACGGTCAATCGCCGATTTCCAGGGCCGGTCGGGACCCGTGGTGATCGACGCTGGCCAGGCTCGCAAGATCGTCGTGCTGCCGGACCGGGCGGTGCTGCATCAGCGCATCAACGGGCGTTTCGAAAAGATGCTGGACCAAGGCGCGGAAGACGAGGTGAGGGCGCTGCTTGCGCTCGACCTGCCGGCCGAGGCGCCTGTGATGAAGGCGATCGGAGTCTCGCAGATCGCGGCGATGCTCAATGGCGGGATGACGCGTGACGAGGTGCTGGAGAAGGGGGCCGCGGCGACGCGGCAATATGCCAAGCGTCAAATGACATGGTTCCGCAACCAGATGGACGACAGCTGGGAACGGCTGATGCTTTAGCCTCGGCGTTCGCCTCCGCCTCCGAAGATCTGCAGGTTCAGCAATTTGACGAGTTCGCCAACCGCCGCCTGCAGCCGGTCCGGCAGAAATCCACCGAATCCCAGCATCAGGCCGGGGCGCGCCGGCCGTGCGGCATACATGGGCGAGATCGCGCGCACCGCAAGGCCGGCCGATAGCGCCTGGGCTGCGAGCTGCACGTCGTCGGTCCCCTCGGGCAGCCATAGAAGAATGTGCATGCCCTGGTCGCTCGGCTGAATACGGCATCCCTCAGGCAAGGCCCGCTCGAGGCTTGAGAGCAGGATTGCGCGGCGTTCGGCATAGAGGCCGCGGATGCGCCGGATATGGGCTTCGAAATAGCCTTCCCTCATGTAGGCGGCTAGGACGTGCTGTTCTGCGGTCGGCGAGTGCCGGTCGAGAATGGCGCGCGCGCCGGCGAAGGCTTCCGCGAGCGCGGCAGGGGCGATGACATAGCCGAGGCGCAGCGATGGAAAGAGCACCTTGCTGAAAGTGCCGAGATAGATGACGCGGGAGGGGCGCAATCCCTGCATCGAGGGGAAGGGGTGCCCGGCATAACGCAGCTCGCTGTCGTAATCGTCCTCGACGATCCAGGCGCGGTTTTGGTCGGCCCAGGCGGCCAGGGCGTTGCGCCGGGCCATGCTGAGCGGCATGCCGACCGGATATTGATGCGAAGGGGTGACGAAGGCGGCGCGCGCCTGCTGGCAAAGTTCGAGGCCGCGTTCCACGTTCATTCCCTGCGCATCGACCGGGATGCGATGTGTCCGTGCGCCGAGATCGTCGAGCACGGCCGTGAGCCCGGGATAGGCCGGATCCTCGGTCCATACCGGATCGTCGCGCGACAGCAGGACACGCCCCGCCAGATAGAGGCCCTGCTGGGTACCCGACGTGACGATCACCTGTTCCGGCTCGCAGTGAACGGCCCGTGCGCGGCGGACATGGTCGGCGATGGCGACCCGCAGCTCGTGCAGTCCCATGGGATTTTGATAGCTTGCGGGGGCTGCCTGTTTCGATGCGCGCACGCGATTGCCGAGACGGCGCCAGTTGTCGTCCGGCGCAATACCGGCAGCCGGGACGGCGATGGCGAAGGGAATGGGCGGGTGAGGGGTGAGGGCGCGGGCGATCGATATCAGCCGGGCCGCCGGGAAGGGCAGATCGAAGGCATCCGCGCCCGGCGGCGCTGCCGGTGCGGGCGGAAACGGCGGCGTTGCGTCCACCAGGGCCGAGGCGACACTTGTTCCGGCCCCGACCCTCGCTTCGAGGTAGCCTTCGGCGGTCAGTTGATCGAACACTCCGACGACGGTGCCGCGGGCTATCTTCAAGGACGCAGCAAGGGTGCGCGTCGAAGGGAGGCGCTCGCCAGGCCTGAGTTCTGCGCGTGAGATCGCGCTGCGCAGAGCCTGGGCAAGCTGGCGGCCGACATCGGCGGTTCGGTCGATGGTTTTGAGCGATGGGATCTCGATGGTGCTGCGCCGCTTCGACATTGCAAAATGGTCCATGAAGATTGTTGAAAATGGTGCTTCATGATGGACCAATTCTAGCGCAGAAGGAAGTGAATTGGCCGATTTCGGAAACATGGACATGCAAGATCTTCTCGTCGTCTATATCGCTTATGTCATCGCGGCAGGCAGTCCCGGGCCAAGCAACATGGCCATCATGAACGTGGCGATGCGGCAAGGACGCCGGCCGGCTCTGGCGCTTGCCGCCGGAGTGATAACAATGTCGACATGCTGGGGGCTGATCGCGGTTACGGTCATCTCGACACTGCTTGTTCGCTACGCCCACGCGCTGCTGGTCCTCAAGATCGCGGGCGGGCTGTACCTCCTCTGGCTCGCCTGGAAAGCAGCCCGCTCGGCGACTGCCCGGGATGCGCCGGCGGATGAACTCGCCCGGCCTGCTGCGGAGTTCGGCGCACTCTATCGCCGCGGGATCCTGATGCACCTCGGAAACCCGAAGGCGGTTCTGGCCTGGGTCGCAATCATGTCGCTCGGTCTGAAGCCCGGCGCCTCGCCCGAGACCGCCGTCACGGCGTTCGGCGGATGCGTGCTCCTCGGGGTCTCGATATTTTCCGGTTATGCCGTGCTGTTTTCGACGGCGCCTATGGTGCGCGGTTATGCGCGGGCGCGCCGCTGGATCGAGGGGAGCCTCGCCATCTTCTTCGCGGGCGCTGGATCGCGCCTGCTGTTCTCCCATTGACCGCTTTTCTCAGGATCGCATCATGTCTTCATCATCTCCGTTTCATGTTCTTTCGGCCTTTCCGCCAACCCCCGCCGATGCGGATGGCCGGGTGGACACCGAAGCCCTTTGCCGTCTGCTCGAGCCTTTGTGTGATGCGGGCGTCGCCTCCATCGGCCTTCTCGGCAGCACTGGGATCTATGCCTACCTCACGCGCGAGGAACGGTTGCGGGCCATCGAGGCGGCGGTCGAATGCGTCAAAGGGCGTGTTCCCATCGTTGTCGGTGTTGGCGCTCTGCGGACAGACAGCGCTTGCGACCTTGCGAGGGATGCCGAAACGGCCGGCGCGGATGCGCTTCTGCTGGCGCCGGTGTCCTACACGCCCTTGACCCAGGAAGAGGTCTACCAGCATTTCCTGGCGGTCACGAAGGCGGCGGCGCTGCCGCTCTGCATCTATAACAATCCCGGCACGACCCACTTCACCTTTAGCCGCGAGCTACTGCGGCGCCTCTCCGATATCGAGACGATCAAGGCGGTGAAGATGCCTCTGCCGGCCGACGGCGATGTGCGAGGGGAACTCGCCGCATTGCGCGAGAAGACCGATCTCGCGATCGGCTATAGCGGCGACTGGGGTGCGGCCGAGGCGCTGCTCTCTGGCGCCGAGGCCTGGTACAGCGTCGTCGGCGGCTTGCTGCCGCGCACAGCCCTTGCCCTGACCAAGGCGGCGATTACAGGCGACGGCAACGAAACACGCAGGCTCGATGGGCTCCTTGAGCCGCTTTGGAGGATGTTCAAGGAACTCGGAAGCATCCGCGTGGTCTATATGCTGGTCGAGCATCTCTTGCTCACCCGGGCGGAGCTGCCGCGGCCTCTCATGCCGCTCGGAGCCGCGGACCGGCAGCGTGTCCTTCAGGTGGCCGAGCCGCTGATCGCGCTGGAACGTCAATCCTTGTTGTAGAGGCTGCTCAGCGGTTTCTTCAGGATGCTTTCGCGGAGCGACGTGCCGGGCTCCCGGCGGGTGACCGCGGGCTGATCCGTTGGCGGTGCCGGCCGGGGAAAGACCGGTTCTTCGCGGCGCATCTCGCGGCGGAGCGCGTCCAGCCGGGGATCGATCGCCGGCGGCGCGGCGGGGTCGAGCCGGGGTGCCTGCGGCAGCAGCTCACGCCGGTAGGATTCGAGCGGAGCAGACGAGAGGGCAGGCGATGCATAGGGCTTGTCGTCGATATCCTCGTCGGTCGCGTCAACCTCCTCGGGGGCTGCCGCTGAGGCAGCATAGCTCTGCTGGAAATTCGAAATGTCGGGTCCGACGGTCACCGCCCGCATGCGGGTGACGATCTTGCGCAGATCGACCGTATCCGGATCTTCCTCGCTGTGTTTGCTGTTGGCGCTGGCAGCCTTCGGCAGCAAGCTCTCGTCGACGCGGGAAAAGCGCATGCGCATCGGCACGCTGATCGCCTCGCCGAATGCGATCGCCTCGCCGTTGCCGATCGAGGAGATAAAGCTCGTCGTCGAGATCGACGAGTTGGGAATGGCCGAGCGGATGATTTCCTGGTCGCGGTCGTTGGCCAGGCGCATGGCAAACAGCGTCGAGCACTGCGACAGGATCGTCTGGTCGAGTTCACCCGGCCGCTGGGTGATGATCCCCAGCGAGACGCCGTATTTGCGGCCCTCCTTGGCGATGCGGGCGATCGCCTGGCGCGTCGGCACGAAACCGAGGCTGGGATCGGAGGGGATGTAGCGGTGGGCTTCCTCGCAGACGACCAGCATATGGATGGCGCCTTCGCTCCACAGCGCCACTTCGAAGGCCATGCGGCAAAGGACGGAGGCGACCGAATTGACCACCTCGGAGGGAATGCCGGCCAGCTGGAAGGTGCAGATCGGCCGGTTCTCGCCGGGAATGCGGAAAATCTGCGCGATGGTCTCGGTGATCGTGTCGCTGATCGTATTGTTGGAGAACATAAAGTGATAGCGCGGATCGTTGATCGCGGCGATGAGACGCATCTTCAGCGAGCGCAGGAAGGGCTTTTCCGTGCGGCCTTCCAGGCGGCCAATGCGCTCGTCGATCAGCGCCAGCAGATCGGCCATGCGGTAGGGGACCGGCGTATCGGCGGTGATCGAGCTCTTTTCCGTGGTGCGGCGCACCAGCGAGTTGTCGCTGCCGCGGAAGGCGCGCTTGGCCTCGGGCAGGATATCGCGCAGCATGTCGAGCTCTTCCGGCACCGGCGGGCGGCCGCGAAAGACGACTTCGGCGAATTCCTCCAGCCGCATCAGCCAGAAGGGCAGGTCGAGCGTATCGGTATCGATGGTGACGGCGTGCTTGGGAAATGCGGCGGCGAATTCGTTATGCGGATCGAGGATCAGCACCCGCAGTTTCGGGTTGGCTGCGATCGCCTTATGCAGCAGCAGCGACACGGCCGTCGACTTGCCGACACCGGTGGAGCCGACGACGGCGAAATGCTTGGAGAGCATCGAGGGGATGTGGATCGCCGCATCGATGCTTTCGTCCTGCGTCAGTTTGCCGATGACGGCGGTCGTACCCTCTCCGGCATCGTAGATGCGCATCAGGTCGGCGGCGCGAATGCGGTGAGCGATGGCGCCAAGATACGGATAACGCGAAATGCCGGTGGAGAATTCCTCGTGCCCGTCCTCATCGACACGGACTTCGCCGAGCAGCTCGGTCTCGATCTTGAACGTATTGTCCTCGCCTTCGCCCCAGGCATGGCCGCCGGTGTTCATCTGATAGACGAGGGCAACGACGCGGTTGCGGCCAACGCCGATCGAAATCAGCCGGCCGACGGACCAGAGCTCGGTCAGATCGGTGCCGCCGTCTTCGGCGACGGCGGCGATCGTCGCCCTGGATCCGCTGCACGCAACGACGCGGCCGAGAAAGCGATTTCCCGGCGCATGGCCATCGCGGCGATCGTGCTCGCCTGCCTTGCCAGACACGCGCAAGTCGTTGTTGAGCAAAGGGCTACTCCCTACAATAGGGGAAAAGAATAAAGTTAATCCTTTAACAAATTCTTCAGGCCACGGATTTCAGGGGGTAAAGGCTGGAGCCGGATTTTTATTGCGGCATGCGTTGACGCTGCGAAATTTTCTGTCTATCACTTCCGACCATGAAAATCGCAATGGCTCTTATCGTGGTGGGAAAGCGCATGGGCAGGATGGTGTAACCATCCGGCGGTAGCCACCCATGCGCTAGATGACAGGCTCCTCCGGGGCCTTTTTTTATGCCCGAAATTCGGGCTTCCGGCCACAAACGCAAATCCCAGCATAAACGGAACAGACAGATGAGCACGGACAATCAGGCGGCAGGCAATCGGATGACGGGAGCGGAGATCGTTCTCAAGGCGCTGAAGGACAACGGCGTCGAACATATCTTCGGCTATCCCGGCGGCGCGGTTCTGCCGATCTATGACGAGATCTTCCAGCAGGAAGAGGTCAAGCACATCCTCGTCCGTCACGAGCAGGGAGCAGGCCATGCGGCCGAAGGCTACGCCCGCTCCACCGGCAAGGTCGGCGTCATGCTGGTCACCTCGGGTCCGGGCGCCACCAATGCGGTCACGCCGCTGCAGGACGCGCTGATGGATTCGGTCCCGCTCGTCTGCCTGACCGGTCAGGTTCCGACCCCGCTGATCGGCTCCGACGCCTTCCAGGAATGCGATACGGTCGGCATCACCCGGCCCTGCACCAAGCACAACTGGCTGGTCAAGGACGTCAACCAGCTCGCCGCCGTTATTCACGAGGCCTTCCGCATCGCACAGTCCGGCCGTCCGGGCCCCGTCGTCGTCGATATTCCGAAAGACGTGCAGTTTGCCACCGGCACCTATACGCCGCCCGCCGATTACACGATCCAGAAGAGCTATCAGCCGAAAATCCAGGGCGACCTCAACCAGATCCATGCAGCGATCGAGCTGATGGCGACTGCGCGCCGTCCAATCATCTATTCCGGCGGCGGCGTCATCAATTCCGGCCCCGAGGCCTCCAAGCTGCTGCGCGAGCTGGTCGAACTCACCGGTTTCCCGATCACCTCGACGCTGATGGGCCTCGGCGCCTATCCGGCTTCGGGCAAGAACTGGCTGAAGATGCTCGGCATGCACGGCTCCTACGAAGCCAACATGGCGATGCATGACTGCGACGTCATGGTCTGCATCGGCGCCCGCTTCGACGACCGCATCACCGGCCGCCTCAATGCCTTTTCCCCGAATTCGAAGAAAATCCATATCGATATCGATCCGTCTTCGATCAACAAGAACGTCCGTGTCGATATCGGCATCCGCGGTGATGTCGGGCATGTCCTCGAAGATATGGTCCGCCTGTGGCGGGCGCTGCCGAAGAAGCCGGAGAAGAACCGCCTCGAAGACTGGTGGACCGATATCGCCCGCTGGCGGGCGCGCAACTCCTTCGCCTATACGAGGAGCAATGACGTCATCATGCCGCAATATGCGCTGGAGCGGCTCTATGCGCACACCAAGGACCGCGATACCTACATCACCACCGAAGTCGGCCAGCATCAGATGTGGGCGGCGCAGTTCTTCGGCTTCGAGCAGCCGAACCGCTGGATGACATCGGGCGGCCTCGGCACGATGGGCTACGGTCTGCCGGCGGCCCTTGGAGTCCAGATCGCCCATCCCGACAGCCTCGTCATCGACATTGCTGGCGACGCATCGATCCAGATGTGTATTCAGGAAATGTCGGCGGCGATCCAGCACGATGCGCCGATCAAGATCTTCATCATGAACAACCAGTATATGGGCATGGTGCGCCAGTGGCAGCAATTGCTGCACGGCAACCGTCTGTCGAACTCCTATACCGAGGCGATGCCCGATTTCGTCAAGCTGGCGGAAGCCTATGGCGCCGTCGGCCTGCGCTGCGAAAAGCCGGATGACCTGGACGATGCCATTGTCGAGATGATCGAGGTCAGGAAGCCGGTGATCTTCGATTGCCGGGTTGCCAATCTCGCCAACTGCTTCCCGATGATCCCCTCGGGCAAGGCGCATAACGAAATGCTGCTGCCTGATGAAGCCACCGACGAAGCGGTCGCCAATGCGATCGACGCCAAGGGCCGCGCGCTCGTCTGACATTTTTAATTTGCGCATAATCCTTTCCGAAAATCGTTTTCCATTTTCGGGGTTATGCGACAGGGAAGAGGAAACTCAAGACCATGAACGCACACCTACAGCCCACGGGCTCCGCCTACTTCATCTCGCCGGAAACGGCGGCGATCGAGAGCCACACGCTTTCCATTCTCGTCGATAACGAACCGGGCGTCCTTGCCCGGGTCATCGGCCTGTTTTCCGGCCGCGGCTACAATATCGAGAGCCTGACGGTTTCAGAGACCGAGCATCAGGCGCATCTTTCCCGCATCACCATCGTCACGCGCGGCACGCCGCAGGTGCTGGAGCAGATCAAGGCGCAGCTCGAGCGCATCGTACCGGTACACCGCGTCGTCGATTTGACAGTGCGCGCCCGCGAACTCGGCCAGGACCGGCCGATCGAGCGCGAGGTGGCGCTGGTCAAGGTGATCGGCGAGGGCGAGATGCGCGCCGAGACGCTGCGCCTTGCCGATGCCTTCCACGCCAAGGTGGTGGATGCGACGATCGATCACTTCATTCTGGAGATCACCGGCAAGTCTTCCAAGATTGATCAGTTCATCGCGATCATGAAGCCGCTCGGCTTGATCGAGGTCTGCCGCACCGGCATCGCGGCGATGAACCGTGGTGCGCAGGGAATGTAAGCCCGGCAGTGCAATCGTGCCGAAAGCCGCTGGAGATCACAGCATCTCCAGCGGCTTTTTGCTTGTCGGCGGCGGGAAGGCGGCGTCCAATGCCTGCCAGTCCTCATCGGTGATCTCAAGCGAGACGCAGTCGCGGTTCTCAGCCGCGCGTTCGGGATTCGACGTTTTCGGGATGACGATAACGCCGTCGCGTTCGAGCAGGAAGGCCAGCGCCAGCTGCGCTGGTGTCGCCTGATAGGCCTTGGCGATGTGGATCAGCTCGGGATGGTGCAGGATATGTCCCTGCTCGATCGGTGAATAGGCCATAACCGGGATGCGGCGGCTCTGGCACCAGGGCAGGAGATCGAATTCGATGCCGCGGCGGGAGAGGTTGTAGAGCACCTGGTTGGCGGCGACATTGGCGCCGTCGGGCACGGTGAGCAATTCCTCCATGTCGTCGGTGTCGAAATTGGAAACGCCCCAGGCGCCGATCTTGCCTGAGGCCTTCAGCATTTCGAAGGCCGCAACGGTTTCGGCCAGCGGATGACTGCCGCGCCAGTGCAGGAGATAGAGATCGATGCGGTCGGTGCGGAGCCGTTCCAGACTGCGCTCGCAGGCTTCGATCGTGCCTTTCAGGCTGGCATTCCAGGGATAGACCTTGCTGACGATGAAGACCTCGTCGCGCCGTCCGCTGATCGCCTGGCCGACGATCTCCTCGGCGCCACCGTCACCGTACATTTCGGCGGTGTCGATCAGCGTCATGCCGAGATCGATGCCGGCTTTGAGACTTTCGATCTCGGCCCTGGCATGGCCGGCATCCTCGCCCATGGCCCATGTTCCCTGGCCGAGCGCCGGCACCTCAGCGCCGTTCGGGAATTTGACGGATGGAATCGGGTCGTCCTGCATGGGTTTCTTCCTCGGCAAAAGATTGGGCCGTGTCGCCATCTTTCCAGTAATCCTGTCACCATGACAATAATGCAATGGCATGGGTAATTTTGGACAGTTATGCTGACCTAAATGAACAGGCTGGAAAAGGCCGGTTCGGGAGGTCTCATGCCGCTGGATACGTTTGTCGCCCTCGTACTCTTCGCCTTCACGACCTCGATCACGCCGGGGCCGAACAATATGATGCTCTTTGCCTCGGGCGTGAATTTCGGCTTCCGCAGAACGATCCCGCATATGTTCGGCATCGGTGTCGGGTTCTTCTCGCTGCTCATCGGCGTCGGTCTTGGACTTGGCGCGGTGCTGCATACGATGCCGGCAGTCTATACGGCGTTGAAATTTGCCGGCGGCGCCTATCTCGTCTGGATCGCCTGGAAGATCGCCTCGTCGCGATCGCTTAGCGAAGGCAAGAGCGCCGTCAAGCCAATGTCTTTCTTTTCAGCGGCGGCCTTTCAGTGGGTCAATCCAAAAGCCTGGGTGATGGCGGTCACCGCGATGGCGACCTATACCAATCCCGAGCTCTATCTCGTCAGCGTGCTTCTCGTCGGCCTCGCCTTTGCGGCAGTCAACGTGCCGAGCGTTTCGACCTGGGCAGGCTTCGGCTCGGCATTGCGGGAATGGCTTTCCGATCCGGTGCGGCTGAAATGGTTCAATATCAGTATGGCGGTGCTTCTGGTGGCGAGCCTCTGGCCGATGCTAAAATAGGGTGATCGACGGCTTCGCCAGCATCAGCCAGAGAATGCCGATGACGGCTGAGAAGGCCGGGAAGCCGCAGGCGAACCAGATGCGGTAGAGGCTGAAATAGGCCGGCGGCAGGGCGCCTCCCGATGCTGCCGCGGCGCGGGCGAAATCGCGCAGGCGGATCTGGATCCAGACGACCGGCAGCCAGAACAGGCCGGTGAGAAGATAAAGCAGCAGCGACAGCGCGATCCAGCCTTCCGTCAGCTCCCAGCCGATCGAGCGCACCAGCAGATATCCGGTCACGGGTTGAAAAATGGCGGCCGTAGCGGTGAAGATCGTATCGGCAATGACGACGGTTCCGGCGACGTGGGCGATCAGAACGGAATCACGCGTGCGATGCGCCATCACCATGAAGAAGGCGATGCCGGCGCCGGTGCCGAAGAGCACGGTCGCGCCGATGACATGGGCAAGCAGCAGCCATTGCTCGAGCATCAGCGTTCATCCAGTGTGGCAAGGGCCGTCAGCGTCAGTAAGATCGACGGCAGCACCTTGACGAGGGGACCGAGCGGATCGAGCCAGAGCATCGGTTCGAGCAGGCTGGCGCCGGCGAGATAGGCGAAGGAGACAGCCAGCATGCCGAGAAGCGCGCGTTTGGCGAGCGGACGGACAAGCACGGCAGCGCCGAGCGCCACGTCGATCAGGCAAGTTGCAAGCGTCAGCGCGGTGGCCGTGGACTCCGGCATGAACGGCAGGAAATGGGCGGATGTCTTCTGCAACGCCAGCAGCGGGATCAGGCCGGAGAGCAGCCAGAAGGCGGAGAGCCCCGATATGACGAGCGGTTTCAGCAGGTAGAGCCGGGCAAACCAGAGATCCTGCACGCCGGATGGATTGGCTGATAGGGCTGCCGCAGCGGATGTCGCGACGAGGCCGCTTTCTCCCTTTGCGCTTTGTATGCCCTCCGACATGACCGTCATCGCCGTCGAGCGCAGCGGCGAGCGCCAGCCGAGCAGCCCTGCGACATCGGCAAGCCACATGACGGGCTTTGCAAGCCACGGCGCAAGGGAAAAGACGCGGGCGGGGGGCAGGCCCAGCCATTGCCGGTGAAGGCTGACGAGATCGGCAAGCGTCAGGGTCTCGTCGTCGGCGAGATCGATATCACCGCGGAGGCCGACTGCAACCGCCCGCGACACGGCTTCCGCCACATCGTCCACCGACAGCATTTCGACCGGGCTTTCGGCATGGACGAGCGGCAGCGCCAGGGGGAGGGCGGCAAGCGCCCTGAGCAGCGACGAACCGCCATGGGCATTGCGGCCGAGAACGAGGGCAGGGCGCAGGATGAGGCAAGGCAGGCCGCTTACCGCCAGCGCCTCGTCGGCCCGGCGCTTGGTGGCGAGGAAGGGCAGGTCGCCCGCCGCGCCGGCCGTCCTCGCCGATATCTGGACGATCAGAGGCTGCGACCCGCGTTTGGCGGCGGCATAGAGCGCCAGCATCGCCTCGGCTTGCGTGGCCGCCAGATTGTCCGAGAGACCGTCCTGCAGGGCGCCGGCGCAATTGACGACGGCATGCTGGCCGTTGAGGATCTCATCCCAGTCGTCCGCTTTCGTCATATGCGAGAGATCGGCCCGGCGCCAGTTTATCGCCGGCTGTTTCAGGCGGGCACGCGTGGGATTGCGGCCGAGCCCGGTCACTGCATGCCCCTCGGCGACGAGCCGGGCTGCGACGACGGAGCCTATGAAGCCGGTTGCACCGAGAATCAGAATGTTCATGGCGGGAGATTAGCGGAAAAGTTTGAGTGGGATAGGAGGGCTTGGCGGGGGTGTGGTGTGTGGTAGAAGGAAGGGAGACGGCTTGATGTTTTGGATTGGGCGAGACGTTGCTGCGATTCCCCTTCTCCCCAGCGGGGAGAAGATGCCGGCAGGCAGATGAGGGGGTGAGCGACAAGGTCGCGAATGCACGAAGCGCAAGCGAAGGGCAACAATGACGGGCATGCCGTGCGGCCCCCTCATCCGACCCTTCGGGCCACCTTCTCCCCGCTGGGGAGAAGAGGGTGCAAGGGGTTGACCTTGCCCATCCTTCGGCCGCGCGAGAGTAAGTGGGGCGCCTATCCGCGTTCCGGGAGGATATTGCGATGCACGACGACCACGACAACAATGCCGATCACCACCACCACAAACATGCTCATCACCACGACAACCACTATTCCGACATGCAGGCCCGCGTCAAAGCGCTGGAAACGCTGCTGACGGAGAAGGGTCTCATCGATCCGGCGGCGATCGATGCGATTGTCGAGACCTATGAGACCAAGGTGGGGCCGAGGAACGGGGCGCATGTCGTCGCCAAGGCCTGGAGCGATGCCGATTTCGCCGACTGGCTGAAGCGTGATGCGACAGCGGCGATTGCGAGCCTCGGTTATACCGGCCGGCAGGGCGAGCATATGCGCGCCGTCTTCAACACGGCCGAGACCCATAATCTCATCGTCTGCACGCTCTGCTCCTGTTATCCCTGGTCGGTGCTCGGGCTGCCGCCGGTGTGGTACAAGGCGCCGGCCTATCGCTCGCGCGCCGTCATCGATCCGCGCGGCGTGCTTGCCGAATTCGGCCTGACGCTGCCGGAGGAGAAGAAGATCCGTGTCTGGGATTCGACGGCGGAGCTGCGTTATCTCGTGATCCCCGAGCGGCCTGAGGGCACGGACGGAATGGACGAAGCCGCACTGGCCGGCCTCGTCAGCCGCGATGCGATGATCGGCACGGCCATTGCCGGCAGCCCGGAGGCTCTTCCATGAACGGACCGCACGATCTCGGCGGGCAGATGGGTTTCGGGCCTGTCGCGCCCGAAAAGGACGAGCCCTGTTTCCACGCCGAATGGGAAAAGCGGGCCCTCGGCATCACACTTTCCTGCGGCGCTTTCGGCGTCTGGACGATCGATGAAAGTCGGCATGCGCGCGAAAATATTCCGCCGGCCGATTATCTCGCCGCCAGCTATTACGAGATCTGGATCCGCGGTGTCGAGATGCTGCTCGCAAGGCACGGTTTTGCCACGCTCGAGGAGCTGGTCTCCGGGCGAAAGCTGCAGGCAGGCACGGTGCCGAAGCGGATGCTGAAGGCAGAGATGGTGCCGGGCGCGCTGGCGAAAGGCGGGCCTTGCGATCGTCCTGTCGAAACCGCCCCGCGCTTTGCGGTCGGAGAGGCGGTGAGGACGAGGAATTTCAATCCGGCCACCCATACGCGGCTGCCGCGTTATGCGCGCGCCAAGACGGGCGTCGTCGAGGCGGTGCAAGGGGCATTCGTCTTCCCCGACGATAATGCGCATGGCCGCGGCGAAAATCCGCAATGGCTCTATACGGTCGTCTTCGGCGGCGGTGAGATCTGGGGCGAAGGAGCGGATCCGTCGCTGACGGTCTCCATCGATGCGTGGGAGAGCTATCTTGAGCACTTGTGAGACGCCGTCTCAGTTGGCGCAATCGCTTGGGTTGCCGAGGTCGCCGGAGGGTGATCCGGTCTTTCCCGAGCCTTGGGCGGCGGAGGCCTTCGCCATGACGGTGCATCTGCACGAGAAGGGGCTGTTTGCCTGGGGCGAATGGGCGGAAGTCCTGTCGAAAGAATTGCACAAGCCTCAACGCGCCGAGGATGGCAGCGATTATTTCGACTGCTGGGTGGCGGCCCTTTCCGAACTGCTCGTCAGCCGCGGCATAGCGGATGCATCTGCCATTCTCGACCTGCAGCAGAGCTGGCAGCGGGCCGCCGAAGCCACGCCGCATGGGCAGCCGATCGAACTTGCCAACGATCCAAAGCGCTGATTCTCACGAAGGGAACTGCCGATAGCATTCCTCGGCCACACCGCGCAGGGTCTCACGCGTGATTTCGCCGGTGACGGCATAACCGAGTTCGCCGTCGATCCAGTAGAAGGTCTCGAGATTGCCCGATGAGGCGAAGCGGAAGCTCGTCGTACGGTTTTCGGTGTTGCGGCCGACGATGACGGTCAGGCGCTCGCCGGCCTGGTTCTCGTACATGAACATGGCGCCCGGTCTGTCATCGACCGGCAGCAGGCGGCCGCCGACCAACTTGAAGCCGAGCGGCTGCAGGTTCGGGATCTTCAGGTTCTGGATGGCGAGGCGCTTGCCGAGCCAGGTGGCGAGGTGGGCTTCCTCGTCGGCGAAGACTTCGACCGGGTGGCGAACCTCGGCGGCATAAACCAAGAAAGCGGTCTCGGCCTGCTTCGGCAGGGTTTCGGAGCCGGCAAGCTGCAGCTCCGGCTTTGTCAGAAGTGCCGGGCCGTAATGGCCGCTGACGGCGCCGAGCGCGAAGACGACGAGGGCCGCGGCGGCGATCGCCAGGCGTCTCCACTCCGACGAGACGGTGCGCGGGGGTGATACGAGCAGGGCGTCCGTGTCCTTCGCCTGCTCATATCCTGAAAACAGCGACCGGATGCCGCTATTCTGCGCCTGCCATTCAGCGACCAGCGCCGCCTCGTCGGGATTGTCGGCAAGGTAGGCTTCGATGCGGGCGCGCGCCGCTTCCGGCAGTTGGCCGTCGGCATAGGCGTGAAGATCGGCTTCGGTGACGATCGGGTTGGTCTCGTTCATTTCGGTCTCCGAAGCGTAATGACGTTATCGGCTTTCAGCCGCTCGGCGACGCGGTGGCGGGCGCGCGACAGCCGGGACATGACGGTGCCGATGGGGATATCGAGGGCGGCGGCGACCTCGCCGTAGGTGTATCCCTCGATGACCACGAGCATCAGCACGGCGCGGTGCTCCTCCGAAAGGCTGTTCAACGCATCGTCGAGCCGGGCACGCGCCAGCGGATCGGCCGGCGGTTCGGGGGTGGCGATATCCTCGGCGGCGTCGAGTTCGACCAGGCCGTCGCGCGCCTTGCCGCGCCGGCCGTTGCGGTAGAGATTGGTCATGATGGTCAGGACCCAGCCGCGCAGGTTGCGGCCACGCCATTGTCCGCGGCGCGCCAGCACCTTCTCGACGCAATCCTGGAGCAGATCCTCGCCATCGGCATCCGAACGCGTCAGGCTGCGCGAATAGCGCCTGAGCGAGGGGAGGAGGGCCAGGATCTGGCCCTCGAAACTTTCAGGTGCGGGTGTTTTCACGCCAGCCGCTTTCTGATGATCAAGGCCCCTGCGATCAAGGTTTGGCAAGGTCCCAATTGCCGCCGACGCCGTCGCCGGTGATGTCGCCCGACTTCTTGTCCTTGACCCAGTAATAGAGCGGCATGCCGTCCTTGGCCCATTGCTTCGTGCCATCCTTCCGATCGATGATCGAATATGCACCATCGGCCTTGGCATCGGAAGCGGCCATCAGCGGCGGCCAGTTCTTGGCGCAATCGTCATTGCAGTTGGAAACGCCCTTGGCGTCCTTTTTGAATGTGTAGAGGGTCATGCCGTTTTCGCCGGCAAGAACCTTGCCCTTGGCCGATTCGACTTCCTTGACGGGAGCGGCTGCGAAAGCAGCGGTTGCGGCGAGGGCCGCAGCGGCCACGACGGACAGGAATTTCACGGATTTCATGATGTCTCTCCTTGAGAACTGGGCACGCAATTTTGCGATACCTCAGATGAGACACGAGACGCGGCGGTTTTATTCCCGACGCATGGAAAATTTTAGGGCAGGAGGCACGCGAGAGCCCGTACCGACATTCCCCGGGCAGGGGCGGAGGCCAATTTGCGCGGTCATTTACATCATGTCGATTTGCGGATAGTGTTTATCCTTAATTCCGTTCGCAGAACCAGTATCACGCGAGTTGCTGAATGATCCTGAAAAGCCAGGTCGAGTGGGCGCTCCATTGCTGCGCCATTCTCGCGAGCCTGCCCGAGGGCAGGTATCTTTCCACCAAGGCGCTCGCCGAGCTTCATGGCCTGCCGAAGGAATATCTCTCCAAAGCGCTGCAGAGCCTGTCGCAGGCATCGCTGGTCGAGACCACGCTCGGCCCGAGCGGCGGCTACAGGCTTGCGCGGACGCCGTCGGAGATCAATTTCCTCGAGATCGTCGAGGCGGTCGAGGGCAAGGCGCGCAGCTTCACCTGCACGAATATCCGGGAGAACAATCCCTGCCGGCCGGCCGGCTACTGCGACAGCAAGCCTTGCGCGGTCGCCCGCGTCATGTGGGAAGCCGACGAGGCTTGGCGCGATACGCTGAGGCGGGTCCGGCTTTCCGACCTGGTCGGCACCTTGTCCGAGGACGTGCCGGCTGACCTCTGGCGGAGCACCTTCGAATGGGTTCTCAAGCGCGCCGGCTGACTACCCCCTGAAGATGGTCCTGATGGTTTTCAGAATGGCATGCGGGCTGTGGGCGGCGGGTTCCGCCGGCAGGGCGGCGCCGTTGCGAAAGCGCTCCGCGCGGCTGGCGAGATCTTCGGCAATTTCCTCAGCCAGCGCCGGACGCTCGTTCAGTAGCGGCGCGAAGGCTTGCTGATCGATTTCATAGACGGTCACCGGCGTTAGAGCCTCCAGGGTGCAGACTTCCTGCATGCCGGCGAGCAGTCCGGTCTCGCCGAAAAAATCACCGGGTGCGAGTCGACCGCGTTCCCCATCTTGATGTCGCGCCGTAACAATGCCGGCCCGCACCATCATCAGCGACGGCAGCATTTCGCCCTCCCGCACGATCACGTCGCCTTTGCGGAATTCACGCACGGCGGCGGTCTCGGCGAGTTTTTGCTTTTCATCGGCCGTCAGCGTCGCAAAGATCGGAATGGCCTCGATCAGTTCGAGCGGCGTCACACGCGGCAGTCGTGCGCTCTCTTCGGTCGGCAGATCGCCCGTCAGGACCGAGGCCGCCGCCGGAACGGCGAGAAGCAGGCCGGCCGATTTGCAGTGGCGATAGACAAGATCGAGCACCTCGTTTCGCGCCGGCACACGCTGGCTGGGGCTCGTTACCCGGAACTGCAGCTCGACTTCCAGCGCCGTGGCGTCGAGTCCCCTCAACGCAACGACAGGCGGCGGCTCGCGCACGATGGAATTGCAGCTTGCGAGCGCCGTTGCCATGACGTGGCGAACCGATGCCGGCATCCGTGTCGGAGCGATGCGGATCGTGAGGATCAGCAGATGGCTCTCGTCCGGCCGGCTGACATTGGTCAGTCCGAGCTTGGCCAGAAAGCTGTTCGGCAGCACAACGACATTGTTGGCGCTGGTCAGGATATGGGTCGCGCGCCAGTTGCTCTCGACGACGCGCCCTTCCGTGCCATCGCTCAAAAGAATCCAGTCGCCGATGACATAGGGCCGGCCGAGTGTCAGCGCGATGCCGGAGAAGACGTCGGCGAGCGTATTTTGCAGCGCAAGGCCGAGAATGATGGCGACCACGCCCGAGGTCGCAACGAGGGTGCCGATCGGTACGCCGAAGACGAAGGCCAGAACCGACAGGGCCATGCCGATATAGACGACGCCGATGACGAGATCCTGCAGCAGGCGGGCCTCTCGGGGACTGCCCTCCAGAACCAGATACAGCCTGATGAAACCGATGACAGCCCACGCCAGATGAATCCACCAGAGCGTTTTCGCGAGAATGACGAGCAAGGCCTGCGGATCTTCGGAGCCATATCCTTGAAATCGGTGGGGTTCGATGCCGCTGCCGACCAGGATCAGCGTCATCACGGCAAAAAAGGGGATCTGCACCACCAGCCGGGTGGTCGGTCGCTGGCTGGAGAGAAAGTACCAGACGACGATACCGGCGAAGCCGACTGTTATCAGCGATATCAGAGGCTTGCCGAAGAGTGCGTCGTAGATCATCTCTCTGTCTCCGGGAGGGGCGGCATATGATTGAGCATGTCGGCCGCCCGCGCAAGCATCGGCCCGGCGCGGACGGGTTTGGCGGCGCCTTATTTCTTGAGGGGGTAGGTCAGTTCTTTCTGGTTGGTGTCGACCACGAACACGGCGAGCAGGCGGGCGGGTTTCGTTTCGCTGCCGTTGGCGCTGACCCCGTGGCGGTCGCCCGGCATTTCGGAAAAACTCTCGCCGGCCTGATAGACCTTGACCGGGCCGTCATTGACCTGGCTGCGGATCGATCCTTCAAGCACGGTGGCGTAGATGAAAGCCGAGTCGGGATGGGTATGGCCTTCGGAGAAGCCACCGGGACCATATTCGACCAGCACGCCCTTGATGCTCTTGCCGGGCACGTTCGGAAGCGGGTGTTCATAGACGAGGGTGACCTTGGCAGATTTGCTGCTGTCGTGGGCGCCGGCGCCGGTGGCCGCCAGGCAGACGAGGGCGGCGGCGAGGAATGAAGCTCTGATCATGGGAATCTCCAACTTTGCTGGGGTGGCAGGACGCGTCCCAGTGGCCGCGTCCAGGGACAAAATCACTTCGGCCGGGCGGATTTCGCGAACCATTGTTCGAAGGTGATCGAACCGAGCCGCGGCCTGTCGTCGGAAACGAGCGACTGGTCGTTGAGCCGAACTCCGAAATATTTCGCTTCCGGATCGGCCTCGACGACACGCAGGTCGTTCATGGCCTTCAGATATCGGGCGACCAGTTCGCTCAAGCGCGCCCGTTCCGGACCTGATATCTCGATCGCGGCGTTGGCGGGCGCGGAGAGCGCCACATCTGCCATGGCGTCGGCGACGTCGTCGGAGGCGATCGGCTGCACATAGGCCGGCGACAGGCGAACCGTCTGGCCGACCGTGCCCGACTGGGCGATGCCGTTCAGGAATTCCATGAACTGCGTCGAATGCACGATGGTATAGGGGATGCCCGACGCCTTGATCAGCTTTTCCTGGGCAAGCTTGCCGCGGAAATAACCGCTGTCCTGCAGACGCTCGGTGCCGACGACGGAGAGCGCGATATGATGCTTGACGCCGGCCGCTTTCTCGGCGGCGAGAAGATTGCGCCCCGACGTCTCGAAGAATTCGAGAACGGCCTTGTCTTCGAAGGAGGGCGAATTGGCAAGATCGAGCACGATTTCGGCACCCTCGAGCGCCTCTGCGAGCCCTTCTCCCGTGATCGTATTGACGCCTGAATTCGGTGAGGCGGCGATCACCTCATGTCCCTTCTGGCGCAGGCGGGCGACAGTCTTCGAACCGATGAGGCCGGTTCCGCCGATGACAACGATTTTCATAACAGGTCTCCGTTCGCCGCCGGGGTGCGGCGGCGTCAAAGGTGAATCTTCTCAATAAATTGTAAGGTTTAGTTCAAGCCAGCCTTGTCGAGGCCGTAGGCCTTGTCGGCCGAACCGGGCACGGTCTTGAAGCCGACATTGACGCGGTTCCAGGCATTGATGGCCATGACGACGAAGGTCAGGTCGGAGATTTCCTTTTCGGAAAGCTGGCCGCGAACCCGTTCGTAAATCTCGTCGGGAATGCCGCCTTCTGGAAGTTTCGTCAGCGCTTCGGTCCAGGCAAGGGCGGCGCGCTCGCGGGGAACGAACAGGTTCGATTCCCGCCAGATGGCGACGTGGTGGAGCCGCAGCTCCGTCTCGCCGTGGATCTTTGCCTGCTTCACATGCATATCGAGACAAAAGCCGCATCCGTTGATCTGCGAGGCGCGGATTTCGATGAGCGCCTGCAGCTTCTCGTCGATGACGCTGCTTCTCAGCGCCATGCTGAATTCCATGAATTTCTTGAAAAGCTCGGGGGACTGCTGGGCGTAGTTCAATCGCTGGCTCATGTCATTTCTCCTCTAATTAAGGATGTGTAATATCCTTATGGATAAAAGATATCCTTAATTGCTGGACTGTAAAGCCATTCCAGCCTAGGCTGCCTGCATAAAGCCTATGCGCAAAAGTATGAGGGGCAGATATGGATATCGTTTCGGCATTGCGGACCTTCCAGCGCGTCGTCGAGACGGGCTCGTTTTCGGCGGCGGCACATGATCTCGATGTGACGCAGCCGGCGGTCTCGCGGCAGGTCGCAGCCCTCGAAGGCCATTTCAATACCCGCCTCCTGCACCGCACGACCAGTGGCCTGTCGCTGACGGCGGAAGGGGAACGGATGCTGCCGATGGCGCTCAAAATTATTGAAGCGGTGGAGGAGCTCGGCGATGCCACTGGATCGGATGGAGCCATGGCTTCCGGAAAGGTCAGGCTCAGTGTTCCGGCACCGCTCGGCCTCTACCTTAGCGAGCGGCTCGGCGATCTTCTCGCCGCCCATCCGAAACTTTCCGTGGAACTGCTCTTCAGGGAGCAAAGCTCCGATATGATCGAGGAGCGCCTCGACCTCGAAGTGCGGCTGGGCTCGGTCGCCGACAGCAGCCTCGTCTGCCGGCGGATCGGCTGGACGACGGCCTTCCTGGTCGCATCGCCCGCCTATCTCGCGCGCAAGGCGCCGCCGAGGACACCGAAGGACATCAAGGAGCATGAGTGCCTGTGCTACGACAGGGCTGGCGATGTTGCGACATGGTCGTTCTCCAATGGGTCGGAAGACATTTCGGTTCGGATCGCGCCGCGGCTGACCGCCTGTAGCGCGGTTGCCATTCACCGGGCGGCGCTTGCCGGCGCGGGTCTGGCGGTGCTCTCCCATATCATCGCAGTACCCGATATCGCCGCCGGCCGGCTGATCCCCGTGATGGAAGATTTTCAGCCGAGCCGGCTGCCGATCACCGTCGTCTATCCCTCAAGACGAAACATGCCGCTGCGCGTCAAGACAGTTCTGGATTTTTTGACCGACGCTATCGGGCAGGACCCGTCGATGTGCGCCAGCGGCATGGACCGGCGGTGGGACGGATGATCGTCCCGCCGGGCGATTTGCGGTTTTCCGCCTTGCCTAACGTCCGCGAATCCTGCCAAGTCGTCCGATCATGCAATTTGCGCCGCAACAAGACGAAGCCCTCAAGGCTGTTTCGAAATGGCTGAATGAGGGGCGCTCGCCGCTCTTTCGCCTGTTCGGCTATGCCGGAACGGGGAAGACGACGCTTGCCAAGCATTTCGCCGAGAATGTCGACGGCGACGTGCTGTTTGCCGCCTTTACCGGCAAGGCGGCGCAAGTGCTGCGTTCGCGCGGCGCCTCCAATGCGAAGACGATCCATTCGCTGATCTACCGGCCGCGCGGCGAGGAGGCAGTCGAGGACGAGGAAACCGGCAAGACCTCGATCGCGCCGATGTTTTCGATCAACCGGCAGAGCCCGGTCGCCAAGGCGGCGCTGATCATCGTCGACGAATGCTCGATGGTCGACGAGGCGCTCGGCAAGGATCTGATGAGCTTCGGCACGCCGATCCTGGTGCTCGGCGATCCCGGCCAGTTGCCGCCCGTCAGCGGTGGCGGATACTTCACCAATCAGGATCCGGATTACCTGCTCACCGATATTCACCGGCAGGCGCGCGACAATCCGATCATCAAGCTCGCCATGCAGGTGCGTGAGGGCAATGAGGTGATGTATGGCGATTACGGCACGGCCAAGGTGATCTCGAAGAACGAGGTGACGCAGCAATTGGTCCTTGATGCCGACCAGGTGCTCGTCGGCACCAACAGGACGCGGCGGCGCTATAATCAGCGCCTGCGCGAGTTGAAAGGCTTCAATGCCGAGTATCCGCAGACCGGCGACAAGCTCGTCTGCCTCCGCAACGATCCCGCCAAAGGCCTGCTCAACGGCTCGCTCTGGCAGGTGATGACCTCGTCCAAGGAAACGACGAAACCCGGCATCAACCTGCTCGTCCGGCCCGAGGACGACGACATGGATCGGGGGGCTGCCAAGATAAAGCTCCTGAAACAGGCCTTCGAGGAGGTCGAGGGCGAGATTCCCTGGAACACCCGCAAACGCTACGATGAGTTCGACTATGGCTACGCGCTGACCGTTCATAAGGCGCAGGGTTCGCAATGGAACGACGTCGTGCTCTTCGACGAGAGCTGGGCCTTTCGCGATACGCGGGAACGCTGGCTCTATACGGCGATCACGCGCGCGGCGGAGACGCTGACGATCGTGCGCTGACCTCGATCGCGACTCGCGATCTCGATCGCGCCTTTCTATCTTGGGAAGGCGACGGTGGCGGCCGTCGGGCACGTATCGGACTAGGCCTGCACGATCCCAAGCAGCACGGCCTTGGCGATTGCCTGGAAGCGGTTGTTGGCACGGAATTTCAGGATGATTCCGGCTTCGAGATCCCTGGTCTCATCATGCTTCAGGTCGAGCGCCCGGGCGATTCGCTGGGTGGAATAGCCCTCCGCCATCAGTTCCAGGCAACGCCGCTCCCGCGGGGTCAGGCTTGCGCTGTCCTGGTTGTCGTTGAGCGGCGGCTCTTCGATATTTTCGTCGTAATCCAGAAGGTCGCCCACCTGCTGGAGCTGGCGGTGCAGCGTCGACATCTCGGCCGTCAGCTCGCGCTTGCGCACCTGCAGCACCTCGCGGAACATCGCCTCGGCCCTTTCCTGCGAATCGGCCTTGCGAAGCTCGTCCATCAATTCCTGGATGACGGCGATCGGCATGCCGGTCTCGCGGCAGACGGTGATGACTGCCATGCGCATCACGTCATCCTGGCCGTAGACCCGCATCAGGCCGATGCGATTGGCGGAAATCAACCCCTTTTCTTCGTAGAAATGCAGTGTCCTGTGCGTAACGCCGAATGCGTTGGCCATATCGGCGATCGGCACCGGACCGTCCGGTAGATCCGGCGGCAGCGCGGCCGAAGGCAGGAACCGGTATTTCGACCGGGCCTCCGAAGCGATACCGGCGGCAGCAAACAGGCGTTTGGAACCGTCTGGCATGAACCCTCCTAGGGCATCGTGTTGCACCTCATGCGGATTTGCCAGTTGCTTCCCAGGCGCGGCGAGTGGGGTTTTCCTCTGGGCGTTCTTGTCATTGGGAAAAGAAGCAGTACGCGGCCTACGTTTACGCGATACAATGTCCACGTTATGCGTGAACGATCTTTTTTATAAGTGCTAAAAGTAATCTCTTTTAAATGGGATAGCAACGTAACGACCTGATTTCTGGGTGCTGCAGCAAAACATGCGCTGCATTGCAGCGTGGGTCGACCGTCTTCACGGGTGACGGGAATTACTATTCACGGTACGCGGGGAGGGCTAATGCCCCACCGACAGCAATGCTCATCAACGATCGACATCGCATCCATCTGCGAATCTCGTTGGTCATCTCAAGGCACTTGGCTTAAAAGCAGGGCCTCCGTTTCAGCACCGATGGATATCAGCCATGCCCGCCAAACTCTCCGTGAACCTCAACGCGATCGCCATGCTGCGCAACCGGCGCGACCTGCCGTGGCCGAGCGTCGAAGCGCTTGGGCGAATAGCGCTTGCCGCGGGCGCCAGCGGCCTGACGGTGCACCCGCGCCCCGACCAGCGGCACATCCGTTTTTCCGACCTTTCCGTCATCCGCAACCTGATCGACGACGAATTCCCCGAGGCCGAGTTCAATATCGAAGGTTATCCGACGGGGGAGTTTTTTGACCTCTGCGCCGGAGCAGCACCGGAGCAGGTGACGCTGGTGCCGGACGATCCCGCGCAGGCGACCTCGGATCACGGCTGGGATTTCCGCAAACATCGGGCGTTCCTGACTGATGCCGTCGCGCGGCTGAAGACGATGGGATGCCGGGTCTCGCTGTTTGCCGACGGAGACGGGGATGCTGAAGCCGTCGAGATCGCCAAGGCCGTCGGCGCCGACCGGATCGAACTTTATACCGGTCCCTATGGCGGCTGCTACGACGCACCGGAACGGGCGGCCCCGATCCTCGAAGCACTCGGCCGGACAGCGGATGCGGCGCTGGCGATCGGCCTCGCCGTCAATGCCGGGCACGACCTGACGGTCGCAAACCTGCCGGGTCTGGTGAAGCGCATTCCAGCGCTTGCCGAAGTTTCGATCGGCCATGGGCTGACCGCCGATGCGCTTGAGTATGGCATGGCCGAGACGGTGCGGCGGTTCTGCCGGGCGTGTGGTCAGGCGGTTTGAGGAAGGGTTGTTTCCTTCTTAAGTGTTAACGGCGACCAATTTGATATGCTGCAAGGGTTTCCCGTGCGCGCGAGTGAGGGCGCAGGATTCCTGTGCTTGTGACAGCCGACCTGCGGATCGGCCATACTTCCAACACAGGAGCATCTCCTAGTTCTTTCAACCGGGGGGTGCTATGATGAGAGTTGTTACACGTCAATTTACGTTTGTTGCGGCGGCCTGGGCGTGTTTGCTCTGCTTTGTTGGAACCGGCGTAGCCGATCCCCGGCCGGAAAGATGGGTGGAAAGGTGCGGCGGCGTCTACGCTCTTTGCGGCTATATCGACAGAGCGACGTTCGAACCGCGGATTGATCGCAAGTTCGAAGTTGCGCTTCCTTTCTCGGAGGGGCTGGCCGCTGTGCGCTCCGAGGGCAAATTCGGCTATATCAATTCGAGTGGCGAGATGGTGATCGCGCCTGCGTTCGACCTTGCCCGCGGATTTCGCAAAGGCCACGCCGAAGTGGTGGTCGGTGACAAGGCAGGAATTATCGACAGAACGGGAAAGTTTCTGCTGTCACCGAACTATGCGCGCGCCATTCCATTCGGAGCCGGGGCGGCGCTCGTTCGCCCCGGCAAAGCGGTCGCAGGGGATTCTTTTGGCATGCTGCGTTTCACGTTCGGGGAACTGTTGCTTGAGAGGAACGATCCACCTTATCTGCTCGTCGATCTGCCTTCAGGAAAGATCCTGAAGGACGAGCTGGCCATTAAAGAATTCGAATTCGGCACTTTCGTTTGGGCCGCTCAACCGGGAGATAAACGATACGGATTGCTTGCTCCCGACGGAACCTGGAAACTCGAGCCTCGATTCGAAACAGCCAGTAAACTCGGTGGAGGAAGAGCAATTGTCTGTTACGGCGGTTCGGCAGGACGCAAAGGCCAGTCCAGCCAACGTGACCGGGCCGACGCCACCCAATGCGGCGTGATCGGCCGGGACGGCCAAACTATTCTCGTCCCACAGCAATTTAGGATCCAGGATTATCGAAACGGTTTTTACCGTGTGGCCAAAGACCAGAAGTTTGGCGTCCTAGACGAGGCGGGTCGGTTACTTGGCGGTCGTCTGTTTGACGATGCGAGACTGCCGGATTATCCCGGCGAAGCGGCCAGGATATTGGTCGACGGCCAGTGGATCGGGCTCAACCGCGCCGGGGATCTGGTGCCCAATCCGGAGGACGGGAAGGCGCTGGTGGCATGTCCTTCGGGTATCAAATTCCTGCATCGCGGCAACCGCATTCAGGTCGTCGGAGCGGACGGAGAGCCGACGGTTTCATATCTTTTTGACGATATGGACATCAGTTGCGAATTCCCCGTATCGGTTCGGTACAAAGAAAAATGGGGGTTTCTCAAGCAGGACGGCAAACTGCTTGTCGATCCGCCGTCATTTCAGAGCCAATTTGGTTTCAACGATGGCTATGCTGCCGTCGAGGTTCAGGGCAAATGGGGAACAATGGTTAGCAACGGTGTGATGGCCCTCGCTCCACAGTTCGATGAGATGTCGCCCGATTCCGGCGTCTATGCGGTATCGAAGGATGGGCGGAAGTTTTGGATCGACGCATCAGGACTTGAAGTCTCCGAGCCTCGCCGCCTGGAAGACCGGCGATTAAAGTTGCGTTGCGGACGCGATGGTGGACAGCGCGTCTCGGGGAATTCGAACGGAACCTTGCTTTGGGGCATTGAGGATGCCGCCGGGAACATCGTCGTCGAGCCGAAATATCGGGCCATCACCTGTTTCCAGAATGGTCTCGCATGGGTTCCGCTCGACGAAAGACGAGAATGGTGTGCAATCGATCGGAATGAGCGGACACGCGAGAGCGTCGCGTGCGTCAAGAACTGGCCTGACAGCAATACCGCCGACGCGCGAACTGAGACAATGTCCGACGATCCCTATGAAAGCGGTGTGCTTTGGATGCGGGCCGAGCTTGAATACGGACTTGACCTCAGGGAAAAACCGCCTGGCTTCGTTTCGCAATTCTGAGGGACGACCCTGCGCGTCGGTGCGGTGATCGACACATCTGACGTTGAGGGATCCAGTGTCCAGAATCGGAGTCCGCTCATCCCTGCGGCGAGCGCAGGGATGAGCGGAAAGCTCAATGGCTTCCGGCGTTGCCTGAAGCCGTCAAAGCAGCCTTGTGCGCCACGAAGAAATCCTTCAGCGATTGCGGCCGTTTGCCCGTCAGCTTGGTGAAATCCCCCGTGAGGATATCGAACTTGCCGGCGCGGATGTTGGCGTCGGCGGAGACCAGCATGTCGGCGACGAAGCCGGGGAGGCCGGCGCCGCGCATGCCCTGGCCGAGCTGTTCGTCATTGACGTCGACGACTTCGAGCGGCTTGCCGGCGACGTCCGAGATGATGGCGGCGATCTGGCGGTTGTTCAGAGACACCGCACCGGTCAGCGTGTAGGTGGCGCTTTCCGATGTGCCGGAGGCAAGGGCTGCGGCGATCGCCAGGGCGCAGTCGTCACGCGAGATCGTCGAGACCTTGCCGACGCCCGTGGCGCTGTACCATTTGCCGCCCTGCAGGTTGTGCGGCATGCTATGCATGTAGTTGTCGTGATACCAGGCGTCGCGGATGATCGTGTGAGCGATGCCGCTCGCTTTGATGGCGTTTTCGCTGCCGAGATGGTCCGGCGCGAAGGTAACGAGCGAATCGTCCGGCGCCGGCATCGAGGTATAGGCGATGTGCTTGACGCCTGCCTTGACGGCGGCAGCGACGGCCGCCTGGTGCTGGGCGAGACGTTTGCCGGGCGTATCCAGCGCATCGGTGCTGATGATCAGCAGCCGGTCAATGCCGGCGAAAGCCTTTTCTAGACCGGCGGCGTCATCGAAATCGGCCTTGCGGGTGAGGACGCCCTTGTTTGCGAGGTCAGCGAGCTTTTCGGGGCTGCGGGTGGCCGCGACGATCGTGCCGGGGGCGACCTTATAGGTCTCGAGGAGGTGGTGGATGACACGCTGGCCGAGCTGGCCGGCAGCGCCGGTGACCAGGATTGTTTCGCTCATGGATAGTTCCTTCTGCGTTGGCCTTCTGTGTTGATTGGTGGTCTCAAAAAGAGAGCAGCGCTAGAATAGGAATTGACTTGACAGTGTAAAGGAGGCAGTTTTTCGGCTCTACGTTACCAAAAGGGAACCAGCTCATGAGCGGCGCGGTCGTCAGTCTGAAGAACAGGATGCCGGGGGCGCGGCGCGAGATCGATCTTGCCGGCCTCGATTTTTCCAATTGCCCGGTCAGGGACATGATGCAGCAGATCGGCGGCAAATGGTCGACGCTGCTGCTCGAAGTGCTGGCGGCCGAGCCCCGTCGCTTCGGCGAGCTGCGGCGGATGCTTCCCGACATTTCCCAACGCATGCTGACGCAGACGCTGCGTGATTTGCAGAGGGACGGTTATATCGCCCGCGAGGTCTTCCCGACCAAGCCGCCGAGCGTCGAATATTCGATGACCGAACTCGGCCGCTCGCTCTACCTGCCGCTGTCGCAGCTGTTGAACTGGGCGGAAGCGAACCACGATGCCGTTCGCGCCGCCCGCTCGCGTTTCGATTCAGCCGACAGCTAGGATGGTGAGAGCCTCTATCACTTCGCGCGGGTAAACAGCGCGCGAAACAGTTCCTCCGAGCGCTGCAACCCTTCGTCGCTCAGAACGACCGACTTGGCCTTGCCCGCCGGATTGGCAATAAAACCCTTCTTGTACAAACGATCCATGACGTCCCAGTCGAAACCTTTCCAGGCGCGATCGCCGTCATGCAGTGTCAGCCAGAGCAAAGCGAGAACGGCATCGTCGATCTTTTCTTCATCCATTTCCATGCCGGAAGCATCCCTGTCACAACCAGAAAATCCTGCGGTTCTCTTATTTTAACCCGCGCATAGTCCCGAAATCGACTCCGATTTTCAGGACTATGCGCGCGACTTTCCTACTTGCTGCGCCCTTCCGTCAGGAACAGCAGGAAGGCGAGCGCCGGGAAGGCGAAGCCGATCCAGGCCGTCATCGTCCAGCCGCCGGTCGCATAGGCCCAGCCGCCGAGCGCCGAGCCGAGGGCGCCGCCGGCAAAGAAGGTCGCCATGAAGAGGCCGTTCAGCCGGCTGCGATGTTCCGGGTTCAGCCCATAGATGGCGCGCTGGCCGCAGACGAGATTGGTGGTCACGCCGAAATCGAGCGTGATCGCCGCCGCGGTCAGAAGGATCAGGGCGGTGAGCGATCCATCGGCGGCGAAATGGCTGATCAGGAAGGAGGCCATGCCGAGCAGCATGGCGATCGTCGAGGCGATCTTGGTCATGCCGCGATCGGCGAGCCGGCCGGCGATCGGCGAGGCGACGGCGCCTGCTGCACCGGCGAGCGCAAAGAGGGCGATGCCGTTCTGCGTCAGGCCGAAGGCCGGGCTCGCGAGCAGCAAGGGCGTCGTCGTCCAGAACAGGCTGAAGGCACCGAACATGCCGGCTTGGTAAAGCGCGCGGCGCTGCAGCACGCGCGAGGTCAGCGCCAGGTGGCCCATGGAAGCGAGCAGCTCGCCGTAGCGCAGCTTCGTCTTCGGCCGGCGGACCGGCAGGTTGGCGCGCAGGACGACGGCGAGCACGATCATCAGCGCTGCGGTGACGTAATAGACCACATGCCAGGAAGAGGCCTCGGCGACGAAGCTGGCGAAGGGGCGCGCCAGCATGATGCCGCAGAGCAGGCCGCTCATGACATTGCCGACGACCTGTCCGCGCGTCGCATCGGGCGCCATGTTGGCGGCGAAGGGAACTAGAACCTGAACGGCGACCGATGACAGGCCGATGCAGAGCGAGGCCGCGAGGAAAGCGGTCGGTGTCGAAGACAGCGCCGCGCCGATCAGCGCAACAGCGGAGACGGCAACCAGCAGCAGCACCAGCCGGCGGTTCTCCGTGAGGTCGCCGAGCGGCACGATCAGCAGCAGGCCGAGGCCGTAGCCGATCTGCGTCAGCGTGACGATCAGGCCGGTTGCGGCCGGCGTGAAGCCGAGCTCGGCGCTGATCGGCCCGGCAAGCGGCTGGCCGTAATAGAGATTGGCGGCCACCAGCCCGCAGGCGGCGGCGAAAAGAAAGGTGAGCCAGGGGGAGAGCGCCCGTGGAATGGCCTTATCAGGCGCGGTGGCTGAAATGCTCATCGGAAACTCCGGTATGATGGAAAGGATTGATCCCAAATCGGTCTGCCGGCGGCCACCCGTTTCCGGGCGCCCAGGGGAATGCCGGCATTCCCCTGGGGGAAATGTCAGGTGACCAGCTTCATCGCGGCTTCGGCAGCGGCGGCCATTTCTTCGCCGCTGCGCTCTGTCTTACCGATGACGCGCATGCCCTTGGTGAGGCAGAGGAGGGCAAGTGCCGTCGCCGATATATCGAGCTCCGCCGAAATCGAGCCGTCGGACTGTCCGAGGCAGATCAGGTCTGCGAGAAGCGTCTGGTCGGTCGCAAAGGCGGCGGCGACGCGCTCGGCCGCCTCTTCGTCAAAGAGGGCGAGATCGCCGGCGCTGCCGACGACGAGGCAGCCCTGCCTGCCGATCTGCCCGTGCGAGGAGGCCGCAAAGAAGGTGACGAGTGCACGCAGCTTGTCGCGGCCAGTTTCGACACGATCCAGTTCGGCTCTGAGCAGGCCACGGCGCACGGCGCGGTAGCGGTCGAAGGCGGCGAGGAAGATGCCGCGCTTATCGCCGAACGCCTTATAGACGCTGCCGGCGGCAAGCCCCATGGCTTCGGTAAGCTCGCTGATCGAGGCGGCGTGGTAGCCGCGCTCGGAAAAGACGCACAGCGCGGCATCGAGTGCGGCCTCCGCGTCGAATTCCCGAGGGCGGCCGCGGCTTCGAGTCTTCTCGTGAAGGGGCGCTGCGTTCATGTCCGCCTAATTAGGAAATGATCGTTTCCAAATCAAGCGAAATTTTTGCACCGCAGCAAGTCAGAGGGTGAGGGCCCAGTTCTGGCCATTCGCCTCGGGGCCGAACATGCGATGTCTCTGCTCGGAGACAAGGCGGAAGCCTGATTTGACGTAGATGGCGCGGGCAGTCTCCAGCATGTCGTTGGTCCAGAGCTGGAGTTCGCCGTAGCCCTTTTTCCTGCAGAAGCGGATGCATTCGTCGACCAGCAGCTTGCCGAGCCCGAGCCCGCGGGCTGATTTGTCGACATAAAGCAGCCGCAGTTTGGCGATGCCGTCACCGCCATTGGCGACAAGGACAGAACCGACATTGATGCCGCCGCGCTCGGCGATCCAGCAATATTCTTTTTCGGGATCGAAATTGGCCAGGAACTTGCCGGCGACTTCGGCCACCAGCGCCTCGAAACGCAGGTCCCAGCCATATTCCTCGGCATAGAAGCGGCCCTGGCTTTGCACGATCCAGCCGATATCGCCGGCGCGATGGGCGCGGATGATGGCGGGGGCGGGCTTCGCCGCCGGGTCGAGCAGAGCGCGGATCGTGTCCATGGCCGAGACGACGGCTTGCGGCTCACCGACCGCCAGATTGTCGAAACGGGCGGCGATCTGGGCATTGGCGCGCCGGCCGAGTTCTTCGAACTGCTCGCGTCCCCGATCGGTGACATTGATGATCTGGCTGCGCAGATCGGCCGGATCGGGGCTGGTCTCGATCAACCCTTCCGCGCGAAAGCGCTTGAGGATGCGGCTGAGATAGGCTGGGTCGAGATGCAGGTCGCGGACAAGGGCTGCGGCGCTGATACCGTCATGCGAGCCGATCTCGAAGAGGATGCGGGCATCCGTCAGTGTGAAGGGAGAGTCGAGATAGGCCTTGTTCAGCAAGCCGAGGAAATTCGTATAGAAGCGGTTGAAATCGCGGGCGGTTTCGATGAGGGCGATATCGCGCATGGTGATCTCCAGATGGAGATGTGGCCAGACCTGATAAGGCTCGCTCCTCGCTCGGCGTCATCCTCGGCCTTGTGCCGAGGATCTGCTGCCCTATCGAACGGAGGCAGATGCTCGGGACAAGCCCGAGCATGACGGAAGAGAGGTTGGCGACTGTCCGAACAGCTGACTAAAATCTCCTGATGGAAACGTTTGTCATGCATTTGGTTGACTGGGTCAACTAATTAACTGCGCGCTCACGCTGCCTCTTCCGTTTCCGCGTCCTCCGCGCCAAGTGCGAACTCGACGGCCGCCCGGGCATGGATCGTGGTCGTGTCGAAGCCCGGCAATGGCAGGCGGTTAGGATCGAGGATCAGGCAGATTTCGGTGCAGCCAAGGATGATGCTGTCGGCGCCGTTATCCATGGCGCGGTCGATGATGTCGATCAGCTTTTCGCGCGAACTGTCGTGCACCCTGCCGGCGCAGAGTTCGTTGAAGATGATGTCGTGCACGGTGGTGCGGTCGGCGGCGTCGGGCACCAGGATATCCAGGCCGTGGTTCTTCATGCGGTCGGCGTAGAAGCCATGCTCCATCGTGTAGCGGGTGGCGAGCAAGAGCGGGCGCTTGCGGCCGGCGGCATGCAGCGATTTCGCCGTCTCGTCGATGATATGGATCAGCGGCACGGATACCTTGGCCGCAACCTCGTCAGCTATCAGATGCATGGTGTTGGTGCAGATCAGAACGCAGCCGGCGCCCGCCGCCTCCAGGCGTTCCGCCACCTCGCCGAGGCGGCGGGCCGCTCCAGCCCAGTCGCCGGCCTTCTGAAGAGCGACGATCTCCTCGAAATTGACCGAATGCAGGATGAGTTCGGCCGAGGCAAGGCCGCCTTTGCGGGCGCGCACCATCTCGTTGACCAGGCGGTAATAGACTGCCGAACTTTCGAAACTCATGCCGCCAATCAGGCCGATCGTTTCCATCTCTTCATGCTCCCATGCTCTGAACTTTCGAAAATGATGCCGCAATGACGGCGCGGGGTGTTTGCGTTGTTTGTCCTCCGTGGAGGATGTATGCTATGATTTTGCGCAATTTCGGTAAATTGCGCAAAATTGGCGCGTGAGGTACGATTTACACACATGCTGGATGACCGCGACAGACGCATACTCGACATGCTGCAGAGGGATGCAGGCATATCCGTGACCGATCTGGCCGAGCGCGTGGCGCTGTCGGTCTCGGCCTGTTCGCGGCGCATCCAGCGGCTGGAGGAAAGCGGCCATATCCTTCGGCGCATCATCGTGCTCGACCGCGAGCGGATGGGCGTGCCGACGACGGTCTTTGCGCTCGTCAAGACAGCGCATCATTCCGACGAATGGACGGAAACCTTCCGCAGGATCATCGGCGACATCCCGGAGATCGTCGAGGCACACCGGCTGACCGGCAATCACGATTACATCCTGAAGATCGTGCTGCCGCGCGTCGAGCATTACGACGTCATCTATAAGCAGATCGTGCGCAAGCTGGAACTCTTCGACGTCTCAGCGTCGATCTCGATGGAAGAATTGAAACATGGGATGGCGATACCCGTGGGCTATGCCCGGTGATCGTTGCCCAGAACAGGATGATTTCAGGCCAAGTCGGCCTAAATCTGAATCCTCTTCTACATTAAATAGTTAGGGCATGGCGCCATCCGAAAACCGCTCACATTTTTCGGCATCATGCTCCAGAGGAGAAACCGATAGTTCTCCGCGCCATCGATAGCGATTAATTCGTGGCTATATGGAACGTTTTTCGACATACTACGTTCACCTTTGGTTCAGGAGGAGGGGAGGATATTCTCTCCTCTTGGAGGAGTAGAGGAGGACAGTCATGAGAAAGCTAACCGTCGCTGCGTTATGCTTGATCATAGGGATCCCCGGCGTCACGCCGGCTCAGGCATTTCCGGCTATCAATCCACCCAGGATCGAACCTCAGCAGCAGATAGAGCAGGTGCAATGGCGTGGCCGAGGTGGCCACTGGGGTGGCGGCCATCACGGCGGCTATCATCATGGTCATGGATCGGGCTGGGGCTGGGCCTTAGGTGGTCTGGCCGTTGGTACGATCATAGGCGGCGCATTGGCCCAGCCCTATTACGGCTCGTATTACGGCTCGCCATACGGCTATTACGGTCGGCCCTACGGTTACTACGGTCGGCCCTATGGCTATTACGGTGCGCCCTACCGCTATTACGGCCGGCCCTATCGCGCCTATGCATCGTCAGCCTATTATGGAGGCGGCGGGAGCCACGAGGCTTGGTGCTATGCGCGCTATCGTTCGTACAGGGCTTACGACAATACCTTCCAGCCCTATCACGGGCCCCGTCGCCAGTGCGTCGGTTCCTATTGATCGGCGGGTTATGCATCTGTGCTGTGAACTGGTTCCAGGCTGCACCTCAACCGAGGCTCGGCCTGGGCAGCTATAACTCTTTCTGATCTCCGCTCCATAAGCTTCGCCGGACCCGATTACCTGAAAACCAATAATCCTGTACGCCCCGACTGCCGTCGGCGGCGCAGGGCAGGCATGCCGAAACGGCGGTTGCAACATTCGCGGCAAAAGCCACATTGGTTTCGAGCGAAATGGCGCAAAAGGGGCAGTGCGTGAGCGATCATCATGTCGTCGTTGTCGGTGGCGGTTTCGGCGGGCTGCAGCTCGTCAACGGGTTGAAGGGGGCGGGTGTGAAGGTCACGCTCGTCGACCGGCGCAATCATCATCTCTTCCAGCCGCTGCTCTATCAGGTGGCGACCACCATTCTTTCCACCTCGGAGATCGCCTGGCCGATCCGCCGCCTCTATGCCGATCGACCCGATGTGACGGTGCTCCTCGGCGAGGTCACCGATGTCGACGCCGGCGCCAAGATGGTGTCGCTGCGCAACGGTATGACTCTCGGTTACGATACGCTGGTGCTGGCGACCGGGGCGACCCATGCCTATTTCGGCCGCGACGAATGGGAGCCGGTGGCGCCGGGCCTGAAGACGCTGGAGGATGCGACGACAATCCGCCGGCGCGTGCTGCTCGCCTTCGAGAAGGCGGAGATGGAGGGCGATCCCGCCGTGCGCGACGCGCTTCTGACCTTCACCATCGTCGGCGCCGGGCCGACCGGCGTCGAGCTTGCCGGCATCATCGCCGAACTGGCGCATTTCACCCTGCCGAAGGAATTCCGCAACATCGATACGCGCAAGACCCGCGTCGTGCTTGTCGAGGCCGGTCAGCGGGTGCTGCCGGCCTTCGCTGAGGAGCTTTCGGCCTATGCTCAAAAGGCGCTGGAGAAGCTTGGGGTGGAGATCCATCTCGGCAAGCCGGTTACCGAATGCAGCGCCGATGGCGTCCGGATCGGCGAGACATTTATCACCAGCCGCACGATCGTCTGGGCGGCCGGCGTCACCGCTTCGCCGGCGGCCCGCTGGCTTGACGTGCCGGCCGACCGGGCAGGGCGCGTCGTCGTCGAAAAAGACCTGAGCGCGCCGGGTCTGCCCGAGGTCTTCGTCATCGGCGACACGGCCTCGGTCATGCGTGAGAACGGCAAACCGGTGCCGGGTATCGCGCCGGCGGCCAAGCAGCAGGGCGGCTACGTCGCCAAGGTCATCCGCGCTCGCCTGTCGGGCAAGCCGGCGCCTGCACCCTTCCGCTACCGGCATCAAGGCAGCCTGGCGACGATTGGCCAAAGTGCGGCGATCATCGATTTCGGCCGGATCAAGCTGAAGGGCTGGATTGCCTGGTGGATCTGGGGCCTTGCCCATATCTACTTCCTGATCGGCACCCGCTCCCGCTTCTCCGTCGCCTGGAGCTGGCTGTGGATCTATCTCAGCGGCCAGCACAGCGCCCGGCTTATCACCCAGCGGGAGACGATGCGGGAGGAGGGGTAGGCGTCCTGTGCCGTCTCTCCGGCCTCATCCTGAGGTGCCCCGAAGGGGCCTCGAAGGACGAGGCCGGCCACCAACGTTTCACCGAGGGATATAGGCATGCAGCCACCCGCCCTCGTGGTTCGAGACGGCCCTGCGTTCGTCGCTGCAATCGATTCACTGGATCGATTGCTTGCTCCTCACCCTCACCATGAGGGCTGATCGTTGTGCCCGGGGCGTACGCGCCGACGGCCGGAGCCGCAAAGCAGTAGTAGCCACGCTTGACACATCTCCCCACACCGCCATAGCATCTCGCCCGCGTCTCCCAACCACCACTTGGGGTGTCGTATCCAGCCGTATCAACGGATAGAGGTTCCAATGCGCCGATTCACTTCTCACGAAAATCACGTTCGAAATTCTGAGAAGTTGGTGGTTCATGCACACTTTGAATCTGGGCATCCTCGCCCATGTGGATGCAGGCAAGACTAGCCTTACCGAAAGACTGCTTTTTGACGCCGGCGTCATCGACAAGCTCGGCAGCGTCGATACCGGCAATACACAGACGGATAATCTCGAACTCGAACGGCAACGCGGCATCACGATCAGGGCGGCTGTGGTGTCGTTTGCGATCGGCGACAGGATCGTCAATCTGATCGATACGCCCGGCCATCCCGATTTCATCGCCGAGGTCGAGCGGGTGCTCGGATTGCTGGATGCCGCGGTCGTCGTCGTTTCGGCGGTCGAAGGCGTGCAGGCGCAGACGCGTGTGCTGGTGCGGGCGTTGCGGCGGCTCGGCGTTCCCTTCGTCTTCTTCGTCAATAAGGTCGATCGCCTCGGCGCCCGGTATGACGAGGTGCTGGAGGCGCTTGCCGCTCAGCTGGCGGTGCGTCCCATCGCGATGTCTTCCGTCATCAGTGCTGGCAGCAAGTTTGCACGGGTGGAAGCTCTGGCGACGGGAAACGAGCCGCTTTTTTCGGCGCTTTGCGAGGCGCTCGGCGAGAACGATGAGACGCTGCTCGACGATTATGTGCTCGCCCCCGAACGACTGACGACGGAAAGGCTCGGGCGGAGCCTGGCCGATCAGGTGGCAAGGGGCCTGGTGCATCCCGTCTTCGCAGGGGCGGCCATGACCGGCGCCGGCGTGCCGGCACTAAGCTCGGCCATCGCGACGCTGTTGCCCGAGCGGCGGCTTGATCCGGACGGGCCGGTCGCCGGCAAGATCTTCAAGATCGAGCGTGGCTGGGGCGGCGAAAAGCGCGCCTATCTCTACCTGACTTCGGGCACCGTGCGGCTGCGGCAATATCTGGATCTGCCCAAGGGCGCGGACCGGGTGACTGCGATCCATGTGTTCGAAGCCGGCCACAGCCACGGCGTCGCGAGCTTCTGCGCCGGCCAGATCGCCCGCGTCAGCGGCCTTGCCGGTGCCCGGATCGGCGATGCGGTGGGCGGCGATCCCGCCTCGGGCGGACGGGCTTACTTTGCCCCGCCGACGCTCGAAACCCGCGTCCTTGCCCGGCGACCCTCCGAAAATGCGGCTCTCTGGCTGGCGCTGACCCAGATGGCCGAGCAGGATCCATTGATCAACCTGCGCCGGAACGAGGATACAAGTGAGGTCTTTGTCTCGCTCTATGGCGAGGTGCAGAAGGAGGTTATCCAATCGACGCTGCTGACGGATTTCGGCCTTGAGGCGACGTTCGAGGAAAGCACGGTGATCCTGGTGGAAAAACCTCTGGGAATCGGCACGGGCCTGCAGATCCTCTTCAAGGACCCCAATCCGTTTCTGGCCACTATCGGTTTGCGGGTCGAGCCGCGTCATGCCGGCGCCGGCAACAGCTTCGCGTTGGAGGTGGAAGTCGGCCAGATGCCCATCGCTTTTTACCGGGCGGTCGAGGAAACCGTGTTCGAGACGCTGAAGCAAGGTGTTTTCGGCTGGCAGGTCATCGATTGCCACGTGGTGATGACGGCGGCGCGGCACAGTTCGCCCGCAAGCACCGCCGCCGATTTCCGGCAGTTAACGCCCTTAGTGCTGGCGACGGCGCTGTCGGCTGCGCAAACGGTCGTCTGCGAGCCTTTCGATCGCTTTCATCTGGAAGCGCCTGTCGAGAGCCTGAGCAGTGTGCTCACTTTGCTGGCGAAATCCGCTGCGGCGACGTCGCATTCCGTGATCGCCGATGGCGTGGCGCGGCTCGAAGGCACTCTGGCGTCTCAGATGGTTCAAAGCGTCCAGCAGCAATTGCCGGGCCTGACGAGCGGCGCAGGGACAATGGACACCGCTTTCGATCACCATGCTGCTATGGCCGGGGCACCGCGCCTGCGCCGGCGTTCAGGGCCTGATCCGTTCAACCCGGTCGAATATCTGCTGCGGTTGCGGTCCACGCGAGCCTCATGCTGAGATGCGCCGGCCGAAGGCCGGAGCCTCGGAAGAAAGGAGGCGGGCGCTCTGACATGGCGGCAGAGGCGGCGTTGGCGGGGGATGCTTCGAGGCTTCGCCCTAAGGGCTACCCACCTCAGCATGGGGACGGATGGCGGATGCCGGCCCATCAATAAAAAAGCGGCCCCCGAAGGAGCCGCCTCTGATGTCCTCAAGCCGCCAGCGAGGCGATATCGATGACGAAGCGGTAGCGGACGTCGCTCTTGACGACTCGCTCGTAGGCTTCGTTGATGTTCTGGATGTCGATCTTCTCGATCTCCGAGACGATGTTGTGCTTGCCGCAGAAGTCGAGCATTTCCTGGGTCTCCTTGATCGAGCCGATCATCGAGCCAGCAAGGCTCTTGCGCCCGCCGATAACGGAGAAGGCGTGGACCGGAACCGGGTGCTCGGGAACGCCGACCAGAACCATTGTGCCGTCAGACTTCAACAGGTTGAGATAGGCGTTCCAATCGATTGCCGTGCCGACCGTGTTGATGATCAGGTCGAAGGTGCCGGCGAGTTTGGTGAAGGTCTCGGCGTCGCTCGTTGCATAATAGTCCTTTGCGCCGAGCTTGAGGCCGTCTTCCTTCTTCGACAGCGATTGGGAAAGCACGGTGATGTCGGCCCCCATGGCAGCACCGATCTTCACGCCCATATGGCCGAGACCGCCCATGCCGACGATCGCGATCTTCTTGCCGGGACCGGCTTTCCAATGCGCGAGCGGCGAATAGAGCGTGATACCGGCGCAAAGCAGCGGAGCGCCGGAATCGAGCGGAATATTGTCGGGGAAGCGCAGCACATAGCCTTCCTTGACGACGATCGAGTCGGAATAGCCGCCGAAGGTCGGGGTCGTGCCATCGGCTTCGTAGCCGTTATAGGTCGGGACGAGGCCGGGCAGGTAGTGTTCGTAATCCAGATCACGCGCGGCGCAGCCGACGCAGGAATCGACGAAGCAGCCGACGCCGACGCGGTCGCCGACCTTGAATTTCGTGACCTTGGAGCCGACGGCGGAAACGACGCCGGCAACCTCGTGGCCCGGCACCATCGGGAATATGGAGTTGCCCCATTCATTGCGGGCCTGGTGAATGTCGGAATGGCAGACGCCGCAATATTGAACCGCGATGACGACGTCGTCATCGTTGGGCTCGCGACGTTCGAAGGTAAAGGGGGTCAGCGGTTGCGACGCGTCGGTTGCGGCATAGCCTTTTGCGATAGCCATCTGAAGCTTCCTTTGGGGTTGGGAGGGGTTGAGCGGGATGGCGGACTATTGCCCGGATGTTGGCAAGGGCGTTAGAGCGATCCTCTCAGCTTCTTGCACGATCCTGCAAAAGTCAGACGCCGGCCTGTTTGCGAAATGGCAAAGACACTCTAGATAAGGGCGGTATCGCCCGCGCCAGACAGCTGACAGTCAGACAGCTGACAGAGAGAGTTGCCGCATGACTTTGCCCTTCAGCCCCTATCAGGAGATCGTCGATATCGCGATGCGCTTTGCGCCTCGCGACGGTGAGTTTTCCACTGCCATCGGCAATCTTCACGTCAGCCGCCGCTCCAGGCCCAGCGATCCCTTACACAGCAGCTACCGGCCCTGTTTTGCCTTCGTGCTGCAGGGAGCCAAGAGCCTGCAGCTCGGCACGGAACAGATCAGCTACGGGACGGGGGATTATCTGCTCACCTCGCTTGACCTGCCGGTCGCCTGGCGGGTCACGGAGGCAAGCCCCGAGGTTCCGCATCTCTGCCTGGGGCTGGCGATCGATTCCGAAAAGCTATTGGAGCTGCTCAGCCGCATCGATATTCCCCGCCCGGCCGCTCATACCGACGGGCAGCGCGGCATGGTGGTGAACGTCGCGCCGCCGGAGCTGATGGATGCCGCCGTCCGCCTGCTGCGCTTGCTCGATCGTCCAGGCGACATTCCCGCCATGGCGCCGCTGATCGAGCAGGAAATTCTCTACCGGGTGTTGACCGGCCCGCATGGCGCCCGTCTGATCAACATCGCCACGTCAGACAGCCACAGTAACAGGATCGCCCGCGCCGTCGCCTGGCTGAAGGAAAATTTCGCCCGGCCGCTGCGCATCGAAGATCTTGCCGACCGTGTCAACATGAGCGTCTCATCCTTCCATCACCACTTCAAATCGGTCACCGCGATGACGCCGGTGCAGTATCAGAAACAGCTCCGCCTGCATGAAGCGCGCCGGCTGATGTTCGTCGAGCGTCTCGATGCCGGCACGGCGGGCCACCGGGTCGGCTATCAAAGCCCGTCGCAGTTCAGCCGCGAATACAGCCGCCTCTACGGCGCTTCACCGGCTCGCGACGTCGACGGCGGGCGCGAGATCATCGCCGCGGAATAGCGCTCAAGGACATTCGGCGCTGCCATCCGGTCATTAAAGGATGTTTGACGTTTCCTGGCTAGGCTGGTGCCATCAATCGAGCAGGCACCGCCGTCCGCATGACGCAAGCACCGTTTCTTTCCATTGTCGCGCCTTGTCACAACGAGGAAGAGGGCCTGCGCGAATTCTGCCGCCGCGCTGGCGCGGCCGCGCAGAGCGTTGCCGGCGACGCCTTCGAACTCATCCTCGTCGACGACGGCTCGTCCGACGGCACCTGGGAGATCATTTCGGAACTGGCCGCAAAAGTGCCGCAGGTCCTCGGCGTGCGTCTGTTGCGCAATCACGGCCACCAGCTGGCGTCAACGGCCGGTCTTTCCGCCTCGCGCGGCGAGCGTGTTCTTTTGATCGACGCCGATCTTCAGGATCCGCCCGAGCTGCTTTTGATGATGATGCCGATCATGGAGCGCGGCGCCGACGTCGTCTACGGCCAGCGCACGCGGCGCGAAGGCGAAACCTGGTTCAAGCTCGCCACCGCTTCGCTTTTCTATCGTGCGCTCTCCAGGCTCGCTTCCGTGACGATCCCGCGCGATACCGGCGATTTCCGGCTGATGCACCGGCGCGTCGTCGATATCCTGCTGGCGATGCCGGAGCGCGATCGGTTCATCCGCGGCATGGTCAGCTGGATCGGCGGCAGGCAGGTCGCTTTGCCCTATGAGCGTGACGCCCGCTTTGCCGGCACGACGAAATATCCGCTGCGCAAGATGATCAATTTCGCGCTCGATGCGATCACCAGCTTTTCGACGACGCCACTGCGCATCGCCACATGGCTTGGCATGATCAGCGCCGGCGTCGCGATGGCGCTGCTCGTCTATACTTTCGTGCGCTGGCTGCAAGATGAAACGGTCACCGGCTGGTCGTCGATCATGGCCGCCGTCAGCGCCTTCAGCGCCATCCAGCTGATCTGCATCGGCATCATCGGCGAATATCTCGGCCGCCTCGTGCAGGAGAGCAAGAGGCGGCCGATGTTCATGATCGAGACCATCCTGCGCGGAGGCGAACATGCCGAGCTGCCGACGGCTTTTTCGGAAATGAGCGCCGGCGACAAGCGCGCCGCGCTGGATGCGGCCTTCGTAGCCGGTGAGCCGCCTGCGCAGCAGAAGAGCAGCTTGCAAAAGAACAGTCGGATCGGCTGATGGACCGGATTGCGGAGTCTCGTCTTGCCACGGCCGAGCCTGGGGGATTGATCACCCGACAGGATTCTACCGTTGCGATCCTCGTTTTCGTCGGGTTTGTTGCGATCCTTGTCGTGCTCTTTCCCTTCCCGCCGGTGCTCGACTATGCCAATCATTATGCCCGCATCTGGCTCCTTTCCGGCGGGATCAGCGAGCAGCCGTTTCCGGAGATCTACGCGATCGATTGGAGCCGCACCTTCACCAACGTCGGCATCGATCTTCTCGCCATCTGGCTGGGACCTATTGTCGGCGCCGATAGGCTGGCACGGACGTTCCTTTTCCTGGCGATCGTGCTGCCGTCGCTTGGCGCGATCAGCCTGCACCGGGCGCTTTTCGGCGGCCGCCACTATTGGCAGATCGCCATGCTGTCGCTTGGCTGGTGCGCCACCATGATCGGCGGCTTCATCAATTTCCAGATTGGCCTCGGCATGGCCTTGGTCTTCGGCTGCGTCGACCTGCGGCTGCAGCGCGGAAATCTCGCTCTGCTTTTTGCCTGGCGGCTTGCCGCCGCGCTGATGCTGACGGTGATGCATATCTTCTCGCTCGGCTTCTATATGGCGATCGTTTGCGGCCTGGAATTTTCCTGGCGTTTCGACATCTTGCGATCGAGGGTAGGGCTGCTGAGGCTCGCCGGCCGTTTGACGCTGGCGCTGGGCGCCTGTGTCCTGCCGCCGTTCGCACTCTATCTCCGTGCGCCAGCTTTACCCAATGCCGGTGGCAACGGCCTTGCCCTTGCCTGGAACGACGGCGTCCTCCTGATTGTCATGAATTTGCTCTCCGCCATCACCTCGTATATCCCGGTGGTAGACGTGGTGCTGGTTCTGCCGCTGATCCTCATCTGCACGCGTGCCGTACGCGCGGGCGATATCCGCATCCATGCCGGTCTTGCCGTGGCCGCCGGCGGCCTGCTGCTGCTCTCCTGTGTTTCACCTCGCCACATGCTCGGCACCGGATGGATCAGTTGGCGCTTTCCGATCATGACGGCACTCGTCGCCATGGCGATGGTGTGTCCTTTCGCCAATCTGCCACGCCGACAGGCGCTGTTGCTGGCGCTCGTCGTTAATCTCGCGGTTTTCGGCCGGACCGGCTGGATCGGCTGGAATTGGTGGCTGGGACAAAAGGACGTCGCCGCCGTCGAGACCGTACTCAAAAAGGTGCCGGTCGGCGCGGCCGTTCTGCCTCTGGAGCATGATCCCAAGACGGTGAGCGGCCTTGCGCACTCCAGCCGGTATTTTTTCCTGAGAGAGGAGACCTTCTGGCACCTGCCGACGCTTGCCACGCCCTTCGCGCATGCGTTCGTGCCGACGCTCTTCACCGCGAAAGGCAAGCAGCCGCTATCGGTTCTGGCGCCATGGTCTGAGATCGCGGTCCCCGAAGGCAATCTGTTGTCGATCGGCGTGCTTTTGTGCCCGGCAATGATGCAGGTCTATGAAAACTTCACGCCCTATCTGTCGGACTGGCGGGGACGTTTCGATTTCATCCTCGTCGTCAACGCGGATGCTCCCGACCGCTATGTCGGGGCCTTGATGCCGGCCGGTCTGACGCTAGTCGAGGATGCCGGTTTCGCCAAGCTCTACGCGATCGACAAAGCGGTGCCGGCGGAGCCCACTTCGGTGCCTGCCGGTTGCGCGGCCGCTCTATGAATCGCCAGCTGCCTGGAGATTTAGCGCAAGCTGTCGGGCTTGCCGGGCCGTCTCTTCATCGCAGATCAGCACGTTGCCCAGGCCCGACAGCAGCACGGCGGCGATAGCCTGCGCCTTGTTCAGGCCGCCCGAGGCGAAGACGACGTTCGGAATGGCGCGCAGGGCTTCGAGTTCGGGAGCGATCGCGCATCTGTTGATCGCGTGTTCGATCGGCCGCCCTGTCTTGTCGACGAACTGGCCGAGAACATCGCCGCAGGCGCCGGCTGTGACCAGTTCCTCGATATCGATGCTGCTCGGCAGACCGTAGCGCATCAGCAGCGAGCGTTCGGTCATGTCGCCAATGCTGAGCACGATGACGTCATTGGCCTCGATCTGCCGAAAGGCCGTTTCAAAAACGTCCTGCTTGATGATCGCGGTGCGCGACTCCGGGCTGCCGGCATAGATCGGCGCTGCGAGATAGGCGCATTCCGCGTTGAGCTGGCGGGCGAGATCGCTCGCAATGTCGAACGTATTGATCTCGATGCCGTGCGTCAGCCCGCCCATGACCGAATTGACGCAGAGATCAGGGCGCCGGAGTGACGGCATGTGACGCACCATCTCGCGCAACGTCGCGCCCCAACCGACGCCGACGCCGCGAATGTTGCCGCCGTTCAGCAATTGCACGAGATAATCGGCGGCGGCCTGGCCGAGCAGGACGGGAATGAGTTCCGCATCTTCCGGCGTCGGCACGATGATCGCCCGATTGAGGTTGAATTCCGCCGCCAACTGCTGTTCCAGGGCGACGCAGGATGTCAGCCGGGAATTGAGGGTGATCGTCACCAGGCCGGATCGGCGCGCCTCGGCGATGATCTTGTTGACGCGAAGCCGGTTGGTCGAAAGCGCTTCTGCAATCTCACCCTGGGTGCGTCCCTCCATGTAATAAAGCCAGACCACACGCACCTGCAATTGCTCGTCGGGGAGCGCGGTGGGCTGGAAAGAAGCACCTCTGTTCTGTGACATGCAATAATCTGCGCCTCCAATTCGATGGCCATGGATCTCAAATCCCTGACGCTTGTCAATCGCAAGCGCCAGCCGTCATCTGCTTCACTCCCCTCAATCGGTTCGCCGCCCTGTCGTCCTGTTGAAGGGATGCAAACCGTCCCTTCGTACATGGCACGAAGTGCGGTCGCCTTCCTGCATATGTCGATCGGTAGGGACGCTCGCGACGATGCGCTTATCGCTGCCGTCGATGCGCAGATGCACGTTGTTCTCGTCACCGACGGTCTCGATCAACTCGACATGAGCGTCGAACCGGAGATCATGCGCCGATCCATCTCCGAGATTGATCGCACCCGGCCTGATGCCGATGAGATCCGTGTCTCGGGGAAGCGCGAGGTCACAGGGGCCGAGCTCATCGAGATCGATCAGATTCATTGGCGGCGAACCGATGAAGCCGGCAACGAAGACGGTATCGGGGCGGCGATAGACCTCGATCGGCGTCCCGATCTGCTCGATCCGGCCGCCGTTCATGACGACCAGCCTGTCGGCGAGCGTCATGGCCTCGAGCTGGTCGTGGGTGACATAGAGGCTCGTGGTCTTGAGCTGCCGCTGCAGCCTGCGGATTTCGACGCGCATCTGCACGCGCAGCTTCGCATCGAGATTGGACAAGGGCTCGTCGAACAGAAAGGCGGCGGGATCGCGGACAATCGCACGGCCCATGGCGACGCGCTGGCGCTGGCCGCCAGAGAGCTGGCGGGGCCGGCGCTCGAGGAACTCGCCGATCTCCAGAATGCCGGCGGCGTTGGCGATCCGCCGGTCGATCTCGCCGCGCGGCACGCGGCGGTTCTTCAAGCCGTATTCGAGGTTCTCCCGAACGGTCATGTGCGGATACAGCGCGTAATTCTGGAAGACCATGGCGATGTTGCGGTCGGCCGGATCGACATGGCCGACGTCGTTTCCGGCGATTCTGAGGTGCCCGGAACTGATGGCTTCGAGGCCGGCGATCATCCGCAGCAAGGTCGATTTTCCACATCCCGAAGGCCCCACAAGCACGATCATTTCGCCGTCGGCGACGCTGAGATTGATCCCTTTTACCGCCGGAACCGCTCCGTAATTTTTCTTCAGATCGATCAGTTCGATCGCTGCCATGGCATCCTCCTCGGGCATCGTCATACATTTGTAACATGCTATTGACATTTGTAACAAGTGGCCCAACCTTGTTTTATCGCCACTCTGGGAGGGGTTGACCGGGGCTAAACGCGCCGGTCGGCGAACAACGGCTATGGAGAGGAAAACGAAATGACGGCAAAGTCTTCGATGGGCGCCCGTTTGCGGCGGACGATCCGCTCGTTCGCGGCGGGTGCAGCACTGGTGACGCTCGGATTGGCAGCAGCGGGTGACGCCAGCGCAGCCGATCGCGTCAAGGTCGAATGGTGGAACGCGGCCGGCGGGCGCCTCGCCGAGATCACCAACAAGCTGATTGCCGACTTCAACGCCTCGCAGGACAAATACGAGGTCGTCGGCATCGGCAAAGGCAATTACGAGGAAACCATGGCGGCGATGGTGGCCGCCTACCGTGTCCACCAGCAGCCGGTGCTGATCCAGGCGGCTGAGCGGGGCTTCCTGACTATGTACAATTCCGGCGCCGTCATTCCGGTGCCGGAGCTTATGGAAAAGGAAGGCTACAAGATCGACTGGAACGATTTCCTTGCCCCGGTGGCCGGCTTCTATCTCGTCGACGGCAAGCCGGCGGCGATGCCCTTCAACAGCTCGACGCCGATCTTCTGGTACAATGCCGATCAGTTCAAGGCAGCCGGTTTCGACAAGCCGGGCGAGACCTGGCAGGAGCTCGACAAGCAGCTCAGCGCCATCAAGGAGAAGGGCGTTTCGAAGTGCCAGATGGCGCTGGCGAACGACTTCTACTGGAGCCTGATCGAAAACTACGCGGCAATCCAGGATCAGCCTTACGGCACCAAGGCGAACGGTTTCGGCGGCCTCGATACCGAGTTCATCTTCAACAAGAGCCCGCTGGTCGTCGGTCAGGTGACGCGCCTGAAGACGTGGCTCGACGCCGGCATCCTGCAGATCGCCGGCCAGGGCCTCTCGCCCGACCAGTTGTTCACGTCTGGCACCTGCTCGACCTATGTGGCCTCCACCGCGGCGCATGCTGCCGTCGAGAGCGGCGCAAAATTCAATTGGAGCGCAACGTTCCTGCCGCATGAGGAGGGCATTGAGCCCAAGAACAGCACCATCGGCGGCGGCGCGCTCTGGGTGTTGAAAGGCAAGTCGGAGGAGGAATATGCCGGTGCTGCCGCCTTTCTCAACTTCATCGCCTCACCGAAGACGCAGGTCTGGTGGAGCAAGCAGACCGGCTATGTGCCGGTGACCAACGCCGCCTATGAGCAGGCCAAGTCCGAAGGCTATTTCAAGGATCACCCGACCCGCGAAATCGCCATTCTCCAGCTCACGCGTGGCACGCCGACCGACAATTCGCGCGGCTTCCGCTTCGGCAACCATAACCAGTCGATGGCGCTTTTGGTGGAAGAGATCCAGGGTGTCTGGACCGGCCAGAAGACACCGCAGCAGGCGCTGGACGCGGCGGCGGCTCGCGGAAACCAGATCCTTCGCCAGTATGAGCAGCTACATGCGGCAAAGTAGGACCTTCGGAAAGATGGAGGGCGCCGCCAGGCGCCTTCGCATCCCGGATCTTCCGTGGACAGGCCGGAGGAGCACGCAGCCCTCGGAGGCCGGGTTGAAGTCGGCTCATTTCAACAAGCCTTGGCTCGCCTTTGGCCTGGTCGCACCGCAGCTGCTGATCCTCCTGTTCTTCTTTTTCATCCCGTCCTACAAGGCGCTGTCGCTGGCCTTCGTTCAGGTCGATCCTTTCGGCGGCACGCAGATTTTCGTCGGGTTGGAGAATTTCTACAATCTGTTCGCCAGTCCGGAATATCGCGGCAGCGCGCTGTTCACGCTGTGGTTCGCCGTCGCGCAGAATGCAGCAACGCTTCTGCTTGCCGGCCTGTTTGCCTTCGCGACCGATTTCGTGATCAGGGGCAGGGGGATCTATAAGAGCATCATCCTGCTGCCTTATGCGATCGCACCGGTCATTTCAGGGGTGATCTGGGCCTTCCTGTTCAATCCTGCGGTTGGGCCGACTGCGCAATTCCTGCATGGGCTCGGTCTCGAATGGGATCCGAACCGGCGTCCGCTCGATGCGCAGCTGCTGGTCACCATCGCCTCGGTCTGGAAGAATGTCTGCTACGACTACATATTTCTTGTCGCCGCATTGCTGGCTGTGCCTGTATCTCTCCTCGAGGCCGCAAAGCTCGACGGCGCAAGGCCCGTTCGGCGCTTCTTCACCATCTCGCTGCCACTGATCTCGCCGACGATCTTCTTCCTCGTGGTGATGAACTTCGTCTACGGACTGTTCGAGACCTTCGGCATCATCGACGCGGTCACCCGCGGCGGTCCGGCGGGGGCGACGAACAGCCTGGTCTACAACGTCTATCAGGATGGTTTCGTGCAGCTCGACCTCGGCTCGTCGGCCGCCCAGTCGGTGCTTTTGATGTTGATCGCCATCCTCTTCACCATCGTTCAATTCCGTGCGCTCGAGCGCAAGGTCAATTACCAGGTGTAGTCATGCCCGAACGCCATCTCGGTCTATCGATCTTCTGCCACGCGGTGCTGCTCATCGGCGCGGTCTTCGTCTGCCTGCCGCTCTACTTCGCCTTCGTCGCCGGCTCGCTCACCTTGCAGGAGGTACAGCAGGCGCCGTTCCCGGTCGTGCCGGGCTCGCATTTCTTCGAAAACCTGGCCGCCGCCTGGCAGCAGGGCGAGTTCTCCCGACTGTTCCTGAATTCGATCATCGTCACCGCCGGCATCGTCGTCGGCAAGCTGGCGATCTCGCTGATCGCCGCTTTCGGCGTCACCTATTTCCGCTTCCCATTTCGCATGACGGCGTTCTGGCTGATCTTCGTGTCGCTGATGCTTCCGGTCGAGGTCCGCATCATCCCGACCTATGAAGCGGTCGCCGATGCCGCCGGGCCGCTTCGCTGGCTGGCCGGGACGATCGGCCTTTCCGGTATCGTCGAGCGGCTGACGGGATACAGCATCGAAGCGTCGTTGAAGTGGAACATGGTCAACAGCTATAGCGGCCTGATCCTGCCGCTGATCGCCTCGGCCTCGGCAACCTTCCTGTTCCGGCAGTTCTTCCTCACCGTTCCCGACGAGCTTTGCGAGGCGGCCAAGCTCGATGGCGCCGGTCCGCTGAAATTCTTCAAGGATATCCTGCTGCCGCTGTCGAGCGCCAATATCGCGGCACTGTCGATCATCCTGTTTCTCTACGGCTGGAACCAGTATTTGTGGCCGCTGCTCTTCACCACCGACAAGGACATGGGAACGGCGGTCCTCGGGCTGAAGCAGCTCGTTCCGGTCTCGGACTCCGCGCCTGCCTGGAACATTGCGATGAGCGCTGCGCTGCTCGTCATGCTGCCGCCTGCGGCCGTCATTCTCTTCATGCAACGCTGGTTCACCAAGGGGCTGGTGGACTCCGGAAAGTAACACGAAGATCTCAAGGATATTCAGACGATGGTGCATATCATCGGCCACCGCGGTGGCCGCAATCTCTGGCCTGAAAACAGTCTTTCGGGCTTCCGCAACCTTGCGCAAATGCCGGTCGATGGCGTGGAATTCGACATCCATCTGACGAAGTCCGGCGAAATCCTCGTCATTCATGACCCGACGCTCGAACGCACGACGGATGCACATGGGCCGGTCGCCGATCTCGCCCCCGGAAAACATCGTGAAATCCGCCTCAGGAACAGCGACGCGGAGGCGATCCCGACCCTGGAAGAGGTCCTTGCCGTCTTCAAGGACACGCCGCTTGAGCTGCATATCGAACTGAAGAACCATGCCGATGGGACGCCTTACGAGGGGCTGGCGGCCAAGGCATTTGCCGCCGTCGAGCGGATTGGTCTTGTGGAGCGCTCGATCCTGACGAGCTTTCATCCCGACGTGCTTGCCGATATTCGCAACGCCGCTCCGGGAGTTCGCACCTTGTCGTCCTTCGACGCCAAGTCGGCCGAGCGCCTCGGCCTTGCGAGCGGCCTCAACCTGATGAAGCAATATTCGGACATCATCGCCGTGGAAAAATCGCTGCTGCAGGCGAAGTGGGACGAGATCACCCGGCTCGTGCCGGTCGACCGGCTCGGGGCCTGGGTTCCGAACGAAACGCGCGATCTCGAATATTGGCTCGCCAAACCGATCCGGCAGATCACCACGGACCGGCCGGATCTCGCCCTGCAGGCACGGAGGTGAGGCATGCTCGATAGCCGCATCGATCATCCCAACATGCCAGGCGCCATGGACAGCATCGACCTCGTGATATTCGATTGCGACGGTGTGCTGATCGACAGCGAGCCGATCGCCAGCCGTACGCTTGCGGAAACGCTGCAAGGCGCCGGCATTGCCATCAGCGCGGCAGAAGCCCATGTCAAATTCACCGGCAACTCGGAAAGCATCATCGCCGAAATGTGCCGGCGCGAATTCGGGATCGCCGACGTCACCGCGCTGTTCGAGAGGTGGCATCTTCATCTATTCGACGAATTCGCCCGTTCGCTGACGCCGATTGCCGGCATTGCCGAGGTCGTCAACGGCCTCGACCGTCCGAAATGCGTCGCCTCGAACAGCACAATGCGGCGGCTGCGCAACAGCCTGGGCAAGCTCGATCTCTGGCGCGCCTTCGGCGAGGATGTGTTCAGCGCCGAAGCCGTCTCGCGGCCGAAGCCGGCGCCCGATTTGCTGCTGCATTGCGCCGAGCGCTTCCGGGCCCGTCCGGGCAAATGCGTCATGATCGACGACAGCGTCCACGGCGTGGCGTCGGCAATTGCCGCGGGCATGACGGCCATCGGATTCGTCGATCCGGCCGATCCGAGGCCCGGCCGCCGCGCGGTGCTCGATGCCGCCGGAGCCGCCGCCGTTGCGACAGGGGCGGGGGAACTTACCGCCATTCTGGAAAATGTCGGAGGAAGGCTGTGACGGCATCTGCCCAGCATGTTGGCCTCCTTGCCATGGCGCCGCGACTGCGTAATGTCAGCCTCCCTGAAGGCGATCAATCCAGACACAGAGTTTGAAATCCGGCTGAAACTGCCCGTCAACCCGATCGCAGGCGATCTGAAGCGAGAGACCATGAGCGATACATTCCACCCCCCGGAAGCGGATGCCAAATATGTCATCGGCGTCGATGTCGGCACTGGCAGCGCCCGGGCCGGCCTGTTCGATATGGCCGGCAGCATGCTTGCCTCCGCCAAGCGGAATATCAGCCTGTTTCATGAAGCCGGTTCCATCGTCGAGCAATCGAGCAGCGAAATCTGGCGCGCCGTGTGCGCGGCCGTGCGGGAGGCGGTAGCTGCCGCCGGCGTCGATCCGGCCTCCGTGGTCGGGCTCGGTTTCGACGCCACCTGCTCGCTCGTCGTTCTCGGCGAAGGCGGCAAGCCGCTGCCCGTCGGGCCTTCGGAAGATCCGGACCGGGACATCATCGTGTGGATGGACCACCGCGCCGTCCCGCAGGCGGAGCGTATCAACGCCTTCGGGCATGACGTGCTGCGCTATGTCGGCGGCCGCATCTCGCCCGAGATGGAAACGCCCAAGCTTCTCTGGCTCAGGGAAAACCGCCCCCAGGTGTTCGATGCGGCCTGGCAGTTCTTCGACCTTGCGGATTTCCTGACCTGGCGGGCAACTGGCGACCTCTCGCGCTCGACCTGCACCGTCACCTGCAAGTGGACCTATCTCGCCCATGAAAAGCGCTGGGACAGCAGCTATTTCCATCAGATCGGGCTCGGAGTGCTGGCAGACGAAGGTTTTGCCCGCATCGGCACGGCGATCGTCGAGCCCGGTTCGGCGCTCGGCGAGGGACTGACCGCTGCAGCGGCTGAGGAACTCGGCCTGGTGCCGGGCACGGCCGTCGCGGCCGGGCTGATCGATGCCCATGCCGGCGGCGTCGGTACCGTCGGCGCCGATCCGCAGGCCAATCTTGCCTATGTCTTCGGGACCTCCTCCTGCACGATGACCTCGACGGCAGAACCGTCTTTCGTTTCAGGCGTCTGGGGACCTTATTATTCGGCGATGGTGCCGGGCCTCTGGCTGAACGAAGGCGGCCAGAGCGCCGCCGGCGCGGCGATCGACCATCTTCTCTCCTTCCATCCGGCGGCCGGCGAGGCGAGAGAGCTTGCGAAGGACGCAGGCGTTGCGCTGCCGGTCCTGCTTGCCGACATGGCCGCCGGCAAGGCGGGCCATGCTTCCGATGCCGTCAGGCTGGCGGTCGGCCTGCATGTCGTTCCCGAGTTCCTCGGAAACCGCGCGCCCTTTGCCGATCCACATGCCCGGGCTGTTATTGCCGGTCTCGGCATGGAGCGGGATGTCGACAGCCTGGTCTGCCTTTATATCGCTGGGCTTTGCGGCATCGGCTACGGCCTCCGGCAGATCATCGAAACGCAGGCCGGGGCGGGCGTCACCGTCGAGAATATCGTCATCAGCGGCGGCGCCGGCCAGCACGATTTCGTGCGCCAGGTGCTCGCCGATGCGAGCGGCAAGCCGGTGGTCGCCACGAAGGCCGAAGAGCCGGTGCTGCTCGGGGCGGCCATCCTCGGCGCCGTCGCCGGCCGCCAATTTGCCGATGTGCGCGCGGCGATGAGCGAACTCACCAGGGTGGAAACACGCTTTCAGCCGTCTGAGGGTGAGATTTCGAATCTCCACGGCAAACGCTACGAAGTCTTCAAGGAGCTTCAGGCGCTCGCGCGCAAGCTTCGCAGCGATGCCTGACATCGCTGCACGACAAACGCTTCGGGGCTAATTATTGATGGCGATGATCGCCCAATGGCTCTCCTCGCAGGCGTTGCCGTCGCAGACCGCGCCCATCCAGACGGCGCCGTTGGCGAGCATGACGCCGTCGCTGTTGACGAAGAGGTCCTGATATTGCTGATGGCCGACGGCGCGGCGGGTCTCCGACGTCACCAGATCATCGAAATTCTCGATGAAATCCTCGGCGTTCTCGACATCATAGGTCTCGCCATTGGCCTTGACGGTTAGCGGATATTCGGCAAGGCCGGCGACGGTCTCGGCATCGCCGGAGCGCATCGCAAGAACGAGCTGGCGCAGCGGCCGGTCGAAGCCCGCGGCATCGCCGTGCAGCTCTTCGATGCGATTATAGACCTCGTTGTCCGACTGCGCGGCGGCGCGACCGGTGAAGGGCGTCGCGGCGAGGAGCATCGCTCCGGCCAGGAGAAGGGCAGCAGAAAGGCGCGACATAGAGGCTCCGGCAAGTAGGGTTCCGCAACATTATGCAGTCCCCGCAGCGTCTCCGCCTATCCAATTCTGGTGCGGTGCCGGGCTTTCCCGTATAAAAATCTGCCGAGCCCGCTTGACGGCTCGATCGGTTTGCCGCATAAAGCTCACGAACCGTACCGTACGGTACGTACATGGGAGCCCTGATCTTGTCTGTCGATACTGCAGAGCCGAGCGAATTTTCGCCGCGCCAGAACGCCGTTCTGGAGCAGGCGCTGCGGTTGCTCGTCGATGGCGGCGAGAAGGCGCTGACGACCTCGGGTGTGGCGCGCGCCGCCAATTGCTCCAAGGAAAGCCTCTACAAGTGGTTCGGCGACCGCGACGGATTGCTGTCGGCGATGATTGCCTATCAGGCGAGCAAGGTGCGCACCTTCGAGCGCAATGGTGAGCGGCTGACGGCGGCGAGCCTGCACGACCATGTGGTCATTTTCGCGCGCGACCTGCTTGAGGTGCTGGCCGGTGATGTCTCGCTGGCGCTGAACCGGCTGGCGATCGGCCAGTCGAACCGCGACGGCTCGAAGCTCGGCAAGCTGCTGCTGGAGCGCGGCCGCCGGCAGATCGACCGCCGCGCCATGGCGCTGATCGACGCCGGCAAGAGGGCAGGGCTGCTGCGGTTTTCCGATGCCGACGAAGCTTATCACACGCTTTACGGCCTGGTTGTTTCCGACCTGCATGTGCGCATGCTACTCGGAGAGCCCGGCCTCAAGGATACCGCGCGCCAGGCGGAGAGGGCGGTGACCGCCTTCCTCCGGCTTTACGGCACGGAGAAGGTATTGGCGGAAATGCCGGTTCTCGGCTGATTTCGCCTTAATGACAGTCAACATGACAAGCACAAGGGAAGGAACTTCAAATGCGCGTCTATTACGATCGTGATGCCGATCTCAACCTCATCAAGGCCAAGAAGGTCGTCGTCATCGGCTACGGTTCGCAGGGCCGTGCCCATGCGCTGAACCTCAAGGACAGCGGCGCCCAGAACCTCGTCATCGCCCTCAAGGCCGGTTCGCCCACGGTCAAGAAGGCCGAAGCCGATGGCTTCAAGGTCATGACGGTTGCCGAAGCCGCCGGCTGGGCCGACCTGATGATGATGGCGACGCCGGACGAGCTGCAGGCCGACATCTACAAGGCCGACATCGCGCCGAACATCCGCGACGGCGCAGCCATCGCCTTTGCTCACGGCCTCAACGTTCACTTCGGCTTGATCGAGCCGAAGGCTTCGGTCGACGTCGTCATGATCGCGCCGAAGGGCCCGGGCCACACCGTTCGCGGCGAATACCAAAAGGGCGGCGGCGTTCCCTGCCTCGTGGCCGTTCACCAGAATGCGTCCGGCAATGCGCTTGAACTCGCTCTCTCCTACGCCTGCGGCGTCGGCGGCGGCCGTTCGGGCATCATCGAAACCAACTTCCGCGAAGAGTGCGAAACCGACCTCTTCGGCGAACAGGTCGTTCTCTGCGGCGGTCTCGTCGAGCTGATCCGCGCCGGTTTCGAAACGCTCACCGAAGCTGGCTATGCGCCTGAAATGGCCTACTTCGAGTGCCTGCACGAAGTGAAGCTGATCGTCGACCTGATCTATGAAGGCGGCATCGCCAACATGAACTACTCGATCTCCAACACGGCCGAGTGGGGCGAATACGTCACCGGTCCGCGCATCATCACCGAAGAAACCAAGGCCGAGATGAAGCGCGTCCTCAAGGACATCCAGACCGGCAAGTTCACCTCCGAATGGATGCAGGAATACCGCTCCGGTGCTGCCCGCTTCAAGGGCATCCGCCGCAACAACGACAGCCACCAGATCGAGGAAGTCGGCGCCAAGCTGCGCGGCATGATGCCCTGGATCGGCAAGAACAAGCTGGTCGACAAGTCCGTGAACTAAGCAGTTCCGATGAATTAAACACAAGAGGCCGGAGTGAAAGCTCCGGCCTCTATCGTTTTGCGCTCACAGTGATCCACCGTGTCGGTTTGCCGTCATAGCCGCCGCCGTCGTGTTCGGCGATGGCGAGGTTGCGCCAGCCGTCTTTGGTCAGAAGCTGTGACAGCCATTCGGCGGAAGGGTAGTTGTAGTAGCGCCCAAAGCCGTCACGGCCTTCCGCTTCGCCCGCCTTGAAGCTTGCATGGAGGCGGCCGCCGATTTTCAGCGCCCGGCGGATGCGGGCGAAGACATCGGGCAACTCATGCCTCGGGACATGGAGAAGGCTCGCATGCGCCCAGACGCCGTTGAAGGCGCTGTCGGCGTCGAGCTCCTGGAACCGCATGACCTTCACCGGCCTGCCGATCAGCGCTTCCGCCTGTCTGGCGAGCTCGGCCGAGCCATCCGTCGGTGTCACATCGAAACCCTGCGACAGCATGTAGGCGCTGTCCTGGCCGCCACCGCAGCCGAGTTCGAGGATTGCGCCATCCGGTGTTATACCGGCGAGGAAGGCATCGAGCTGCCGCTTCGGCAGGCTGCGCGCCCGGTTGGCGTATGTCTCGGCGTTTTCTTCATAAAAGGTGGAGGTGCTGTCACGAGGCATGCGGGTCGGCCGTTGGGGAGTGTCGTTTGGATTGAAGATGTCTTTCGGGAAGCCGGTCGGCGCCGATGATGTCGATGACGAGGATGCCGTCCGGTATTTCGCGGTAGAAGGCGACGTGGCGCATGTGGAGGAGGCGGCGGAGGCCGGAGCCAAGTTCGTCGCACTCGTCTCCCATGGAGGGCACGCGCGAAAGAAGCACGAAAATCCTGTCCCAATCGAGAAGATAGGCATCCGCCTGCGCCTCGCCGAAATGCAGGCTGGCATATTCGTCGATGCCCGACAAAATGGCGTCTGCGGTTCGGGTCAGCCTATAGGTGGTCACGCAGCTTCGCCTTTGTTTCCATCAGAATATCGGCAATGCGCCGGTCGCTGATGCCGCTTTCCTCAGCCAGCCTCAGAATCTCGCGTACTTCTTCGTCATCGAGCTTGCGGTGGTTCTGATCCTTCAGGACGAGTTCCGCCAGATAGGCGCCGGCACCGCTATATCCGCCGCCTGCAACACGGCGTGCGACGTAGTCCGCCAGATCATCCGGGAGAGAGATCGTCATTTTCGCCATTGAATTCAGTGCCGTCCGTGCATGCCGGTTTCGGCGTCCCCGACGCCAGATCACCATTTCCCGCTTTATGATAGAAGCGTTATGCGCCGCCGTCGAACACTTGGGTCACATCAAGGTCAGTCTTTTTATCGATATGGACGACCCGCTCGAAATCCTTGAAATCGGCGTCGCAGGTCAGAATATCCGCATCATGGTGCTCGGCTGTCTCCGCGGCACGGTGGGCAAGCATCGTGTCGGAGGCACCACCATGCATATCGCGGTATAGGCTTGCTCCGGCGAGGGCGGAATATATCTCTGCCCCGACGGCTTTGCGGGCGACGGAGAGCGGCGCCCACCCTGTCGGTTGACGCCGCCGTTTGCGTGGAACGTCCGAAGGTCAGGCCGGGATCAGGCGTGTCCAGCCATGCTCATCGTTCGTTACGCCCTTCTGCAGACTGACGAGCTGCTGGCGCAGTTCGCTGGTCAACTTGCCGGTCTGTCCGTCTCCGACCAGAAACTCGCCGCCGGCATGTCGAACCAGGCCGATGCCCGCCAGGACTGCGGCAGTGCCGCAAGCGAACGCTTCGACGAGCCTGCCGCTGGCAGCGTCGTCTTGCCATTCCGCGAACGAGTAGGGACGCTGCTCGACGCGCAAGCCTCTTTCCTCGGCGAGCACGATCACGGAAGCCCGGGTGATGCCCGGCAGGATCGTGCCGCCAAGGGGCGGGGTCACCACCGATCCATCGTTCATCACGAAGAAGACGTTCATGCCGCCGAGTTCTTCGACCCAGCGATGCTCTGCGGCATCAAGGAAGACGACCTGATCACAACCCTTCTTCGTCGCCTCGGCTTGCGCCACGAGGCTGGCTGCGTAGTTTCCGCCGCATTTTGCGGCACCCGTGCCGCCGGCGGCTGCCCGGGTATATTCGGTCTCGACCCATAGGGAGACCGCCTTTGCGCCGCCCTTGAAGTAGGCTCCGACCGGAGAGGCGATGATGCAGAAGACATATTCCTGAGCCGGACGAACGCCGAGAAACGCCTCGTTGGCGAACATGAAGGGACGAAGGTAGAGGCTAGCGTCGCCTGTGGGTATCCAGGCCTTGTCGACGCGGACCAGTTCTTCGACCGCCTTCAGGAAGAGTTCTTCGGGCACCGGAGGCATCGCCATGCGGGTCGCCGACTGCGCGAAGCGGCGTGCGTTCTCTTCAGGCCGAAAGAGCAGAATCCGGCCATCGTCCGCCTTGTAGGCTTTCATGCCCTCGAAGATTTCCTGAGCATAGTGCAGCACGGCGCTCGCAGGATCTAGTTCCAGGGGCCGCCGGGGCGTAACCTTTGCATCGTGCCAGCCCTTCTCGGCAGTCCAGCGTGCCAGAACCATATGATCTGTGAAGAGCTTGCCGAAGCCGGGCGCCTCCAGTGCCTGAATACGATCAGCGTCCGATACGGGAGACTTGTGGAGTTCGATTTTGATTTCAGGAGAGGCCGACGTCACGGTCATTGCTGGCACCTTGATAGTAAATTGAATAGTGGCGGCGACACTACCGCCGCCGAGCTGGTCTTGGAAAGGTCTGAATCAGCCGGTTTCGATTTTGATCAGAGGAATAATCCTTTGCTGTGGCTGCCGTCGAGCAGCAAATTCGCAACCGAGCGTCTTCGATATCGGACGGCGTCTACATCAAGTGAAATCCCGAACATCCAAAACCTTGGAGGATAAGATTTCCCACATGTCACCGCGACAAGAAAATAGGTCAGTATTATTGACATAATTTCCGCCGCGTGGTTTGTCGGCTGTCTAGAAAAAAATACGAGGAAACTCCATGCTGAACTGGGACACCATGTTTGCATCGCGCTCGTCGCGCATGCGCGCATCCGAAATTCGCGAGCTCCTGAAGCTTCTCGACCGGCCCGACATCATCTCCTTCGCCGGCGGCATTCCGGATCCGGCGCTGTTTCCTGATCGCGAGTTCAAGAAGGCCTATGCCGATATCTTCGATGGCGCTGCCGTCAATTCCGCGCTGCAATATTCGGTCAGTGAAGGCTACAAGCCGCTGCGCGAGTGGCTGGTCCGGCAGATGGGCGATCTCGGCGTCCCCTGCGACCTCGACAATGTCTTCATCGTCTCCGGCTCGCAGCAAGGCCTCGATTATCTCGGCAAGCTGTTCCTCTCGCCGAACGATACGGCGCTGGTGACCTGGCCGACCTATCTCGGCGCATTGCAGGCCTTCAATGCCTATGAACCGGCCTACGATCAGCTGACGCCGAACGGCAACCGGACGCCTGAGTCCTACCGTGCGGCCGCAGCGGCAGCCGGCGGCAAGGTGAAGTTCGCCTATCTCTCCGCCGATTTCTCCAATCCGACCGGCGAAACGGTCGATCTCGATGGCCGCCGGAAGGTTTTAGCGCTGGCCGAAGAGCTCGACATTGCCGTCATCGAAGACGCGGCCTATCAGTCGCTACGCTACGACGGCGACCCGATCCCGCCGATCCTGGCGCTGGAGATCGCCGAAAAGGGCCATATCAACGATACGCGCACGATCTATTGCGGCAGCTTCTCGAAGACGCTGGCGCCCGGCCTTCGCGTCGGTTTCATCGTCGCCAATGCGCCTGTCATCCGCAAGCTGGTGCTGATGAAGCAGGCCGCCGACCTGCATTCCTCGACGATCAACCAAATGGCGATATCAGACGTTGCGGATCGGGGCTTTGACGCACAGGTCGCCAAGATCAAGGCCGCTTATATGAAGCGCCGCAACTGCATGCTGGCAGCACTCGAAAAATATATGCCCGAAGGCACGAGCTGGACGAAGCCGGAAGGCGGCATGTTCATCTGGATCACGCTGCCGGAAGGTATGGACGGCGCCAAGCTTTTGGCGAAATCGCTGGAAACCGTCAAGGTCGCCTTCGTCCCCGGCAAGGCCTTTTTCGCCGACGGCTCCGGCGCCAACACTTGCCGCCTCAGCTTCTCCTGCGCCAACGAGCAGATGATCGAGGATGGCATTGGTCGGCTGGGCGCACTGATCTCGGCGGAGATCGGCGGCTGATTGTCGTAGGTTAGGCGAGACGTTGCCACGAGTCCCTTCTCCCCAGCGGGGAGAAGATGCCGGTAGGCAGATGAGGGGGTGAGCGGCACAGCCGCGAGTGCACTGTGCGTAAGCGAAGGCAAGCAAAGGCGTGCCGTGTGGCCCCCTCATCCGACCCTTCGGGCCACCTTCTCCCCGCTGGGGAGAAGAGGGAGCAAGCCAGAGCGCCAATCAGAAGATCGTCGTTTCGCTCTTGCCGCAGTCGATGCGGTTGGCTACGGCGCCGTCAGGGTCACCTATCGCTCTAGATGCGGGCCGAACAGTTCGAGATCGGCTTCACCAAGCCTGTCGCTCGCGGTGTTCAGCTGGTGCCAGTAGGGATAGATCACCGGCGGCAGGCTGACGGCGTCGAGGCGTTTGCGCTCCTCGTCCGTGAGCTTCAGTTCGGCGGCGGCGATGTTGTCGCGGAACTGGGCTTCGGTGCGGCCGCCGATGATGACCGAGGTCACCGCCTTGCGGCCGATCAGCCAGGCGAGCGCCACTTGAGCGGCCGAGACGCCGCGTTCCTTTCCGATCGCCACCAGCGTCTCGACGATGTTCCAGAGGCGGTTCTCGTCGCGGATCGGCGGTTCGGTCCAGCCGGCGAACTGGCGCGTGCCTTCGGGCGCGGCCTGGTTGCGGCGGTGTTTGCCCGAGAGCAGGCCGCCGGCAAGCGGGCTCCAGACCAGCACGCCGAGGCCCTGGTCGATCGAGATCGGCAGTAACTCGTATTCGGCGTCGCGGGCCTCCAGGGTATAGTGGATCTGCTGGCTGACGAAGCGCTGGTAGCGGTGCTCGTTGGCGATGCCGAGCGCCTTCATGATGTGCCAGCCGGAATAGTTCGAGCAGCCGACGTAACGCACCTTGCCCTGCTTGATCAGCGTGTCCAAGGCTTCCATCGTCTCTTCGAGCGGGGTCTGGCCGTCCCATTCATGCACCTGATAGAGATCGATGACATCGGTCTTCAGGCGTTTGAGGCTCGCTTCGCATTCCCGGATCAGGTGGTAGCGCGACAGGCCCTGGTCGTTTGGACCGTCACCCATGCCGAAACGGGCCTTGGTGGCGAGCAGCACGCCTTGTGGCCGCTTGCCGGAGAGCACATCGCCGATGATATTTTCGCATTCGCCGTTGGAATAGGCATTGGCAGTGTCGATGAGATTGATGCCGGCATCGATGCAGATATCGATCATCTTGCGCGCCTCGGAGACGCCGAGGTCCCCGACGGTCTTGGCCCATCCGACGCCGCCGAAGGTCATCGTGCCCATGGTCAATGTGGAGATTTTCAGGCCGGAACGGCCGAGCGAACGATATTCCATTAAAACTCCTCCTTCATCGAAATGTGCCTGATCGAAACGTCAATGACGTACCGCAAAGCGGCCCGATGGCAAATGGCGGGACGTTCACGCCTGCGTGAAGCGCTTGGCCTGCTGGAGCTTACGCTTTCAATTACGTCCAGGCGAGGATGATCAAACGGTCTGCTTCTCAAGGTGCGGACACGATCGACCGGCTTTGCCACATGGTCGCGAGCGGCCTCGGCAGCTGCGGCGCCCTGTCACATCTCTGTCAACGACCCCTAATAAGGGAGGGGTGACGCAATCCCGAGGACCCTTCCGATGAAAACGATCGTTTCCGCCGCCCTTGTCGCCGCGAGCCTCTTCGCCATCCCGGCTTCGGCCGCAAACCTCGTTCTCTATATCAGCCAGCCGAACGAAGACGCGCAGGCGACGGTCGATGGCTTCATGGCCGCCAATCCCGATATCAAGGTCGACTGGGTGCGCGACGGCACGCCGAAGATCATCGCCAAGCTTCAGGCCGAGATCCAGGCCGGCAACCCGGTCGCCGACATCCTGCTGATCGCCGACATGGTAACGCTGGAGCGCCTGAAGGAAGACGGCAAGCTGCTGGCCTACAAGTCGCCGGAGGCCGCACAGTACGACGCCGCCCTTTATGACGCCGACGGCTACTATTACTCGACCAAGCTGATCACCACCGGCATCATGTACAACACTTCGGCCGGTATGAAGCCGACAAGCTGGAAGGACCTGACCAAGCCGGAAGCCAAGGGCCTCGTCACCATGCCGAGCCCGCTCGCTTCGGGCGCGGCCCTCATCCACGCTCAGACGCTTGCCGCCGTTCCCGGCCTCGGCTGGGATTTCTACAAGTCTCTTGCCGAAAACGGTGCGATCGCCGCCGGCGGCAACGGCGCCGTCTTGAAGTCGGTTGCCTCGGGCGAAAAGGCTTACGGCATGGTCGTCGATTACCTGCCGATCCGCGAGAAGGCCAAGGGCGCTCCGGTCGAGTTCGTCTTCCCGAGCGAAGGCGTTTCGGCCGTCACCGAGCCGGTCGGCATCCTGGCGAGCAGCAAGAATGCCGAGGCCGCCAAGAAGTTCGTCGATTACGTGCTCTCTGAAAAGGGGCAGGAGGGCTTCCTGAAGCTCGGCTATATTCCGGCCCGCAACGGCATGAAGGTTCCGGAAGGCTTCCCGGCGCGCGACACCATCAAGGTCCTGCCGATCAATGCCGCAGATGCGCTCAAGAATAGCGATCAGGATCTGAAGACCTTCTCGGGCATCTACGGCTCGAACTGATCCTTCCATGCACGGCTATGTCAGAACCGGAAACAGCCAGCCCGCCTGGCTATTTCCCTTTGTCGTCATCACCGTCCTGATCCTCAGCGTGCTGCCGCTCGCCCGCCTCGCCATGGTCGGTATCGCGGCCTTCGCCAATGGCGGCGTGATCGATGTGCTGAGCGCGCCGTCGCTTTGGTCGGCGACCTACTACACCATCGTCACATCGGTTCTTGGCACAATGATCTCGCTCGTCATCGGCTGCCTCTTCGCCTTCCTGCTGACGCTGACCGATATTCGCGGCAAGGGCCCGCTCAGCTTCTTCTTCGTGCTGCCGATGATGATCCCGCCGCAGGTGACGGCGCTGGCCTGGGTACAGATGTCGGGGCCATCAAGCCCGCTACTGAAGGCGCTCGCAATCGCTCCGCCGCTCGGCTCGCCGCAGCCGCTCTATTCGGTCGGCGGGATCGCGCTGCTCTATGGCGTACAGCATGCGCCGCTGGTCTATCTTGCGCTTCGGGCCGGGCTGATGACGCTGCCACGCGATGGCGTCGAGGCCGCAAGGCTGTCCGGCGCCTCCAGCTTCCGGGTCTTCCGCGATATTATCCTGCCTCTGTCGCTGCCCGGCATCATCGCAGGCGCAGCGATTTCCTTCGTCTCCTGCACCGGCAATTTCGGCATTCCCGCCATTCTCGGCATTCCGGCCTCGATCTTCACATTGCCGACTCTGATCTTTACCAAGTTTTCCGCCTTCACCAGCCGCACCTTCGGTGATGTCGCCGTTCTGTCGGCAATCATCGCTATGATCTCGGTGGCTGGCTTGATGATCCAGGACCGGGCGCTCAGAGGCCGCGATTACCGCGTCATCGGGTTGTCGGGGGCGAGTGCCGCCTTCGAGCTCGGCGCCTGGCGGTTTCTCTTCACGCCGGTCCTCTGGGCAATCCTGTTCTTCATGCTCGCCGCGCCCTTCTTCGCGCTCGTCGCCGGCGCACTGGTTCCGGCCTACGGCGTGCCGCTCAACTTCAAGACCATGTCGCTGCATGCCTTCGAGGAGATCCTCTTCCGGCAGGCGGTGACGCGCACCGCTTTCGTCAACTCGATCTCGCTTGCGGGCGCCACCGCCGCTTGTCTCCTGGTGGTGACCGTGCTTGCGGCCTATATGCTGACGCGGCGGAAGGATGCGGCTTCCCGCATCATTGCGAGCCTGATCGAGATACCCTATTCGCTTCCCGGCATCGTCATGGCTGTTGCCTTCATCCTGGTCTTCGCCGCACCCATCCCGCTCCTGCACGTGTCGCTCTACGGCACGATCTGGATCATCCTGATTGCCTATTTCTCCTCCTTTTTCGCCGTCAGCCTGAAGCCGGTCGTCAGCGCCTTTCACCAGCTCGACCCGGCGCTGGAGGAGGCAGCACGGCTTTCCGGTGCCGGCTTCTTCCGGCGGCTTTTCGATATCATCGTGCCGCTGATTGCGCCGGCTGCCGGCGCTTCCGTCATCCTCGTCTTCCTGATTGCCTGCAACGAGCTGACGATTTCGGCGCTGCTCTGGTCGGCCGGCACCCAGACGCTCGGTGTCGCAATCTATAATCTCGACGATAGCGGCAGCTCCGACTTTGCCTCGGCGCTGTCGGTGCTCGTCGTCCTGATGGTGGTCGTCATGATGCTGCTCCTTGAACTCCTGGCGAAACGCCTGCCGAAAGGGGTGGTCCCATGGCGCAACTGATCCTCAACCGGCTGGCCAAGGATTTCGGCACCGGACGAGCGGCCGTCAGCGATTTCTCGCTCGATGTGCGCGAGGGCGGCTTCCTGGCGCTGCTCGGGCCTTCCGGTTGCGGCAAGACGACGGTACTGCGGATGATCGCCGGTTTCGAGACGCCCTCCGACGGCTCGATCCATCTCGGCGAGCGGCTACTGGCCGATGCCGCCCAGGCGCTGCCGCCTGACAAGCGCAACATGGCGATGGTGTTCCAATCCTATGCACTCTGGCCGCATATGAGTGTTGCCGACAATGTCGGATACCCCTTGAAGGTACGCGGCATTTCGGGCGAGGCTTACCGGGCGAAGATCGGCGAGGCGCTCTCCACCGTCTGGCTTGCCGATTACGCCGAGCGGCGTCCGGCCGACCTTTCCGGCGGCCAGCGCCAGCGCGTGGCGCTCGCCCGCTGCCTGGTGACATCGCCCGACGTTGTGCTGCTCGACGAGCCGCTCGCCAATCTCGACCGGCACCTGAAACAGGAGATGGAAGAAACCTTCCGCGAGTTCCACCAGCGCTCGGGCGCGACGATGATCTACGTCACCCATGACCAGAGCGAGGCGATGGCGCTCGCGACCGACGTCGCCGTCATGTCTGAAGGCCGCCTGCTGCAGGTGGCGCCGCCGGCCGAAATCTATGCCCGGCCGGAGGGCCGCATCGTCGGCGGCCTGATCGGACGCGGGGCGATCCTGAGGCTGCCGGTGATGGGCGGCGAACGCCATCTGGAGTGGGACGAACTGCAGGATGCGCTAGAGGCGGCCAATACCGATGGCGCCGATATTCTGGTGCGGCCGGAAGACGTGATTATCGGCGGCGAGGGGACTCCGGCAATTGTCGAAACCGTTCTCTTCGAAGGAGAACGTTATGCCGTCAAACTCACGCTTGGCAACGGCCAGACGCTGCGCGCCTTCAGCCGCGTTGCTGTCGTGCCCGGCGAGGCGGTGCGTGTCGTGATCCGCGTCGGCTGGCGGCTTTGATCGAGGAAAGCTCGACTTTCATAGTGAGCCAGGCTGAAGCTCGATAATATAAGATTGAAAATTGCGGTTATCTTCTTTCGAATCGTGCAAAAGTTGAATATCTCTTCTGACTTCGATCTAGCCATCCACGATGTAAGGCAAACGGCTAAGTTATTGCGAGCGCAGTGGACCAAGCAAAGACTGCGCGATAATCAGTCTACTAAGGGACCATATTTGCATGCCAATTCAAGTAAGGCGTATTCGATCCGTTTTCGTGCTTTCGGCCGTTCTTTTGAGTGCCGCGAGCGTGCTTCAGGGATGCCCATCTTTAGAGCGGCAGAAACGGGACGGCGAATGGAAAACTCGAACGTTTAAGCCAAGTGAATTACATGGCAGTTCGAGCAATGGGAGTTCGTCGAGCAGTCCTGATGGCGGGCACAGCCAACCTCACGACGGCGCCACCTCAAGTCCGCCCAGCCATATTTAGGGCGTAGAGGGCATTTGTCCGCATATTTCTTCGCCCCGCCGTCTTTTACTCGTGCGATTGCCGGATAAGGTACTGCCCGCAACCGGACCTTCGCCATGTCGCTTCGCCTCGCCACCTTCAACGTCGAAAATCTGCTGACCCGATTCGATTTCACCGGCTTCCGCAACCAGCTGCGCCAGGACCGAGTCATCAAGCTTTTCGATGTGTCGAGCGAGGGCGTCTATCAGCAGCTCGAGCAGGCGCGGGTGATCGCCGCCACCGATGATACGAGACAGATGACCGCGCTGGCGATCGCCGATGCGGATGCCGATATCCTCTGCCTGCAGGAAATCGACAATATGGCCGCGCTTCAGGCCTTCGAATACGGCTATCTCTTCCGCATGGTCGGAAACGGCTATCGGCAGAAATATCTGGTCGAGGGCAATGACAGCCGCGGCATCGATGTCGCCGTGTTGATGCGCGAGGAAACCCGTGACGGCCAGAAGATCGAGGTCAAGGATGTCAGAAGCCATGCGATGACGACCTATCGCGATCTCGATCTCTTCGACGAGGAGCTGGCGCTCACCAACCGCATCGACGACAAGATCTTCAAGCGCGACTGCCTGGAACTCGATCTGCTGATCGGCGGCCGGCCGTTCCTGCTCTACGTCGTGCATTTCAAATCGATGGGCAATCCGCGCGACGGGCTGGACGGGCGGCAATCGACGATGCCGATCCGCCGCGCCGAGGCGCGCGCCGTGCGCCGCATTATCGAGGAACGCTTCGGCGCCGGTCACGCAGGCAAGAAAAGCTTCGCCATCTGCGGCGACATGAACGATTACCAGGAGCGCGTCGATGTCATCGGCCGACGCCGAACCGGCTATCGTTTCGAACATCACGACGAGAGCGAGAGCGCGCTCGATGTTTTCAGCCATGACGGCTTTGCCGAAAATGTAGTGCGCCGCCGCGCGGCCCTCGACCGCTGGACGCTCTATCATGCGCGCGGGCCGCAGGAGCAGTGGCTCTGCCAGCTCGATTATCTCTGGCTTTCGCCGGAGCTCGCCGCCCATAATGCCGGCCGCCTGCCGGAAATTATCCGCAACGGCCAACCCTACCGCACCGTCTTTCCGCCAGGCCAGGAGGTGGAGCGGTATCCACGCACTGGCTGGGACCGGCCGAAGGCATCCGATCACTGCCCCGTCGTCATGACACTGGATCTCCCCTGAAAGCGAACATGAAAACCAATTTGAAGATGAATTTTGCAAACAGCGATTTCTCCGATGATTTCGCCGGCTGGCCGCCGGAAGCGACGGTTTTCCCGATCGCCGGCGTCGACCTGCGTGTGCTGCCCGGCGCCCATCCCTTCGTCATCGCCGAGGAAGCGGCGATCCGCGACAATTGGGCCAAGGAAACCGCTGCCAACCCGGCGCTGTTCGACGGCCGCCTGGTGTTCCAGCAGCGGCTGTCGTTCAGCGAAGACGGGATTGCGGGCGAGGGCTATGTTACGCCCTTTTCCGCTTTCATGTGGTGGCGCCGGCAGCCGCAGCGCCAGGGCGGCCTGCATATCTTTGCCTATCCGGTGCTCGAAAGCGCCGATGGCGCGCTGGTGGCGATCCGCATGGGCGCCCATACCGCCAATCCCGGCCAGGTCTATTTCGCCGCCGGATCGCTGGAGCAGGAGGATATCGTCGACGGGCGCTGCGACATCGAGGCCAATATGCGCCGCGAAGTCCACGAGGAGACCGGCCTCGACCTTTCCGATTCCGTGGCAGGGCAGGAGCTCTATGCCAGCCATTCCAGACGCACGGTAGCGCTCATGCGGCTCTTCCGCTTCGACATGACGGCGGCCGAGATGGTGAAGCGGATCGAGGCCCACATGCTGGTCGCCGAGGACAAGGAGATCGCCGGTGCGGTGGCGATCCGCTCGGCCGACCCCTCGGCCCATCCTTATAATATCGCCATGCTGCCGGTGATTAGCTGGTATTTCGGCAAGGCGGGCGCGTAAGAGGCACGAGGGCGGAAGGCCAACCTCGTCCTTCGAGGCCACTTCGGGGACGGATGAGGTTGGAGAGAAGTGCGGTATTCTCCAACGTCCCATACTGAGGCTTGCAGGCCGAAGGCCGGAGCCTCGAAGGACAGGCTCCAGTTTGGCTCCTTGCATCCATCTGACTTAGCGCCTTGCACTCGGCCGTTTGGTCGGGCAGGTTGGCGGCGCGATGACCGATTCAAGGAGGCCGATGTGGCGCGAAGCTACAGCGTCTATGACGTGTTCACCGATCGAAAGCTTGCGGGCAACCCGCTGGCGGTGATCTTCGACGGAGACGATCTCAGCGACGAGGCGATGCAGGCGATCACCCGAGAGATTAATCTCTCCGAGACGGTGTTCGTGCAGCCTTCGAGCAATCCCGCCTATGCGGCGAAGCTCAGGATCTTCACGCCCGGGCGCGAGCTGCCGTTTGCCGGCCATCCGACGGTCGGCACGGCGGTAGCGCTGGCCGAGCGGGCGCATGGCGCGTCGACGCTCGATCTCGTGACGGTGCTTGAGGAAAATGTCGGGCCGGTGCGCTGCGCGGTGCGGCTGCGGGAGGGCGAGGCGAGTTTTGCCGAATTCGACCTGCCGCGGAAATCACAGCCGGCCATCATGCCGCTCGACAAGCTCGGCATGGCCGATGCGCTGTCGCTGAAGGTGACCGAGATCGGCTTCGAAAATCACGTGCCGTCGGTCTGGAGCGCCGGCGTTCCCTTCCTGCTCATTCCGGTGCACGATGTCGGAGCCGCGCAGCGGGTGGAATTCGATCCGCAGCTTTGGGAAAAGATCGTGCCCTTCGTCGAGGGTGCGCTTGCTTCGGCCTATGTCTATTGCCGCGGCGGCGTCAATCACGTGGCGAAGTTCCATGCGCGTATGTTTGCAAGCGGCATGGGGATCGTCGAAGATCCGGCCACCGGCTCGGCGGCGGCCGCACTTTCCGGCGCAATCCACCATTTCGACCGGCTGACGGACGGGCATCACCCGATCATGATCGAGCAGGGCGTCGAGATGGGCCGGCCATCCTTCATTCACCTGCATATCGATGTCGACGGCGGGGCGATCTCCAATGCCCGGATCGGCGGCCAGGCCGTGCGGCTGGCGAGCGGCACGCTCGACCTTTGATTTCATCGGAACGCCGCGCGTCCGACAGACGCGTGGCCCTCTATCACGTTGAATCTGCGCCTAATCCTTGCCGAAACTCGATTGCGGTTTGCCGGCTTATGTCCTGCATTTCAGCCATGCCGAAAAATCTTCGCGATTAACCAAAGAAATTTCGCCGATGCGCTGGACAAGCCTGCCGATCCTGTTTATACGCCCCGTCACACCGCGCAGCCAAGCGCGGACGGGTGATTAGCTCAGTTGGTAGAGCAGCTGACTCTTAATCAGCGGGTCGTAGGTTCGAGCCCTACATCACCCACCAAATTCTCAATTTGATGTGCAGGCTGCGGCGCGTAAAGAGGGCATCAAAACCCCTCGCGCGACATGGCATAAGCGCTCTTTTCCACGCATACTTCTCGCGATGGCCGACGGATGGACGGAGACAGCTCGTTCCTCGGACCTGTTCGGATGCGGCGCTGTCCTGGCGATCAGCCGACCGGCATGGCTTTAATGGCAGGGACGCCGGGATCTCGTTCGGGACGTTCGCGGGGGCGCCGTCTTCTCTACGGCAACGCTTTGTGCGTATATTTGCTGCTCGGCTGAGCACACCACGCCGCAACGGGCTGCGGTTGGTGCAAAGAATTCTGACATTGCCAAACCGGCGGATACATTCTTCGTGAGCGTTACAAGGTACTTGTTGATCTTGCCGCTGATGGCCGTCATCGCCTACATGGCGTTCGTCAGTCTGGTCTATCTTTCTCAGCGCGCCCTGCTTTATCCCGGAGCCGGCGTCACGCCTGTTCCGGAGAACACAAGTTGGGGCGAGACGGTCCACATCAAGACGCCGGACGGAGAGATGCTTCAAGGATTGTACAGCCAGGGCGGCAGCGACAAGCCCTGCGTGCTCCTGTTTTTCGGAAACGGTGACCGCGTCGACAATTACGCGTTTCTCGCACGGGCGCTGGCCGAGCGGAGCATCGGATTGCTGGCGATTTCTTATCGCGGCTATCCCGGATCGACCGGCTCACCCAGTGAGCACGGGCTGCTGACAGATGGTCTCGCAGCGTTCGACTGGCTTTCGGCACGCGCCGGAAGCAAGATCGTTGTGCTGGGCCGGTCACTTGGCACCGGCGTCGCTGTGAATACGGCCGGGCAGCGGCCGGCTGCGGGCGTCATTCTCGTCTCTCCGTACCTGTCGGTTCTCTCGGTCGCGCAGACGCGTTATCCGTTCCTCCCGGTCGAGCTTCTCCTCAAGGATCCCTTTCGCTCGGACCTCAACATAGGCAAAGTAAATCAGCCGAAGTTGTTCCTTCATGGCCGGCTTGATGACAGCATCCCGCTTTCGTCGGGACAGGCGTTGTACCGCATCGCACCTGAGCCCAAGCGCATGTTGATTTATGATGGCGTGGGTCACAACGATATCTTGAACGATAGCATGGTCGGGGACGTGATCCGTTTTGTGGAAGCGTTGAAAGGAAACGCGTCCTAAACCGTCACGGACAGGTGCGGTTTCCGGAGCATGCTGAGACGCGACGAAATTTCAGCGGCAAGCGGCAAAACAGCGTTGTCCGTGAGCGGGTCTCATAAGAAGGGACATTGTCTCGCAATCTCTCCGCGTGGTCGCCATCTCCAAATTTCGCGAAAGATCGATACATTTTGCAGTTGAGCCGGATATTCAGGCCCGGCGGAAACTGTTTGATAAACGGGCGGTGTCGTTCATATCGTCAGCAAGGCTCGCCGCATCGACCACCACGCCCTATCTCCCTCTCACAAACCGAGGGTTCCATGAGAAGCTTCATCGTAATTGTCGCATTGTCTCTGCCGCTGCCGGCCTTTGCCGCTGGGGCGAAGGAGGTCAAGGCCAGCGCGTATAGCTGCGGCGAGCTTGCGCAGATCATCCGTCAGAATAAAAAGGTCTTTGTCCGCGTCGGCTTCGGCGGCCGTAGTTTCCGCTATCCGCCGGCGCAATGCAGCATGGGCGACAAGCGCACCAGCACGAGTTTCCGCGATGCTCAAGGCAAGCAGTGCATTCTCGATTATGCCTGCGTCTACGACCCCGCGTCGCCCTATAATTTTCCATAGAGCGGGATGATCTTTGGTCGCAACGTCCTCCCACATTCAGGAGTTTTCATGAAAAGCATTGTTCTGGCGGCTGCGCTGCTGTTTCCCTCCGCAGCCCTTGCCGTCGAGGCGGTGGAGGTCAACGCCAGGGATCATAGTTGCGAGGCGCTTGCACAGATCATCCGCAAAGACAAAGCAGTGTTCGTGCGCATGGGCTTTGGCGGCCGCAGCTTTCGCTATCCGCCGGCCAGGTGCAATCTCGGCGACAAGTACGACACGGCAAGGATCAGGGATGCCAACGGCAAGATCTGCCTTCTCGACTACGAGTGTGTGTACGACCCCCAGTCCTTCTATAATCGCATCCCGAAGTAACAGCCGATCAGCGCGGCCGCTCAGGTCTCAAGCGCCGACTTCGATTCATCGATGATGAGGTCAAGAAAAAAGGCCGGGCGAAACTCGCACCGACCCTTCCTCAATCTGTCTCGATAACGGCTGCCAGTACCTCCGTGGTCAGCCGTCAGAGACAAATTCAATGTCTCTAATATAATCGCGATTTGACGATGTTCAAGAGCCCACGGCAGAAAAGGAAGCCGGTGCTGACCGGCTTCCTTTGGCGCTTACTGCTGGGCAGGGGCAGCCGGCGGAGTGGCCGGTGCTGGTGCCGGTGCGGGCGTTGCGCTGTTGTCGGTCGGGGCGATCGGCTTGGCCGGTGCCGGCGCCGGTTCTGATTGAGTCGTGGAGGCTGTCGTATCCGGGGATGTGCCGGGGGTGCTCCACTGCGAATAGGCGAATGCAGCGACAGCGATCACGGCCAATGCAGCGACCCAGACAACCCACGTATTATTGCTGCGCGCGCTCGGCGTGGTGCGCAGATCCAGATTAGGGTTCAGCGGGCGGTTTGGATCGTTGGCATTATTGGGGTCGTACGTCATGGTACTTTCTCCTCTTTCGGTGAAGGAAGAATGCGGAAGTGCGCATTTTGTTCCGTGAGGGCGCCGGGAAGCGGTTGATATCAGGGGTTTTCGGGCTGCAACCGACCCGAATGGGCTGCGCGTCTCTGTTCCCTTCAAGCGCCGTCTTGACACGATGGGGTCTGTTTGCGCATGATTTTGCCATGGGGTTGCGATCACCCCACGAGGCGCCATGCTGAAGAATCGCGTCCACTATTGCCGATCAACGGAGGGACGCGTCATGCCGTCATTTCTGGAAATTTCTGCCGACAAACTCAGCCGCCTCATCGGAACCCCGGGTGCGCCTCGCATTATCGATGTCCGCACTCAGGAGGACTTCGGGCTCGATCCGCGCCTGGTTCCGGGCTCGGTCCGGCTCGACCATGCCGAAGTCGCGTCCTGGGTGGGCAGCGTCGATGCCGATGCCGTCGTTGTGGTCTGTCAAAAAGGCAGCAAGCTCAGCCACGGTGTGGCCGCCTATCTGCGCCATGCCGGGATCGCTGCCGAGAGTCTCGAAGGCGGCTTCGAAGCCTGGATTGCTGGGGGAGCGGCGGTGCCTGAGGAAAAGCTGCCGGGCCGCGACGCGAAGGGACGCACCGTCTGGGTGACGCGGGCGCGGCCGAAGATCGACCGCATCGCCTGTCCCTGGCTGATCCGGCGCTTCGTCGATCCGAACGCCGTCTTCCTGTTCGTGCCGGCGCCCGAGGTTTTAACGGTCGGCGAGCGTTTCGGGGCGGTGCCCTTCGATATCGAAGGGGTGTTCTGGAGCCATCGCGGCGAACTCTGTACCTTCGACGTGATGGTCGAGGAATTCGGCCTGGCTTCGGAGCCGCTCCTTCGTCTGGCGCGGATCGTCAGGGCGGCGGATACCGCAAGGCTCGATCTCGCGCCCGAGGCGCCTGGGCTGCTTGCCGCATCGCTCGGCCTGTCGCGCATGTATTCCGACGATCTGGAGCAACTCGAAGCCGGAATGCTTCTCTATGATGCCTTCTTCCGCTGGTGCCGGGACGCGACCGAGGAAACCCACAACTGGCCCAATCCGAAGAAGAGGGCATGAGATGGCCGAGATGACGGACAACGGCCCCGCGGGCAAAATGATGGAGAGAAATGCGGGCGAGGGGCATCACCACGGCGTCTCCTTCGGCGAGGCCCTCAAGGTGTGGCTGCGCGTCGCCGCCTTGAGCTTCGGTGGTCCGGCCGGCCAGATTGCCGTCATGCACCGGATCGTCGTCGATGAGAAGCGATGGATCGGCGAGCACCGCTTTCTGCATGCGCTGAACTATTGCATGCTGCTCCCCGGACCCGAGGCGCAGCAGCTCGCCGTCTATATCGGCTGGCTGATGCACCGCACGCTGGGCGGTCTGGTTGCCGGCCTGCTGTTCGTCCTGCCCGGATTCCTGTCGATCCTCTGCCTCAGCTATATCTACGCGGCCTATGGCAGCGTCGGAATCGTCGCCGGCCTGTTTTTCGGGTTGAAGGCGGCGGTGCTTGCCGTGGTCGTGCAGGCCGTTATTCGCATCGGCAGCCGCGCGCTCAGGAATAAGGTCATGCTTGCGATCGCGGCGGCCGCCTTCGTCGCCATCTTCCTCTTCCATGTGCCGTTCCCGCTGATCGTGCTTGCCGCCGCCATCGCCGGCTTCCTCGGCGGCAGGCTCGGGTTGGCCGCCTTTCAAACCGGCGGTGGGCACAAGGCCGGAAGCGGTGCGGTGCTGTCCGATGCCGAGTCCGCGCTCGGGGAGGGCATACCCGATCATGCGCGCCCCAATCTCGGTTGGTCCCTGCGCATATCGGCGCTGCTGCTGGCGCTCTGGCTCGTGCCCGTCGCCGCCCTCTATGCGGCTTTCGGGGCACACGACGTTTTCACCGAGATCGGTCTGTTCTTCAGCAAGATGGCGGTCGTCACTTTCGGCGGTGCCTATGCAGCGCTCGCCTATGTCGCACAGGAGGCCGTGCAGCGTTTCGGCTGGCTGAAACCCGGCGAGATGCTCGATGGTTTGGGGATGGCCGAGACGACGCCGGGGCCGCTGATCATGGTGCTTCAGTTCGTCGGCTTCATGGGCGCCTATCGCAATCCCGGATCGCTCGATCCGATGCTGGCCGCCACACTTGCCGCGATCCTGACGACCTGGGTGACGTTCGTGCCCTGTTTCCTCTGGATCTTTCTTGGCGCGCCCTTCATCGAAAAACTGCGCGGCAATGTGGCGCTCGCCGGCGCGATGTCGGCAATTACCGCGGCGGTCGTCGGGGTCATTCTCAACCTTGCCATCTGGTTTGGCCTGCACACGCTGTTTGCCGATGTCGCGACCGTCCATCTTGGCGGCTTGCGGCTCGATATTCCCGTGCTGCAATCGGCCGTGCCGGCAGCAATGGCGCTGTCGGCCGCCGCCGCCATCGCGATCTTCCGGTTCAAGACGTCGGTCATCACCACGCTGCTTGCCTGTGCGATATCGGGAATGCTCTGGACGCTGGCCGTCAGCTAACGCTTATTTTATGCATGTCGTTATCCTGGGCGACATGCATCAGCCTTCCGCCCCTTCCGCGGAGATGCGCGTCGCCAGCATCTTGTCGATGCGCATGCCGTCCATATCGAGCACTTCGAAGCGCCAACTATCGAAAACGAAGGTTTCGCCGGCTTCAGGGATGTGCTGAAGCTGATGCAGCGCGAAGCCCGCAAGCGTATGGAAATCGGCATCCGGGCGATCACGCAGGCCCAGCCGTTCGAAGGCGTCGAAGGCCGGCATCATCGCGTCGATCAGCAGCGACCCGTCCTCGCGGACGACGATGTCGGGCTCCTCGTCGGATCCCGGCAGGTCGCCGGCGATGGCTTCGAGCAGGTCGGTCTGGGTGACGATGCCTTCCAGGCTGCCATATTCGTCGATGACGATGGCGAGGCGGACAGGTGAGGCCTTGAAACTGTCGAGCACGCGCACGACCGAGGTGCCCTCATGCAGCACCAGCGGCTGCTTGATCACCTCTATCGGCCGGACCTTGCCGCCGTCGAGAACCTGGTCGAGAAGGTCCTTCTTCAACACCATGCCGATCGGTTCGTCGATCGAGCCCCGGGCGACCAGCAATTGTTCGTGGCTGCATTCGCGGATGGTCTTCAGGATCTCGGCCTCGCTGTCGTCGGCGTCGAACCATTCGATATCGAGACGCGGGGTCATGATGTCGGAGATCGGCCTGTCGCCGATATTGAACACCCGCTCGACGAGCTGCTGCTGCACCTGGTTGAGAAGGCCGGCCTCCTGGCTTTCGGCGACCAGCAGCTTGAGTTCCTGCGGTGAATGGAACGATGATTCCCCGGTTCCGGCGCGAAGGCCGACGGCCCTGAGCACAAGATTGCCCATGCCGTTCAGAACAAAGATCGCCGGCTTGAACAGCACCAGGAAGAGTCCGAGCGGACGGACCACGGCAAGCGAGGTGGCCTCGCTGCGCTGAAGCGCCAGGCTTTTCGGCGCCAGCTCGCCGAGCACGATGTGGAGTGCCGTGATGATGACGAAGGCAATGACGATGGCGACGGTATGCGCGCCGGTTGCCGCCCATTGCCCGGGCAGCCAGGACAGCAGCGGCTCGATCAGGTGGGCAAGCGCCGGTTCGCCGACCCAGCCGAGCGCCAGCGACGAGATGGTGATGCCGAGCTGGGTGGCGGCAAGGTTGGCATCGAGATTGTCGACGGCGCGCTGGAGGGCGGAGGCGTTCATGCGGCCTGCCGCGGCAAGTTCGGTAACGCGGCTGCGCCTGACCGAAACCAGCGCGAATTCGGCGGCGACGAAGAAGCCGTTGGCGGCGACGAGAAGAAGCACGGCTAGTATCCCGACATAGTCGAAGACGCCGCCCGCGGATTCGGACATATTTTCCCTACCTCTGAATTGCTGCTCGCCCGAAACTACACGCTCGCACACAGGTAGCAAGGCGCGGGTCGCCATTCTTCCAGCGGTGATGCCGATGCCGGCTGTCGTCAGATGTGCGGTTTCTTGGTGCTGCACGCAAGAATGCGCAGTCGCACGCATGATTGATGCGCCTGGCGTTTATCTCTTCGGCGCTTCGAAGAGTTCGATCGGGTTTCCGGCCGGGTCCTCGAGCAGGATCTGCTTGCCGCCAATGCCCTGCACGATCTCGTTGCGAAAACGCGCGCCCGCCTGGCGCAGCGTGGCAACTTCCGCCTCCAAGTCGGCGACTTCGATCTGGATGCGATTCCATCCGCCGGGTTCAGGTTTTCGCCCGTCGGGCATTGCCTGGGACGCGCCGCCCGGACCGGTCGTGCCGCTGACGAGCAGACGAAAACCATCTCTTGTCAGGATGGCAAAGCTGGGCGCGGGATGAAGAGCGACTGAGAAGCCAAGATGTTTCGTGTAGAATTCCAGGGCGGCGTCGACGTCGTCGACGATGTAGCGCATGCTGATGCCGGGCATGATTTCCTCCATCACTGTTAGATCGAGCGATCCCACACGATGATCCGACAGCGCCGGGCGCTGGATCGGACGCGCAAAGGATGCTCCATGAATGAATCTGCGCCCAATCCCTCCGAAAATCGAATCGGATCTTCAGGGGCGCCTTGCCGGTTGCAGCCCCTGTTATTCATAAAGGTGCATAAGTCTAACCTGGAATATAAGCCCTGCGCCCCAGGCCTCGGATTCCATTACGAAAGTTTAATTTAAATTTCAGTTTCGGTTCATCTTTTCGGGCCTAGTTTCCTCCTGCGCCGAACATAAGGAGCCCGACATGAAAAAGATTTTTGCAGCTCTCCTATCCGCTTCCTTCCTTCTCTCCCCGATGGTTGTCTCCCAGGCCAGCGCTGATGATTATCGCCGCCCGCCTGTCGTCGTGCAGAAGAAGGTGATCGTCGAGAAAACGGTCGTGCGGCCGCACTGGAAGAAGGGCTACCGCGTCAACGCCAGCGAGCGTCGCCGCTTTCACGACGTCAACGACTACCGCCGTTACCGGCTGGCGCCCCCGCCGCGCGGCTATCGCTGGGTCCGCGCCGACAATGACTACCTGCTGATCGGCGTCACCAGCGGTGTGATCTCCAGCATCACTGCGGGTCGCTGATGGGGACAAGGGAAGGGTGGCTTTGGCCGCCCTTTCCGGTTCTGGGAGGGGTGTAGAGCTTCCGTTGGTGACTTGTGTGAAGACACCGTCTGGTGCAGAACGCCGTCTCGATCAGCGTCGTTGCTCTCCCCACGCTCCCTCATCCCTGTCCTCGGGCTCCCGAGGACAGGGATGAGGGAGCGTGGGGAGCGGCCCCGCCTAATTCTGCCGCCGTGCAGCCGTCATCCTCTTGGCGATAATACCAAGCAATCCCTTTGGTGTTCGATCAACCTCGCCATTCCCCTCATGCGTCAACGGATGCAGCCCGTCGATCGGCGGCAGCGGTTCACATTCCGTGCAGATGCAGCGGTAGGATTCGATTGCCGTCGCCTTCATGCCGCCTGCCTGTTCCAACTGGCGAAAGGGTCGGGCAGGTTGCGCCAGCGGTCGGGCGTGAAGGCTTCGGTTTCGACAAGACAGGCGTCGAGTTCTCGCCTGATCCAAGCCTCGTCCATCGGATCGGCGCCGATGAAGACGATTTCCTGGCGGCGGTCGCCCCAGACGGGGTCGAGATAGGGGCCGAGGGCGTTCAGGAAGCCTTGATCCAGCGGCCATTGTTCGCGCGGCACCGCCGCCCACCAGAGACCCATCTTGCCGGTGCGCACGAGCGCGCCCGCCTGGCTGATCTCGCCGACATGATGCGGGCGCGTCGCCAGCCAGAAGAATCCTTTGGCGCGCACCACGCCGGGCCATGTCCTGTCGAGAAAGGCCTGCAATTTTGCCGGATGAAAGGGCCGCTTTTCGCGATAGACGAAGGAGCGGATGCCGTATTCCTCGGTCTCCGGCACATGGTCCTTGAAGCCGTGCAGCTCCTTGTACCAGAGCGGATGGGTCTCGGCTTTGTCGATATCGAAGCGGCCGGTGCCGAGTACCTCTCTCAGCGCCACCTTGCCGAAATCCGCCTCGATCAGCTGCGCATCCGGGTTGAGGCCGGTGATGATTTTCCGCGCGGCGTCGCGTTCCGCTTCGCTTGCCCTGCCGATCTTGTTCAGCACCACGACATCGGCGAATTCGATCTGCTCGACCAGCAGGTCGACGATGGTTCTGGTATCGCCATCGCCTGCCGTTTCGCCGCGGTCGGCGAGGAAGTCGGCGGAGGCATAATCGGCGAGCAGGTTGGCGGCGTCGACGACGGTCACCATCGTATCCAGCCTCGCGATGTCGGAAAGGCTCTGACCGTTCTCGTCGCGGAATTCGAAGGTGGTGGCGACCGGCAGGGGCTCGGCGATGCCAGTGGATTCGATCAGCAGGTAATCGAAGCGGCCCTGATCAGCGAGCTGGCGCACTTCCTTCAACAGGTCGTCGCGCAGCGTGCAGCAGATGCAGCCGTTGGTCATCTCGACCAGTTGCTCCTCGGTGCGAGAGAGATTGGCGCCGCCATCGCGCACGAGCGCGGCGTCGATATTCACCTCGCTCATGTCGTTGACGATGACGGCAACGCGCATGCCTTCGCGATTGGCGAGCACGTGATTGAGCAGCGTCGTCTTGCCGGCGCCGAGAAAGCCGGAGAGCACCGTGACCGGAAGTCTGTTGTCCACGAAACCTCACTTATTAATGTTATATCATTACATAAATTGAGCCGAAAAAAGGCGGAACGGGGTCATCCGCCTCTTTCCGCCTCAGCTCTCCCTGCGGTGCCGCATGACAATCATGCGCTGGAGAGGCAATCCTTCATGCTCTCGGCGATGCCGCGCATGAGGGTGAAGTAGAGATCGGGGCCGGCCTTCAGCGTTGCCGCTTCGGGGTCGAGCACGCCGGACCTGGCGCTCGTGCCCTCGGTGACGACACTGACGAGGCGCGGCTCGAATTGCGGTTCGGCAAAGACGCAGGTGGCGCCGAGTTCGCCGACCTTGCGGTGGATCTCCGAAACGCGCTCCGCACCGGGAATGGTTTCCGGGCTGACGGTGATCGAACCGGCGACGCGGATGCCGTAGCGGTGCTCGAAATACTGGTAAGCGTCGTGGAAGACGATGAACGGCTTGTTCTTGACGGGAGCGACAGTGGCGGCGATCTCCTTGTCAAGCGCCGTCAGTTCGTCGTCCAGCGCCTTGGCATTGGCCTGGTAGGTCAGCGCATTGGCGGGATCGGCGGCGACCAGCGTCGTGGTGATCATGGCGGCCATCGCCTTGGCATTCATCGGGTCGAGCCAGAGATGCGTGTCGAAGGCGCCATGCTCATGCTCATGGTCATGGTCGTGCATGGTATCGGCGGCATGATCGTGGTCTTCACCTTCGGCCGAAGCGCCATGGTGCTCATCGCCATCCTCATGCGGCTCGAAGGCGCCGCCTTCGCGGAAGGGCAGCTTGACGAGGCCGGGGGCATTGTCGAGTTCGGCGATGCTGGCCTTCGAGCCGAGCGCCTGCAACGGCTTTTCCAGGAAAGCCTCGAGACCGGGGCCGGTCCAGAAGATCACCTTGGCTTCCTGGAGCGCGCGCGCATTCGACGGCTTTAGGCTGTAGGTATGCGGGGAGGCGGCGCCATCGACGATCAGTTCCGGTTCGCCTACACCCTGCATGATCGCTGCAACCAGCGAATGGATCGGCTTGATCGAGGTGACGACCACGGGCGCGTCGGCCGCCTGCATGGTGCCGGCAAAGAGCAGGACGGGCACGGCCAGCGCCGGGAGGGCGAGGGCGGCCGGAATTCTAAGGGCCAAGGTCTTCAGGGCTGGGCCCAGGGCGCGTATCATCGGATGCTCCGCTTGAATTGCAGATGTTATGTTATTACATCAATTGCGTTATGCTATAACGTGTGCAATAGCAGGATGCAACAGCGCTGTCGGAAAATTTGATGCTCTCTCCCGCAAATACGAAGGGCGAACCGCTGGTTTCGCTTGAGAATGTCGGCGTTCTGCGCAACGGCCGCTGGCTTGTGCGCGGCGTCGAATTTTCTGTCTCGCGCGGCGAGATCGTCACGCTGATCGGGCCGAACGGCTCGGGCAAATCGACGAGCGCCAAGGCGGCGATCGGTGTGCTGACGCCGAATGAGGGCAGGGTGGAGCGTCTGGCCGGCCTGAAGGTCGGCTATGTCCCGCAGAAGCTTGCGATCGACTGGACGCTGCCGCTTTCGGTGCGCCGGCTGATGACGCTGACCGGGCCCTTGCCGGAACGCGACATGCGTGCCGCGCTCGAAGCCGCCGGCATCGACCATATGCTGAATGCCGAGGTGCAGCATCTCTCCGGGGGCGAATTCCAGCGGGCGCTGATGGCGCGCGCCATTGCCCGCAAACCCGATCTGCTGGTGCTCGACGAGCCGGTGCAGGGTGTCGATTTCTCCGGCGAGATCGCGCTCTACGATCTGATCAAATCGATCCGCAATGCCAGCGGCTGCGGCATCCTGCTGATCTCGCACGATCTGCACGTCGTCATGGCGGAGACCGACACGGTCATCTGCCTCAACGGCCATGTCTGCTGCCGCGGCACGCCCGAAGCCGTCAGCCGCAGCCCGGAATATGTGCGCCTGTTCGGTAGCCGCGCGGCGCAGACGCTCGCCGTCTACAGCCATCATCATGACCATACCCATCTGCCGGACGGGCGGGTGCAGCATGCCGACGGCACGGTCACCGATCATTGCTTCCCTGAGGACGGGCATCATGCGCATGACGGTCACGCGCACGACCATGCTCACGCCCATGATCATGATGATCATCATGGAGATGAGCACCCGCATGCTCATTCCCACAGTGGGGAGGGCCGCCATGCTTGACGATTTCTTCGTTCGCGCCATCCTCGCCGGCGTCGGGCTGGCACTGACGACAGGGCCGCTCGGCTGCTTCATCATCTGGCGGCGCATGGCCTATTTCGGCGATACGATCGCCCATTCGGCGCTGCTCGGCGTCGCGCTGTCGCTGCTCTTCGAACTCAATCTGACGCTGGCCGTCTTTGCCGTCGCAGCTCTCGTATCGGTGTTGCTGCTCTTCCTGCAGAAGCGCCAGGCGCTGTCGGCCGATGCGCTGCTCGGCATCCTCTCGCATGCGACATTGGCGATCGGCCTCGTCATGGTCGCCTTCATGAGCTGGGTGCGGATCGATCTTATCGCCTTCCTGTTCGGCGACATCCTTGCTGTTTCAACGACCGACATCGCGCTGATCTGGGGTGGAGGGCTCTTCGTGCTCGTGGCGATGGCCTGGCTCTGGCGGCCGCTGCTGGCGGCAACCGTCAATGCCGAGCTTGCCGAGGCCGAGGGGCTGAAGCCGGAGCGGGCGCGGCTGTTCTTCATGCTTCTGATGGCCGTGGTAATCGCCATCGCCATGAAGATCGTCGGCATCATGCTGATCACCTCGCTGCTGATCATTCCGGCGGCTGCGGCGCGGCGCTTTTCGGCGACGCCGGAGATCATGGCGGTGCTCGCCTCGGTCATCGGGGCGGCTGCCGTCGTCGGCGGGCTGTTCGGCTCGCTCACCTACGACACGCCCTCCGGTCCCTCGATCGTGGTCGCGGCGCTGATCCTCTTCATGCTCAGCCTGCTTCCCCTCAGGCGGCGCCGCGCAGTCATGCAAGGACAAGGCTCATGACGACACCGCAACTCACCAAGAACCAGTCGCTGGTCTTCGAAGTGCTCGAAAAGGCCGAAGGGCCGCTCAGCGCCTATACCATCCTCGACAAGCTGCGCGATCACGGTTTTCGCGCGCCGCTGCAGGTCTACCGGGCGCTGGAAAAGTTGCTCGAATACGGTGTCGTCCACCGGCTGGAGAGCATCAATTCCTTCGTCGCCTGCGCCCATCCGGGCGACGACTGCCACAGCCACGGCATCGTCGCCTTCGCCATCTGCGAAAGCTGCGGCCAGGTGATGGAGTTCCACGACCACGAGGTCGACCACCGGCTGATGGGCTGGGTGCGAGGGCAGAAGTTCAAGCCCGAGAAGACGACGATCGAGATCCGCGGTTTGTGCGAGGCCTGTGCGGCGTAGGGCGTGCGGCGTTCTTTAGCAGGTCGCATCTCGCTGACAGGCAGCAGAGGAGAAATGTGACGGGGGAAAGTTGGCGGAGAGCGCCGCTCCCTCCACCCTCATTCCTGTGGCCTCGGGCTTCGCCCGAGGGATGTCACAGGAATCCAGCCACCGCGCGTCCGCGCGGTGAATGACTTCCTTAATTTTCAAAGAGTGTCTCGCGCCCAAGGCCTTGGGCGCGCTGGATTCCTGTGACGAGCACAGGAGGGTGGGGTGGGTGTTTTCCGCCAGATCTTGTGTTGGCGGAGGGAGATAGCCCTTATACCGTAGACCAGACAATTGCCGAATAATCTGCCGGGAGAAGCCAAGCCTACCGGGTTTGTCGCCATTTCTCTTTTTCAGAATGGCAATGGCCGCTGATTGACGCTGAAGCCGAGAAAGGTGAGGCCGGAGACCGGCCTCACCTTTTACGCTGCCGTAATGGCAAGCTCAGTTCGATCCGCCCTTGCCGGAACCGCCTTTGCCAGAGTCGCCGTTATCGCTCTTGCCAGAGCCGCCATTATCGCTCTTGCCGGAGCCGCCATTGTCGCCCTTGCCGGAGCCGCCATTATCGCCCTTGCCGGAACCGCCATTATCGCTCTTGCCGGAGCCGCCATTGTCGCTCTTGCCGGAGCCGCCATTGTCGCTCTTGCCGGAGCCGCCATTGTCGCTCTTTCCAGAGCCGCCATTGTCGCCCTTGCCGGAGCCGCCATTATCGCCCTTGCCGGAGCCGCCATTGTCGCTCTTGCCGGAGCCGCCATTGTCGCTCTTGCCGGAGCCGCCATTGTCGCTCTTGCCGGAGCCGCCATTGTCGCCCTTGCCGGAGCCGCCATTGTCGCTCTTGCCGGAGCCGCCATTGTCGCTCTTGCCGGAGCCGCCATTGTCGCCCTTGCCGGAGCCGCCATTGTCGCCCTTGCCGGAGCCGCCATTATCGCCCTTGCCGGAGCCGCCATTGTCGCTCTTGCCGGAGCCGCTATTGTCACTCTTGCCAGAGCCGCCGTTATCGCTCTTTCCAGGGCCGTCACTGTCGCCCTTGCCTGGACCGTCGTTGCTACCCTTGCCCGGACCGTCGTTGTCGCCCTTGCCACGGCCGTCCTTGCCACCTTTGCCGTGACCTTCCTTGTCGCCTTTGCCCGGGCCGTCCTTGCCGTGTCCGTGATCCTTGCCGCCTTTGTCGCCGCGGTGATGGTCATGGTCCTTGCCGCCGTGGTTGTCTTTGCCATGGCCGCCCTTGCCATGATCATGATCTTTGCCGCCCTTGCCATCGCCATGATGGTCGTGGCCATGGCCATGGCCGTGGCCGTGGCCGTGACCGTTGTCGTCGCCACCATTGTTGCCGGTGTCGTCGCCACCATTGTCGCCGTTGTCGCCGGTGTCGTCGCTACCGTTGTCGTCAGTGCCGTTTCCGCCGCCGTCCGCAACCTGATCACCGCCGCCTTTACCGCTGTTCTCGGAAGTCGAGCTGGTGCTCGATGACTTCTTGCCGCCGCCGGTGCCCAGGCTGTTGGGGTCGCTATCCCTCGGGCTGAACTTGCTGCCGGCCGGAATGGATCGCGTCGGCATGCACAGCCGGTATTCGAGTGTGCCGCGCACGGCGGTATTGCAATTCACGACTGCCGGGGCTGCCGTTGCCAGGCTGCTGCTTGCCAGAAGAAAAGCAACGGCGACGCTGAATTTCGATGCTCTGCTGATCATTTCAACCGTCTCCCAAGGTTAACCGAATGTTAATGGGGAGATTTCTTATACTAACAATGAATTAACGTGAATAATAATCGATGGTTAATCTGTGTCGCTCCTACAATAAGGTTAAATTCGCAAGTATAAAATTTTAATAAATTTTTATTCCTGCCGTGTTATTGTCTGCGAGGAAATAAGGAGAATCGGCTATGAAGCGCCTCTTTTCTCTTGCTGCAATTTTATGTTTTCTTGTGCCTTTCCAGGCTGTTGCCGGGTCGTCGCTGCCTGTGACGCGAAGCATCGGCGCGCCCGTTGGCTTCGCGGCGGCCTGCGCCAAGTACAAGTGGCTGTGCGGCAGGATGGCGGGGCAACAGCGGGACGACACGGCAGGCATAGCGCTTCTTCAAAAGGTCAACCGTGCCGTAAACGGACGCATTGTTCCCGCAGAAGACCGTCCGTCTTCCCACGGAGATGTCTGGTCGCTCCCGGTTGCGGGCCGTGGCGACTGTGAGGACTACGCTCTCCAGAAGATGAAGGACCTGGTCGAGGCTGGTTTTCCATCGAACCGGCTGGCGCTTTCGGTGGTCATTGGGCCGCATGATCAAAACCATGTCGTTCTCATTGCCCGGACGGATGGCGGCGATTTTGTGCTCGACAATCTGAGCAGCGCGGTCAGGCCCTGGCGCACGACGGGCTATACGTTTCTGGCCACTCAGGATTTCCAATCGCGGACGAGTTGGCGCGTGACGCTTGCCGGTCCCCGCGCGGGTGAGTTCTCTTAAGGGGCGTCGCCGTTTAGACGCCAAGATGCCCGGCGCCACCGCGAACAACGCCAAAATTGGGTGCAGATAGCGGTAAATTCGACGAAGAATTGTGTGTCCAACCCGGCGCCTGGTGCGCGCCTGATGTAAGAATCGGAAACACTTTGTGACTAAGTGCCTCCAAAAGCAGCGTTTTTTGACTTGCCGCGTAAGGAGAGATGAAGGATATTCTGCAAACGTTGAGGGAAGCCTTCATGATCAGAATGATTGAAAACCCTGCCGAACTGGCTGGCGAAGATATCACCGGCAAATATATTCTCCGAAAGCTGAACTATCATTGGTTCGCCTACGGCAAGGCGGCGATTGTGACTGCCTGCAAGGGAACGATCCTGCATCTCGAGCGGGAAGAAACGGTCTATTCCGAGCGTTGGGGCCGTCGCGCCTATACCGGAACCGGCAAGCGTTACCCCGGCGGCATCTGTCCCATTTCGGCTGTCGCCTGCGTTTGCGATACGCCGGATGACGTCAATGCCGTCATTCAATTGGATGTCGAAGCGCAGGACGAATTCTACCAGCTGATCGCCAAGGCGGAAGCCAGGGTTCAGGCTCTTGCCTCTTCCTCACGAAACAGCCAGTTTCTCGAAGCTGCCGAATAAGGTTTTTCAACGAGATCGGCCTGGAGCTGTCAGCCGGATGCCTGGCCGCGACAGCAATTCGAAATGCCGCAGCCTTCCTTGCGCGTCTGAAAAGACGCCTGCGCCGTAGACTGCCACCTCTCTCCGGCCTCATCTGGAGGTGCACCCAGGAGGGACTGGCCACCACTTCTCAATTGCCCGATCAGCCGATCTGCTTGAGATCGCGAGCGAAGCGTTGCCAGTTGGCCACGTAGTTTTCCGCCGAGCGGCGGATGGCGTCGATTGCGGCGTCGTCGAGCAGACGCACGGCGCGGGCAGGCGCCCCGACAATCAGGGAATTGTCGGGGAATTGTTTGCCTTCGGTCACCAGCGCATTAGCACCGACGAGGCAATTGTTGCCGATCTTGGCGCCGTTCAGGATCGTGGCGCCCATGCCGATCAGCACATTGTCTCCCAGCGTGCAGCCGTGGAGGATGGCGTGGTGGCCGATGGTGCAGCCTTTGCCCGTGGTCAGCGGGAAGCCCATGTCGGTATGGGCCATCACGCCTTCCTGGATATTGGTGCCTTCGCCGACGGTAATCTTCTCGTTGTCGCCGCGCAGCACGGCGCCGAACCAGACGCCGACATTCTCGCCGAGTTCGACCTGGCCGATGATATTGGCGTCCGGTGCGATCCAATAGAGGCCGGCGGCGGGCAGTTTCGGCGTCGATCCGCCGAGCGCATAGACGGGCATGGCTCTCTCCTCAGACGACCTCGACCGATAAGGTGGCGACGCCGTCGATGCCGCAACTGATGCGGTCGCCCCTGGTAACCGCGCCGACGCCTGCGGGCGTGCCCGTCATGATGATATCGCCGGGCGCCAGGGTAAAGAGCTTCGACAGCTCGGCGATGATCTCCGGCACCTTCCAGATCATCTGGTTGAGATTGCCGTCCTGGACCCGCTTGCCGTTCTGCTCCAGCCAGATCCGGCCTTCGCCGGGGTGGCCGAGGCGGCTCGCCGGTATGATGGCCGAAACGGGGGCCGAATGTTCGAAGGCTTTGGCGACTTCCCAGGGGCGGCCGAGCTTCTTGGCCTCGCCCTGCAGGTCGCGCCGGGTGAAATCGATGCCGACGGCATAGCCGTAAATGCAGTCGAGCGCTTGCCCGGCCTCGATATTCGCGCCGCCGGATTTCAGCGCCAGCACGCATTCGACCTCGTAATGCACGTCCTTTGAGAGGGGCGGATAGGGAAAAGCGCTGCCTGCCGGCAGCAGGTTCTCGGCATTCTTCTGGAAGAAGAAGGGAGGTTCGCGGGTGGGATCATGGCCCATTTCGATCGCATGGTCGGCATAATTGCGCCCGACGCAATAGACGCGACGCACCGGAAAGCGCTCATCGCTGCCTTCGACCGGCAGCAGAACCGGTTTGGGAAGCGGGATGACAGTGGCGGGATCGGACATGAGCGGGCTCTTCCTGGTTGACGAGTCTTGGGGCATCTTAGACGGAAAACAATGCGCCGGGGAAGCATTCTCAGCAGATTGACGCTCCCGCCGGCAGGGGATACCCTTGCCTGTATGAACGGGATTTTTGCAGTTTCGATGATGTCTAGCACCACCGCCTGGGCGGTGGGTAGCAGGCGCGTGAACTGAATTCCGTTCATTGCTGCCGAGACCCAACCCGCCGGAAACGAGCGGGTTTTTTCATGTCCGCTCGTCTGTGGCCATTCGAGGACGAGATCGTGGACGATATCCAGAAACATATTCTTGCGGAGCGGGCGCTCGCCGCCGCCCGCCGCTGCTTCGCCAACCGTTATACCGGGGCCGCTTTCGCTTACGCCACCGGCTCGCTGCTGCGCGGCGAAGGTACAGCCTTTTCGGATATCGACCTCGTCGTCGTGTTTTCGTCGGTGGAACGAGCCTGGCGGGAATCCTTCACCCATGAGGGCTTCCCGGTCGAGGCCTTTGTCCACGATGAAGAGACGCTGGCGCATTATATCCATGCCGACGCGGAGAGCGGCTGCCCTGTCATGGCCAGCATGGTCGCCACGGGTCGCGTAGTGGGACCGGATATCAAGCGCGCGCATCTCGTGCAGGCTAAGGCGGCGGCAATGCTGGCTGCAGGGCCGCAACCGCTTGCCGGGGCGCGCTACGATATGCTGCGCTATCAGGTCACCGATCTTGCCGATCTGCGTGGGACGCGCCCGCCCGAAGAAATCGCGGCGATCGCCGCGCAACTCTATCAGAAGCTCGCCGATCTCATTCTCCTCGGACGCGGCGAATGGACCGGTCGCGGAAAGTGGGCGCCGCGTCTTATCGGCAGGCTCGATGCGCAACTGGCGGCGGAATTCGACGCGGCCTTCAGGCTGGCGGCTGGCGGCGAGGGTGCGAGATTGCTGGCTTTCGCCGACGGCGAGCTTGCCTTGCATGGCGGCCGCTATTTCGAAGGCTTCAGGCAGGACGCGCCGCTGGAGGCACGGCGCCTGGAATAACCAGGCTGCCAGGCGCAAGCGCTCAGGAGCCTGATCCTAGCCGAGTGCGCCTTGGGCCGCGCAGATCCTGTCGATCAGAGCATCGAGTTCACCCCTCGGCGGACGGCTTGTGGCCAGACGCTGCTTGAGGTGCATGATCGGCTCGGCCAGGATTTCATCGAGGCTCTCGGCGCAGGTGAAGTCGCCCGCGACGCGCTTGACCTTCGAATTATCGAAGATCGCCGTCCAGGCCTTGTCGCCGAGCAGCGGGCCTGCCCATTCCGGATTGTACCGGATCAGCGTGTCCGTCGGCACGTGGACGATCTTCACTTCGGCGCCCAGCAATCTTGCGATCGTCTTTTGGATATCGTCCCAGATATGCGCGCGATCGGAGGTGATGTGGAAAATATCGTTGAGCGCGGCTCGTTTGCCGAAAAGCCCGACGAAAGGCCCGGCGAAATCGATTGAGCGGGTCAGCGTCCAGGGCGTGTGGCCGTCGCCCGCTACGATGATGGGTTCACCGTCCAGCATGCGTCTCGCCATGACATCGCTGTCGCCCATCATGATCGGCAGGCCGGTGCGGACGGTGTGGCTGGGGCGGACGATCGTCCAGGCGAGGTTGCCGGCCTTTTTGAGCAGGTCTTCGCAGGCGATCTTGGCCTGGCTGTAAGGCCAGTAGGGATTGATCGCCGGCGTCTCCTCGGTGATCACGTAGTGACGCGGCGGCTTTTCATAGACGGAGGCCGAAGAGATGAAAATATACTGGCCGCAATTGCCCGAGAACAGCGCGATGTCGCGCTCCACTTGATCCGGGGTGAAGGCGATGAATTGGCAGACGACGTCATAATTGGCCTTGGCGCGATCCGCATAGGTGTTCGATCCCAATTCGCCGACGATCGAGGTCACCCCCGCGGGCAAGGCAGCACTTCTCAAGCCGCGATTGTAGACGCTGACATGATGACCCTCGGCAACGGCACGCTCGACGCATGGATAGGAGATCTGGCCGGTGCCGCCAATGAAGAGAACTTTCAAAGTCATGGAAGTGACCTCGGGGTCTATGGGCGGGAATTCTGACCATTCTTCATAGCGCGAAAGACGGCGGGCGTCTCCCGCAAAACTCCGCTGGGAGCATGGGAATGAGCGGCGGCAGCAATACTTCAGATCGCCGCCGCGCCGACCGGCAGCGCCTATGCATGTGCCTTGCGACGGGCTGCGACGACAACCCAGATCGATGACAGCAGGAAGTAGAAGGCGCCGAACCCGGCATAGGGCACGATATCGAGGATCGTCGGCGCGGCGGCGGCAGAGGACTGGCTGATCATGTAGCCCCCGGCAAGGGCCGATTGCGCGCCGCTCAGGATCATGACCCATTGGGCGCCGTAGATGCGCCAGCGCCTTACGCCGGTATAGAGCTGTAACAGGCCCGAGAGGATCGCCCAAGTCCCGAACACGGCCAGCACCGCGTAGTTGCTGTAGCCAAGCGCAATGGCGACGGCGAGCGCCGTGACGGTGCTGACGGCGACGTTCAACGTCTGGGACGGGTTGGCCTGCAGGCCGCCATTGACCCGGGCGTCGACCAGATTGGCCAGCGCATCCCACAGGGGATAGACCACCAGCAGAAAGGCCGCCGCGCGTGGCTGCCCGGCAAGGAGAATGGCGGCGGCAATCCAGATCACCGAGAAGGCGGCGCGCGTGAAATAATAGGATCTCAACCAGTCTAACTGGAGGGAAGATTGAGTTGGCATCGGCAGGTTCCTTCGTGATTGTCTGCCTACTAGTAGGTAGATCAAAAAGTGGAGTCAACGCCGCGGTCGCACACCTTCTTTTGATACCGGCGATGCAGCGAAAGACTTGACAATCTGCCTACCAGAAGGTAGGCGGCGCCATGAAATCAACGGCTTCGACGTCCGACAAAATTCTCGACATCGCCCAGTCGCTCATCGTGGCGGGCGGCTACAACGGCTTCAGTTATGCCGACATCTCGGCTGCGATCGGCATCAGGAAGGCCAGCATCCACCATCATTTTCCGACAAAGGCGGAGCTGGCTTCGGTGCTGGTGGATCGTTACGTCAAGCAGGCGGAGGCGGGTTTGCAGTCGCTGCGCGAGCAGGCTGCAAGCCCCGCCGACCAATTGCATCTCTACATCAACTATTGGCACACATGCATTCGCGATGCCTCGCAGCCTTTCTGCGTCTGCGCGATGCTGGCGAGCGAAGTGCAGATGCTGCCGGACGAGGTCGCCTCACGCGTCCGCGCCCATTTCCAGGGGCTGGCGGCATGGCTGACCTCCGTGCTGCAGGCAGGCGTCGAGCAAGGCCTGTTCCGGCTGGACCGGCGGCCGGAAGAGCAGGCGCAAATGCTGATGGCTTCCGTCCATGGCGCGATGCTCTCTGCGAGGGCGCTCGGCGATCCCGGACTGTTCATCGCAGTCGTTGCCCCTGAAATTGCAAGGCTGCGGCCTGCGGATCGTTAGGCTCCGTGCTCGGCGGATTCTGAGCCGCAGCCGGGATGGCCGCATCTGCCGTCAGGCCCTTGCCAATGCGCCTTTCCACAAGAGCAACGCGCGGCGTTTATTTATTGCGGGTTGATGAGATCATCGGGATCAAACCTGTACATATGACTGAGTTTTGTTTTCGCGCATTCGGAATGAGCCCAGAGTGTTTGGGTCGGTTGATCTTCTCCGACAAACCAGAGGTTGGACACTTCGATATGGACGGCTTTTACATCATCTTCTTCTATGGTTTCGCCGCAAAACCAACAGCTGAATTCTGGCACGCGTCGCTTCCTGTGTTTGTCAGTAATGGGATCTGGTGTCAGAAGAATGCGGGCGACCGCGGTGCGCCAATAGCGGACATTGCGATCATCTTCAAAGCCGATAGTATCCATCGTATTCTACGTCTGCCCCAAAGCCGAGGCGCACATAATGCAGGATGATGAAGCCAACCCTAGTCTTGCTCTTGGCCTTTACAGGGTCAGCGTGCTCGTCGGCTGTATCTTTCTTATCACATGTCTCTTCCGGGACATGTTCAGCGCGACCGCTGCCGTTAATCGGCTTTCAGCTGCAGCAAACAATTTTCACTACACTGAGCGGTGTGATTCTTACGGCAATCTGATTGACACAGGCGAACCTAACTGTGTTGATCTGGGTGATTATCTGCTCATAAATGGCCCTGTTCTCGAGGCTCTTCGAAGAGCATGTGCATATGGTTCAACACCGGCTATGCTGATACTTGAGAAAGGCAAAGCGTCGAGGATCGAGATCGCTCGCGTGGAAAAGTCCTTGGCTTGGCGAGTGGCGAACAAAGTAAGCGGCCCCTGCTAACCGCCTACCACAGCACCTGGACGAAACCAAACTGTAATCCCCACAATGACAGCTTCGGGCCAAACTCGGATATGGTGGTGAGCGCTACATCTACATGGTGGCATCATGTACCGGAAACCCGAGTGTCATTGTCAGCCTTGCACAAATCACTGATATCCAACCCGTCCACAGACCGGGCTCCACATTGCCTTCGAGGATAAGGCCGCTTGGTTCGGCTGATGCTGTAATGTAATCAGCATACTCTTCTTCGCCGTACCAACAGGGCATTTGGGTACCTTCGACCCAACCGTCCATGCTGCGGTAAACCTCCCCGATCGTTTTCCATTGATCATCGGAAAGATGCGGCCCAACATTGAGTGTAATGGTCTGCTGCATGGTGCCGGTTCCAAATTTCACTAAGGGCTTTTAGCGGCGACGTTGATGTCCGCGAAGAGCCGAAAGTGGCCGCCGGTAGCATAGGTTCCCTACGCATGACAATCATTCCCCGCCTTCTGTCAGTGCATCCCGCACCATCGCATAATAGCCGGCAAGCTCCGGTATATCCGCAGCCAGCTTATCGAAGGTCGGATCGGACGGGGCGAGCGTGCCGGCATATTTCGCCTCGATGAAAGCCTGGTGGTTGGTCAGCGCTTTCGCATCGGCCTTGTGCACGACGGTGAAGACGGGCGAGGGCACGGTGCGGCCCTTGACGATGATGCGGTCGAGTTCGATCACCGTGTAGTTGGCGGCGACTTGTCTTGCGGTTTCTTCGCCGAGCAGCAGCGCCACGCCGTAATTTTTCGAGGCGCCTTCGAGGCGCGAGGCGAGGTTGACGCTGTCGCCGAGGCAGGAATAGTCGAAGCGGCGGGTCGAGCCCATATTGCCGACGATGCATTCGCCGGTGTTGATGCCGACGCCCATCTTCAGCACGTGCGGCTTGCTGCCGCGTGTCGCCGCTTCCCGCTCCAGCTGATTGTTCAGCCGCGAAATCGCCGCCTGCATGGCGAGCGAGGCGCGCACGGCGTGGAGGGCGTGGTCGGGATCGTCGAGCGGCGCATTCCAGAAGGCCATGATGCAGTCGCCCATATATTTGTCGATCGTGCCGCCGTGGTCCATCACCACGTCGGAGAGTGGCGTCAGCAGCCGGTTGATCAGACCGGTCAGCTGCTCCGGATCATCCTTCAGCGTTTCTGCGATGGTGGTGAAGCCCCGCACATCGGAAAACAGCACGGAGAGCGTGCGCCGCTCGCCGCCGAGCTTCAGCTGCGAGGGGTCGTTCGACAGGCGCCGGACGAGATCGGGCGAGATATATTGGGCGAAGGCGCGGATGATCTGGCGCTTGTTGCGGCGCTCTTCCGCATAGTCGAAGGCGGCCTGGCCGAAGGCGACCGCGATATAGGCGACCGTGGGCCCGAGCGGCGAAACGAAGACATGGGCAAGCCGGATGCCTGCAAAGCTGACGGCCGCGAAGGCAAGGAGAGCCGCCGCACTGGTCACGATCGTCAGCCATCCCGTCGAGCGCCAGACGGTCGCGGCGGCCAGCAGCACCGAGATCAGGATGCAGGCGGCGACCGCCGGCAGGCGTGCGTCGCGGATCGACAGGCCGTAGCGGATATTGTCGTAAATCGTCGCCTGGATTTCGACGCCGGGGACGAGCTTGCCGGTGTGAACCGTATAGGGTGTCGCGAAGGCGTCGACGCCACCCTTGTCGATGGCGGGCGCATTCTGCAGGCTGAGGCCGACGAGGACGACGCGATCCTTGAAATAACCCGGCGGCAGCAGATTCTCCGGGTCGAGCGCCTGGTAATAGGAGACTGTCGGGTAGCTGCGGGCCGGGCCGAAGGACTGGATCAGCCGGCCGGCCGGCAGGATCTCCGACTCCGCGCCCGAGGCCTTGGCGAGCATGGCGGCAAAGCCGTCCTCATAGCCCGGAATGCGGCGGAAGATGCCGTCGCCGCTGAGATCGATCGAGGCGATGCCGGTCACCGCACCCGCTTGCGTCAACGCCGGCAGCGGCGTGGCGCGGATCAGCTGCGAGGCCTGCGGTGTTTCGATCAGCGTTTCGTCGCCGGCAAGCACGGTGTCGGGACCGACGGCCTTGGCGATCGCCGCGTCATTGCCGGGGTTGGAGGGTTCGGCCATGATGATGTCGAGGCCGATGACGCGGGCGCCGGCTGCACGCAACTGGCTGACGAGCTCGGCATGCAGGCTGCGCGGCCAGGGCCATTGCGCGTTGATATCGGCGAGCGAGGGCTCGTCGATCGCGACGATGACGGGTCCGCCCGGCGGCGGACGCGGGTCGTCGACGGTCGAGAGATAGTCGAAGCTTCTGAGTTCCAGCAGCGACCAGGCGGGCAGGCGTGACAGCAGCGAAATGGCAATCAGCACGGCGAGCGACAGCACCAGCAGCCGGAGGCGGCGGCTTACCACTTGGCCGCCATCAAGCCCGGCCTGCCGTGGCTTGTCCTGTGTGCGCATCAGAAGCGGACTTTGAGCGTGCCCTTGAAGGCGCGGCCCCAGCCGGGCACGCCGGGCGTGACCTCGAAATCGTCGTCGAGCAGGTTATAGGCGGCGGCCTCGAACTCCATGCGCTTGTCGAAGGGTTCCCAGACGAGGTGGGCGTCGAGGCTCCAGTAATCGTCGAGCTTGGTGCCGAAGCGATCGCCGTCGCGCTCGCCGACATAGTTGGCGGCAACTGTTGCCTTGACCTTGGCTTCGTTGACCCAGGTCAGCGCAATCTGCCCTGAATTCTGCGGTATGAAGGGAAGGGGGCCGCCATAGATCGGCTCGAGCGGGTCCCTGTTCTCCGAATCCATATAGGCATAGGTGGCCGAAAGACCGAACCCGTTGCCGAGCGCGACGTTGGCGGTGACGGCAGCGCGATCGATGCTGCCGCGCGAAATCGGCAGGCTGGTATCGGAGGGAAGCGAGATCAGCGGAAAATCGACGGAGAAATCGTGCAGTTCCTGATGCTGGTATTCGACCGAAGTGAAGAAGCGGTCGGTCCATTCGGCGTCCCATTGCAGGGCGACCGTATCCGTATAGCCCTGCGGGTTGGCGGAAAACTGGTTGGCCTGCAGGCCGAGTATGCCGATCGGGGCAAGCGTCGGAACGGCCGCATCGAAACTCTGACGCATGAAGGCGGCCCGCAGCCAGTGATTTTGAATCGGCGCCCAGGCGAGGCCGAAACGCGGCTCCAGCCGGCTGATGTCGATGCCGTCGCCCTCAAGGCGCGTGGCGAACAAGGCATATTCGCCCTTGAGGTCGGGCGTGATCTCATGCAGCACATCGACATAGGCGCGGCCGATATCGATGGTGTTCTCGGTGTGATCGGGAGGAGCTGTAAAGCCCAGGAGCGTCGTATCGACCGTGCTGCTGACGTCCATCCAGCCGCCTTCGATGCCGTAGCGCAATGTCAAAGGTCCGGCGCCTATGGAATGGCTGAGAGCGCCGATATAGGTTTTGGATTCGGTCTCCTGAGTGACATTGGTAAAGGGAATGATGAAGGGAACCCCGGCGCGGATAAACAGCGGGTCGAGGTCGACATCAAGCGCGCTGCTCGTCTTCGACTTGCTTCCTGAATAAAGCAGTGCTCCATTCAGCACGTTTTCATACGCAAACGTGTGGCTCCAGCCGAGGCCGGCATATGTGCTTTCGCGTGCGGTTTCCTCTGTTGTGTAGAGCGGCAGCGGAAAAGGAATACCGGCCACGAGTTCCATGAACCCGGTGTTTGAGGATAATGCGCTCAGTGTTCCATCATTCTTGCCATGGTTGACGAAGGCCACCACGCGATCGTCGGGCGTGACGGTCGCGGTCAGGTAACCGTTGGCGCTCAACAGCTTGTTGTCCGTCTGGACGCCGCCGAAATCCCGGTAGTCGCGATCGAGCGCCAGCTCCTCCCAGGTCAGGTTGCCATAGAAGCTGATCGGGATCGTCTCGTTTGAATAGCCCTGGATATCGGCTTCGCCGATGCGGCGGCTGTGGCCGTCGATGCTGTTGATGCCGCCGCCGAGCGAGCCTTCGATAAAGGGCACATCGAACAGCGATGCCGAGCGCGAACGGCCCGACAGCATATGCGGAGAGAGCAGCAGGCCCTGGATGAAGGATGAGTAGCTCGACGCGTTGCCGCGGTACTGGATGACATTGTCATCGCTGAAGCTCGTCGCGTTCACGTAAGGAAAGATGCTGCCCTTGATCGACTGGTCGACATAACCGGTGCCTTTAAAGGGGTCGAATGCCGCATCGCCGTAATAGCGGCCCCAGGCGTCCAGGCCCTGCAGACGAAAAGCGTTGTTGAGCGTCGAACCAGCGCTCGCATTGGCGCCGAGGCCGCTGTAATCGCCCCCACGCGCTCGGGATCGGCGGAGAAACTCTTGGGCGTTGCGGATTGCGCCGTCGGCGTCGTAATCGTCGATATCGACGGCGGTGCGGAAGGCGGAAATGACGGGATCGTTTTTATCGAGCCGATCGGCATTTTCGAGCGCCTGCTCCGCGGGAAGCCGGTCGCCCTTTTCGTAATGGGCGGCGGCGAGCATCAGCTGCGATTGCGAGTGTGCCGGATTGGCGGTGCTGGCGGCGAGCAGGTCTTGCATCGCCTTGTCCCTCTCGCCGCGTTGCAGGTAGTAGCGGCCGCGGACAAGCAGGGCGATGTCGAAGGACGGATCGAGCGCGATCGCGGTATCGATCTCGCGCTTGGCTTCCTTCATGCGCGACTGATCGAGATAGAGCATCGCCAGATTGGCGTGCAGCAGCGGATCCTGCGGATCGAGCTCGATCGCCTTCTTGAAAGCCTTTTCCGCCTCGCCATCGGCATCGCGCGAACTCTCCAGCAAGCCGAGCGAATTCAGTGTGCCGGACGCGCCGGGGGCAAGCTCGATGGCGCGGTTCAGATCGTCAAGCGCGCCTTTGATGTCACTTTCGTAGGCCGCCCTGTAACTGGCGCGGGCCGACAACGCCATCGGATGATCAGGGTCGAGCACCAGCGAGCGTTCTATCGCTTCCTTCATCTGCTCGCGGTCATCGGTGAGCTGCGCCAGCTGGGCGCGGACCGCCGGCAAGGTCGGGTCATCGGGATAGCGCTGTTCCGCTTTTTTGATAATTTCGAGGGCTGCACGCGGGTTTTCCAGAAATCCCGTCGTGTAGGCCTGCATGATCGCGCCATAGGGGCCGGTGGTGTTGGCCGGCGGCGGTTCGGCATGGGCGGGGTCAGCCAGCGAACGGGAAAAATAGCCGCCATATTGCGCCATGTTGCGGCGTGTCGGGTCGAGATGCGGCAGCGCCTTCTGGAAGAGCCTGGCGGCATCGCCATAGCGTTTTTCCGAGCCGGCGATGGTGGCATCGAGCAGGTCGACGCGGGCCTGCTGGGCGAGTGTCAGCTTCCGGCCGCGAATGTTCTGCAACGTTGCCGCTGCGGCTTGCCGCCCGTCGAAGGCGCTCTGCACTTCGGCAAGTTCCAGCCAGTCTTCGATGCTGCGGCGCTCCGGCGGCAGCGCCAGCAGGCGGCGCCGTTCGGTCGCCATGCGGTCGGCCCGCAGCGGCGAGGTCGGCATCAGGCTGAAGCCGTCGCGCAGGTCCAGATAGAAGAGCATCTGTTCGCGATCATCAGGATTGACGCTGATGAGCTTGTGCGGTGCCTGGCCGATGGTGGCGACCGCGCCTTCGCCCTCGTTCACCTCGACGCTGCCCTGCGGGTTGCTGAGCGCCACGCGCCCTTCCAGCACGATCATCGAGGTCCTGGAGCCGTCGACGGTCATCGTCCAGTCCGTGCCGCGGATGGCGGCTGCTGCCGCAGGGGTCTCGACTGTCAATCCCTGGCCGCCGCGCTCGGCGCGCGCCCAGATCGTTCCCGATTGCAACTCCAGTGTGGTGTCGCCGGTGGCCGCCATTTTCTTGACCTGCAGCGAGGAATTGCGGCCGAGGCGAACCTGGGTGTGATCGGAAAAGACGATGGCGAGCTGGCCGTTGGCATTGGTGCGCAGCACGTCCCCGGTCAGGAGATCCTGATTGATATCGACGACACGCCAGTTCGACACGTCGATGAAACGGACCTCTTCGCCTGCCTTGCGGGCGATGACCGAACCGGCGACCGGTGTTGCACGTTGCACCGGCTCGGCCATCGCCGACGGCCCGAAACCGGGCAGAGCAAGCGCCAGCGCCATCCCCGCGCGACAGATGTTCTTGGAATAACCCCGCATGACCCAGACCCCATCCCCACATCCCGTTTGTCCGTGTAGCGTGGAAAAGTCAAGCATGTTGCACACGTGTTCTTGCTTTCGCCGCCAAGTGTAATATCAGGGAAACACTTGAGGGTGGAGTATTCACGTGAGCGAATTCGAAACTGCAACTGAGGTTATGCTAAGTCAGCCGTCGAGCGCGGATATCGGCGTCGAGTATTTCGACCATATCAAGAAAATCAATGATATATTCTATGATCAGATCAAGATATCCGATCAAAAGGCCGCCTATATCTTTACATTCATGCTGGCCTTCCTGGTGAGCTCCAGCGAGGTGAGGGCAGTTTTCAACCCGGCCCGTTATGTCGCCGGCACGTCAGGCAACATGCTGTTCTCGGGCCTGCTTGCCGCAGCCTCGGTCTTTTCCATTCTGTCGGCGATCCTCGTCGTGCTGCCGCGCCGTCTCGATAGCTCGACTTCGCTGTTCTGGGGCGCCTGGCACAACCACCGCGACCTGTTCTTCGACGCGGCACTCAGGCGCGACGAACGCTACCTCTTCGACCAATATCTGGAAAACGCCAATATCCTCTCCGCCATCGCCCGCAGCAAATACCGCTGCGTTACCTTTGCATTTCGCGGCCTGATGGTGAGTGTCATTGCTTACGTGCTGCTGTTGGTGGCGATGTGAAGGTGTGTGGTGAAGCACCCTGATCGGGCTGAGGGTAAGCTAAGCCAAGAATGCAGGGCGCGCCGAAGCGCGCCCTGCATTTTTTAATCTTCGACCTGAAGAACGAGCTCGAGTTCGATTGGCACGCCGAGCGGCAGGCTGGCGACGCCTAGAACGACGCGGCCGGAGAGTTTTTCCTCGCCGAAGACCTGGAGCAGGATTTCTGACGCTCCGTCCGCGACCTTCGGGTGGTCGCGGAACTCGCCTTCGGTGGCAATGTAGACGCCAAGCTTGACGATCCCGACGACCCTGTCCAGCGAGCCGAGATAGTCCTTGGCGGCCGCCAATGCGCTGAGCGTCGCCGTTTCAGCAGCCTTCCGGCCGTCTTCGGCTGTCAGCGCGCCGCCCAAGCGGCCGACAAAGCGCGGCTGGCGGTTGATGACTGGCAACATGCCGCTGAAGAAGACCAGGTTGCCGGTCCTCACCGCCTCGACATAGGCCCCCAGGGGTGTCGGCGGCGGGGGAAGCGTGATGCCAAGTTCCTGCAGCCGTCGTTCTGCGCCGGCTGCCTGCGCTTGCGGGTGGTTTACCATTTGCCCAGATGCGCGCCGCCGTCGACGTGCAGCACCTCCCCGGTTACGCGCGAAGCTTCGGTCAGGAAGACGACCGCATCGGCGATTTCCCCGACGTTCGAAATGCCCGGCATCGGCGACAGCGTGCTGAGGAAAGCCTTGGGATTGTCCTTGTGCAAAGGCGTGTCGACGACGCCGGGAGCCACCGTATTGAATCGGATTCCCTCGTTCGCATATTCCATCGCCAGGTTCTTGGAGATGGCGTTGATGCCGCCCTTCGTCATCATCGACACCGAGGCGGAGAAACCGGCGATCGGATGATCCGTCAATGGTGTGGTGATGCTGACGACGCTGCCGCCGGATTTCTGGGCGAGCATCTGCCTGACGACCAGTTGGGTCAGGTGAATGAAGCCTTCGAGATTGGTCGAGGACAGCTGCCTGAAGTCGGTCATCGTGAAATCGACGAACGGCTTGGCCAAGAAAATCCCGGCATTATTGACCAGCGCGTCGATCGCGCCGAACCGGTCGATTGCCGTCTGCGCCACCCGCGCGGCGGTTTCGGCGTCGCCGATGTCGCCGTCGACGAGTGCCAGTCGGTCCGACGCCTGCAAGGCGTCCGAGGCGCTGACCTGACGCGAGGTGGCGACGACGTTATAGCCCCGCTCGATGAAGGCGTTGACGAGCCCGGCTCCGATACCCTGGGAGGCGCCCGTGACGATGACAGTCTTTCCAGTAGTCATGTTGAACTCCATAGTTTGGCCGGGCAACGCGGGCCTCACGAAGGCGGGGTCGCTCGGGATGGGGCTGCTGCGAATGCGCCTCCATCGGATTGTGATCGTTTTCGCCAAGTGAATATGGCGAAAACCCTATTCTTCGATTAGATGGAAATATCTGGATTCTCTTTTGCACACATGCAAAAATGGCTGCATGGCAGACCTGAACGACATCGCGGTTTTCGTGAGGGTGGCGCAGTATGGCAGCTTCAGCCGCGCCGCCCATTCGCTCGCCATGCCGGTCTCGACCGTCAGCCGGAAAGTGACCTCGCTGGAAGAGCAGCTCGGTGTGACGCTCATCCAGAGAACCACCCGAAAGCTCAACCTCACCGCACAGGGCCGGGCTTACTACGACAGGTGCAGCGAGCCGCTCGCCCATCTTCTCGATGCCGAGCAGGCGCTGACCGAAAGGCAGCGAAAGCCGGAAGGTCTCCTGAAGATTTCGGTGCCTGTCATCTTTGGACAGGAGGTCTTCTATGAATTCGTCTCGGCCTTCCTGAAGGCCTATCCTGAGATCCACGTCGATCTCTTCGTCACCAACCTGTTCCTTGATCTGATCGCCGAGAATATCGACCTCGGCATCCGTTTCGGCGAACTCCAGGATTCCTCGATCGTCGCGCAGCGGCTCGGGAAAAGCGTGCGCTATCTGGTCGCCGCGCCGGACTATCTGAAGGGCAGGACGCTTCCATCAAGGCCCGATGACCTGAAAGAGCATCAGTGCGTGCTCTTGAACGGCCGCAACGGCGAAGCGGAATGGCAGCTTGTCAGCGGTGGCACGCTGGTCCGCCAGCAGGTTTCGGGGCCGGTCTCGAGCCGCGATTTCGAAGCGGTGAGCGCCTTCACCTACCGTGGACATGGCATCGGTCTGCTGCCTTCCACCTATTGCGACGATAAGATCAGAAGCGGCGAACTCATCCGGCTGCTGCCCGACTGGTCGTCCGAGGCAATTTTCGTCCATGCCGTCTATCCCACACGCCGCTTCATGCCCGCCAGGCTGCAGGTCTTCCTCGACGCGCTGAAAGCATGGAAAACCCCCTTGTGGCTTCCGCTGCATTGAGCAATTTCATCACCGAAAATTGAAGCCGCGCGCGTGGCGGTGCGTCCTTCCTCGATCAAGGTGTGCTAGAGTTGCCGGGCTTGGATGGCTCGGGGATTGACCGATGCTGACGACAGTTGCGGTGCTCATGGGTCTTTCTGGCCTCACCCCGATCGCGCAGGCAGGCGCGAACGAGGTCGACGTCAGCCTCGTGCTTGCCGTCGACACCTCGCGGTCGATGGATTTCGAGGAGATCGGCATTCAGCGCGAGGGGTATGTCGAGGCGCTCAAGCATAAGGAATTCATCGATGCGGTGAAGGGCGGCCTGACCGGCCGCATCGCTATCAGCTATTTCGAATGGGCAGGCTATGTCGTCCAGGATTCGGTGATCGACTGGCAGGTGATCGAAACGGAAGAGGACGCGATCGCCTTTGCCGGCAAGCTCGAAGCCCGGCCGATCGCCACGCAGCGGCGCACCTCGATCTCCACCGCCATCGCCCAAGGCGCCAGCATGATCATCGCTGGTCCCTTCCGGGGTCGGCGGGAGGTGATCGACGTCTCCGGCGACGGCCCGAACAATTCCGGCAATCCCGTGACGCCAGCCCGCGACAGGGCGGTGGAAGCGGGCATGGTCATCAACGGCCTCGCCATCATGCTGCGGCCTTCCGATGCGCCCGACGGGCTCGACAAATATTACGCCGATTGCGTCATCGGCGGCCCCGGCGCCTTCGTGCTGCCGGTCCACAAGATCGAGGATTTCGCCGTCGCCGTGCGCCGCAAGCTGGTGCTGGAGATCAGCGGCCTTTCGCCGCCGGCGACGGTGCGGGAGATAGCGGGGGATGCGCCCGTGACGGATTGCCTGGTTGGCGAGAAACAGTGGCGGGATTTTTTCGAGCGGTGACGGGTTTTTTTGCCATCACTTTCGCTCGGGGTGAAGCGAGAGACAATGAAAGACGTGCCGTGTGGCCCCCTCATCTGCCTGCCGGCATCGACCTGGGTCGAGCCACGGGTCTCGCCCCGTCCTTCGGACCCCCGCTGGGGAGAAGGGGGTAGGCCGGACGACCTTCATTCGCAAGCCGAGGTTTCAAGGGAGGCGAGGCGCTGCCGCGATTCCGCTTCTCCCCTCGGGGAGAAGATGCCGGCAGGCAGATGAGGGGGCCACACGGCACGTCCTCCATTGTCCTTCGCCTCGCCTTGAGCGGCAAGCGAAAGGCAAGCGGACTGCATCATTATTAAGAGGGAACACAGACGCGACGAGCGTCTGCGTCCCTCTACCGCCATCTATAACGGCAGCTCCCGGCCGGCCCGTTCGCTGACCATGTATTCGGCGTACCAGTCCGGCCAGTTCTCGTCGTGCTTGCCGCCGTTGCGCTTTTCGTGTTCGCCGTGGGCGGTGGCCGCGCGGCGCAGCGCTGATGCAAGATCGCTCGACGTTGCAAAGGCTGTCTCGTCGGCGTCGATGCGTCCGGGCAGGCGCTCCGTGACTTCCTGGAACAGCCAGCCATTGCCGTCGGGATCCTTGAACGAGGCGAAGGAGCGATAGCTGCGGTGATCGGGATCGCGGCCGGCAATCCTCAGCCGTCCGAAGAGATAGGGGTCGTCCTTGCCGGCATAGACGCCCGATGCGTCATGAAACACGTCGCTGACCTCGACGCCGCGGGCGATGAGGTCGCGGCGGGCGGCCTCGATGTCGGAGACGACGAGGTAGAGCCCCTGGGCGGAGCCGGGTTCTGCGGCGGTTATATTCTTGCCGAATATGATCGCGCAGCCGGAGCCGGGCGGAGTAAACTGGATCACCCGGAAATCGGCATCATTGGCGAAATCGGCGTCGAGCCGCCAGCCGAGCCCGTCGTAAAAACGTTTGGCGCGGTCGACGTCGGAAACGGGGATGACGACCACTTCGAGCTTGGTGTCGACCGGCCGTGTTTTCGGATTTGCGATAGGGGGTTCACTGCGCATTGCATTGCTCATCTTCAGCTCCTTGGGGTTCTGGATGCATTAAGAATGGCGATACATGTCGGGGTGGAGTGGACCACAGCGCGGCGGGGGCGTCGAATCAATTATTCTGTCGGCGTTGACCTGATGAAGACGGCGGGATCGGTCCCGCCGCCTCGGTTCGGAGGAACCGCCTTACGCGGCAAGAGCGGCGCGTGTCTTCCCGATGGTGAGCGCGGCTTTTGCGGCCTCCCGCCCTTTCTCGATGAAGTGCGCGCGGTAGATCTGCTTATGGTGCTCGGTTTCCTGATACTGATGCGGCGTCAGCGAAACCGACAGCACCGGCACGCCGGTATCCATGCCGGCGCGCATCAGCCCGTCGACCACGGCCTGGGCGACGAATTCGTGGCGGTATATTCCGCCGTCAACGACGAAAGCGGCAGCAACGACGGCGCCATAGCGCCCGGTTGCGGCAAGATCACGGGAAAGCAGCGGCATCTCGAATGCGCCGGGAACATCGAACACATCGACCTGCTCGGGCGGCACGAGCTGATAGAAGCCGTCAAGGGCGCGGTCGACGATGTCGGCGTGCCAGCTGGCTTTGATAAAGGCGTAGCGGGTGGGTGTCATGGTAATCTCCTTTGGCGAACAGACACATCACCCAAGGCGATCACGAACGTCCCCGACAGCCGCAAGGGCGGTGGGAACGCGCGTTCTCTTTCATCCGGACTATGACCGTCGGCTCAGGCATCTCACCTGATCTGCTGACCCTTCCTTAGAAGGCGCTCGCGGGCTCGCAATCGAAACTGCATACCGCCGGTAGGGACTTTCACCCCGCCCTGAGAACGGCGGGGACAATAGGGGGAAGGTGGCCGGCTGGCAATAGGGTGAAATGCTTTCATTGTGGTGTGGGAATGGGAATGGCGCGAGTGGCCCGAAGGGCAAGGCAGTTGAGGGGGCGAGCGACGACAGGAGCGAGTGCATTGGGCGCACGCGAAGGGCACGGTGACGAGCCAGCGTCGGAGGCAATGTCTCCATCGCCCTTGCTGAATGTGCACGTTTGCCTACATGCTTCCGATGAGGACACCCCGTCAAAACAGCAGCGCGCCGTTCCCGCGCAAGGCGAGGGAAGACCATAGCAAACCATGGGAGAGAGATATGCAAGAGCCCCTCGTCGTTCACCGCGAGGCGCATATCGCGGCGCCGCCGGCCGCAGTGTTTGCGTTGATGACCGACCCGGAAAAGATCCTGCGCTGGATGGGAACGGAAGCTGAGGTCGAGCCGCAGCCGGGCGGGCTCTATCTCGTCAACGTCACCGGCGCCCGCTTTGCGCGCGGCTCGTTTCGCGAAGTGGTGCCGGTTCATCGCCTTGCCTACAGCTTCGGCTGGGACGGTAGCGAGGTGGTGCCGCCGGGGTCGAGCCTGGTCGAGATTGACCTGATCGAGCAGGGAGGCGGAACACTGCTGCGGCTCACCCATAGCGGCCTGCCGAGCGCCGATCAATGCGCCGGCCATGCGGAAGGCTGGGCGCATTACCTCGGGCGGCTGATCGAGGTCGCCGCCGGGCGTGACCCGGGTCCCGACTCATTTTCCGGCAGGACATGAACGGTTTTTGCCGGCCGGAGGCTTGTCCCGAAGCGGTTGCCGTTGCGGGAAAACGGCTGGCCGGCGCTCCGATCGGCCGTCCGAAAGCGCTTCTTTTTTGCCCGCAAACATGAACGCGCAGTTCATCTCCAGTTCAATTTGGCCGCCCTAGGGTGAGGGCGGCTGGATGAAATGGAGTTTCCGATGAAGGCACTTTCTATCGCGGCTGCCTTGCTCGCTGGCAGCCTTTCGATCGGCACAGCTGAGGCGATGCCGATGGGGACAATCAATGTCCAGAGCAATGTCACAAGCGATGTTACAAAGGTCGACTATGCGTGCGGCCGCGGCTGGCATCTGACCCGCTGGGGCGAATGCCGGCGAAACTGGCGACGCCCGCCGCCGGTGGCCTTCTACGGCGGTCCGCCCCGCTGGGGCTGGGAGCGGCGCCACCGGGATTGGGATGGTCCGCGCTGGCGCGATGAGCGGCGCGGCGAGTATCGCCGCCGCTGGCGGGATGACTATTAAGCTCGCAGTCAGAGACAGATCGATGGGGCCGGCGCAATCTTCGCCGGCCCTTTTTATCGACGTTTCTTCGGCGCCTTGGCGTCAGACCGTGCTGACGCGCCAGTGTTGGCTGTCGATCAGTTCTTCGAGTTCGACAGGATCCTTGACGCCGAATTCATACCATTCGACGAGTTCCTTCGCCTTGCGGCTGCTCTCCTCTGCGGTCAGCTCGACCTGATATCTTTCGCACCACCGCCGAAGGATCGACGTCAGCAGCGTCATGTCATTGCCATCCAGCGGATCTTTCGGCCAGAATATCGTGCCCATCGTACCCCTCAATCACACGATGATGAACGGCGCATAATGAAAGCAAAACTGCGCAAGTTTAAAGTGTTATTTTCTGTTTTGCGCCGTGATGGAATTCCCGACCTAAAGAGGGCCGCGGGAGGCGTTCTTGCTGATGTCCCGGAGCGATGTCATGTTAGGGCATGGATCTGCCGTCTCCCCTTGCCTGGCTGGTTGACGAGGCCGCGGCCTCGCCCGGTCCCGAACGGTTTCTGGCCGAGCTCGGGCGACGGCTGCTGGCGAACGGCCTGCCGCTTTCGGGCGGCGCGCTGACGCTCTCGGTGCCGCATCCGATCATCGCGCGGCGCACCTGGCTGTGGCGGGCCGAGACCGGGGCCGTCATGGAGGCGCTGGCCTTTGCTGCGGCTCCGCAGAACGAGGCCGGGCGCGAGTGGCTGGCCGGGCTCGGGCCGGTGTGGGAGGAGAGGATCGGGCCTGCAAGGGATAATCAGGCGTCGGACGGCCCGCTGCTCGGCTGGGCGGGGGGAGCCGGCGGGGCAGGGCGTAGCGCATTCGGCCCGGCCGAAATCGGCCTGCTGCGCGAGGTCGCGCGTTTTGCTGCAGCACCGCTCGCCGCGCTCGCTGCGCGGGAGGCGCGGTCCGCGCTGCTCGAGGCCTATCTCGGCCGGCGCAGTGCGGCCCGGGTGCAGGCCGGCGTTCTTGCCCGCGGCACCGGCGAGACCATCCGCGCCGCTCTTCTCTGTGCCGATCTGCGCGACTTCACCGCGCTGTCCGAGACGACCGAACCGCACGCGATGATCGCGACCCTCGACGCCTATTTCGACCGCGTCGCCGGCGCCGTGCATGCCTTCGGCGGCGAGGTGCTGAAATTCATCGGCGACGGTGTGCTGGCGATCTTTCCGGTCACGGCTGCGGCGGCCGGGGCACAGGGGGACCGTGAGGCCTGTGAGGCAGCATTGCGGGCGGTCGCCGCCAGCCGTGCCGGCATGGTTCATCTTGATCAGCTGCGCCAGGCGCAGGGGCTGGCGGCGCTGCCGTTCGGGGCGGCGCTGCATTTCGGCGAGATCCTCTGGGGCAATATCGGCGCGGCCGACCGGCTGGATTTCACCGCCATCGGCCCGGCGGTCAATCTGGTCAGCCGCCTGGAAGGGCTCTGCAAACCGCTCGGCCGAACTGTGCTGATCTCCGGCGCGGTGGCGGCGAACACGGCGACGACGCTGACGCAGCTCGGAGAGCACAGCCTGCGTGGCATTGCCGATCCTTGCGCGGTCTTCACCTTGCGGGAGGATTGAGCCCAAGAGGGTGCTTCTCAGAAAACGCGCAAAAGAATCATGATTGTGAAACTCCGCTTTTTTGGCTAAAGCCTCTGCGCATGAGAGGGGAGTTTTCAGACATGACTCGATACGCACGTAGATTTTTCTCCGTCCTGGGGCTGTCCGCCATGCTGGCAGCGGGGGCGGCGCATGCTGAAGACAAAAAGGTCTCGATCGTCGACGACCGCGGCGTCATCGTCGACGTCCCGGCGCAGCCGAAGCGCATTGCCTCGATTTCCTATTTCGCCGATGACGTCGCGCTGGCGCTCGGCATCAAGCCGGTTGCCAGCACCTATATGACGGCTGGCCGCGAGCCGGACTTCCTGCTCGGCTTGACGGCCGGGATGAAGCAGATCGGCCAGCGTGCCAAGCCCAATCTCGAACTTCTCTCCGAAGCCAAGCCGGACCTGATCATCGCGATCCGCCGCTATACCGTCGGCAACGCGGCGCAACTTCAGAACATCGCGCCCTATGTCGCCTACAATATGGAGCTGCTCGAAGAGAGCTACAGCGAAACCGCCGCCCTTTCGAAGCTGCTCGGCAAGCCCGAGCGCGGTGAGCAGCTGAATGCCGATTTCCGCAAGCATCTGGCGGAGTTCGCCGCCAATGCGCCCAGGGATGTTCATCCGCGCTTCCTGATCATGTGGGGCGGAGCGACCCCTTTCGCTTTCCATACGGAAAACACCTCGGCCTCGATCGTCGCCGCGATCGGCGGCGACAATATTCCGGGGCCGAAGAGCCCGGGCGGCGAGTTCGGCATCGATCTCAGCCTCGAAACCATGCTGGAAAAGGACCCCGAGGTCATTTTCGTCTACGATTCCGGCCCGGATCGCCCGCATGAGAGCAATCCGATCTGGTCGCAGCTGTCGGCTGTCAAGAACGACCGGGTCTTCTATGTCGGCGACCAGTGGGTCGAAACCAACGGCCCGATCGCCCGCGAAATCGTGCTGCGCGAGGCCGCGCACTATCTCTATCCCGACACGTTCCCGGCCGTAGACGTCAAGGCGGAAGCCGCCAAGCTGATCCCGGCCGACCTGCAGAATTAAGCTCAGGACAAGCCCTGCGATGAGCCCCCGGCAATCGTCCCTGGCCATACGGCTCATCATCATCGCCGCCCTGCTGGCGGTGATGCTCGGATTGCTGGTCGGCGCCAAGACGCTGTCGATCGAGACGGCCATGCGCGTGCTGCTGTCGCCCGACGGCAAGATCGACTCCATCCTCGTCTGGACGCTGCGCCTGCCGCGCAGCCTGACGGCGGCAGCTGGCGGGGCGGGGCTAGCGGTCTCCGGTTATGTGCTGCAGACGCTGACACGCAATCCGCTGGCCGATCCCGGCATCACTGGCGTGACTTCAGGGGCGGTTGCGCCGATCGTCTGCTGTTTCGTCTTCATGCCGTTGATATCGCCAGCTTATTATCCCTTTATCGGCCTTGCGGGCGGGCTTGCGGCAGCCGCGGTGACATTCTGGGTGTCGCGCGGCGGGCAGGGGCGGCCGCTGCAGCTTGCGCTCGGCGGCGTCAGCGTCTCGCTGTTCCTCGGTGCGATCACCACCTATGTGCTGCTGCGGACCGGCCCGCAATCGGCATCGCTGCTGTTCTGGCTGGCGGGTGGTTTCCAGGGGCGCAGCTGGTCGCATCTCTTCTATATGCTGCCCTGGACGATCGCCGGCGTCGTCGGCGCGCTCCTGCTCCGGCGCATCATCGGCATGTTCATGCTGAGCGACCATGCGGCGGCCGGCATGGGCCTGCAGCTTAGCCTGTGGAAGCCGCTGATCCTCATTCTCGCCGTCATCCCGGTCGCAGGCGTTGCGCCGGTGGCCGGACCGGTCGCCTTCGTCGGTCTCGCCGCTCCCCACATCGCCCGGCTGCTCAAGCCGCGCGGCACCGGATGGGAGATCGGATTGAGCGCTGCGCTCGGCGCGCTGATCGTCACGGTCAGCGATCTTCTCGCGCGCAGCATCGCCATCCCGCGCGAGCTGCCGGTCGGCATCGTCACCGCGCTTATCGGCGGTCCCGTCTTCATCTACCTCGTCCAGCGCGGGCGGCTGAGCCTTGCGGGTGAGACGCGATGAACGCTCCGGCATCGCTACCGACGCGCGCGGCAACGCCCTGGATGGCGGCGGCGCTGGCCGTATTGGGCGTTCTGTCGCTTGCGGCAGCGATCTTCCTCGGCGTTGCTGATATTCCGATGGCCGATGTCGTAGCCGTTTTGACCGGCGGCGGCTCGGTGGAAGCGCGACTGATCATTCTCGATATCCGGCTGCCGCGCATCGCCACCGGCATTCTGGCCGGCATCCATTTTTCGCTGGCGGGATATCTGCTGCAGACCATCACCCGCAATCCGCTGGCCGATCCGTCGCTGATGGGCGTGTCGCAGGGGGCGACGCTGTCGGTGACGATCTTCCTGCTGTTCACCGTCTATATCTTCGAGCCCGGTTCGAACACGCTGGCCGAACTGCCGGTCGCCTGGCTGCCGACAGCGGGGCTTGCCGGCGGCCTGCTTGCCGGCGGCGTCATCTATCTGCTGGCCTTCCGTCTCGGCCTCAGCGCCCTGCGCATTACGCTTTGCGGCGTCGCTGTCGGTGCGGTGCTGCATGCGGTGGCGATCGGCCTCATCGCCGGATGGGGATCGGCCCGTATCGAGATCATTCTCGAATGGCTGTCGGGCAGCCTTTACGCCCGCAGCTGGGATCACGCGCTCTTCCTGCTGCCATTCACGATCGCGGGGCTCGTCACGCTGCCGGTCCTCTACCGGCCGCTGATGCTGCTGCAGTTCGATGCGCCCGTCGCCCGATCCTTCGGTCTTGCCTATAAAAGACAGTTCTCGCTCGTGCTGATCGTGTCCTCAGCGCTTGCGGCGAGCGCCGTCGGCGCTGTCGGGCCTGTTGTTTTCGTCGGCCTCATCGTGCCGCATCTCGCCCGTTTCCTGGCGGGGCCGAATTTCACGCTGTCGCTTGTTCTAACGATCGTGCTCGGCGCCGTCATCGTCACGCTTGGCGATCTCATCGGCCGGCTGCTCGGGCAGGCCGAGGAAATCCCGATCGGCGTGGTCACGGCGGTTTTCGGCGTGCCGCTTCTGCTCGCGCTGCTGCGCAAAACCATGTGAGGCCGAAATGCCATTGTCCTGCTCCGACCTCTCGGTGATGTACGGCCAGCGAAAGGCCCTCGATGGTTTCAGGCTTTCGCTCGAAAAAGGCGAGATCCGGGCGCTGATCGGCCCGAACGGCTCGGGCAAAAGCACGGCGCTGCATGCGCTGGCGGGCCTGATCAAGCCTTCGACGGGCACGACGTCACTGGGCGGTGTTGCCGTCGCCTCGATGTCGCGCCGGATGCTGGCAAAGCAGCTCGCCTTCCTGCCGCAGCAGCCGGCTGCCCCGGATGAAATGACCGTCGCCCAGCTCGTCCGGCAGGGCCGTTATCCACACGTCGGCCTGTTCCGCTCTTATGGCAGCGGCGACGAGAAAGCCATCGAATGGGCGCTCGAAAGCACCGGCCTTGCCGGGCTTGCCGATCGCAGCCTCAGCGAATTGTCCGGCGGTGAGCGGCAAAGGGCCTGGATTTCGGCGGCTCTCGCCCAGGAAGCGGAGATCCTGCTGCTCGACGAGCCGACCTCCTTCCTCGATATCGGCTACCAGGTCGAAGTGCTCGACCTGGTGCATCGGCTGAGCCGGGAAAAGGGCGTGACCGTCGTCATGGCGATCCATGACATCAACCAGGCCATCGCCGTCAGCGACCGCATCTCGCTACTGGAAAAAGGCCAGCTGAGATTTGACGGCGTCCCGCGCGAGCTTGCCGAACGCGGGCTGATCCAGGAGATCTTCCGCGTCAGGGGCCGCTTTGTCCAGGTTGCGCCTGATAGTCCGCCGCATTTTGACGTCGAGCTGACGAAGCTTCAGCCTTGGGCGACACCGGAACTCAGCGCTTTACCAGCCTGAAGACGATTTTCGTCTGGGTATAATAGTTCAGCGCATCGGCAAAATCCGGCGTCCAGCCGTCCGCCACGAAGGGGATGAAGCCGCCATATTCGAGCTTGCGGGCAGAGACCTCGAAGCCGGCTTTTTCGAAGGCGCGGCCGTAGTCGGAGATCGACCGGTCCTGAACGACGGTGTTGGTGCGGTTGGCGACCAGTTCGCGCCATTTCGGCCAGAGCGGGTTGTCCGTATGGCATCCCGTCACCGCATAATAGACGCCGCCGGATTTCAGCGCCCGCCTGATATCGGCGGCGTGGGCGTCGATATCGGGGACGAGGTAGATGACCTCGTGGCTGAGGGCGAGATCGAATTCTTCGCTCCAGCCGTCCAGCCTGCCGCCGACCTGATGCTGGATCGGCAGATTGCCTTTCAGCGTCTCGGCTTTGGCGATCGAGGTTTCGGCGATGTCGATGCCGAGCGCCTTGCGGAAGGGGCGGATCGCATAGAGATGCCGCAGCAGGCCGCCTTGATTGCAGCCGAAATCGAGCACGCTCTTGTCGGTCAGGTCTCGCTCGAGCATGAGGTCGATCAGGTGGCGCCAGATCGGCGCATGGCCATCGGCCATCCTGTCTTCGGCGTCGGGGTCGATATACCACGTGCCGATTTTTTTTGCGCTTCCTCAGCCATCCCTTGCCCTCCTTTTCATGCGGATTCGGTGACGGTCTTAGGGGGGCGTGATCCTGCTTGGCTAGATCATAAGCCTGGTTTTCAAGCGTCTTTCGGCGCTCCACTATCTTCGCAAATAAATCTTTGCAAAGATATGTTTGCGATTATATGCTTAGCTCATGAAACATCCGCAGCCGAAACCAGATGCCGCCGCCTCCCGTACCGTCAGCCGGGTCGTGCCCGACCCGACCGCGCTGAAGGCGCTGGCCCATCCCGTCCGGTTGCGCATGCTCGGCATGCTCAGGATCGACGGGCCTGCCACGGCAACGCAGCTCGCCGCGCGGCTCGGCCTGAACAGCGGCGCGACGAGCTATCATCTGCGCCAGCTTGCCCAATACGGCTTCATCGAGGAGGCGCCGCATGCCTCGCGTCGCGACCGCTGGTGGCGCGCCAGCCATGAGCTGACCTCGGTGCCGCCAAGCGAAGCCGAAGGGGAGGGGCTCGATCTCGACCTCGCCTTCAATCAGGCGGCACTTTCGCTGCAGGTCGGCCAGATGCAGCAGGCGCTGGAGGAATATGCCGAACTGCCGGCCGAGTGGCGCAAGGCGACGGCAGCCGACGACATCATTATTCCGATGACGGCTGATCAGGCCGAGGCTCTGACGAAGCGGCTGACCGACGTGATCCTGGAGGCGATGCGGGCCGCCCCGCCGCTGGGCGAGGCGGCGTCTCTCGGTCCCGGCATGGTTCCGTTCTGTGTGATGCTGCACGCCTTTCCCTATCCGGGCCGTCTTCCGCATCGCGAGGGGGAGGATGAGCCGTGAGGAGGGGCGGGCCTTTCCTGGCGCTCGCCGCTGCCGAGACGTGTTCGCTTTCCGGCACGCGGCTATCGACGATCGCTATTCCCTGGCTGGTGCTGAGCACGACGGGCAGCCCCGTCCTGACAGGGCTGACGGCGATGATGGAGATGCTGCCCTATGTCGTCGCCAAGGCGCTCGGCGGGCCGCTGATCGACCGCGTCGGCGCCAGGCGCATCGCCATCATCTGCGATACCGCGTCGGTGGCCGTGGTAGGGCTGGTGCCGCTGCTCGACTTTTTCGGCCTGCTCGGCATGCCGGTGCTGCTGCCCGTTGTCTTTGCCATGGGCGTGCTGCGTGGGCCTTCCGACGCCGCCAAGCAGGCAATGGTTCCCAATATCGCCAGGCTCGCGAACGTGCCGCTCGAACGGGTGACCGGCGTCGCCAGCGCCATCGAGCGGCTGGCCTCGACGGCGGGTGCCGCCGGCGCCGGCGCGCTGATCGGGCTGATCGGCCCGGGCCAGGCGCTGCTCGTCAATGCCGCCACCTTTGTCGCCGCCGCGCTGATCGTCGCAGTCGGCATCCCCGGGATGATGCGCGCGCCCGAGCTATCCGGCGCACCCGGCGCCCGACCGGCTAAAAAGACTTCCTATCTCGGCGATCTCCGGGAAGGCTGGCGCTTTCTTCGCGGCGATACGGTGCTCGTCAGCATCGTCGCCATGGTGGCGATCACCAATCTGCTGGACCAGGCCTATCATGCCGTGCTGCTGCCTGTCTGGACACGCGATTCCGGCCATGGTCCGGAATTGCTGGGGGCGATGTTTGCGGCATTCGCCGGCGCATCGATCGTAGGTGCGGCGATTGCCGCAGCAATCGGCGAACGCATGCCGCGCCTGATGGTCTATACCGTGGCGTTTCTGTTGACCGGTTTTCCGCGTTTTCTCGTTGCTGCGCTGGATGCGCCGCTGGGCCTTGTCTTTACGACCCTGGCCATCGCGGGATTCGCCTCGGGCTTCCTCAACCCAATCCTCTCGGCGGTGATCTTCGAGCGCATCCCCAAGCCGCTGACCGGCCGCGTCACCTCAATGAACGCCGCTCTTTGCTTCGCCCTCATTCCTTTCGGCGGCCTCGTCGGCGGCGCGCTGATCAGCACCATCGGTCTTGCCGCGGCGCTGCTGCTCACCGGGTTTGCCTATCTCGCCGCAACCCTCCTTCCCCTTGGCCTGAAAAGTTTCCGCGGTTTCGACAGATCGGTTGCCGATGCCGGTGCTTCCGTATCAAGGCGATGAGCGCGCGCCCGATCTCTCTTGCCCCAGCGCCTCGACCAACAGATCGATAAAACGGTGGATGCGCGGTTCCAGCAGGCGCTTGTCGGGATAAAGCGTGACGATCTTGGTGTCATCGGCTTCCAGCTCGGGCAGGACCTGCCGAAGATGCCCGGCGGCGAGATCGCCGGCGATGAGGAAATCGGGCAGGAGCGCGATGCCCAATCCCGCCCGGGCAGCGTCGCGGATCGCCTCGCCGCTGTCAAGCCTCAGGCGGCTGCGCCCCTGCGCCTTGATCCAGGAACTGCCCTTCCCGCGAAAACGCCAGCCCTGCCTCTGGTTGCGGCTGGTGAAAATCAGGCAGTCGTGGGCTGCGAGATCATCGATATCGCGCGGCTCGCCGCGCGCGGCGAGATAGGAGGGCGAGGCGCAGAGGCGCGTCCTGTAGGAGGCAATCACGCGCGAGACCAGCCGGGAGTCCGACGCCGCTGCGCCGATCCGGATCGCCAGATCGAAGCCTTCCTCGATGATGTCGGCGAGACGATCGGTGAAGCTCATCTCCACCTGGATGTCGGGCCAGGTCCGAAGATATTTTTCCAGCAGCGGCAGGACGACGAGCCGTCCGAAGGCATCGGGGAGGGTGAGCCTGAGAACGCCGCGCGGCATGCCGCTCTGGCCTCCCACGCTCGCTTCCGCCTCGTCGACCGATGCGAGGATCTGCAGGCCGCGCTCGTAGAAGACCCGTCCCTCATCGGTCAGGCCCAGCGTTCTCGTCGTGCGGTTGAGCAGACGTGTGCCGAGCCGCTCTTCCAGGCGGATGACGGCCTTTCCCGCCGCCGAGCGGGACAGGCCCATGGCCTGGCCGCCGGCAATAAAGCTTCCGGCATCGACGACGGCCATGAAGATCAGGATATCGTTCAGGTTCGTGCGCGGCATCAGGCAACTCGAGCGTTTCGGTCCCAGCCATAAGTCGGTCAGTCATGCAACCGATTCAAGGCTCGGACCATCAACGCTCACCGCGCCAGTAAGGTCCCGACACTTCGCAACTGAGGTGTTGGAACAGGCTACAGCATATCGCCGAGGCTCCAATGGTTGTTCCATCGGGCGTCGATCTCGTCGTCGACATTCTGATATCTGATGTCGGTGGAGAGGCGGAGCCGCCGGCCGCGGTCCTGGTTGGTGGTCGAAGCGTGGATCATGTAGGGCGAGTGGAGCACCACGTCACCGGCCTCATAATCGGCGGCGAGCCAGCGGGTGTCGAAACGCTCCGCCATATCGGGGAGATCCTTTGAGACCCAGCCGCCTTCGGTCATATGGCTGTTATAGGCGCTGATCCGCTCTTCAGGCGAAAGATCGCCGCTTGCGGCCTGGAACTCGGCCTCCATCTTGACGCCCAGCGCGTGCGAGCCTTCGAGGTAGACGAGGCCGCCCATCTCGGCCGGGATATCGCCGATCGGGATCCAGGCCGTCACCAGGCGGCTGGTGCCGCCGCGGAGATAGACGAGATCGTAATGGGCAGGTGTGGCCGTCGCCGATGCCGGCTGGGTGAAACGCATGATCTTGCGCTTGTGCAGATAGGAGATGCCCTGCAGAAATTCGTCCATGAAGCGGGTGAGCGGCGGTTGCGCGCAAAAGCCTTCATAGGCGGCGGAGCGGACAAGCGACATCAGGCGGCGGTTCGCCAGGCTCCAGTCGAGGCCGGTGGCCGACGCGATCCCTTCTGAAAAATCGCTGCCGGGCTCGACCAGTCCCGTCACTGCGAGGCGTTCGAACACCCAGCCGCGGAAGTCGATGACGTCGGTCCGCGGCAGAAGACCTTTCAGCCAGACATAGCCATCATTCTGGTAACGGCGGCGGATGGCGTCGACACCGATGGCGGAGTCGGTCGGCCTGAGCCAGCCCGTCCGTTCCGCAGGCAAGGTCCTGCCGTGGGCGGCAAGGGGAAAATCCGGCCTTCCTGACTGCGTGGTTTTGGCGGCAACCGACATTTCAGCCTTCCCCGGTCTGAGTTGATTTGCGATTAATTAGCTGATCTGCAGGCATAACCGACATGGATGAAATGGATAGCTGGACTTTTCGCTCACCATGAGAGACGCCGAGGCAATTTATAGAACGCCGCTCGACGCGGCCGGCGGACTGGCGGTCACAGGCAGCGGCAGGCAGCATGCCCGCCATGCGGTGACCGACCGAAAACTCCCGAGTTTCGCCGTCGTGCTGGTCGAGCGCGGGCAGGGCTGGCTGGAAACCCAGGCCAGCGGCCACCTCAGCCTGAGTGGGCCTGCTCTGTTCTGGCTGTTTCCCAACCGTGTGCATTCCTACGCTCCCGACGAAGGCGGCTGGGACGAGCGCTGGGCGCTTTTCGAAGGATCCTTCACGCGGGATTTCGTGAGGCTGAGGATCATTGCCGAGCGCCATCCTGTCGTGGCGCTGCATCATCTCGATGAGCTGGCGCGGCTCTTCGGCAAGCTTCATGCCGGTCTGCTTGACGATACCAATCTTGGGCAGGCTTCGGCGGCACTGACGCTGCATCACATCGTCATCGCAGCGGCCAGACAGGCAAGCGGCGCGACCGATCGGCGCCAGGTAGGGCCTGACATGGCCGATATCGTCGAAACGCTCAGGCGGCGGGCGATGCAGCCGCTCGATCTCGCTGCCTTTGCCGCCGAGCACGACATGTCGCCGGCCACGTTGCGCCGGCGGTTCACGCTTCAAACCGGATTGTCTCCCAAAGCATTTCAGCTCCGGGCGCGCATGGATCATGCCAAACAGCTGTTGGCAACGACCGACGAAAAGATCGAAACGATTGCCGCCATGATCGGCCTGGACGATCCATTTTATTTTTCGCGTATCTTTCACGAACGCGAGGGCTGCAGTCCCCGTGAGTTCCGTGCGCGATATCCGCGGGTTTGACATGGCGGGCGTCAGCGCCAGCCGAGCGCCGGGGCGACGTGGGTCAGGATCGCCTCGATGACATGGGCGTTATAGGCGACGCCGAGTTGGTTGGGGACGGTGAGCAGCAGCGTGTCGGCCTCGGCAATCGCCTCGTCTTCGGCGAGCTGCTTGATCAGCGCATCGGGCTCTGCGGCATAGCTGCGGCCGAAGATCGCCCGGGTCTTCTCGTCGATGAAGCCGATCTTGTCGCCCTCGTCGTTGCCGTAGCCGAAATAGGCGCGGTCGCGGTCGTCGACCAGTGCGAAGATGCTGCGGCTGACCGAGACGCGCGGCTGGCGCGTGTGACCGGCTGCCTTCCAGGCCTCGCGGTAGGCGCGGATCTGGTCGGCCTGCTGGACGTGGAACGGCTCTCCCGTCTCGTCGTCCTTCAGGGTCGAGCTCTGCAGGTTCATGCCGAGCTTGGCCGCCCAGACGGCGGTGGCATTGGAGCTTGCGCCCCACCAAATCCGCTCGCGCAAGCCCTCGGAATGCGGCTCGAGGCGCAGCAGGCCGGGCGGATTGGGAAACATCGGCCGCGGATTGGGTTTGGCAAAACCTTCGCCGCGCAGCACTTCGAGGAAGACTTCGGCGTGGCGCCGCGCCATGTCGGCCTCGCTCTGGCCTTCGGGCGGGCCATAGCCGAAATGGCGCCAGCCATCGATCACCTGCTCGGGCGAGCCGCGGCTGATGCCGAGCTGCAGCCTGCCGCCGGCGATGAGATCGGCGGCACCGGCATCCTCGGCCATGTAGAGCGGGTTTTCGTAGCGCATGTCGATGACGGCGGTGCCGATCTCGATCCGGCTGGTTCTTGCGCCGACCGCTGATAGCAGCGGGAAGGGCGCGGCCAACTGGCGGGCGAAATGATGCACCCGAAAATACGCCCCGTCGGCACCGAGTTCCTCGGCCGCGACGGCAAGGTCGATCGATTGCAGCAGCGCGTCGCCTGCCGAGCGCGTCTGCGATTGAGGCGAGGGCGTCCAATGCCCGAACGAGAGGAAACCGATCTTCTTCATGTTAATGCCGCACCTGGAGCTGTTGTGCCTGTGGTCGATGGGTCATGACACAATTCCGGCCTTGAAGACAGTCGGGGATGAGGGCTTTTGTTTTGCGCCGATTGCGGCCGCTCGAACATCGCCACGACTAGCGGAAACCTGCGCGGATTAGTATCGTTGCTTAGCGGGTTGCGCCACTCGCATCACAGCGCGATTGCATCAAAGCGCTTCACTACTTGCCAGAGGCTGCATGAGAATCATAAATAATACAACGGTGTCCCGGGCAATCGGGTGTATTCTCGGTCAACTGGCAGGGGATGCACTTGGCTCGCTGGTGGAATTTCAGACGCCTCAAGAAATACGCCAAAAATATCCCCATGGCGTTCGCGAAATTCATGATGGTGGCGCTTGGAACACCATTGCCGGTCAACCAACCGATGACTCCGAGATGGCGCTGGCTTTGGCCAGATCGATTGTCGCAGAAGGAATATATGCTCAGGACGCAGCCCGACGTGCCTATGAAGACTGGCTGGCATCCAAGCCTTTCGACATTGGCCGGACGGTATATAATGGAATTCGCTATGAGCCTGATCACCAAAGCCAAGCCAACGGTGCGCTCATGCGTGTGTCACCTCTCGGCATATTTGGATCTCAGTTTTCAACCGAACAGGTTGGGTTGTGGGCGGAACAGGACGCCATCATCACACATCCGAATCCTGTGTGCCGGCAGATCAACAATCTCTTTACTCGCGCGCTATCCTACTCGATTGCCGAAGGCCCGACGCCTCGAGATGTTTATCAGGCGATCAGAAAATGGTCCGATGAGCTTGGTGTCGATCCCAGCATTCGTGATGCAATCACCGCCGCCGAAAAGGAACCGCCAAAGGACTTCGTGAATCAACAGGGCTGGGTCCTGATCGCATTTCAGAATGCCATTTTTCAATTGCTGCATTCGAATTCCTTGGAGGACGGCGTCGTGAGCACCGTCTCAAACGGTGGCGATACGGATACGAACGCGGCGATTGCCGGAGCGCTGCTCGGTGCGATTCATGGGGAGTGCGCAATTCCCAGCCGGTGGCGTGAAACGATACTTTCCTGCCGACCGCACGAGGGAAACCCAAAGGTCACGCATCCAAGGCCTGAACTATATTGGCCGGTTGATTGCATCGAGCTGGCCAGCCAGTTGTTGAAGAGGGCTGGCTAGCAATGCCGTACCCATCCACGGACTAGGCATGGCCGATGCGGCGATCAATATGTGAACTCAAGCCAAAGGCGAGGCAATCGCTGTAAGTGCCAGGAAATGAGTCGGATTTTCTGTCGGCAGTATTGAGATCCGCCACGGCGATCCGGACTTCACCTGGCTCCCAACAGGTTCTAAAAACGAAGCATGCGCTACACGTTCGCCATCGGTGATATCCACGGCTGTATCGATCCACTGAAAAGGATGATCGATCGTATCGAGGCTTATGCGTCCGAAGGCACGGTCGTCTTCCTTGGCGATTATATCGATCGCGGGCCAGACAGCAAAAGTGTCGTCGATCGGGTCATTGCCGGTGCGTCCGACCGGTGGCGATGGATCTGCCTCAAAGGCAATCATGAGGACATGATGGTTGCCGCTTATGCCGACAGCGACAGCAGAGACGTGTGGATCAGCAACGGCGGACTTGAAACCGAAATGTCCTATGATGGCAGGGTTTCGCCTCAGCATTTGCAATGGGCTGACGATCGTCCCCTCATGCATGTTGATCGATATCGCATCTTTGTCCATGCCGGCCTTGTTCCGGAATTTCCGCTGGAACGGCAGACCAAGCGCGATCTTCTCTGGCTACGGTTCCCTCCCGGTGGGTCCAGCGACTATTGGGGCAAACATCTGGTCCACGGCCATACTCCCTCACTGTCCAATCCGGTGACGACAGGAAGCCGCACCAACATCGACAGCGGCTGCGTCTTCGGCGGCAAGCTATCATGCGCGGTCTTTAATGATGACGTTGCCGGCGGGCCGATCGACTTCATCGAGGTGAAGGCATGAATGCGGCGCGTCGGTAAGGTGGAGAGCCAGAGACGGCGGAGTGGAGCAGTGTGGAACGAGGAATCTATCGCCCCGCCCTGGCCCGCCAGAAGAAGGTTTGGCAAGCACACGCAATCTCCGTCACTGCTGTGACACTCCTCGGGTCGAAGCCCGAGGACAGGAATGACGGAGGAGGATGTGGCGGCGCTTGGCGCAATCACCGCCCGCTCAAACCTCGCCAGCCGGCAGCCAGACGTAGCCAGGGCGTCAGGTGGAAGCTGCTCATCAACAGGTACATCGCAACCATTCCGTCGATCGGGAAGGCATTCCGCGTCGTGGTGCAGATCATGTCGGCGCTGCCGGTGGCGGCCGTCAGCAGCGCCATAAGCGCGAAGGTTGGGGCGGCGGCGAGTGATAGCCAATTCGCAGCATGGGTGACGATCCCGCCGCCTGGGCGAGCAGCGCTCGACTTAGCAGCTGATCCGTCTGCTGCGGCGGCCAGCGAGAGCCATTCGGCGCTGTTGAGCGAAGCGTTGCCGTCGCCTCTCTTTGGAGTGTGGGCCGAACGCAGCATCGCCGTTACTCCTTGCCGTAGCGGTCGTGATGGCGCCACCAGATGCCGGTTTCGTTGCGGCCCTTGGGTGCGCGGTCGAGCCATTGGTACATGCCCCAGAGCCCGTCGAGCCCGCGGGCATAGCTGGAATAACTGTGGTAGACGGCGTCGTCGATAAGCTCGAAGGCGCTGACTCCGGGCCGGTCGCGGGTATAAGTCATGACGTCGGTGCCGGTCATGGATGCGATTTGGCCGACCGGACCTTCGCCGCCGCTCGACTGCCATTCCTGCACTGTTTTACCAGCAAGCGGTTCAGGGGCGGGCGGCTCACGCCGGTAGTTGTATTCTATATCGCCCCGGCGCTGATCTTCGGCGCTGAACCAGACGCTGAAATCGCCGTTGAAATCGCTGCCGAAGGACGAGGCCCAGGGGAAGCTCCAGCCCATGCGCTGTTTGAAAGTCTGAAGCTTCGCGAGCGGCGCGCGCGACACCGCCCAAAAGGCGACATCGTGGTTTTCGAGATGAACGAAGACGCCGTTGAAACCGTCGGCGATCGAGGAGCAGGACGGGCATCCGGCGGTATAATCAGGCCCGAACATGAAGTGATAGACGAGAAGCTGTGAACGGCCGCCGAAGAGGTCTTTCAGCGAGATGTTGCCGCCTTCAGTGTCGAAGCTGTATTCCTTATCGATCCCGACACGCGGCAATTGCTGGCGCTTGACCGCCAGCGCGTCGCTCCGCCGCGTCAATTCCTTCTCCTCCTCGAGCAGATCGAGCCTGGCTGCCAGCCATTGCTGGCGTGTTGCGTTGAGCTGTGCCGTCATGGGGTCTTCTCCTTTGCCTGTCTATCGTCGTAGCATCCGGCGCAGTGTTGCCTGCCGGTCTCACGCAGATTACGGCCGGGCGGAGAAATGGCGGGAGTGACAAGTGTGACGGGATTTGAATGGACTCGCTGATCACGGCCGCGGCGCGAGCGCTGGCGACGGGCGATGCACTCGGCGCGCTGAAGCGGGTGGCATTGCGCGACGATGCGCCGGCGCTGGCGCTGCGCGGCATCGCAATGGCCCAGCTCGGCGATCTCGTCCGCGCCAAGGCGCTCTTGAAGAGTGCGGCTCGGGCCTTTGGCCCGCGGGAGGCGGTGGCGCGGGCGCGTTGCGTGGTCGCCGAGGCCGAGATCGCGCTCGTTTCGCGCGATCTCATCTGGCCGCCGAAGGCGTTGGAAACTGCGCGCAGGGTGCTGGAAGCGCATGGAGACAGGGTCAATGCCGCCCATGCGGGCAATGTCACGATCCGCCGGCTGGTGCTGATCGGCCGCCTCGACGAGGCTGAACGCGCGCTCGCAGCGCTCGATCCGACGCCGCTGCCGCCGGCTCTGCGGGCTGCCCACGAACTGGTGGCGGCCGGCATCGCCGTCCGGCGGCTGCAGACGCAGGCCGCTCGCGCCGCCCTCGATCGGGCAGGGCTGGCGGCGCGCGCGGCCGCTATCCCCGCTTTGACGGCGGAGGTCGAAGCCGCCGCGCTGGTGCTCGACACTCCGGCGGCGCGGCTGATGTCGCGCGGGCGGGAACGGCCGCTGCTGCTGGCCGAGGTGGAAGCGCTGCTTTCCTCCGGCACGCTCGTCGTCGATGCCTGCCGTCATGTTGTGTGGAACGCGGGCACCGCCGTGTCGCTGGCGACGCGACCGGTGCTGTTTGCACTTGCCCGTACGCTGGCCGAAGCCTGGCCGGGGGATGTGGCAAGGGGCACGCTGATTGCGCGTGCCTTCCGCGGCAAACACGCCGATGAATCGCATCGCGCCCGGCTGCGGGTCGAGATCGGCCGGCTGCGCGTCGAACTGCGGGGGCTGGCGGAAGTTTCGGCGACGAAGCGCGGCTTTGCGCTTTCGCCGCTCGGTGCCCGGGAGATTGCCGTGCTTTCGCCGCTCGTCGAAGGTCCTCACGGGGCGGTGCTCGCATTTCTGGCCGACGGGGAGGCGTGGTCGAGTTCGGCGCTGGCGATCGCGCTTGCCGCCAGCCCCCGCACCGTGCAGCGGGCGCTGGATTCCCTGGCTGGAGAAGGCAAGGTGCAATCGCTGGGGCGCGGGCGGGCACGGCGCTGGATGAGCCCGCCGCTGCCAGGTTTCCCGACGATCTTGTTACTCCCCGGGCCGCTGCCGAGCGATTAATGTGGGCTGACTGATCGTGATGCTCGAACCACAGGGATGGAAAAGATGAAGAAATCGGCTGCGAATATCCTGCGTGAATATGGACCCTTTCCCGGCGCCGAGCGCGTCAACGGTGTCACCTTCGACGGCGAGCACGTCTGGTTTGCCTCAGGCGACCGGTTGAACGCGCTCGATCCCGCAAGCGGCGAGGTGGTACGCTCGATCGAGGTCGCGTCGCACGCGGGGACGGCTTTCGACGGCGAATTCCTTTATCAGATCGCCGAGGATGTCATTCACAAGATCGACCCGAAGACTGGCCGTATCCTTTCCACCATTCCCGCACCCGGCAATGGCGGCGATTCCGGCCTTGCCTGGGCCGAGGGCACGCTCTGGGTCGGCCAGCACCGCGGCCGCAGGATCCATCAGATCGACCCGGAAACCGGCAAGATCCTGCGCACCATCGAATCCAACCGCGTCGTGACAGGCGTCACCTGGATCGACGGCCAGCTCTGGCACGGCACCTGGGAGGGCGACGACAGCGACGTCAGGCGCATCGACCCCGAAACAGGGGAGGTGCTGGAGCGACTCGACATGCCCGAAGGCACCGGCGTCTCCGGCCTTGAATCCGACGGCGCCGACCGCTTCTTCTGCGGAGGCGGCGGCAGCGGCAAGATCCGCGCGGTGCGCCGGCCGGAGTGAGGGTGGTGCCGGCGTGGTAGGGCGGAGCGCCACCCTCCAACACTTTCTTATCGAGGGCGCGGCATCCTCCAACCTCCCTCATGCTGAGGAGCGCAGCCCGCAGGGCGGAGCCTCGACGCACGCCGCAACGGTGCTTCTTGCATTCGTCTGATGTCGGCTACCCGCCTCGTCCTTCGAGGCCCCTGCGGGGCACCTCAGGATGAGGCTCGCTTGGGCGCCGGCGCGAGCGGCGACCTAACAGTGGGTGGGAGCAAAATCACGGTATTCCACTGCCTCTTGATTGGGGCGCGGCATCCTCCAACCTCCCTCATGCTGAGGTGCGCAGCCCGCAGGGCGGAGCCTCGAAGCACGCCGCAACGGTGCTTCTTGCATTTGTCTGACGTCGGCACACCCACCTCGTCCTTCGAGGCCCCTGCGGGGCACCTAGGATGCGGCTCTCTTGAAGGCTACGCGCATACGTCTGCTACCATGCGTCGACCCCACATCGCCGACGAAGGCTCCACCTCGAGCCGCGCTCATCGAACAAAAGCGCCATGCCGATTGCATCGATGAACCGGCCGTCGATACGCGCGGCGCGGCGGATCATACCCTCGCGCACGAAACCGAGTTTTTCATAGAGTGCGATTGCACGGGTGTTGTCCTCGTAAACATCAAGTTCGATCCTGATAAAGCCGGTTTCCCACGCGGCTCTCGATGTCGTTTCGATGAGCTTTCGACCGAGACCTGGCCGCGGTAGGCGGGAATGATCCCCATTCCGAGTTTTCCGCGATGGGCGTGCGAAGGAAAGAAATGCCGGCTGATGTCGCACCAGCCGACAACCTCGTTTTGCGCGATAGCAACGAATTGCGGATTGCCTTTGGCAATCATGCCCATGACGAACTCGTGCGTCTGCGGCAGCGGTGTTGCTTCCAGCATGGACAGGTATTTTTTCTCCCGTGCGACCACATCGAGCGCACGATGAAAACTGTCGATATGGGCAGCAGCGATCGGTTCGATCCTGATGCCTGACATATCCGGCGATGCTGCAGCGTCCCTACGTTTCCCCTTGAAGATCGCGAATGCCTATCAGAGACATCCCGCATACTTGAGGGGAGCGCATAATTCACGGTCCGTCAACCTTTGCGTGTCAATTTCTCGGCAGCGGGCGCCGTCAAAAGGTTGCAAATATTGAAGGTCAGGCTAACATCCCACATTACATTCGTGTTGGTGACGCTCACCAGTGCTGCGGCTGTGTTGCTGTGCGGATTTGCCTGGCTCGCCGCCGTGAAGGTCGACGATCTCTCGTTGCGCCGGCAGGCAGACTTTGTCGCCCAAGGATTGGAAGAGCAGATCGCAGCGCTTCCCCGGGAACAGGAAAGCGTTGCCAAATGGGACGACGCCTTCCTTTATGCCAAGCAGCGGAACCATGAATGGCTGCTCGACAATGTCGGCCAATGGACCAGCCGGTATTTCGGGCATGACCGGACCTATATCTTCGACGACAGCAATCGCCTGATGTTTGCGTTTCGCGACGGAGCGGATGCCATGCCGCCGCGGCTTGGCAGCGACGACGGCCAGGAAATGACCGCTCTCGCCGGAGAGATGCGCGCAGTTCTTGTCGAGCAGGCTCAAAGGACCGGCACTAAACCGCTTGGCCAGCTGGCGACGGTGCGCACGATCATAATCGGCAACAGGCCGGCGATCGCCAGCGCGCGGCCCATTCTGCCGAGCTCGGCCAGAATGCAGGTCGAGCCGGGCCAGGAGTTCATCGCCGTCTCGGTCAAGTTCATCGATGGAAAGGCCGCCGAAAGCATCGCCCATCATGCACGGCTCGAAGGGTTGCATTTCGCGCCGACGAAAGGCGAGGACGTGCGGGCCCAAGTGCCGGTCTTGTCCCATGATGGCGGCACGATCGGCTATCTCGTATGGCCGCCGATCCTGCCCGGATTCATGCTGCTTCAACAGATCGCGCCGGCGGGACTTGGCTGCCTGGCGCTGCTGATCGCTGTCGTCTTCTGGCTCGGGCGCGGTCTGCATCGCACCTCGCTGACCCTGCTGGGCAGCCAGGCTGAGCTTACCCACCACCGCAATCATCTGGAAGAAATGGTGGCCGATCGCACGGCCGAGATCGAACGGCAGCGGGAGGAACTCGACCGGCTGCTGGCGCACGAACGCCAGGTGAATGCGCTGCAGCGCCAGTTCGTCGCCATGGCGTCGCACGAGTTTCGCACGCCGCTCGCAATCATCGACGCCGCCGCCCAGCGGCTCTGCCGCTCGACCACCAATGTCAGCGGCGATTATGTTCACGAAAAGGCCGGCGTGATCCGCAGCGCGGTGGTGCGCATGGTCGATCTGATGGAGAGCATCCTCGCCAGTGGCCGGCTCGAAACCGGACAGATTACGCTGAAGCGGAGCGAAGGTGATCTGAAAGCCTTGCTGGTGACGTGCTGCGACAGACAGCGCCAACTCAGCCGCTCGCATATGTTCCATCTCGATCTCGAGCCCATACCCGATCGTTTGACCTTCGATCGCAGCGCGATGGAACAGGTCTTCACCAACCTGATTTCGAATGCCGTCAAATATTCGCCCAATGCGCCTGATATCCATGTTCGCGCCCGGGTTGATGAAAAGACGGTGGAGATCTCGATCGCCGACAGCGGCATCGGCATGGATGCGGACGATCTGCCGAAGCTCTTCCAGCCCTATTATCGCGCCCGCAGCGCCACGGGCATTGCCGGAACCGGCATCGGCCTCAACGTCGTCAAGCAGGTCGTGGAACTGCATGGCGGCACCGTCGGGCTTACGAGCGAACTCGGCAAGGGCACATCATTTACCATTCTTCTGCCAATAGAGTTTCTATCGGCAGACAAACACGTTGCAGCTTAGGAAAAAGTTTATGGTTACAGTCCTGTGCATAGAAGATGAAGTCGAGATCAGGAACCTCCTCGTCGAAGAGTTGAACGAAGCCGGCTACAGGACGCTCGAGGCTTCGAACGGCGCCGAAGGGCTGGAGATGATCCTGTCGAAATGGCCCGACATCGTCATCAGCGATATTTCGATGCCGGTCATGGACGGCCACCAGCTGCTGGCCGAAATTCAGATCAACCACCCCGAACTCTCAAACATCCCCTTCATCCTGCTGACGGCCCTGACCGACCGGGAAAACACACTCGCCGGCCTTCGCGCCGGGGCGGCGGACTACCTGACCAAGCCGCTCGACTTCGATCTGCTGCTCGCCAAGCTCGAAGGCTGCGTGACGCGGCTGGAGAACGACAAGGCGGTCAATCGGTCGTTTTGAAGTGTGGGGGATGATGAAGGGGCGTGCCGCGCGAGGCCCTGGCCCGGCAGCATCGACTGGCGCCTAACCTCTCCTCCGTCATTCCTGTGACAAGCACAGGAATGACGGAGGAGAGGTTAGTGCAAGGTGACCGCGGATGCCGCAAGCCGTTGCCCGCAGCGTCTCGGCTCAATCCCCACCTCAAGTCCCCCGCCTCCCCAACACATCCCCCAGCACCTCGAACACCCGCGCATCCACCGTCTGCGACACATTGAAGCGCATGAAATTCGTCGCCGTTTGCGACAGGCTGAAGGCGTTGCCGGGGGCCAGCACGATCTTCCTTTCCAGCGCGGCGCGCGCCACGTCGGCCGCATCGATGGCGTCGGGCAGGCGGCACCAGAGGAACATGCCGGCATGCGGTTCCAACCAGGGCACGATCCCGAGACTCTTCAGCCGAGCCGACACCTCGCCCATCGCCCGGGCGAGCCGCTGTCTCAGTGTCTCCACGTGTTTGCGGTAGCTGCCGTCGCTCAAGACGTTCAGCACCAATTCCGCGGTCAACCGGCCGCCGCCGAAGGAGGTGGCGATCTTGAGATCGATCAGGCCATCGATCCATTCCGGTTTGGCGGCGACGAAACCGCAGCGGGCCGAGGCCGACAGGGTTTTCGAGAAGCTGCCGATGTGGATGACCCGCTCGAGCCCGTCGAAGGCGGCGAGGCGCGGCGCCGGCGCATATTCGAAATCGGCGAAGATATCGTCCTCGATGATGGTCAGATCGTGCTGATCGGCAAGCTTCAAAAGCCGGTGGGCCGTCACCGGGGAAAGCGTGGCGCCCGTCGGATTATGGATGGCGGAGTTGGTGATGTAGAGCCGCGGCCGGTGTTCGGCGACGACTTGGGCAAACAGCTCGATATCGGGACCGGACGGGGTGTAGGGGACACCAACGATCTTTGCCCGATGGGCGCGCAGCAGCGCGTGAAAATTGAAATAGCAGGGGTCGTCGACCAGCACCGTGTCGCCAGGCTCCAGCAGGAAACGACAGAGCAGATCGATTGCCTGGGTGCCGGAATCGGCCAGCATGATCTGGTCGGGGGAGGCTTCGATCCCCCGTTCGCCCATGCGCCGCGAAATCAGCTGGCGCAGCGGCGGCAGTCCAAGGGGGGAACCGTAGTCGGCGAGCGCCGGCCCATCGGCGCGGGCAAGCGTCCTCAGGCCACGGCGCATGCCTTCCGCAGGAAGCCAGGAGGGCGGCAGCCAGCCGCAGCCGGGCTTCAGGTCATTCTCGCCGGCCTCCAGCGATTGCCGCGATATCCAGAACGGATCGACGGCGCGGTCGAGCTTCGGCCCGGCCTCGGCAAGGGCAAAGGGGGCTGCCTGGTTGGCGACGTAGAATCCCGAGCCCGGCCTTGCCAGGATCGCGCCTTCGGCGACGAGGCGCTCATAGGCGTCGACCACGGTCGAGGTCGACAGCTTCAATGTCGCCGCCAGACCCCGCACAGAGGGCAGCTTTGCGCCGGGCGTCAAGCTGCGGCCGGCGATGCGCTGCCGGATCGTTGCAATGACCGTCTCCACGCGTGTACGTGCTTCGTCCATCTGTACTGCTTCCTGAACCATAACAGTTTCGCAAAACCGTATCAGACTGTCACTGTTCTGACCATCCGTGTTGACCGATAAGGGGACGGCAATTAGGGAGTGCAAGGCATCATGGACCGCATGGCATCGGGATGGATCAATGGCTTTATCGGGGTGGTGATCTTCAGCGGATCGCTGCCGGCCACCCGCGTGGCGGTGATGCAGTTCGATCCCGTCTTCTTGACCGTTGCGCGCGCGGCGATTGCCGGCATTCTGGCGCTCGGCCTGCTGATCGTTTTCAGAGAGAAGCGGCCGAGCCGGCGCGATATCCTTTCCCTTGCCGTCGTTGCCCTCGGGGTCGTGGTCGGTTTCCCGCTGCTGACGGCGCTGGCGCTGCAGCACGTCACCTCGGCGCATTCCATCGTCTTCATCGGCCTGCTGCCGCTCTCGACGGCGATCTTCGGCGTGATCCGCGGCGGAGAACGGCCGAAGCCGGCTTTCTGGTTGTTCTCCATTCTTGGTAGCGCATTGGTGGCGGGCTTCGCATTGATGCAGGACCTGACAGCGTCACCGGGCGGTGACCTTCTGATGCTGGCGGCGATCGTCGTCTGCGGCCTCGGTTATGCCGAGGGCGGCCGGCTTTCGCGCACGCTCGGCGGCTGGCAGGTGATTTCCTGGGCGCTGGTTCTGTCGCTGCCGCTTATGGTCGCCGTCGCGTTTTTCCATCGGCCGGCGACATTCTCCGGCGTCGAGACGCCGGCGCTGATCGGCCTTGCCTATGTCTCGCTGTTTTCCATGCTGATCGGCTTCATCTTCTGGTATCGCGGCCTCTCGCAAGGCGGCATCGCCGCCGTCGGTCAGCTGCAGCTGCTCCAGCCGTTCTTCGGCCTGGCGCTCGCCGCCACGCTGCTGCACGAGTCTGTGACGTGGAGCATGCTTGTGGTGACGGTTGCCGTTATTCTGTGTGTCGCCGGTGCAAAGAGGTTTGCGCGGTAGGAAAGGATCCGCTGACGGGGAGGCCGGTCGCGGAGTGTCTTCACCAAGCCCGCTCACGCCTCTTCAATGTTGAAGCCATAGGCTCGCTCGACGAGCCCAACGCGAATTTCGTAGCGGGTGTACCAATCCGACCGACCACGATTTTGTGCCTCGATATGGTCGACGATGGATTTCCAGGCTCGAATGCTCTCCTCATCCTTCCAATAGGAAATGAGTATGCCGAAACCGTCCGCGCCGCGCGCGCTTTCGAAGCCGAGATATCCGGGCTGCAGTTTTGCGAGTTCCGTCATCGCATATCCCATCTCGCCATAGCCATCGTCGACCTTGGTTCGTTGAGAGGAAAAACTGACCATGTAATAGGGCGGTTCGGGTAAAGCGGCGATGGACATTTGGGCTCCTCCGTTTGGCCTAGGACACGACCATACGATTGGCGCCCGGGTCCAACAACTCCGCCTTTCACAACAGCCAGAATGCCGTTGTCAGAAGATGCACACGCCGTCGGGCGGCGGCGCGGTCGGGCAAATCCCGTCACAAAGCCGCCGCTCAATCGTCAGCAAATCGCCCCGTTACCGCCGCACCGTGCCCTCTTAAGGGCTCCATGGTCGCGACCTCGCCGGCCCTTTAGCGGCTGAGCGATCGACCGAGGCGGTTTTGCTGCCGATCAATCATGCACGTGAAAAGGAACGAATATGATCACTCGTGACACATCCCTGGCAATGATGACCGCTGCTATGTTCAGCCTGCTGGCTTTCAGCCCGGCATCGGCTGCGGAAATGGCCCAGGCGCAGCAGCAGCCGGCTGCACAAGGTCAGGCGCCGATGCAGGGCCAGAGCGGCGGCACGGCTGCGCCGGCGGCCGTCAGCGATCAGAAACTCGAGGCCTTTGCCGTCGCCTATCTGCAGGTCGACAAGGTCAGGCAGGAATATTCGGCCAAGATCGGCGCGACGAAGGACGAGGCTGGCAAGCAAAAGCTGCAGGAAGAAGCCAAGAAGCAGATGGTCGATACCGTCGAAGCCTCCAAAGATATCTCCGTCGAGGAATATTCCTCGATCCTGACGGCCGCCCAGAGCGACCCGGCGCTGGCCAAGAAGGTTCTGGAAAAGATCGGCACGCCACCGCCGGCGCAGCCGCAGCAGTAGGCTTTAAACTTGAACGACGGGGCGGGCGGGCTAGACGTCTGCGGCGAGCGCTGCCCGCGCCCGCCCCAATCCTGACGCAGCCTCACTTGGCGGGCACGACCAGCGCCTCGCCCTTGCGCACGATATAGGTCGCCAGCTCCGAAGCCTTGCCGTTGCCGACGTTCTTGGCCGAGTGTACCACGCCGGAGGGAATGAACAGGGATTGGCCGGCCGTGAGCGTCACCGGCTCCCTGCCTTCGAGCCGGTATTCCAGCGTGCCCTCGAGAACGAAGGCGATTTCTTCGCCGGGATGTGAATGCTTCGGGGCGAGAACGCCTGGGGCGAAATCCACGCGCACCTGAACGGCCTCGTGGCCGGGCACGTCGATATCGCTCTTGATCAGATCGGTGCGCTGGAGCGGCTGGTCCGCATGCGCCGTCGCGGCAGCACCGAGAGCGAGGGCGAGCGCCATAGCCTGGATCATTTTCATCGTGTCGTCCTTCCTGAATTGACCATTGCCGGCTCGTTGGCCGCACTGGCATTTCAGTCGATGATTGAACCAGGGATGTGTCGGGAAACCGGCATTTTTGTAAGCGAATGTATCCAGGATACGGCGGGTTGCTTGGGCTGTCCCTCTGTTGTGCCGTGCAAGCCCCCTCTGGCCTGCCGGCCATCTCCCCCACAGGTGGGGAGATCGGCAAGTGGCTAAACCTTCCCGCCCTTCAACCGTTTCGGCATTCGTGACGTTTGTTGTTTTACGAAGACCTTACGCCCAGCCGATCTCCCCACCTGTGGGGAGATGCCCGGCAGGGCAGAGCGGGGCTTGCACGGAATGACTTATCCGGCCTATCTCCCGCCGCTCAAGCCGCCGACGTCGAGCCTCTAACCCCTGCCAGCGTCGCAATATCCGTCACTCCGCCCGAGGACTCGAAGTCGAAGATCTTTTGGGTCACCAAGGCAGCCGCGCCCCGAGCCCAGGAATTGTCTTCCCAATCGGGCAAAAGCGGCGGAGCGGTGCGGAAGGTGCGGGCGGCGAGTGCCTCGCGCAGCGGCGTCAGGAAAGGGTCGCCGAGGGAAACGGCTTCGCCGCCGGCGACGATGACTTCGGGGTCGGTGATGTTGACGAGGTTGGCGAGGGCGGTGCCGATGCCGCGGCCGGCATCGCCGACGAGGGTGAGGGCGGTGGCATCGCCTGAGGCGAGCGCCTCGCAGAGTTCGGGCAGGCCGAGCTCCTCGCCGCGGCCGGTCGCTTCGCGCCAGCGGCGCAGCATCGACAGTTCGGAGTGGTAGGCCATCAGGCAGCCGCGTTTGCCGCATTCGCAGACGCGGCCGCCTTCTTCGAACAGCGTATGGCCGAATTTGCCGGCAGCGCCATTGGCGCCGCGATAGAGCTTGCCGTCGATGACGAGGGCGCAGCTGATGCCGACGCCGACGGCCAGCACCGCCATGTTGCGGTGCTGGCGGCCGAGGCCGAAGAGCTGCTGGGCGATGGCATAGGCGTTGGTGTCGTCTTCCAGCCAGACCGGCACGTGGACGCGGGCCGCCAGCAGCGAGGCCAGCGGCACGTTATCCCATTGGAAGCGGTGGCTGCGCACGCAGGCGGTCTGCTCGTGATTGATGACGCCGGGCATGGAGATGCCGATGCCGGCAAGCTTCGCATCCGGGCGGCCGGCGAGCTTCACCAGCTCGGGGACGGTGCCGGCCAGGAGGTCGGCGACATCGTCCGGATCGTGGCCGTCGAGATTGACCCGCATGGCGGCGACCGGGTTGGTGGCAAGGTCGGTCGCCACGCATTCCACCGAATTGACCATCAGCTTGAAGCCGACGGCGAGCGCATGCTGGTAATTGATCTCGACCGGGATCGGCCGGCGGCCGGCGAGGCCCGGCACGGCCTGGCCTTCGATGACGATGCCTTCCTCCAGCAGGTCTGAAATAACGAAGGTGACGGCGGCCGGGCTGAGGCCGATCACCGTCGCGATATCGGCACGGCTCCTCGGCCCTTCGCGCCGGAGAAGGTTGAGAATGAGGCGTCGGTTCATGGCTCTCGCCGTTGTCTGGTCGCCTTTGAGCTTCACGATACATTCCTTAATTTTGTAAATTAATTATTGCGGGCTGGAATAATCTATGCATAAGTTCGGCCGCTGATCAACCGAGGCCGGGCCGATTATACGCTTGGGATCATGGAGGGATCGGCGTCGATGCCTGATCGAGCGCGTTCCAAGGAGGGGGCGGCTTGGGCCGGGCGGTTTTGATCGATCAACTGGGAGGAATTCAATGGCATTTTTGAAGCAATTTCCGTCGACCACCCGCAGACGCTTCCTGAAGGGCGCGGGCCTGGTCTCCGCCGCGGCCGTCACCGGCAGCTTCCCGATCCCGGCGATCGCGCAGGCGCAGGAGGTCACGATGATCTCCGATGAAAACAATGGTGCCGCGCTCGACGCGCTCAGGGCGATCGCTGCGGGCTTCAGCAAGGAAGCCGGCGTCAAGGTCGTCATCAACAATATGGATCACGAGGCCCATAAGACGGCGATCCGCAACTATCTCGTCGCCGGCGCCCCCGATGTCTGCTCCTGGTTTTCCGGCAACCGCATGCGCGCCTTCGTCAAGCGCGGCCTGTTCGACGATATTTCCGATCTCTTCGAAAAGGAAAAGTACAAGGACGTGCTCGGTGCGACGGCAAATGCCGTCACTGACAATGGCAAGCAATATGGCCTGCCGACAGGCGGCACGCTCTGGGGCATGTTCTACCGCAAGGACGTGTTTGCCGAGCATGGGCTGACCGTGCCGACGACGGCCGAAGAGTTCATGGCCTATGGCGAAAAATGCAAGGTGGCCGGCATCACGCCGGTGGCGATGGGCACCAAGGAGCTTTGGCCGGCGGCCGGCTGGTTCGACCAGATGAACCTGCGCATCAGCGGTCTCGACAAGCACATGGCGCTGATGAACGGCGAGATGAGCTACCTCGACCCATCGTTGACCCCTGTCTTCGACCAGTGGGAAGCAATGATATCAAAGGGCTTCTTCACCCCGAACCACACATCCTTCGGCTGGCAGGAGGCGGCGGCCCTGCTGGCGCAGAAGAAGGCCGGCATGATGAACCTCGGCGCCTTCCTGCGCTCGGCTTTCACTGCCGAGGATCTGCCGCAGCTTGCTTACGCGACCTTCCCGGTGCTCGACGCCAAGGTCGGCCATTTCGAGGAATTCTCGGTCAATTCGATCCACATTCCCGCCAAGGCCAAGAACAAGCAGGGCGCGCGCGACTTCCTCGCCTATTTCTACAGGCCGGAAAACCTGGCCGCCTATCTGGAGCCCGGCGGCAACGTGCCGCCGCGCAACGACCTGCCGCCGAGCAAGGACGACCTCGTCAACGTCGCCGTGGAAACGATGAAAACGGTGCAGGGCACGTCGCAATATTACGACCGCGACAGCGACCCGGATATGGCGCAGGCCGGCCTCGTCGGCTTCCAGGAGTTCATGGCCAAGCCCGACCGGCGCAAGGCGATCCTCACGCGCCTCGAGGGGACGCGGAAGCGGATCTACAAGATCTGAGGCTGCGCCGTATCTGTCGTTTGCCCCTCACCCTAACCCTCTCCCCGTAAAAACGGGGAGAGGGGACGTGCCCCGCGAGACGTTGGCGAGGGACGGAGAGGTTGCGGCATATCTCCTTCGCCCCGTTTACGGGGAGAAGGTGGCGGCAGCCTGATGAGGGGCAGCCCCACGAGGGCCGCTCGCTTCTATCCTTAAACAAGGTTCTCAAGATGCAGACATTATGGCGCCGCCAGCGTTGGTGGCTTACCCCGACTTTGCTTATCGCGCCGGCGATCGTGCTGTTCTTCACCGTCATCCTCTTGTCGGCGGTGCGGAGCGTGTGGATCAGCTTTCACGAATGGGACGGTTTCGGCGAGATGGTCTGGATCGGGCTCGGCAATTACGTCGAGCTCTACAACGATCCGCAATTCTATGTGTCGCTGAAGAACAATCTGATCTGGCTCGTCATGTTCATGGCGGCGCCGCCGATCGGGCTCGCCATCGCGCTCTTGGTCAACCAGAAAATCCGCGGCATGCGTTTCCTGAAGTCGCTGTTCTTCATCCCGCTGGTGCTGGCGTCGGTCACCGTCGGCGTCGTCTTCACTTGGGTCTATACGCCGGAATTCGGGTTGCTGGCGCTGATCTTCAAAGCCTTCGGGGCGGTGGCGCCAGCGGTACTGTCCGATGAGCATTTCGTCACCTTCGCCATCGTCATCGCAGCACTTTGGCCGCAGGTCACCTTCTGCATGGTGCTTTATCTCGCCGGCCTCAACAATCTGAGCGAAGAGCTGATCGGCGCCGGCCGGGTCGACGGGGCGAGGGGCTGGAACATGCTGTGGCACATCGTGCTGCCGCAGCTGACCCAGGTGACCTTCATCGCCATTGCCGTCACCGTCGTAGGCGCGCTCCGCTCCTTCGACATGGTGTCGGTGATGACCTCGGGCGGGCCGTTCGGCTCGTCCTCGGTCCTCGCCTACCAGATGTTCGAGCAGTCGATCTTCTCCTACCGCTTCGGCTACGGCGCGGCGATCGCCTCGGTGCTGTTCGTGATCATGGCCGTCTTCATCGTCTGGTATCTCTCCCGCATCATCCGCACCGAAGAGAGGGGAGGCTGATGTATCCTCGTCCCATTCCCGAGACCGCCGTCTGGCAGCGCCGCCTCTATGTGTTCGCCGTCGTCATCGTGCTGCTGCTCTGGCTCTGCCCGCTGTTTGCCATCATCCTCACCTCCTTCCGCTCGACCGAGGATGTCATGGGCGGCAATCTGTGGGGCTGGCCGACCGGCATCGGCGTGATCGACAATTACACCGCCGTTTTCACCCAGACGCCGATGGCGCGCTATTTCCTCAACAGCCTGATCATCACCATTCCCGCGGTGATCGGCGTGCTGGCGCTGTCGACGCTCGCCGGCTACGTGCTGTCGCGCTACCGCTTCCGCGGCAATATGCTGATCTTTGCGCTCTTCGTCGGCGGCAATTTCCTGCCGCATCAGATCATGATGATCCCGGTGCGCGATCTGATGGTGCGGCTCGACCTGATCGACACCACCGCGGCGCTGATCATCTTCCACGTCGCCTTCCAGACTGGCTTTGCGACGCTGTTTATGCGCAATTTCATCGCCGCCCTTCCGGACGAACTGTTCCAGGCGGCCCGCGCCGAAGGCGCCTCGCCTTTCCAGACGCTGGTGCATGTGGCGATCCCGCTGGTGCGGCCGGCGCTCGCCGCCCTTGCCATCCTGATCTTCACCTTCATCTGGAACGACTATTTCTGGGCCGTGGTGCTGACCGTCAGCGACAGCGTCAAGCCGGTGACGGCCGGCCTTGCCAATCTGCGCGGCGAATGGGTCTCCGCCTGGAATCTGATTTCCGCGGGCACGATCGTCGTCGCCGTGCCGCCGGTGGTGATGTTCTTCCTGATGCAGCGGCACTTCATCGCCGGCCTCACCATGGGAGCGGTGAAGGGATGAGTGCTGCGTCTTTCGTTTCAACCAGAGAGGGCCAGGGCATGACCAGTCTCGAACTTCGTGAGATCAACAAGAACTACGGCGCCTATCATGCGCTGCGCGGCATCGACCTTTCCGTGGCGCAAGGCGAGTTCATCGTCATGGTCGGGCCGTCGGGCTGCGGCAAGTCCACGCTTCTGAAGTCGATCGCCGGCCTGGAGACGATCTCGTCGGGCCAGATCCTGATCAATGGCCGCGACGTCAGCAGCCAGGAGCCGGGCGATCGCGGCATCGCCATGGTCTTCCAGTCCTATGCGCTCTATCCGCATATGACGGTGGCGGAGAACATGGGCTTCGGCCTCAGGATGGCCAAGCGCCCGAAGGCCGAGATCGAGGCGGCGGTGGCCCGCGCCGCCAAGATCCTCCGGATCACCGATCAGCTCGACAAGCGGCCGAAGCAACTCTCCGGCGGCCAGCGCCAGCGCGTGGCGATCGGCCGGGCGATCACCCGCTCGCCGGAGGTCTTCCTGTTCGACGAGCCGCTGTCGAACCTCGATGCGGCGCTCAGAACCCAGATGCGCGTCGAATTGAGCAGCCTGCATGCCGAACTCGGCGCCACCATGGTCTATGTCACCCACGATCAGGTGGAGGCGATGACCATGGCCAGCCGCATCGTCGTCCTCAACCACGGGATCATCGAGCAGGTCGGTTCGCCGCTGGAGCTCTACCGCAACCCCGACAATCTCTTCGTCGCCGGTTTCCTCGGCGCGCCCCGCATGAATTTCCTCGGCGTCAGCGTCGATGAGGTATCCGGCCGCAACATCACCGTCTCGGCGCCCGGTCTCGTGCCGGTGACGGTGGAATTGGCGGAACCGACGGCGCTTTCCAAGGGCGCCGGGCTGGCGCTCGGTGTTCGCCCGGAGAACATATCGATGGTCGCCGACGGCGGGCAGGGCGCGGCGATCGAGGGTGACGTGCGGCTCGTCGAGCATCTCGGCCGCGAGACCATTCTCTATGTCGATGCCGGCAATCTCCAGACCATCGCGTCCGAAAGCGGCACCGGCAACATCACCGTGCAGCTCAGCTACGTCGCGCCCTTTGGCCCCGAGCAGAAGGTGGCGCTGAAGCTCGATGCCCGCGAACTCTATCTCTTTTCATCCGATGGCGGCCGCACGATCAGCGCCCGCAAAACCATCCTCGACAAGTAATCAGGAAAGACCACGCCCGTGTCCGACAAGACCCTCTCCGTATGGAACCCCGTCAAAACAGACCGCTTCCTGGTCGGCGTGCCGCATTATCCCGAGCATGTCGATGAAAGCTATTGGGAGCGCGATGCCGAGCGCATGGCGAAAGCCGGCTTCAATGTCGTGCGCATGGCCGAATTCGCCTGGCACATTCTGGAACCCAGGCTCGGCACCTACAATTTCGATCTCTTCGACCGCGCCATAGCGATCCTCGGGCGCCACGGCATCGATACGATCATGTGCACGCCGACGGCCACACCGCCGCGATCGCTGACGGCAGCCCACCCTGAAATTCTAAGGGTCGACGGCAAGGGCCGGCCAATGAGCCACGGCTCACGCCAGCATTGCGATACGGCAAGCCCGGTCTTGCGCGAGCACAGCAAGCGCATCACCCGGGCGATGGCCGAGCACTACCGCGACAATCCGCACGTCGTCGGCTGGCAGACCGACAATGAGCTGAACACCAGCATGCCGGAGAGCTTTTCCCAGGCGACGCTCACCGAATTCCAGGCCTTCCTTGCCGATAAATACGGCGAGATCGCCAAACTCAACCACGCCTGGGGCGGTGATTTCTGGGCGACGGCCTATGACAGCTTCGATCAGGTGGTGCTGCCGATCGAGTTCGGCCCGACCTTTCCGAGCCCCGGCCACCTGCAGGATTACCACCGCTTCCTCGCCTTCTCGACGGCCCGCTTCCAGCACGACCAGGTGGAGATTTTGCGCGCGGTGAAGCCTTCCTGGTTCGTCTTCCACAATCTCGGCGGCTTGAGGGATATCGATTTCCGCGGCCAGTTCAGCAAGGATCTCGATTTCGTCGGCTACGACATCTATCCGATGCTTTATGACGAGTTCCAGCGGCTCGGCAACCACGCCAAGGTGCAGGCGCTGCACCTCGATATCTGCCGCGGCTTCTCCGGCAATTACATCGTGCCCGAGCAGCAATCCGGCTTCGGCAGCCAGCCGGGCTTCTGCACGCTGACGCCGGAGCCGGGGGAACTGCGCCGCATGGCGCTTTCCTCGGTCGCGCATGGCGCTGACGGCCTGATGTTCTTCCGCTGGCGGCCTGCCCATTTCGGCGCCGAAATCTACTGGATGGGCATCATCGACCATGACGATATCGGCCGTCACCGCTATGAGGAGGCCAAGCGCTTCGCGACCGAGATGATCGCGCTGCAGCCCAGGATTCTCGGCACCTATGTGCGCATGGATGTGGGCATTGCCGGCTCCGATTTCGACAATCAGGAAGCCCACAAGACCTATCCGATCGGCCTGCCGAGCCCGCAGGACGATGCGATCCTCATGCATCAATATTGCTATGACCGCGGCATCGCCTGCGGCTTCATCCATCCCGAGGACGATCTCTCGAAGCTGAAGCTCTTTTATGTCCCCCATTGGGTGATGTGGAAGGACGAATGGACGGCAAAGCTCGAAGCCTTCGCCGCCTCGGGCGGCACCGTCGTCATCGGCGCCCGCACGGGCACCCGCAATGAAGACAACCACGTCATCCGCGAGACCGCCCCGGGCGCAGCACTTTCGAAGCTGACCGGCGTGCGCGTCGAGGAGTTCGGCCGTCTGACCGCGCCCGGCGCCAACGGCCTGTTCGACGTGATGGAGCGCTCGGGCGGCCTCGTCATCCCGCCGAACAAACCGGCCGAATCCCAGCGCCGCCAGCGCCGCTTCAAGATCGGCAACCGCGAACTGACCGGCGGCCATTTCTACGAAAACCTGACCGTCGAGCCCGACGTCGAAGTGATCGCCGCCTGGTCGAACCGCTATGCCGAGGGCCAGGCGATGGCTACCTCCCGTAAGGTCGGCAAGGGGCAGGTGGTCTATCTCGGCACCTACCTCACGCCTGAACTGACCGAAGCGCTCACCGAACGCCTCTTCCCCCAGGCCGGCATCGAGCCGCTGGTCGGTGGGCTGCCGGAGGGCGTGGAGGTGACGATGCGGATGAACGCGGAGCGGCTGCTGCTCTTCGTGCAGAACTATACCGACCAGCCCGCGACAATCGGCGGTGTGCCGGCCGGGCGGGATCTGCTCGATGGGGAAAAGCCGGTGAAGGGGAGGTTGGAGCTTGAAGGGTACGGCTGTGCGATTGTCGAGTTGGAGGGGTGAGGCGCATAGAACAGTGATGGTGTAAGTTGTGCCGTGCAGCCCCCTCATCCGACCCTTCGGGCCACCTTCTCCCCGCTGGGGAGAAGAGGGAGCAAGTCGCTCCGAAACCGGCAAACGAACCCGCCCGCGCATAAGCACTTCATCCAATTGGGTCGATGGCGAAGCGGCATTCTCTTCTCTTCTTCCCAGCGGGGAGAAGGTGGCCAGAAGGGTCGGATGAGGGGGCCACACGGCGCGCCGGCGCTTATAAGTCCGACCGATATCGCCGCCAGCCTCCCGTCATCAAGCAGTGACAATGGAGGCGGCCACCGCCTCACGTCTCACCCCCCCGCGTCACACCAACCGTCGTCACCGCCGATCCCGCCATCGCCGCAGCACTCAACACAAACGGGCTCCACCATCCACCACCAGCGCGCCCGCTTCGTCCTCGAGGCCCCTGCGGGGCGCCTCAGAGCTTGTGAAGCTTTTGAATCCGGCGCGTTTTTGGCCGATCTTGGCTGGCCGATGCAGTCGAGCGTCAGGCGATTGCGCGCTGCGTTCGGATGGTCGCGTGTTGGTGTCTGGGTGGTGACAGTGGCTCAGCCCTTGGCAAGCCGATGGCCTTGCAAGATATTGTTGGTGAGTGCGTAGCAGAGCACGACGGCCTGGACCTTTTCGATGCCGCGCACCGTCAATTGTCGCAGATTCCAGTTGCGCCAGCGGGCATGGACGCATTCGCAGATCGATCGGGGTTTGTACTGAGCCTTGCCCGCCTCGCTTGCCATGCGGGCCCGCCAGGCCGACACACCCGGACCGTCGCCGCGGCGCGGCAAGAAGGGATCGGTTCCGTGCTTGGACTGAGTGGGCGGACAAAAGACCTCAACCCCTTCGCCGTGCGCCCACTCGATATCTTCAGCGCTGCCAAAGCCGCCATCGGCGAGATAGCGCCGCGGCAGATGGCCGCTTAGCGCGCGCAACCGCTCCAGCATCGGCCGCATGAGGCCGCGATCGGAGCCGGCATTGGTCACCTCGAGCCCGACCACGAACTGCTCACCGGCCGTGCTCGCAACCTGCACATTATAACCCGGGCGGAAGCCGCCGTCGGCCATCTTCATCACCCGCGCCTGTGCATCCGTGCTGGAGGCGCGCGGCTCCTTCGGCTTTTTGCCATTGCCGCGCTTTTCTTCGCGCGCCTGGCGATGGCGCTCGATCTCGTCAAGAGCGACCTGGGCTGCTCTGAGCCGCTCGCCGCGCTCGCGCGCCGCCCGCTCCCTGGCCGCCTCGATGCGCCGAGTGCTGGCATCCGAACGCGCATCGACCTCGTGCTTGAGCTGATCCACAACCGCCTCGGCAATGGAAAGATGCCGATCAAGCGTCGCTTTGCGGCCGAACGAGGCCGCACCCGCGCTTGCCCGGACCCGCACGCCATCCTGCGCCAGACAATCGAGAGTGACGAGGCCGGCACCGGCAAGCGCCGCCAGATGCTCGGCAAGCAGCCGGTCGAGCAAATCGGCGCAACCAACCCGAAAATCCGACAGTGTGTGATAGTTCACCGAGACACCGCCGCACAGCCAGCGATAGACGTCGTGGCTCCCGCACTGCCGTTCCAGCGCCCGCGCGCTGCCGACGCCGTCGCTGCTGGCATAGAGCCACAGCGCCAGCAAAAGCCGTGGCGAAATCGGTGGATGGCCTGGCCGGTGCTCACGCGCCTTGATCCGATCTTCGAGCGTGCTCAGATCCAGTCCCTCGACATAGTTCCAAATGACCCGCACCGCATGATCCTGGCCGATCAAGCTGTCGATATCGACGGCACGCAACTCGATCTGATCGCGCACCGGCTCACGCATGCGCGCCGCTCCGCGTCCCACCTGAGCACTTCGCCGCGCTCCATGCACCGGCAATCCTTCGAACAGGTCGTCGCCCACCATCATCCCCCAAGCAAATCAACGACCCAACAGAATCACAATCCAATCGCCTCCGCTACCAAACATTCACAGGCTCTCAGAATGAGGCTCTCGTGGGAGGCCAGGCTGGACGATCAAAAAACTACAACCTAAAAGAGATGAAGCCCACCCGCCTCTTGAAGGAGAAGAAAAATGGAGCGCATCGAGATGGAGGTGAGCGGCGGCTGCCAGTGCGGTGCCGTGCGCTATCACGCAACCGCGATGTTCGACAATTCGCATCTCTGCCATTGCCGCATGTGCCAGAAAGCCTCGGGCAACCTCTTTGCCGCGCTCGTCGCTGCGCCCGATGATGTGCTCACCTGGACTCGCGGCAAGCCGGGCATCTGGAAGAGTTCGGAGCTTGTCGAGCGCGGCTTCTGCGCCGATTGCGGCACGCCCTTGTTTTTCCACCACCTCGAAAATGGCCGCACCAACCTGATGATCGGCTCGCTCGACGACCCAAACCTCTTCCCGCCGCATGCCAATACCTGCACCGAGAACATGGTGGCATGGTTCGATACGATCACGAGCATCGAAAATACCGGCGCGACCGAAACCAACGGCGCCGACTGGGCCGCGGCCATCAAGCAGAGCAACAACCAGCACCCCGATCACGATGCCGGCTCATGGGCGGTGAGGGCGCGTGACGGCTGACGCCTGTTCCGGCGGCCTGTCCTGTTAAGCCCCTCGGAGCACCCAAGTGAGGCTCTCGAAGCAAAACTGCATGAAAAAGGCCCGCCCCGAAGGGCAGGCCAATTCGCTCCTGGAATAACAGAGCGAGGGGAACTGGGATTACGCGTGCGTGACCACTCCTTCCGGAACGGACCGCTTGTTCGACACCGCGAGAGCCAAGCCAACCAGAATCACGATCACGCCTGCAACGAACAAAACGCCCAGTCGATCGCCGAACATGAGCGACGCAGCGGCGATCCCGAATACGGGTTGAAGATATTGGACACTTGCCGCGACGCGGGCAGGGACAACGCGAAGAATGTAGAGCCACAGCAACAGCCCCGCGACCGTCACCATGACACCAAGATAGACGGCTGTCCAAAGCGCCTGAACGGTGAGCTGGTATGGCGAGTTTGCCATCTCGATAGCCGCTAGGGGCAGGATCGTGACGAGCCCCGCCAGCGCGTTCCAAGCCGCAACCGGCAAGATGCCGTACCTGTCCGTCAGTTCCGCGCTCCAAATGTAGTAGAAGGCAATTGCGACCGCCGAAGCCAGCATCCAGGCGACCCCTGTCACCGTTGTCTTCGACAGATCGTCGACGCCCGAGCCGCTTCCGACGGCTACCAGAGCAATGCCCCCGAAGGCAGCGAGAAGTCCGACCCAGTGCCTGCCGGCGACAGGCTGACCAAGCCGGAATGCGGCAAAGATCACGATGAAGATGGGTATCGTCGCCGAGACGATGGTGCCGACGGACGCCGACGTTCCCTGCACCCCGAACGACTGGGCGACATTGCCGAGCGTGATGCCCATCACCCCAAGAGCGATGATGCTTGGCACGGCCCGGAGCGGCACCCGAAGGCGACCGCTTGCCAGGATGAGCAGCAAGGGAACAGCGACGAGGAAGCGCATCGCCGTAAACATCAATGGTGGGACCGTTTCCAGGCCGAGCTTCGTTATCGGGATCGAAAGCCCCCACATCACGGCAAGCAGCAGCATCGCTGAAATGCTTCTGGTGGAAGCAGACGCTTTGAAGGCAATGGCGACGTCTTGGGTCATAAAGCGGTTTCAATCGTTGGAAGAAGCGTGCAAAGCTATCATCCATATGCGCGGCTCAATTGCCGCTGACAAACGATTGTTCCTCACAGGATGCGTGATCCTGGTTCACGCATGGATGCTATGGCCGATCAACTCCCTCCATTACAAACCCTTCGCGCCTTCGAGGCGACGGCGCGACGGCTTTCCATGACAGGAGCGGCCGATGAGCTGCACCTGACGCACGGGGCAGTCAGCCGACAGATCAAGGCGCTGGAAGTCCATCTGGGGGTTCCGCTCTTCCGCCGTCTGACTCGAAAGATCGAGTTGACCGAAGCCGGCGCGTCCTTCTTCAGCACCGTGACGCGGCTACTGTCCGAGCTTGCCCGCGAGGCGGAGTCTATCCGAAGCCGCAGCGATACAACGCGTCTCGTGGTCAGTTCCGGCATCTCTTTCGCCAGCAAGTGGCTGACGCCCCGTCTTCACAGGCTGATGGCGCAATACCCTGATTTAGATGTGCATCTGGAAGTGACGGACACCTGGGTGGATTTCACAAAGAGCCAGGTCGATGTTGCTCTCCGCTATGGAGCGGGCGTTTATCCCGCAGCGACGGCCGAGCGCATCATGAACGAGACGGTGTCGCCGGTATGCGCCCCGTCATATCTCGATCGGGTGGGCGGGCTTTCCGATCCCGCCGATCTAGCCAAATGCCAGCTCATTCATGAGATCGGCATGACCACGACTTGGGAGCGGTGGTTCGCGTTGGTGGGATTGCCCTATTCAAAAACACGCGGCCCGGGATACAGCCACGGCAGCATGTCCATCGAAGCTGCCATTCGAGGCGAAGGCGTCGCACTCGGACGAAGCGTGTTGGTCGCCGAAGACCTTGCCCAAGGGCGCCTCGTTGCCCTGTTCCCGAAAGCCAGGCTGGACGTCGAGTGGGGCTATGATCTCGTCTATCGAACGGGAAATGGGGACCACCCGAAAGTCAAAGCATTCCGGAACTGGGTCGTGGGCGAGGTTCAGGCGGCGACATAGAAAGCTGATGATGGCGGGGATCGCGAACGCCAGTAGCGAAATCATTGGCAAAGGCTGTGCTGGGTCCGAACCCGATAGGCGTTGCAGCCATCAGAGCGGACGATCAAATCTATTAGTAAATCGCGTTTGACGGCGTGGAATGGCTGAACAATTGATAAATTGGCCAAAATTAATTCTGAAGGCGATAAAAGTGAAAAGATGAACGACCCGATACACCCTGCACGCCAAATCCCGTTTCCCGACCTTATCGCTGGCTTGAAGCGAGCCCAGGGGCTCGGCCATGTCCATCGCCGTCCGAACGCAACTAATACTTTGCAGCTCTACATCTATACGCCCCGGTGCGTATATGAGGATGGTTGGGATCAGTTTGCGCTGATCGCTCGCGGTCTCATTGTGGACGAGGGCGCTGGTCGAGTCGTTGCCACGCCGTTTCCGAAGTTTTTCAATGTCGGCGAGCGGCATGGCGAAGTACCAGATCTGCCGTTTGAGGCGTTCGAAAAGCTCGATGGTAGTCTGATAATCGTGTTCAATGATGCTGGCCGATGGCACGCAGCCACCAAAGGCGCGTTCGACTCCGAGCAGGCCCTATGGGCTCAAGCACGCTTGGATGCCCACGATCTCTCCGGTCTGTCGCCGGATACGACATATCTGTTCGAGGCGGTATATCCGGAAAACAGAATGGTCGTGCGATATGCGGAGCCTGCCATGGTGATGTTGGCGGCCTACCACGCTTCAGGTCTTGAAGTAACCTACGACGAGGTTCGAAAGACCAGCCAAGCGTTAGGATGGCGTGCGGCCGAACGCCATGAGTTCGGGAATATGGCGGACATGATGCTCCATACTGCAACGCTCCCACGCGACAACGAGGGATTTGTCGTTAGATTCACAGATGGCTTGCGCCTCAAACTCAAAGGCTCCGAGTACCGGCGTATCCATGCATTGATCTCACGCTGCACGCCATTGGCACTGTGGGAAGCAATGGCCGCTGGGGACGACATGGCCGCGATTCGTCGTGATTTGCCGGAAGAGTTTTGGAGCGATTTTGACAACATCGTACTCCTGCTGACGAAGGAATACGCGGCGATGGAAAGGAAGGTCGCTGAACTGGCAGCATCTGTCGCCCATCTTTCCGACAAAGAGTTGGGATTGACGCTCAATTCACTGCCTGTTGACGTGGGTCCTTACGTTTTTGGCTTGCGAAAAGCAGGTGCAATCGTAGGCAAGTCCCGAGACGCGTTGATGCGTTCCATCAGACCCACCGGCAATGTGTTGCCAGGTTACCAGCCGTCATATGCCATGGGGCGTGTGATTGATGAGGCAACATCGTAGATTTGCAGCGAACAGTCGCTCTGGCGTGAATGCGGGATTGGAGAAGGCCTCGGCTGAGAGGTTCCTTCGGCTGTGACATTGAGGCAATAACGCGTTAGACAGCGGCAGCAAGTGGAACGTGTGCTTTGCTCCAGAAGGCGTTCGAATTGCTCTGCGTCAGGTCAGTCTGTCCAAGGGGCTAGCCTCTGAGTCTCAGAGGCACCTTCGGTGGTCTTTGTCCAGTCGCGCTACCCCTTTAGAAGCCCTTAGAGAACGGGTTTTCTGGGATGATAGAGGGACGTCCGCCTAGTTGCCCCAGCCAATTTGGAACCGATCAAATCGAACCTCGCTCAACGGCCGGTTGGCGGTGCTCAGCCGTACCGAACGAAGAACGAGATGAAGCTCGGGGGAATAGTATTGTTCGAAAATGATCGGCGGCAATTCCGTCAGTTCCAGGCGGCTGTTGATGGCCCAGACTTTGTAGGAACAAGATGCAATCCTTTCCTCTCCCAAGCCGTCGAACCTCATAAAAGTCGTGCCCGAAACGGATTTTTTGCCATTGATGAAAAGCGTGGTGTCTGATTTCCAGTTCTTCTTCTGTGGCAGATCGTCTAACGCAATCGCATTCGCGTATTTCAGCTCATGCGTTCCGCTGGCACTCACTCTCTTTTCGACGAGCAAGGGGTGCACATAGACAGCCGACACCGGCTGCAGTGAGCCGTCGCGCTCCATCAGCCGTTGTTCGGCGAGACCCGGGCCGTCCGGCTTGTAGAATACGGAATAGAAAGGCGCTTCTCTGGTCAGCAGCACGCCCTGTTTGGTCTCATTGGCGGTTACGCAATTGCCGAAGGCCGGCACCGCCAATGTTATTCCAACCAGTAGCGACAAACTTCTTAGCAAGATCGACATCCCAGATTCCCCTCATTCAAGGGCGCTACCACCGTGCTTGGGTGAAATTGGGGAGATCGAAGTCGCCGGCTCGGGCTCGCCCACAGGGAAGTCCTATTTCGCGGGGCCTCGCCCTCCGCGTCAGTCGAAAATCCATTCACCATACCAAAACACCCACCATAAACCCTAATCTCACAACCCACCGAACAACCCACGCGAACAGCCCCGTTTCCCACCCGGCCGCCCCACCCATTTCAACCTTCCTTAAGCGACCGCTGATTAGCGTGCCCCTCAAATCGAGGGCTTCTTCCATGTTCACCGTCCTGACGTGCATCACCGAGCAGCATGATCTCACGCTGGTCGGCCTTGCGGGTTTGATCTGCTTTCTCGCCAGCCATTGCGCGATGGTTCTGCTCGATCGGGCGACGTTGTCCGATGGCGCGGTTCGGTGGGTGTGGCTGATGACGGCGGGGGCGGCGGGTGGTTTCGGCATCTGGGCCACGCATTTCATCTCCATGCTGGCCTACGACCCCGGTGTCGTCGTCGGGTATCATGCCGGCTTGACGCTGGTCTCGCTGCTGGTCGCGATCGTGGCCACGACGGTGGCGGTCGCCGCCAAGATTGGCTATAGCAGGTGGGTGGCCAATATGTTGGCCGGCGTGTTTTTCGGCGCCGGCATCGGTCTGATGCATTTCAGCGGCATGCTGGCCATCGAATTCCCGGGTGAGATTTCGTGGGACGCGGGCTACATCATGGCCTCCGTCGCTCTCGGCGTCGCCCTTTCGATCGCCGCCTTTCGATTTGCCGACAGGAGCGGCCGGTCGATTTTGGCCAAGCTGGTGCCGACGCTTCTGCTGACATCAGGCGTCGTCGCCCTGCATTTCACCGCGACGGCGGGGGTGACGGTCATTCCCGGCATCACCGCGCTCGACCCCGACATGCTGCTTTCGCCGGCGCTGATGGCGGTGACGATCGCCGCCGTCACCTTTTCGCTGCTGGCGGCCGGTTTTGCGGCCGCCATCTTCGCCGTGCGCTCGCAGGCCAGGACCGCCGGGGCGGAGCGCAACTTCAAGCTCCTGGTGCAGGGGGTGACCGACTACGCGATCTACATGCTCGATCCGGATGGCAAGGTCAGCAACTGGAATGCCGGCGCCGAGCGCGCCAAGGGCTATAGCGCCGATGAGATCGTCGGCAAGGATTTCTCGCTGTTCTATTCTGAGGAAGATCGCCGCACACCGAGGGCAAGTTCGAAGCGCAGGGGTGGCGTTACCGCAAGGACGGCTCCTCCTTCTGGGCCTATGTCGTCATCGATCCGATCTATGACGAACCCGGCGCGCTGATCGGCTATGCCAAGATCACCAAGGACAACAGCAAGCAGAAGGCGGATGCCGACCGGATCGACGAGGTCACCCGCAATCTCGACGTCGCGCTGCAAAATATCGGCCAGGGCATCTGCATGTTCGACAGGGATGAGCGCCTGTTGCTTTGCAACAAGCGCTATCTCGAAATCTTCAAATTTGCGGAAGGGTCGGTGCGTCCCGGCATGGGCTACCGGCAGATCGTCGACGTCGGCTATGCCGCCCATGCGGAAGACGTGGCCGAGGCGGCCGCGCAGGCCGAGGCGCATTATCTCAGGAACATGGCGCTGATCCGATCAGGCGCCGGCACCGCGGTTCACAAATATCCGAGCGGCATATGCATCCAGCAGAATGTCAACATACTCGCCGATGGCGGCTGGGTCGTCACCTTCGAAGACATCACCGATCGCCTGAAATCCGAGGAGCAGGTGGCCTTCCTTGCCAAGCATGACGGCCTCACCGGCATGCCGAACCGGCTGCAGTTCGGCGAAAGCGTCTCGGAGGAAATGATGATCGCCGACCGGGTGAGGGGCAATGTCGCCGTCATCGGCATCGATCTCGATAAGTTCAAGGAGATCAACGACCAGCACGGCCACGGGACCGGCGACAAGGTGCTTGTCGAGCTCGCCCGGCGGCTCGACGAGGCGCGGCAGGAGGGCGAGTTCATCGCCCGGTTCGGCGGGGACGAGTTTGCCGCGACCAAGCGCTTCGATGAACTGAGCAGCCTGCACGATTTCATCGCGCGGTTGGAAAGCGCTCTCACCGGGACGGTCGCCATCGATGGCTTCGAGATCAAGACCGGCGCCAGCCTCGGTGTTGCGGTCTATCCGAGCGACGCGGCAAGCGTCGACGGGCTTCTCGCCAATGCCGACCTTGCGATGTACCGCGCCAAACATTCCTTGCTGCAGAAGGTCTGCTTTTACGAGGCTGCCATGGACGAGCATGCGCGCCGCCGCCGCGCGCTTGCCAAGGACCTCTGGGCCTCGATCGACCGCAGCCAGCTTCATCTGCACTATCAGGTGCAGAAATCGGTGCGGACGGGCGAGATCACCGGCTACGAAGTCCTGCTGCGCTGGCGGCATCACGAACGCGGCAACATCCCGCCCATGGATTTCATCGGTCTTGCCGAGGAGTGCGGCGCGATCCTGCCGATCGGCGAATGGGTGCTCCGAGAAGCGTGCCGGGAGGCGGCGAGCTGGAACAACAGCCACAAGATCGCCGTCAACCTGTCGCCCATCCAGCTCGGTCACGCCGACATGGCGACCGTCATCGCTGGCATCCTGTTGGAAACCGGTCTGAGCCCGCGTCGCCTCGAAATCGAGATCACCGAAAGCTCGATCATCGTCGACAAGGACAAGGCCCTGCGGACGATGCGAGAGATCAAGGCGCTCGGCGTCTCGATCGCGATCGACGACTTCGGCACCGGTTACTCGTCGCTGGAGACGCTGCGTTCCTTCCCCTTCGACAAGATCAAGCTCGACAAGAGCTTTATGTCAGAGGTCGAGACCAGCCCCCAATCCAAGGCGATCGTCCGCGCCATCCTGGCGCTCGGCCGCAGCCTGGAGGTGCCGGTGCTGGCGGAGGGCGTGGAAACCCAGGCGCAGCTCGATACGCTGTCCGAAGAACAGTGCGACGAGGCGCAGGGCTACCTGCTCGGCAAGCCGCAGGCGATGAGCGAGCCGGTGGTTGAGAAGGCGGCTTGACCGAAGCCGGTTCTATAAAAGGCGGAGGTGCCGATAGATAGGCAAGAAGGCTACAGGCTGTTGCAGCGCTTGAGTGAGCTGGAAAGGCGTCGAAAGCCGTTCGAACCGGTGCTGCGATATCGGCCGGCCTCTGTCGAGCGCCCCGACTATAACGGTCTCTCGGAACCTGAGATAAAGGTGTTCGAAAGCGCAATGGAGATCTTGTTGTCAGCGCTAGGTGCGGCCGAGAACCATCTTAAGTTCGATGGTTGGCAGCAGACGCGAAGCCCGGACCTTGCCGATAGGATCGAGTTCACCAGGGCGGTTCATCGTTTCAATGTTGGCTTCTATGAGCACGAAATTCCAGGTTACGACCGGGAATCCCGGATGCGGCGTCTTAAACGGATTCGCTCCGTTTACGGAGCATGGGCGGAACCTATGAACGCACTGCCCCCGCGTCTCGAATACAAGATATTTGTCCATCCAAGCAGCAACGAGGTGCTCATTCAGACCGTCGCCGGAACCAAGGTCGCAATTTTCTTGGGACGAAAATTCGTGCCGGCAGCACTCATCGGACTTCAATGCGAGTTCATCAAAAACCGTTTCACGAGCCCAGACGATAAACAGTCAAGCAGTTACACTGCTGAAAGCGGTGGAAGGAAAATCTCGGGCTCGCTCACGCGACACACCAGGGATACGTCCGATGGCTATCAGTTTGAGGCAAGGGTCGGCGACGATTTACCGTCCAGCTTTGACAGCATGAGAGAGCAATTCTTTCACGTGTTTGCCGAGATGCGAACTCTCGGCCGGTCTCTTTAAGCGATTTCAGATAATCTTGGCGAAATGTAAGATCTTGGTCGGCGGCTGCCTTGGCGCCCAAAGTGCATGCCATTTTAAGCTGATGAAAGATAGATTGCTGTCGCGCATTGCACATCGGGCTGAGGTCGGGTTCGGGGCCTCGGCTATGGTCCCAGGCTACGCAGCCGCTCCTGACCGCCAGCGCGCTGCGGCGATCGTCTCGGTCGATCTCTCCGGCTAAAAAAGAAGGATTTACGGAGAGCGCCGCCTCTGTGTTGACCCGTCAATCCGGCCATGGCTAAGGTAACGGGCTCCGCAGCAGGATTAGTAAGTTCAGGTAAATTGAAGATTTTCCGAACTCTGTCATCCTTCGACCTGCCGCGCCCCTCCGTGCGGTATCGCTGATTAAAGCGGCATCAGGTAATACGAAATGCCCCGTCCTGGCGGGGCATTTCCTTACGGGTCTCCCGTACCGCAGGAAGGCTTCACGCGACCTAACCATAGGAATCACTGGTGCGAGTAACGACCCTTGTCCAACGCTCACCGCGCTCGGGGAGTTCGCCGTGCTCTATCGCGGTTTCGGCAGACGCGGCTTAGGAAGAAGGAAGTGGACGATGAAAGCGATCACGGTTTCTGGCCTCATTATGCTAGCCTTCGCACCTGGTGCATATGCCGCAACCTTGACCGGGGAGCAGTTGAAAGGCGAGTTGGTAGGCCACCCAATCCACTGGAAGTCAAAGACGCAATCGGGCATCACAACTTATAAACCAGACGGAACGATTGAAGCGACTGTCGACGGGGGCAAGGCCACTTACAAGGGCACATGGAGCATCAAAGGCAACAAGATGTGCGAGAAGTTCGATAAGGAAAAATGCGCAACGATCAATTCGCTTGGAGGGAAGAAATACTCCAAGGGGGGCGGAACGCTTACGGTGGAATAGCTGCTATTTTGATTTTCGTAGCCAGGCGGCACGTAAACCGCCTGGCTTCTCGCGCAAGCCCGAGGCCGAAACTCGCGAAGGCGCGAAAAACCGGTTGAGGGAAGACTATCGCGAGGTTTCCAGGCGGCGATCGCCGCGCAGCGGGTTCAGCCAGGCCCACGCCAATTTTTCCGCGCCTGTGGCCCCGATATGACAATCGTCGTAGCGGACGTCTCCGTCGAGCAAGGCGGCTTGAGACGCCACCCCGCCTGTGCGCCGAACGGTGCGTCAGGTAACTGCCCGTTACCCTAACCCGACCGGAGTCGAGGCCGGTGGCTCGACTCCGGTCGGTGCCGGCAGGTGGATGAGGGGCATCCCTGCCGATCTCTCAGAGCACGTCTTGCGCCCGAAAATTGCTCAAAAAAAGAGAGCATTCCGTCACTCAAACAGAGACGGAAATGCTCTCATAGTCTGGTGCGCAGCTGTAACCGAAACGGCGGCGCACCTCACGCAACCCACTCGTGGCTATTCGTCTGACGTCGCCGGCGCGGCGTCCTCAAGTGAGGTGCGGATCTGATCGATCTTGCCGTTCGCTTCGCCCACTCCGAGAATGTTTTTGGCTTCTGCCAGGACCGCCGGGCTTACCTGACCGGATTTCGTTGCGGAAGACAATGCCTCCTCCAGCGCCGCATCCCCCAGCAGAGGGTCGGTCGCCGCAGGCTCGATACCGTTGTCGATTTCATATTGGGCGTAGGCCACGGCATAGGCCGAGATGGCGGCCATGCGTGGGTCCGACGTATGCATCAACGCCCTGTAATTTCGCTTCAAGGAGTTCAGGCCCGCAAGCTGCGCCGACAGGTTTTTCTCTTTTGGCGCGGCGGCCAGCCGGTCTGCTTTTGCCGACTTGGACTTGCCTGCCGCCTCGGAGGATTTGCCTTTCAAGCCTGTCGATTTGGAGCCGCTGTTGGCCGAACCGCTGCCGTGGTTGCCGCTGACGTGGTTGCCGCCGCCATGGCTGCCGCTGTTTCCATTGCCGCCTCCATTGCCACCACCGTTTCCGCCTCCATTGCCGCCACCGTTGCCGCCGCCATTGCCACCACCGTTTCCGCCGTCCTTCGCCAGTGCGGCCATATCGAGACCGGCAATCGTGACCGGGCCTGCGGCAAGAGCCAGCGAGAGTGCGGCCAGGGACGCTAAGGTTGCTATCCGCATAATTTCCTCCGAATGAGATCAATAGGCGTCGTGCACGGCACGGCGTAAGCAGTTTTGAAAGAGTAGACGCGGATCGCGCATCGCACATCGGACTGAGGTCCGGTGAGAGGCCCCGGCCTATGGTCTTAGAGGTGCCGCTGTGCACCGCGGGCTTCGGCCTTGTCCCCCCCGGTCGCTCCGGGCCGCCGGCGTGCGGGCTGGCCGATCTGGTGGGCGCGAAAACCGGTTCGGGGCAGGCTATCGCGAGGTTGCCAGGTGATCGCCGCGCAGAAGGTTCAGCCAAGCCCGCGACAATTTCTCCGCGCCATTGCCCCCGATATGGCAATCGTCGTAGCGGTCGTCGCCATCGAGCAGCGCGTCGGAATTTACGCCCTCTTGAATACCATGGCCGCTTTTTGACAGGGCCAGTTGCGCCCGTACGATCGCATTGTCTGCAATATGCTCCTTGAAGCCGCCGTTGCTCGGTTCGAGGCATTTCGATGCGATCGAAATGTAAACGGGTGCCTCGACGCCGTGCTGACGCAATGTGTCGACCATCGACAGGAAATATTCCCGATAGGCCTCCGCAGTCGTGCCGATAACGAGGTCTTTCTCTCCTTGCACCCAGAGGACGCTTGTTACCCGATAGCCGGAGTCCTGAAGCTGTTTCATGGTTTCGACCAGCACGGAATTGAGGTCGCCGCCTGCCGCCCATCGGGCGACCTCGGATCCGGAATATGCGAGCGGTGCGAGGATGACCCTGTCATTTTGTCCCGACGCGATCAATTCGTTCCCGAGAAGCGTCCAGTACTCTCCCTTGGTATCGGTCGATCCAAGAAGCGGCGACGCCGCGATGAAGCACCGTTGGTCAAAAGCGTTTACGACGCGAGCGCCATAATTTGACCGGTGCCGTTGTCCACCGTCGTTGGCCGCGTTCGATTGGCCAAGAAGCAGCAAGACAGCCGTGCGATCCGTTTGAGCCGGGCAGGCCACAGGCGTTTTTGATTCATCCCCGATGAGTCGCTCCTTGTCGTCGAAAGTATACCGGCTTGGAGCCGCTGCCTTCTCTGCGACAACCATTTTCCTCAGCGCCGAAAGCTGCGGCCAGGGAAAGACCTCATGTCTCGCGCTCACGCCGCCGACAAAATATAATGCGATCAAGGCGGCCAGGCCGACTGCTACCGTTTTGCGCATGTCGCTACCCTTGGAACATCGTCCGATGAGCCTGTGGACCGATCAGGGCTGCCAGCCATGAACGTTCCTTTACACCAGCCACATTTGCTTGCTCGGGCATGCTCTTTGAACAAAGAGTTCGTCGCGAAGATCGAGCTCCAATCGGCGACATTCTCGGGTGGAGTCGCCGGAAACTTGCTCTAAACTATAGTCCGGACCAGTGATTGCAATCATCCGGTTGGGTGAGGGATCGTGCCGGCGATGCAGCATGCCGTTCCATGGAAAAGCTCCTGATCCACCGAAAGGCGATCACAGATTGGGGCGGCGAGGATAACGTGGCAGCGGAGCACCGGTTAGCATCCGAGATGCGGCATGCCTCGTGCGCCGGCGAGGTTTGGTGAGAGGCCGACCCCACTCTCCGTCATCCCAGGCCCTTGAGCCGAGGATCCATGCCACGACGCCGGCGGGCGCCATGTGGATGCCGGCTCAAAGGCCGAGCATGACAGCGGGCAAAAGCAGCTATTCACGCCGCAGAGCCGAAGAGGCTCCTCAACTCACGCCAGGCGCAAATCGAGAAGCGGATGCAGCTTCTTCAGGTTTGGAAGGGATTTGGCTTGCCAGGGGTATTGATGCGTGCCTTTGACGACGAGCAGCAGGTCACCCATTTTTCTGGCTTCGATGGTCAATTTGGCCAGGAGATTTATGCCGGAGGAATTGAGGAATTCGAGGCCGGTCAGATTGAACGTCACCTGTTTGTGCCCGTCGTGGAGCAGAGCTGAGATCAACGAATAGATCGGCGCATAGGCGTCCGGTCCTGCCAGACGGAAGACGCCGTCGAAATAGACTTCGTTTTGTTCCGCCCATACACGGAAGTTTTCGTCGCTGATTTCCATTCGTCGCTCACGGATTGGAGGAGGGCGGCATCGCCACGGCTGCGGTCGTCGTCAGTATGATATGTTCACCATTATTTTCGTCGAATGCCCATGCCATTTTTGCGTCGTAGTCGCTGAGAAGGGTCAGCAAACCCAAGCCCGAACCGCTTGCAGACGATATGGCGTTGGTTTCGATTTGCTCAAGGAGAAGTTCCCCGGGATCTTTCGATTGCAGGCGATGCAGCAGTTGCTGAAAGCGCGAGGCTGTCGCGCCGTCGATGGTGTTCTGCACTCGTATCAGGAAGCTTCCTTCGGATATGCCGGCTTCAATGAGGATCTCGCCGGGCTGACGAAACTTGACGGCGTTTTCGATCAGCTCGTTGCTGAGGTAGCCGATATCATGATGCGCCTGCATGTAGTCTTTTCTCGACCGTGAAAAGGGTAGCGCCATGACCTCGGCGATGAAGTCGGCCGTCATGCCCGAGTGCTTCCATCCAAGCTGAAGCGGTCCATCGGTTAAGGTGAGGCGCGTGCCCGAATCCAAGCTTATGTCAGTCAGAGATTCGATGCCGAATACCGTTGGCGCCATGTCTCACCTATGCCGTACTGCGAGAAGCGTGATGTCGTCGTAGATTTTCTGCGATCCGATAAAGAGCATGAGTGTCGCGACGATTTCGGAAACGACTTTCTCAGCGCTCAGATTCCTCAGGCGAACGGCTTCGCAGCACAGCCGGTCCATGCCGAACAATTCTCCGGCGTCGTTTTCGGCTTCCGTGACGCCATCCGTATGCAAGAGTATGAGATCCCCCTTTTCGAACGCGATTTCACGGGTTTTGATGAAGGCTGAGATATCGGCCTCCAGCCCAATCGGTATGCCCAGATCCATGGTGTCTATGCGTTCGACCTCGCCATTCGCCCTGACGACGACAACTTCCTCGTGTTGTCCCGACAGGATCATCTCTTTTCCGTCGTAGTCAAGAAACGCCAGGGTGAGGTGCTTATCGATTTTCGTCCTGACGATGTTCTTAAACAGGGCGCTGTTCAGATTTGTCAGAAATTCCACGGCATCGGTGTTGCCGGCTTCCTGCAGGGCGCGGGCGACGGACTGAACCATCAGCATCAACACGCCGCTTTCCAGCCCGTGTCCGGTGACGTCGCCGATGCCGATCTTCAGCCGGCTGCCGTTCTTCAAGACGTCGTAATAATCGCCGCCGACCTCTTCCGCAGGTCTCATATAGGCGGCGATCTCGAGCGCCTGAAAGTCCTCGAGCTCCTGATCCAGCGGAAGCACCATCAGCTGGATTCTTTCGGCGACGGCGAGCTCGGTTCCAAGACGTCTGTTTTCTCGCTGCAGCTGTGCGTTCAGCGTCGAAATCTCTTCCTTGGCATCTTCGATTTGAGCGGTGCGCTCTTCGACGAGCTGCTCGAGATTTTCGGTGTGATAGCTGATCTCTTCGGCCATGCGATTGAAGGCTTCACCCGCCTCGCCGACTTCATCCTTGCTCGAGATGGCCACCCTGACCGAATAATCCTTCGCCTGGATCCGTTTGGCAGCACCTGCCAGCGCGCTGATCCCGCTGGTTATTCGTTTCGATGCGGCAAAGACCGCGATCGTCACGATCAGCAGCGACATCAGGATCGCCAGAATTTGGTAGAGGACGATCCGGTTCGTCGCTTCGGAAATCTTGGCCTGGGCGGCATAAAGCGAGGCATCGATTTCGCGCTCGGGTACGACCACCCCAAGCAGCATCGCCTCTTGGCGAACCGGGCCACTGACCCAGAGATTGGTCGCAGGCAGTTTCTTCACGATGGCGATATAGGGAACCTCGTTGCCGTCCTGCTGCAACAGCAGGTGCTGGATGCCCTGTTCGCGGTCGAGGGCCAGTTTGGCGATCGCCGGCTGGGAGCTGCCCTTCAGCGAGCGCTCCAGGCCGGTCACGCCGGTTCCGCTGGCATCGCTTGCGGAACGCAGGCCGAGGGTTTTTTCGCCCGTGCTGTTGATCGCGACGACATTGCCGTCGGACATGGCGAGAAAGCCGAAGCCGGATTGGGCGACTTTGACATTTTCAACCGTCTGCGCCAGCTGGTCGAGCGTGATATCGGCGCCGGCGGTGCCTGCGACATCTTGCCTGTCGGCTGTCCATAAGGGATGAAAGAAACTGACGATCAGCTTGCCGGTAATGGCGTCCGTATAGGGCGCTGTCTGGGTGATGTCGTCGGCGACCGGCCGCGTCTTCATATCCTTGGCCCAGCCCTGCCAGGATTCGTAAAGTCCGGGGAAAAAGAAGTCCCAGAAATTGGCCTCGTTATGGCCGGGATAAAGGCGGTCGAATGTCTGGGCCTGGTCGGTATAGGGCGCCGTTCTGAAGATCGGCCGTTCTTTCGAGCCGATGTAATACATCTGCAGCTTCGAAGCACCGTGCTGCAGCAGGCTCGGCGCAACAAGATCCAGAACCGCGCTCGTGCGGATATCGCTCTCGACGTCGGGTCTTGGCTGCCGGTCTTGTCCGAGCAGGTACCCCCAAACGCTGACGACCGAGACCGAGCCCGGAGCGTTCTGAGACCACTTCCCCTGCGGATCGTAGGAAAGGCTGACGCTGCCGGGAGATGTGCGGGCGATTGCCGCGCCGACGTCCGCATTGCGCGCGGGATCGTCGATCTGCGCCTGCAGCACGCCGGCAAGCGTACTGACGTCGCTATGAACCTGCCGCAGCAGCAAACTCACCTGGGACGCGGTCGAATCGGCATAGGTGCGGATGTACTCCTGGCTTGCCGCTTCGAGACCCTGGCCGACCTCGAGCGTTGCGTCGCGCGACAGCCTCTGAACGTTCCAAAGCGCCAGCCCGCCGCTGACCAGCAGGTCGAAGAGGACGGCGCCGCCGACGACCAGGATGAACTTTGCCCGAAAGCCTATTCCTGCCGGTCTTTTCAGTGATCGTCCCCCCATCACAGTGGCTTTCGCCCGGAAGCCGCCCAGATCGGCCAGCCTGCATAACCTTTGGGGTGAAGGGCGGCAAAGACGTGATCCTTGAACCCTTGCCGGAACCTGCGGATAAAATCCACCGAGTCGCCGCGCCGGACCGCCATCTCGCCGGCATAGACATTTTCCCAGGCTTCGATGATGTCGGCGAAGTCCTGAGGATCCCCGTCGAGGTTCGTCACCATGAAGCAATCGACCTTGATGGCATCGAAGCCCGCATCGGCAAGGAGATGCCGGCTTTTCGGCCCCATCTCGACATCCATGTCGAAGTGCCTGAACAGCTTGGCGACTTCCTCGTACGTCCATTTGATCGTTTCCGCATGCGGCTCGCCCAGGCAATGCGAATTTTTCTCGTTGGTGATGTAGACACGGCCGCCGGGCTTGCAGATGCGGTAAAGCTCGCGCAGCAGCATCTCGGGACGGTTGAAAATCTGCAGCGAATGCCGGCAGGTCACAAAGTCGAACTGATTGTCCCGAAGCAGCATCTGAGAGGCGTCGCCATAGGTATACTCGATCCCCTGCAGATCGAAGTCGGCAGCGACCCTGCGGGCATAGTCGAGGCTGCGTACGGAATGATCGAGCGCCACCAGCCTTTCCGGCTTGAATTCCCGTTGAACGAGGGCGGCGAAATCACCAATTCCGCAACAGATATCCGCCATGACGAGACCGTTGCGCAGGCCGTGGCGCGGCAGCAGCTCGCGTTCGTGCCTCCATGTCATCTTCGTCTGGGTGCGCAGAATGGGAATAAAGCTCTCATCCTCGACAAAGGTCTGGCCCGGATAAAACGCCGAATCGTAGACTTCAACCGACAGGTTCGGCTGTGATGCGGTCAATGTCTGGAACAATGAGGTCGACCAGGCCACCACGCTCGACGTAATGATGACGATCTTCCGTTCCGGCCTGGTCCGGCAGTGTGCCGTCAGAATATCGGAAAGGGCTGTAAAGGCGGTCATGTTGATGTGCGTCAGACGTTTGACGTTCAGGTAAATGACGCCGCTGTATTGTTCCAAGCTTTGCCGCACCAGCCTGAGAGCATCGGCAATCTCGTTCGGGCTTTCGGGCCGCATCTTGCCGGACAGCAGCAGTTCCTGATTTGTCGGATCGAAATGGACGGTGAAGGGGCGGGCAAGCAGGTTCATTGGAAATCCTCGGCCGAGGGGAAATCCGCGATGATCTGCATCCCGTCAGCACCGTCTTGCTCAATTCGGATAGCGGCGCGGAATATGGTGGCCAGATCTTGGAGCAAAATCGTCGCGTCGGACTTCAGCTCAGGCCCGGCGCCCGGGAGAGGCTGGCGTTCACTTGGCCTCATGCCAGTGCTTTCACGGTCCTCGCGGGCAAAGGCAATTCTCAGCCGGTTGGACGTCGCGCCGCGATAGAGACTGAAACTTATCCTTCCCGGCTCACCCGTCGAGCGGAAGGCAAGTTCAACGAGTTCGTTGGCCGCGACGGAAAGAAAATTCGAATATCGAGCCGGGTCGCTGTGACCTTGGCCGAGGATGTCGGAGAGATATTCGGTAATCCTGTCGCAAAACTGCCACTGAGATTTGAACGTCGCAACATTCAGTTCCAGTGATACCATCGGCGCCAATGCATGGTCATCGAAGCCAGATGCTTGCTCTTCCAATACAGCCTCCATCAGTTCGTCTGGAGCGTCAGATGCCCTCAAAAAAGCACGGCCAAAAATCTCTCGTTTGCTATACCAGCGCGTGGCTCACGGATGTTTCAGCCCGGTCGATGAATTCGCCGATCGCCTCGACCGGAAGCGGCCTGCTCACCAGATAACCCTGAAGCCTGTCACAGCCCACACTGTGCAGCCATTCCGCCTGAGCCGGCGTCTCGACCCCTTCGGCCGTCACCTGCATGTCGAGGCCATGCGCAAGGTTGACGACGCAGCGGACGATCGTCTGGCTTTTCGGATCGGTTTCCAGATCGGTGATGAAGTATTTGTCGATTTTGATCGTGTCGAAAGGGAATGTCTTGAGATAGCTGAGGGAAGAATATTCGGTCCCGAAATCATCCAGCGAGATCCGTATCCCCAGCACGTTGAGCGTATTCAGGGTGTCGATGTTATTGACGGTGCGCTCAAGCAGCACGCTTTCGGTGATCTCAAGCTCCAGACGCTCGGGCGGAAGTCCGACCAGGTCCAGCGTCTGCGATATGCGATCCGTGAGGCCGCTCGTCAAGAATTCCGCCGCCGAGACATTGACGGCGACGATGTAATTCTCAGGCCACTTCATCGCTTCGCGGCATGCCTGCTCCAAAACCCATGCGCCGATGTCAGGCATCATTCCATCGGCCTCGGCCATCGGAATGAATGCCGCCGGTGGAATTTTTCCAAGCAGCGGGTGGTGCCATCTCAGCAGCGCTTCGAACCCGACGATGCGACCGCCTTCGGCAAGGGGTTGATACTCGACGAAGAATTGCTGTTGATCCAAAGCCATACGCAGGCTGCGGCGCAGCAATTCGCGTTGCTCCAGCAACTCAAGCATTGTGGGATCGAAGGCTTTTGCCCGGCCGCGCCCCTCCTGCTTGGCGGCATAAAGCGCAAGGTCGGACGCCTTCATCAACTGCTCCGGATTGGTTCCATCCGGAGGAGCTGTGGATATGCCGATGCTGGTGCCGACAAACACCGCGATGCCATCGATCGTGAAAGGCTTCTTGAATGCGGCAACCAAAGCTTCCGCCAACCGATGCGCTTTGGCCGGATGTCCCGAGCCCCTGGAAATGACGGTGAATTCGTCGCCGGCCAGTCGGTAGGCTCTGTCATCGCTGGTCAGGCAGTCTTGAATACGCCTTGCGGCAAATTGAAGAAGCTTGTCACCGGCTGGATGCCCAAGCGTGTCGTTGACGGGCTTGAAATCGTCAAGGTCGAGCTGCATCAGAGACAGGGTCTCGTCCGAGCCTGCGGTCTCCTGCAGCAGCACAGCAAGATCGTCGCTGAACTGGCGTCGGTTCGGCAGTCCCGTCAGCGGATCGTGGGTCGCCAGATGCAGAAGGGTTGCCCGCTCATCGTCGACAAGCTCATCGGAGCGAACGACGGCAAACAGCTCTCCGATCCGATAAATCGTCAGCCCGTGCGCGCCCGGCCCGCCCAGATCGCCCGATATTCGCAACGGCTGGGCACTGTCATCCAAGGAGCGGAAAGCGAGCGTAATCGCCGATTTGTCCAGCTGTGGAAAATGCTCCCAAAGGGACGTGGCCGGTTTGACGGATGCAGGCAGCTCATTGCCCAGCAAATTCTCGACGGGATTGAAGTCGCGGTCAAAGAACAAAAGCCGGTCGATCGAAGTCGAAGCTTCTGCCTGTGTTTGTCCGAGGGCCGAGCTGGCCGCACGAATTTTCCGCATCTTCGGGCCTCTCCGAGTCGAGTGTCCTAACCAGATATCGTAGCAAATCAACTGTCGCACAACTTGTGCACGTCAAGATTTACATTAGGCACCCCTGATTAACAATCCCAAACCTCTGCCGACAGGCTTACGATTTTGGGCACACTGCACTGATCCAACAGGGGATTTGCAGATCGGGACGCTGATGTCAGCCGGTGGCAGGCCAGAGTTGATGCACAAGCTGCCGCAGCGTCAGGGCCTCAGCCCACCTATCGGTCGAGTCGTTGCCGTCTCTCCCGGTGATCGCATAGGGTTTGGGACCCAGCTCGCAGGTAAAAATCAGTTCCGCGTTCTCGGCGGCGCGGGATCGCCAGCGGCGAAAACCATACTCCCACCACTCGAGGAAGAGATCGACCCAGGGCCGGTGGTGCGGAAAGGAGATCTCGATCTGCACCTGTTCACGTGAGGCAATCCGGCCGTGAAATGCGTGGGCGTTCTCTAGGATGCGTCGGATGAGGGCGTGGTTTTCTTCATCGACCGGAAAGGCGAACTCGCGGCCGACCAGGAAATGCGACAGGTCGGCCAGCAGCGGCAGGTCGGGGCGCTGATCGAGCAGATCCAGCGTAAAGAACAGGTCCGCGGTCATCCTGTCGCGATGTGTTTCGATGAACACCGGAATGCCGGCATCTTCAGCGAGCCGCATCCAGCCATCGAGAAGCGGCAGGCAGGCATCGACGCGGCGCGGGCGGATATCGGGTTGCAGGTTGATGTGGCTGACCGGAAACTCCGTGGCCAGTTCCAGTGGCAGACGCAGATCGTCGACAGAGCGCGGGAAGCAGACCCCTTCGATCTTCAAGCCGCTGCCCTGGATGGCCTTGTTGAGGGCAACGACATCGCCGCGGTTGGTGTAATGCGCGCTGATGCCGTCGAAGCCCGCCTCTAAGATCATCGCGATGTTCTCGTCGGGTGTCCGCTCGAGCCCATCCGTGTGCCGGCGCTCCATGGCCCAGAGCGACTGGAAGATCAGCAGCTTCTGTGTCATGCGGCCCGCGCGCTCTTCAGAAGCATTTTGAGGTTTACGCCCGGGTCTGCCAGTTCTGCGGGGCTGGGGCTGATGCCTGCGGCAATCAGCATCTCGGCGAGCTTGATGTCCCTGGCCAGGCCATTGCCGATGCCAAGGCCCGCTGCTGCCACGAGGCGCCGGTCATCGAAGTAAAATTCGAGCTCGCCTTCCGCGGCCGAACGTTGAACGGTTCGATGGGTGGGCTGCGGCAGTCCCGCCACCTGCAGGCCGAGATCGTACTGGTCGGACCAGAACCAGGGGAGGGCGCTAAAAGTCTCGGCGGCGCCCGCCATGTTTCGCGCCGCGGTCTCGGCCTGCGTCCTGGCATTCCGCCAGCTTTCATAGCGAACATGTCCGCCACCCGGCTCAGCCACCGCCGCGCAATCGCCTGAAGCGAAGACGTTCGGCGCGCTGGTGCGAAGACAGGCGTCCGTCAGAATGCCGTTGCCGGTTGCCAGTCCCGCTGCTTCCGCCAAGGCGATCTCGGGCACCACTCCGATGGCGCTGACGACGAGATCGGCATGCACCAGGCTGCCATCGGTCAGGGTGACGCCGCCGTCGCCGATCGCCGTCACGCCTCGATCGAGGTGAAAGCGCACACCTTCGGCAGCATGCCTGGCGTGCAGTTTTTCGGCAAAGCGGGCAGGGACGGCGCGGCCCAAAGGTTTCGGGGCGGCTTCGATCACGTTGACCGCGACGTCCTTTCCGCGCAGCACCGCTGCAAGTTCCATCCCGATCAGACCGGCGCCGATGATCGCCACGCTCCGGCCCGGCGCAACACGGGAGAAGATCGCTTCGGCGTCGGCGTGGGTGCGGAAGTCGAGTGCATGTGCTGCACCGGGGCATGTGAGCCGCCTCGGCCGCGCGCCGGTCGCCAGAAGCAGTTTTTCGTAGCGCAGCACCCGTCCGTCGCTCAAGCGCACTGTTGCGGCGCCAGTTTCCAACCTCGAAGCCGACAGGCCCTTGAGATAGGCAATGCCGGCCGCTTGCAGCGCGTCTGCCGCACAGATCAGCTTCATCTGCACCGCATCGTTGACTGTCTTCGACAGGGGAGGCCGTTCATAGGGCAGATGAGGCTCGGCTCCAATCAGCGTGACAGGCCCGGAATAGCCGGCTTCACGCAGGGCAAAGGCTGCCCGGGTGCCGGATTCGCCGGCACCGATGATGACCATACCGTCCATGTTTTCTCCGTGAAAAAGGCGGCCGGCGCTCGTGAGGAGGAGACGCCGGCCGGGGAGGATCAGTTCTTCCTGGCGTATTCGGTCATGTTCTTCGGCGTCACCAGTTCGAACGGCACCCAGACCTCCTTGTCGACGCTGTTGCCGTGCGCGAGTGCGACGGCTGCATCGACGGCGCTTGCCGCCTGTTGCTTGGCGTTCTGGAATACCGTCACATCGAGATCACCCGCGGCCATGGCAGCGAGCGCATCCTGCGTCGCATCGATGCCGACGACGATCACATCGTCCATCGACACGCCGGATGCCTTGAGCGCCTGAATGGCGCCGAGCGCCATTTCGTCATTATTGGCGAAGATCACGTCGATCGGGCGACCCGCCGTGAGCCAGTTGGTGGTCAGATCCATGGCGTTGGTGCGCGTCCAGGCGGCGGTCTGCTCGTCGGCGATGGTTACGCCCTTGCAATCGCCTGCCGCCAGCGTCGCCTTGACCGACGAGGTGCGGTCGCGCGATGCCTGATGCGCCAGATCGCCCATCAGGATATAGGCCTGCGCGTCGTTCGCCTTGCCGTTTTTCTTCAACAGATCGCAGGCGGCCTCGGCACCGAGCCTTCCGGAGTCGGTTTCCTTCGAGCCGACATAGGCCTGCTTTTCCGGCAGCTTGTCGATATTTTCCGGCTCGAGGTTGAGGTAGACGAGCGGAATTCCTGCCTTCCGGGCCGCCTCGCTGATGCCGGTGGCGGCCGAGGTATCGGCGAGCGTCATGATGATCGCGTCCACCCCGGAAGCGATGAAATTGTCCACCTGGCTGCGCTGTTTGGAAACGTCGGTCTGCGCGTCCTCGATCTGAAGATTGACGCCGGTGAGCTTCGATGCCCTTGCCTGAAGCCCCTCGCGCAGCAGCGTCTGAAAATTATTGTCGAAACTCTGCATGGACACGCGGATCGTCTCGGCCGAGGCAGCAGTCGTCGTCAGGGCGGCCAGGACGGCCGCCACACAGATTGATTTCATCTTATCCTCCCAAGGGCGCCGGGCCGCCCGATCCATTCCGGAGGCCGTCCAGGCCTGCTATGTCGCGGGCTCAGGTCAGAGCGACGCGAACCTCTCCATCGACCACTTCGGCCTTATAGGTTTTCAGGCTCTCGCAGGCGGGAAGCCTGAGGGCCTCGCCGGTGCGATAGTCGAAGGCGCCGGAATGCTTCGGACATTCCACCTCGAAATCCATGACCAATCCGTCGGCGAGATGGATCGCCTCGTGGGTGCAGAGCCCGGCGGTGCAGTAGACGCTGTCGTCCGGGCCACGGTAGATCGCGTAGGTGCGGCCGCCATGGTCGAAGCGGATGGCGCCTTCCTGTTCGATGTCGTCGAGCTTGCCAGCTGAAACCCAGGTCATTCGGCCGCTCCCCCGACTTCCAGACGGGCCTTGCGGGCCGCCAGTTTTTCCTTGCGCCTGCGGTAGCGCTCCTGCATCTGCGCCTCGCCCTCGGGGGAGCCGTCGTGCCAGGTGCCGAACCATTTATCGAGCGGGATCAGCGCGTCGCCATAGTTCACCTCGAAATATTTGTGGTGGAGGTAATGCGCATAGGCGTGGCTATCGACCAGTGTCTCCTCGCCGATCTCGACCTTGTCGAAGCCGACATGGCCGGGAATGGCCCCGAAACCCGCATAATGCAGCTGGTAGAGCATGATGATCGGATTGGAAGGCAGGAACAGATGGTAGAACGCCGTGCCGAAATAGAGCAGGTGCTCGACCGGATGCATCGACAGCGACGACCAGGGCGAGGGGTTCACCGAATTGTGGTGGACGGAGTGCACCCATTTGTAGAGCAAGGGCGTATGGATCAGCCGGTGTATGCAGAAGAAATGGAACTCGTGGATAACAGGCACCACGAGCGCGACGAGCGCCAGCGTCCATGGATTTTCCGCAAAACTCAGCCACGGCGCGTAGCCATTGGCATAGGCCCAGAGCATGCCGACCTCGACAGCGGTCCAGATAGTCACGCCCGACAGGAAGGTGCGCAGGATGTTGTCGAGGTTCTGGCTCCCGAACCAGAAGGCGTTGCTCTTGTGGTCGGCCGGGAACTTGCCATTGTACTTGAAGCGGTTTTCCTGCCGCTTCAACACGTAGAGATGCAGTTCGAAGGCGCCGTAAAACAGGAAGACGGCGATGGCGTTGACCGCATAGAGCCAGGCGATCCAGCCGGCGCTGAGCGTGCGCATTGTGTCCACCGGCGGAATGACCCAGGCCCAATAAGCGACGGCGGAGGCGGCAAAAATCGCATTCCAGGGAAAGAAGTAATGCGGCAGCCATTTCAGGATCGCCATCAGCCGCGGCGGAAATGCAAACAGCGGGGCGGTTTCGGCAGGCTGGTTCGGCGCCCAGTCGCCACGCTTGTTGCGCTTGCCGAATTTCAGATCGTCCATTGGCGTCTCCTCCGGACGCCGGGATGTCTCGGCGTCGCCTGGAAATTAGCAGGGACGCCGGTGAATGCCGAAGCCTTCCTTGATCTGATTAGATCAAAGCGCCTCCTTGGTGATGGTAACGAAACGGATCGGTGCCTGGTCCGGTTTGATCTCGGTCAGGCCGATTTTGTTCAGCACGAGATCGAGCGCGCGCCGCGCCTGCGCCTCCGGCGCCTGATCCAGCACCACATCCATGACGCCGTCCTGCAAGGCGCTGCGCGTATAATCGGTGAGTTCGTGGCCGACGAAGAAGATGCCGCGTTCGTGCGCATGCCGGCGCAGCACATTGATCAGCGCGGAATTGCCACCGCCGGCATTGTAGAGGCCGGCAAGGTCCGGATACATCCGCAAGGCCGAGGACAGCAGTTCAGCGCCGAGATGCTCGTCGTCGAGACCGAACCCCAGCTGCTGAAAGCTGCCGGCGCCGGGGTGTTCGAGAAAATAGTCCGAAAAACCGCGGATCCGATCGCGGTGCACCTGATAGATCGGATGGCAGATCGCAAAGACGGGACCGGTCCGGCGTGCCATTCGGCTGATGAAGAGCGCTGCCGTCCGGCCGGCGGCATAATTGTCGATGCCGACGAATTCGCCTGTCCGTTCCGAGGCGCGAGTGACGACGTGGACCATCGGCAAGCCTTGGGCGCTGACCTTCTCGACGGCCGCGCCGATCACCGGATGGCTGGGCACCGCCAGAATCAGACCGGCGCGCCGCAGGCCGGCCGACGAGATGCGGCGCGCGATTTCTTCCGGCTTCATCTCTTCGGTAAAGCTGCGATGCACGATGACCAGCGGGTCGAGGGTCGCCGCGATCCTCTCGAATGCTGCGGAGAGCCGCTGATAGAAAGTCGTTTCAGGACGGACCATCAACACCTCTATGCGCAGGAGGCCGCGATGGGTGTCCGGGAGCTTGCGGGGATAATCCAGCGCGCGCGCGGCGATGATCACCTTCTCGACCAGCTCCGGGCGAACACCGCCGCGTCCGTTCAGGACCCGCTCGACCGTGGCAGTCCCGACGCCGGCATGGCGGCCGATATCCCGATAATTCGGCTTGTTCACTTTTCAGGTCCCTGGAATGGCCACTGCGATCGGATTGATCCTACGGACAATCCGTCCCTCTTCATACACCGGAGCCTCAGAACTTATAGAGGCTGGTCGGTGAAGGGTTTGAGCGACACTTGTATCGCGAGTGCAGTCGATCTATGATTTCTTCCAATTCAGCATGAGATTGCAGGCCGTATTTCACCGTTAAACCGGACGCGGGAGACTTTGTCTTCCGGCCGGCCGAAGGAGTTGGGCAATGAAAATCCTCATGGTTCTCACATCGCATGATCAGCTGGGAAATACCGGCAGGAAAACGGGCTTCTGGCTCGAGGAACTCGCCGCCCCTTATTTCGTCTTTCGCGACGCCGGGGCCGAGGTCACGCTCGCGTCGCCCAAAGGCGGCCAGCCTCCGCTCGATCCGAAGAGCAACGAGCCGGCGTTTCAGACGGAAGATACGCGCCGGTTCGAACGCGACCCGGCGGCAACGTCGGCGCTCGCCAATACGCTGAAGCTATCTGACATCGACCAGGCCGATTATGACAGCGTGTTCTTTCCCGGCGGTCATGGCCCGCTCTGGGACCTGACAAACGACCGCAACGCCCACACGCTGATCGAGGAGACGCTTGCCGCGGGGAAACCGCTCGCCCTCGTCTGCCACGCGCCGGGGATATTGACCAAGGTCAAGGCTCCGGACGGCGAGCCGATCGCCAAGGGTCGGACGGTCACCGGATTTACCAATTCCGAGGAGGCGGCCGTGCAGCTCGTGGAGGTCGTGCCCTATCTGCTCGAGGACGTGCTGAAGGAGCAAGGGGCGAAGTTTTCGACGACGCAAGACTGGGCTGTGCATGTCGTCCAGGACGATCAGCTGATCACCGGACAGAACCCCGCCTCATCGAAGCAGGCCGCCCGCTTGCTGCTGCATACGCTGGGCAAGCAGGACGCGGCCTGACGCGGGCAGGCATGCCGGGCTGACGGGCGATCCGGCTTCGAGCGATATTTCTTGAAGAAAAGATCGATCTCGTGTCGGATCGGTCAAACCTGATCCGTCCTTAGCTCGTCCATTCCGTCCATTCAAAAGGATCACGACCATGCCGAACACCATACGCCTGCATCGCGTTCTGGCGACAACCCCTGAGAAGGTCTACCGCGCATTCATCGAGGCGGACGCGCTTGCCAAGTGGCTGCCGCCGAACGGATTCCTCTGCACCGTGCATCACCTGGAGCCTGTTGTCGGCGGCACGTTCAGAATGTCGTTCCGCAACTTCACCACAGGCAACAGCCATGCCTTCGGCGGCGAATTCCGCGAACTCGTGCCGGGCGAACGCGTCCGCTACACCGACAAGTTCGACGACCCCAATCTTCCGGGGGAAATGGAAGTCACCGTGACGCTGAAGAAGGTCTCGGTCGGTACCGAGGTGGATATCGTCCAGGCCGGTGTGCCCGACGTCATCCCGCCCGAGGCGTGTTATCTCGGCTGGCAGGAGTCGCTGAAAAACCTCGCGAAGGTGGTTGAACCCGATATCCAGGAATAAGGCTGGCACCGCCACCCAAGAGAGCCCGAGGCCCTCGCAAGGGGGCCTCGAACGCGAGATGGGTGCGCGGGCCTAAAGAATGCAAGGAGAAACACTGGCGGGCGTGCCGCTCAATTGTTGCCGTCGTTGGGCCTGGCCTTAGCGCTGTCGTTGCTGCTGTCCGAAGTGGTTTTGCCATCGGGCTGCTGACCGAAATAGGTGCCGCCGAGATGGCCGCCGGCGCTGGTGTTTCTGACCTGCTGTTCGGCGCGTTTCTGAATTTCACGGACGTTGGTCTTGCTCATTTTCGGCTCCCTGTTTGAGGTTGCGACCTCCGAACAACCGATGGGCGACGACACTGTTCCATATTTTTGCGGGAACACTTGCTGCCTTTTCCGGTTTTTCCAACTCAACCAAGGAGAAACGACGATGGGCATGACGACCCCCAAGGATGGCGCCCCCGGCACGACCGACCAATCCCCCCGCTGGGAAGGGCCGAAGGGAAATACACCGCGCGGTTACCTGAAAGCCAAGGACGATCCGGACAAGAACCGCGACGCGCACGGCGAAAACAACCGCGATCCCGAAACGAAGAATATCAGTGACGCAATGAAGCAGAAGGGCGAATGAGATGGCCAACCCGGAAAAAGACGCCGCCGGCCAGTTCGCCAAATCCCGGGCCGACAGGAAGAGCACCGGCGTTGCCAGTGCAAAACCGACAGTTATCACGGGCTCGGAGGATGCAACGGTGAACAAAGGCCCGCCCGGCAAGAAGCAGCCGGAGAAGGATTGGGACGTCAACTACGATCCCGCCGATATGAATGAAGGCTGAATGCGGTAGATCGAAGTCGCCAGAGGCGTTCTCCAGTCCTGCTCCTTGCATTAGTCAACCACGGGCGCCGGCCTTGGAGTCTTATCCGCCGAAATAGGCCGGATGGTCGATATCGGCGAGGAGGTCGGGCTGAACTGGCTGCCAGCCGAGCAGCGCGCGGGTGCGCTCGCTCGACGTCGGCACGTCGAAGCCCGCGAACATGGCGAACCAGCCGAAATGTTCCGCCGCTTCTTCGCACGACTTCGAGACCACCGGAACATTGAGCCGCCGCCCGATCACCTCGGCGATCTCCCGGAAGGGCACGCCCTCTTCGGCGACCGCCAGGAAAGGGCCGCCCACAGCGCCGCGCTCCAGCGCCAGCCGATAGAGGCGGGCGGCATCGAGCCGGTGCACCGCCGGCCAGCGGTTCTGCCCTTCGCCGATATAGGCCGAAACACCCGTTCGGCGGGCGAAATCGATCAGGATCGGCACGAAGCCGTGGTCGCCGTGGCCATGCACCGAAGGCGGGAGGCGGACGGTGGCAGCGCGCACGCCCCGCGCGGCAAGCGATATCGCAGTGATTTCGGAAGCGCGGGGATAGGTCTCAGAGGTCGGCATGGGTGGGTCCTTTTCGGTGCCGACGCGGCCCGGCGCATGGCCGAGGCCCGACGTGACCAGCAGCGGACGGCCGGATCCCTGCAGGGCTTCGCCGAGCGCCTCGATGGCGCGGCGGTCGAGGGCGCAGTTTTCGGCGAACTTCGAGAAATCATGATTGAATCCCGTATGGATGGCGCCGTCGGCCTCGGCCGCGCCGCGCTTCAGGCTGTCCAGATCCTCCAGCGAGCCGCGATGGGCGACAGCGCCGGCGGCCACCAGTTCTGACGCTCCCTTGTCCGAGCGGGTGAGGCCGAGCACTTGATGGCCGGCGACGATCAATTCGTTGACGACGGCCGAGCCGACCCAGCCGGTGGCTCCGGTGACGAATACGCGCATGTCGATATCTCCGTTCTGATGGAGATAGATATCGGACAAAGCGCTATCATGGTAAAGTAGTGATCTTATCATGGTATAATGGCTAACAGGATGAGCGAATTCGTCACCTCCGAAAACCGGCTGGGCGCCTATCTCAAGGGCCGCCGCGCCAAGCTGGACCCGGCCGCACTCGGCTTTGCCGGCGAACGACGCCGCACGCCGGGGCTGCGCCGCGAGGAGGTGGCGGGCCGCGCCAATATCAGCCCAACCTGGTACACCTGGCTGGAGCAGGGCCGCGGCGGGGCGCCGTCATCAGATGTGCTCGACCGGATCGCGCGGGCGCTGATGCTGACCGATGTCGAGCGCGAGCATCTGTTCCTCATCGGCCTCGGTCGGCCGCCGGAGGTGCGCTATCGCAGGCAGGAAGGCGTAACGCCGCGCCTGCAGGGCGTGCTTGATGCGCTGGATCCGAGCCCGGCGCTGATCCGCAACGCCATCTGGGATGTGGTCGCCTGGAATCGCGCGGCGACCGTGCTGCTCACCGATTACGGCGCGCTTCCACCTGAAGAGCGCAACGTGCTGCGCTTCATCTTTCTCGATCCGCGCGTGCGCGCCGCCCAGTATGACTGGGAAAGCGTCGCCCGCTTCGTCGTCGCCGCCTTCCGGGTGGACGCGGCTCGCGCAGGTGCCGCCGCCGAGGTCGAGCCTCTGGTCGACGAACTCTGCCGCAAGAGCCCCGAATTCCTGGCGATGTGGCGCGACAACGACGTGCGTACCCACGGCGATGGCGTCAAGCACATCAAGCACCCGGTGCTCGGGCTGCTGTCTTTCGAATATTCGGCGTTTCAGGTGGATGGCCGACCCGACCTCAGCATGGTGGTGTATAATCCGGCGACGGCGGAGGACGCGGAAAAGATCAGGCGGGTGTTGGGGTGAGAATCTATTCGGTGCTGTGCCTGCTTGGCTCTATTCATGGCTATCGCCGACGGGAATTTTTCACCTACTAGCTGTGCCCAGCGCTCAGATCGCCTCAATCCGGACAAATCTGCCGTCATGCTGTGGATCGACGCGCGCAAGGATTTCAGCCGCGCGGGTGGGGATTTCATGAATTCATATCGTACCGCGGCCTGGTCATGGCTTCGGGGCAACCGTTCTATCATACCGAGATCTGCGACTATGCAAAGTTTCCTGGGAAGCCGGAGTAACCAGGTGAAAGGACTTTTCGCGGCATGTCTCTTCCTATTCGCTGCCGACGGCGGCAATGCCAGTGAAGTTCCTTTTACCGCTACCCGGAATGTTCCGGACTACACGGCATCGATGATCGTTCGGAACACTTATAGCGAGCCGAAGGAGTATTCGCGCTCGGTTTTTCATCGCAAAGGGTGGACGCGGGTTGAGGACGTCAGAGGCGAAATCACTATCCTCAACTACGGAAACTTCTTCGATAACGTTCGGCTCGGGACGAGCAGGGTCGGCGACCAAGACTTTACCAGCGTCGACATTTCGAAGAGCAGGCGAAATCCACGCGTAAGCGTCGAAGAAGCGAAGGAAACGCGGGATGGCGACAGCCAGGCTGGGGAAGCTTGCGAGTGGTGGCAGCTTATTCGCAACGACTCGGAAGAGGTGACCGGGCCGTTCCTATTCAGCTGCCTCACAGCGGACGGCATTCAGATTGCGGAAAAGGAACTGCTCCGCGACAGGAAGCCGATGAATGAGATGCAATTGATCAAACTCGAGCGTGCACCCGTTTCGCAGTCCGAGATAAGCCCGCCGAAGAGGCTCTTCGACCCCTGGTTCTGGCTGAAGCCACTCAGAGATTATCCGGAGACCCCCCGAGCTATCGTCGATTTTGAAGTCAGGATGGTCGGGGAATTGTCGGAGATGAGAATATTGAGGCACTATCCCTGGCGATTGGAAGAACGCCGCGAGGAGGATGGATCTCTGCATTTCATGGTTTGGAATGAGCTTGAAAATCAGGGAATCTCGGTCGCCTCTTCCGAGCGCGGGCATTTTCTTCAAGCGGAGCGTTCACCGCTTGATCCCAAGTGGCCAGGCAGCCGTTTCCGTGATGAGACAGACGACGTCGATTTGAAACAGAACGATACTGTGCTTGGCGAACCTTGCGCCTGGTTTGACCTAATGCCCAATACTGCGGATGCGGGCAGAAAGGAATGCCTGACACCGGATGGCGTGGCCCTGAAGATTGACATAACCTCCGGATGGACTCGTGGTGACAATTATACCGCCGTTGAGATCAAACGCCGCCCAGTCAAACTCAAAGAAATGATCCCACCTGCGGAATTGATCGCTCCATCCTCATGGGGATTTACCGTTAGCGATTAAAAGGGAAAGGCGTCGCCAGCGCACCCGCCTCGTCCTTCGAGGCTCCAGCCTTCGGCCTGCACACCTCAGGATGAGGCTCTCTTGAGCGTTGGCGTGCATCCTCCGACTGTCGCTATTGCGGGCGCGGCATCCACTAACGCCCCTCATGCTGAGGTGCGCAGCCCGTGAGGGCGGAGCCTCGAAGCATGCGCCGCAGCGTTGCTTCTTGCAGGAACTGAGCATCGGCACGCCTGCCTCGTCCTTCGAGACTCTCTCAAACGGAGACGATTCATCTCGAACCTTGTCTATGATTCCGCAACGGATGCTCTCTACACCCCAAACAGGCAGACCATCGAAATCTCCGTGTTTGGGATGTCTCGGACATGCTCTTCGTCTGACCGGGTTTCGGCCGGTCAGACGTTTAGCCACGATACGGCGGCGCTATTGCAGCGTGCGCGTCTGGATCTGCTCTATGGCTGGCTGAGAAGCGGAGGCGGGCACGGCGCTGCCTTCCAGGCCGGTCGCCACGACCGAGACGCGGAACCTGCCGTCAAGGCTGCGGTCGAAGATCGCGCCGACGACGATGTCGGCGTCGTCCTGCACTTCGTCGCGAATGCGGCTTGCCGCTTCGTCGACTTCGAACAGGGTCATATCCGAGCCGCCGGAGATCGAGATCAGCACGCCCCTGGCGCCCTTCATCGAGATATCGTCGAGAAGCGGGTTGGCAATTGCGGCTTCCGCTGCCTTCATCGCGCGGCTTTCACCCGAGGCTTCGCCAGTGCCCATCATGGCGCGGCCCATGCCGCGCATGACCGATTTCACGTCGGCAAAATCGAGATTGATCAGGCCTTCCTTGACAATCAGGTCGGTGATGCAGCCAACGCCGGCATAGAGCACGCGGTCGGCCGTCATAAAGGCATCGGCGAAAGTGGTTTTCGCATCGGCGATGCGGAAGAGGTTCTGGTTGGGAATGACGATGACGGTATCGGCTGCCTGGCGAAGCGCCTCGATGCCGATTTCCGCCATTCTCATGCGGCGGTTGCCTTCGAAGGTAAAGGGTTTGGTGACGACGCCGACCGTCAGGATGCCGGCGGCACGCGCGGCCCGCGCGATGACCGGTGCGGCGCCCGTGCCCGTTCCGCCGCCCATGCCGGCGGTAACGAAGCACATGTGCGAGCCGGCCAGGTGATCCATGATCTCATCGATCGATTCCTCAGCCGCCGCGTGGCCCAACTCCGGCAGGGAACCGGCGCCGAGGCCCTCGGTCACATTGGCGCCGAGCTGGATGCGGCGCGAGGCCTTGGAGGTGGCGAGCACCTGAGCGTCCGTATTTGCGGCGACGAATTCGACGCCTGCCAGGTTTTCCGCGATCATATTGTTGATCGCATTGCCACCACCACCGCCGACGCCGATCACAGTAATGTGCGGCCGCAGTCCCGAAATGCCGCCCTTGGCGTCCGTCATCGCGCTCTCCTTTGATACTTCGTTCATGCCCACCCTCGTTTGCGGACGGCGAATCGTGCGTCAGGATACGCGAGCAACAAGGCAGAGGCGAGGCGAAAGACGTCGCGGAGGGTGATGATCGGGGAGGGAGCTTGGTTGCGGCTTTGAGGGAGGGAGGAAGCCGTGACGGCTACTCCTTGAGCTGGATGCGTGGACCGGTTTCGGCCCATGAATGGGAACCAGGATCGCACCCGTGCTGTTTAACTGGAAGACGCGCGGAAGCGCCGATAACAGGGACGCCGATCGCGGGAGAGCCGGCCTATCTCGGCAATGACGATCGGTCTTTCAGTTCACCTATGGAGGAGCACGACATGCAAACGACCCGATCGAAAGAACTGGCGGATGAATATCTGCGGCTTGGCGGCAAACGGCTGGCCAAGATCGATGACAATATCGTCAAGATCCGCCACTGGGAGGATGACACGCCGGAGGCCGAGGCTTTCTGGCAGCAGAACATTGAGCCGCTGGATGAGCGGCGCCGCGTAGAGGTCGAAACGCACCTTCCCACGATCAACGACAGGTGATCGCGAATCAACGACGGGTGATTTGCAGCGATTTCCCGGAAGCCACTATCGAACGCGCCGGCTGTTCCGTCCGCGCCAGTGCGACAGGCGGATCGTACATCCGTCCCTACGAGATCGCTAGGGAAGCGCGTCAATGAAGTTTTGATCCACAATATAGAAGTGTTTGCCAACCCTGCTGACGCTGAACGGCCAGTCCGAACCAGGATAGAGATTGACGCATTCTTTCTTTTCCGAGCACAATTTTTGGGTTCGCTGTTGCCAGGCGGCGGATTGCTCGCCGCTCGGCAAGGCAATCTCATCACCCTCATCGTCACAAGCGTCGTGGATGTTCGCAGCACGGCGGCGATCCGGCCGCTCAGGTCTTCGTCACCTTCGACTAGCAGTACGCACATGGGGCAGGGCTTTCCTCTTAGGGATTACGCGAAACTATCGGGCCGAGCTTAACTCAATCTGAACGGAGAGATTCAGGCAGACGAGGGGCGGCGCCGGCTAGATTGCGGCCATTGCTGAAGCAAGGAGCAGATATATGCCTGATGAAGACAACGCGCATCCCGAGGGCACTACGCCCGTGCCGCCGGCACAACGCCGGCGCCGGCTGGCGGTTCCCATCGCCGCCGCAGCAGCACTTGTCATCGGCGTTGCCGGGGCGGCGGCGTCATGAAGATGATGCGGCCCGCACCCGAGATGGCGCCGCTGACGCCGGTGGCGATTTCGGCCATGCCGGCATCGAGCCTCATCACCATCAAAGGCAAGGTCGCCGAGATCTACGGCAACAAGTTCATCTTGCAGGACGAGAGCGGCAAGGCGCTTGTCGAAACCGGCCGGGCCGGCGAGGCGGCGCGCTCGTTGCCCAGGGCGAGGCCGTCACCATCCAAGGACGCTTCGACGATGGATTCGTGCATGCGAGCTACCTCGTTCGCCAGGACGGACGAACCGAAGCGCTGCGCCTGCATAAAGGCCCGCCGCACAGACGACTTGAGGATTTCGATCACAGGCCCTGACGGGGCATGAACCAAAGCCGCGCTGCGGTGTTTACTGACGTGCTTCTCAATTCCGGGAAAGGAACTTCCCATGCAAAGACTTCTCCTCTCAGGCCTTGCTCTTACGGCCCTGGCCGGCACCGCCTTCGCCCAACAACCGCCGGCTCCGCCATCGGCCGAGACTCCGCCCGCAGCGACCGACCCAGCCTCGCCACCATCGCCGCCTCCGCCACCGAACCCGCCAGCTCCCGGTAATGACGACCGGATGACGGGCGAGCCGGATGCTCGGCCAGGAGATCGCCCCGATGACCGGTGGCATGGATCGAGGGGCGATATGGGTTTCCGTGAGGACAGGGGTTTCCGCGGCGACAGGGGCTTCCGTGGTTTCCGCGGTCATCGTCTACCTCAGCCGTCCAAGGCCGCCCATTTCCGGATCGAAGACGGGGACACCCGGATTGATCTGAAATGCGCCGAGGACGAACCGATGAAGGCCTGCGCCGACCTGCTGCTCCAGGTCATGGACCGTCTTCAAGGCCAGGACTGACCTTGAACATCCCGGCATGCCCGGATGCTGGACGGTGATGCGACCGCCCGGCGTTTGCCCGCGGGCGGCGTCGCCTCCTTCGGCAGCATTGACGACGAGCCGATTTGCCTTTAGCTGTGACGCCATGAAAATCGCAATGGCTTTGGCAGTGGTGATCGGGCGCATGGTCAGGATGGTGTAACCATCCGGCGAAAGCACCCATGCGCGGTAAGCAGGCTCCTGACGGGGCCTTTTTTTATGCCCTGAATCCGGGCGCGGCCTCGTCGGACTTTCCAGACATCGTCACACTGATCAAGGAACGGAACCATGAGATCCCGTCATTCCATCGACACCCCGCGCGCGCAGATGACCGGCGCGGAAATCGTTCTGCAGGCGCTGAGGGACAATGGCGTCACGCATATATTCGGCTATCCCGGCGCTGCCGTGCTGCCGATCTACGACGAGCTTTTCCAGCAGGAAGACATCCGCCACATTCTGGTTCGCCATGAACAGGGAGCCGGTCATGCCGCCGAGGGATATGCTCGCTCGACGGGCAAGGTCGGCGTCATGCTGGTGACCTCCGGCCCCGGCGTCACCAATGCGATCACGCCTCTCCAGAATGCCTTGATGGATTCCGTGCCGCTCGTCTGCCTGGCCGGCCAGGTGCCGACGACGCTGATCGGGTCCGATGCGTTTCAGGAATGCGATACCGTCGGCATCACCCGAGCCTGCACGAAACACAATCGGCTGGTCGGCGACGTCAACGACCTCGCGGCTGTTATCCACGAGGCCTTTCGCATCGCCGGATCAGGCCGGCCCGGGCCCGTTCTGGTCGACATGCCCAAGGACGTGCTGTTTGCGAGCGGCCATTACATGCCGCCTGAGGCTGTCGCGCCGAGACCGAGCTACCAGCCGGACGGCTGCTGCGCCATTGGCGAGATCGAGGCTGCGATCGCTCTGATGGCTGCGGCACGCAGGCCGGTTATCTGCGTGGGCGGCGGCGTCATCAATTCCGGCCCGGAAGCGGTAAAACGGCTGCGCGAGCTCACCGATCTCACCGGCTTTCCCGTCACGTCGACGCTGATGGGGCTCGGCGCCTATCCTGCCTCCAGCCCGAACTGGCTGAAGATGGCGGGGCTTCACGGCTCCCATGAGGCCAACATGGCGATGCAGGACTGCGACCTCATGCTCTGCATCGGGGCGCGCTTCGACGGCGGGCTTGCCGCCAGCGTCGATGGTTTCTCACCGCATTCCCGGAAGATTCAGATCGATATCGATTCTGCCTCGCTCAACAGGGCCTCGCGCGCCGATATCGGTATCCGGGGCGATGCGGGGGGCGTGCTTGCCGAGCTCGTTCGTCTCTGGCGGGCGCTGCCGCGGGCGTCGGACCGGGCGAGATTGGCCGCGTGGTGGCGCATGATTGAGGAATGGCGGGCACGGCGATCGTTTTCCTATGCGACGCGCGAGGACGTCATCATGCCGCAATACGCCATCGAGCGGCTTTACGAGCTGACGAAGGATCGGGATACTTACATCACGACGGAGGTCGGCCGGCATCAGATCTGGGCGGCGCAGCATTACGACTTCGAGCAGCCGAACCGCTGGATCATATCAGGCGGCTTGGGGACGGTGGGATACGGGCTGCCCGCCGCCCTCGGCGTGCAGATCGCCAATCCCGGCAGCCTCGTTATCGATATAGCCGGCGACGCCTCCGTGCAGATGACCATGAAGGAAATGTCGGCCGCCGTGCAGCACAACGCGCCGATCAAGATCTTCATTCTCAACGGCGGCGATGAGGGAACGGCTCGGCAGCGGCATCACGCAAACCCGGATTTCGTGAAACTTGCGGAAGCCTATGGCGGACACGGTATTCGCTGCAAGTGGCCGGCCGAACTCGATGATGCAATCCTGGAGATGATCGCGGTGAACAGGCCTGTTCTGTTCGACTGCTGTGTTGCCGACAGCGCCCACTGGCATGACGCACCGTGGCACAGCGATCAGCTCTCATGCTGAGATGCGCAGGCCAAGGCCGTAGCCTCGAAGGAGGAGGGCAGGTGGCTCGGCGCTTATGACCACATCCATCGCCAGATGAACCGCCAGTGGCCACCCTCGTCCTTCGAGGCCCCTTCGGGGCACCTCAGGATGAGGGGGGAGGGAGGTCGCGCTTGTCTCATCGAGAGGTTCTGCGAGGCCACACGGCTAGATTCTGCATGGGGCGGGTTAGCGGCAGCCCGCTACAACCGCTCAGCAATCGATCGCCGGAAGCCGGAAGCGGCCGTATCAAGCAGGCCAGCTTGCGCCTTCAGCCGTCATTCCGGCGTCAATGCGATCTCGCTCAATATCTCCACAGGCGGAAACCGGACACAATCCGCGGCATCGAAATTTACCGAGAATTGCATCCGGTTTTCGTTCGCCCAGTCGATCGCGGCCTCTGAATTCGCCTTCGGCACTTTTGCGGCGATGGTGCAGTGAGGCACCCAGCTGCCGGGCCGATAGTGCTCGTGACAGTCTGCGGGATCGATCTCTTGGTGCAGTGCCGCGTGCAACTGGAAAAGCGTATCATCCGCGATCGGCCGCGCCCATAAGACGAGAAACTCGTTATCAAAATAACCAATGCCCGAAAAGTTTACGGTTACTGTCGACCGCGTGCGGAAAACACTCTTGAGCGCTTCGGCCAACCGATCGGATGCAAGCTTTTGATAGACGGCGAGGGTGAGATGCGGAGGATAGTTCAAAGCACGCATTGAAGCCGTCTCTTCGAATGCTGCGGCTTCATCCCAGAGCTTGAAAACCGGGGAGGCTGTCGTGTTCAGACATTTGAGGCTGATCCCATAGGGCATTCGTGAGCGTTGTCCGGTCCATCCGCCTGAAATCTAAGCTGATATCGTACCGATGTCGAGCCGCGGGAATGGGTCACACGGGCAGGGCAGAGCCTCGAAGGCCACGGCGCAACGCTGTTCCTTGCATCAATCTTTGCCGCTATGCTGAGCGCCCGCCTCGTCCTTCGAGGCCCTGCGGGGCACCTCAGGATGAGGCTCTCTTGGGTGTTGGCGCCGGCTGCGGCGAGGGGCGGGATGCTCAGCTTTTACCGACTAGGTGAATGCCATTGATGCGATGTCTGACGGCCCTCTCGCTCTATTCCCGCGCCATCGCCCGCCAGGCGGCCGGCGGGGTGGCGAAGGCGCGGGAGAAGGCGCGGTTGAAGGCGGCTTCGGTGGCGTAGCCGGCGTCATCGGCGATCGCTGCGATTGGTCGGCCAGAGGAGGCGAGCGCGACACTTGCAAGATAGAGCCGCCAGTCCCTGATATAGCGGATCGGTGAGGTCGAGAGTATCGACTGGAAGCGATCGGCGAGCGCGCTGCGCGACAGGCCGGCGGCGGCGGCCAGGTGTTCCAGCGACCAGTCGCGTCTGGGCTCGTCGTGAATAAGGGAGAGACAGCGCGACAGCGCCGGGTCGGCGAGCGCTGCCAGCCAGCCGACCGATCGCGGTTCGGCCACCATGATCTGATGGCGCAGAATTTCGATGAAGATGATTTCGGTCAGCCGCGGCAGCATCGAGACGCCGCCGGCGCGCGGCCGATCGACCTCGTCGACCATCTGGCGGATGGTGGCGCGCAGCCAGTCGCCATCATTGGCGGCTCGGGTCCTGACATGGATCAGCCTGGGCAACGCCTGGCGCAGCGGCGCAAAGCTGAGCCCCTCCCACTGCAGATAGCCGCAGAGCAGCCGTACCCCCTGCACCGCCTCGCCATAACGAAGCACGGGGATTTCGCGCCACGGCTTTTGCGGCAGGTCGCGGGTCGGCAGCACCAGCATGCCGTCGCTTCCGGCGCCGAGTTGATGCCCGGTGCCAAAGGGAAAGACCAGCACGTCGCCCGTCTCGAGATCGGTCGCTTCACCTTCGGTTTTCAGCCAGCAATTGCCGGCGACGACAATGTGAAACGGCATCGTGCCCGAGGCCTTCGCCGAAAGGCCTGCCAGCGACGGTGCAGCGTCGGTCTGCCAGTCGCCAGTCGGCATGAAGCAAAACTGCAGCGATCCGGACAGGCGGATCGTCGACAGCAGCGCCGACAGCACGTCGTCGCGCGCGACACCCGCCGCGTCTGGATTTTCGGACAAGGCTTCACGCATTCCGGCCAAATACGCGCCCCGCGCATCCTCCTATCGTGAACAGGTCACTGCAACAGGGAGAATACTATGCAAACGCCAAGCGACAAACTGGTCGTGCTCGTCACCAAGGGGATAGAATCCGAACTGTCCTCCGTCGCCTTCACTATTGCCAATGGCGGCATCACCGCCGGGCTGAAGGTCTCGGTGTTCCTCACCAGCACCGGGATCGACCTTGTGCGCAAGGGCGGTCAGCGCATGACGCATATACCGCCGCTCGATCCGCTGTCGACGCTTATCGAGAATTTCCAGCAGCGCGGCGGCACGATCTGGGCTTGCCCGCCCTGCGTCACCGCACGCGGTTATACGCAGGAAGACATGCTCGACGGCGTCGTTATCGTCGGCGCCAGCGCCATGCATGCCGAGATCAAACAGGGCGCAGCGACGCTATCGTTTTAACGGGCTGCACTCGCCGGGCGAGGATCGTCTTGCGTCTGTATTTGCCGACCCGAGGCAGGCGCGAAGAAGTGTGTAGCGACTATTCTTGCGCTCGGCGATATAGTCGTGAGATTGTATCGATATACGTGCGATGCTGCATGATGCAGGCGGCGCGGGGGCTTCGATGATATCCGTGAGGGTCAATGAACTGATATCGGTGGCGGGGCAGCCCGATGCCGCCGGCTTTGCCGCATTTGCGGCAGGCGGCTTTGCCGGCGTCATCAACGCCCGGCCGGATGGCGAGGAGCCGGGGCAGCCCGGCAATGCGGCGGAAAAGGCGTCCGCCGCCGCCGCGGGGCTCGACTACAGCTTCGTGCCGGTGAAAGGGGCCGAGATCACCGAGGCCGATATCCGCGCCTTCCAGACGGCGATGACGCAGGTGAAGGGGCCGGTCGTCGCTCATTGCAAGAGCGGCACGCGGGCGCTGACGCTCTATGTGCTGGGAGAGGTGCTCGACGGGCGGATGCCGCCGGGGGATGTCGAGGCCTTCGGTCAAAACCTCGGCTTCGATCTTGCCGGCGCGCGCCGCTGGCTGGAAAAGCGGGCAGGGCAGGCGGCTGAGGTGAAGGCCTTCTTCGAGCCGCGCACTTGCAGTGTGCAATATGTCGTCGCCGACCCGGTGACGAAACGTTGCGCCATCATCGACCCGGTGCTCGATTTCGACGAGATGTCGGGCGCGACCGGAACGGCCAATGCCGACGCCATCCTCGCGCATATCGACAGCGAAGGGTTGACGGTCGAGTGGATCCTCGACACGCATCCGCATGCCGACCATTTCTCCGCCGCGCACTATCTCAAAGGAAAGACCGGCGCGCCGACGGCGATCGGCGCCCATGTCACCGACGTGCAGGTGCTCTGGAAGGAGATCTACAACTGGCCGGCACTCGAAACCGACGGCTCGCAATGGGACCGGATGTTTACCGATGGCGACACGTTCGAGATCGGCGGGCTCAAAGCCCGAGTGATGTTCTCGCCCGGCCATACCCTTGCCTCGGTGACCTATGTGATCGGTGACGCCGCCTTCGTGCATGACACGGTATTCACGCCGGATTCGGGCACGGCGCGCACCGATTTTCCCGGCGGCAGCGCCAGCGCCCTCTGGCACTCGATCCAGGCCATCCTGTCGCTGCCCGAGGAGACCCGGCTCTTTTCCGGCCACGACTATCAACCCGGCGGCCGTCACCCGCGCTGGGAAAGCACGGTAGCCGCCCAGAAGCGCGCCAATCTGCATATATCAGGCATCGACGAGGCCGGCTTCGTGGCGCTGCGCCAGGCGCGCGACCGCACGCTGCCGAAACCGAAGCTGATGCTGCACGCATTGCAGGTCAACATCCGCGGCGGGCGGCTGCCCGAGCCGGAGGCGAACGGGCGGCGGTATCTGAAGATACCGCTGGATGCGTTGTAGGAACGGAGCAGCGTTGCGGTGCGTGCTTCGAGGCTTCGCCCTCTCGGCTGCGCGCCTCAGCATAAGGAAGATCGGAGGGTGCCGCACCCACGACGGCGGGAACGGGAGGATCTTGTGTCGACGCTCAAGAGAGCCTCATCTTGAGGTGCGGAAGCCGAAGGCTGAAGCCTCGAAAGGCGAGGCGGGTGCTCCATTCGCAGAGCGGGATGCGTTTTTGGCAAGGAGCAGCGTTGCGGCGTGCTTCGAGGCTTCGCCCTTTCGGGCTGCGCAGCTCAGCATGAGGGAGGTTGCTGGATGCCGCGCCCACGACAGTGGGAATGGGAGGATGCTTAAGAGAGCCCCATCCTGGGGATGAGGATGCTGGCATTATACCGGCCGACAGCGCTCCGACGGTGCGTCTCCATTTTTCGCCCACCAGACCCAATCCTCCGCAATAATCATTGACGTCGTGCGGGCAGGCGACGTAACTGGGGGCGACGGTTCCCTGAAGATGACTCCAAGGGGATTAATAGGGAACGCGGTGAGGACGACCCAGTAAGGGACCGAGACCGTGGCTGCCCCCGCAACTGTAAGCGGATTGTCGATCATCTCAGGTGTGGCCAGCGATCGGTCATTTCTGAAGGGCTTATGGCCCGGCCACTGCGAGATATCGCGGGAAGGCGGATGACGCGACTTATATCCGCGAGCCAGGAGACCTGCCGTCAATCACGATCCAATCAACCGGGCGGGGATGCCCGGACAAGGAACAGACATGATTGACCTTCTGAACCTTCGCCGAATTTCGGCATGCATCCGTCTCGATTGGGCCTCCTGCGGTTAGTGCACGTGTCAGCGTGCCTTCGGCCGCGCGTGCGGCATAACCGTGCCTTTTCCTTCAATCGAGGTTTTCATGCGCCAGATTCTCGCCACCATGACATTTGCCTTCGGGCTGATCGGCCTTGCGGCACCGAGCCTTGCCGCCACCCAATATCCTTTGACCATCGCCAATTGCGGTGAGCAGGTGACCTTCCAGAAGGCGCCGTCGAAGATCGTTTCGATCGGCCAGGGCATGACCGAAATTCTTTTCTCGCTCGGCCTTGCCGACAAGATCGCCGGCACGGCCGTCTGGGTCGGTCCCGTGCTGCCGCGATATGCCGAAGCCAACAGCAGGATAAAGCGTCTCGCCGACAATGATCCGAGCTTCGAATCCGTCGTCGGGCAGGAGCCAGACCTGGTGGCGGCCGAGTTCGAATGGCATGTCGGTGCGCAAGGCTCGGTCGGCAAGCGGGAGCAGTTCCAGGATCTCGGGATCAATACCTATCTTTCGCCGGCCGATTGCGTCGCTAAGGTCAACACCGATGGCGGCGACGGCGTGCGTGGGGAGTTGTTCACGATGGAACTGATCTATCGCGAAATCGCCGAGCTCTCTGAAATTTTCGACGTGAAGGCGCGCGGCGATGCGCTGATCGCTGAATTGAAGACGCGCGAGGCCGATGCCGTCGCCTCGATAGCGGGCGCATCCGGCAAGAACCTGCCGGTCGTCTTCTGGTTCTCCAGCAAAGAGGTCAATGGTGACGCCTTCATCGCCGGCAAGAACAGTGCTCCGGCCTATATACTGAAGACGATCGGCGCGAAAAACGTCGTCACCACCGAGGAGGAATGGCCGCTGGTCGGCTGGGAAACCATCGCGCAGGCGAACCCCGCCGTCATCGTGCTCGCGACCATGGATCGGCGCCGCTACGCCGCCGACGATCCCAAGGTGAAGATCGATTTCCTCGAGAACGATCCTGTCACCAAGGAACTGGATGCGGTCAAGAACAGGCACTTCGTGATGATGGATGCGCAATCGATGAACCCGACGATCCGCACGATCGACGGCATCGAGACATTGGCGGAGGGCATCAAGTCCTTCGGCCTGTCGCAGTGAAGGCAATGTCGGCCAGGCGGCAGGGATGGTGGGCGCTTGGCGCGCTCACCATTGCTGCCTTTCTCCTTCTTGGGCTGATGATCAGCGTTGCGGTTTCGATCGGCGAGATCGCGATCCCGCTGGCGACGACGGCGGAGGCGGTCTCCAACCGGCTGTTCGGCACGCAATTCGAACTCAGCCGCATTCACCAGGGCATCGTCTGGGATTATCGGCTGAGCCGGGCGCTCGTCGCGGCCAGCGCCGGCGCGTCGCTCTCGCTCTGCGGCGCCGTGCTGCAGGCGCTGCTGCGCAATCCGCTGGCCGAACCCTATGTGCTCGGCATCTCCGCCGGCGCCTCGACGGGAGCGGTCTGCGTGATGATCCTCGGCTTCGGCTACGGTGTTCTCGGCCTGTCGAGCGGCGCCTTCATCGGCGCGGTCGTCGCCTTTCTGCTGGTCGGCTTCCTGGCGACGGGGGCAGGGGGAACAGGCGAGCGCATCATCCTGTGCGGCGTCGCCGGCTCGCAGCTCTTCAATGCGCTGACCTCCTACATCGTGACGACCTCGGCGAATGCTGAGCAGGCGCGCGGCATCCTGTTCTGGCTTCTGGGTTCGCTCAGCGGTGTGCGTTGGCCGGATGTCTATCTCTCGGTGCCGATCGCGCTTGCCGGCTTTGTCATCTGCATGGCCCATGTCCGGGCGCTCGATGCCTTCGCCTTCGGCACGGATGCCGCGGCCTCGCTCGGCATTGCCGTGCGCCGCGTCCAGATCCTGCTGTTCGGCCTGACGGCGGCGATGACGGCAAGTGTCGTCAGCATGGTCGGGTCGATCGGCTTCGTCGGCCTGGTCATTCCGCATGCCGCCCGCTTTCTCGTCGGGCCGGGCCATCGGCGGCTGCTGCCGGCAACAGCACTCGGCGGCGCGATCTACATGGTCGGCGCCGATATCGTCTCGCGCATCATCATCCCGCAGCAAGTCCTGCCGATCGGCGTCGTCACGGCGCTCTTCGGCGCGCCGGCCTTCGCCGTCATCCTCTATCGCGTGCGGAGGAGCGCATGAGCATTACGATCGACGCGGTGAGTTTTGCCGCCGGCGACACGGTCATCGTCAACGGCGTCAGCTTGACGGTCGAAAAGGGCAAGGTGCTCGGCCTGCTGGGACCGAACGGCTCCGGCAAATCGAGCCTGCTCAGGCTGATCTGCCGGCTGCGCAAGGTCCGCAGCGGCGTCATCCGGCTGGGCGAAGACGATATCGCTTCGCTGTCGCGTGCCGCCCTTGCACGGCGCATCGCCTTCGTCGAGCAGCAGTCGACGACCGAGACGCAGCTGACCGCGCGCGACGTGGTGCGGCTCGGCCGCACGCCGCATCGCGGGCTGGTGTCGCCCTGGGGCGCGGAGGACGATGCCGCCGTCGACGAGGCCTTGTTACGGGTCGACATGCGGGAGCGGGCGGGCCAGCTCTGGCAGACACTGTCCGGCGGCGAGCGCCAGCGTGTCCATATTGCGCGGTCGCTGGCACAGGCGCCGGGCGAGTTGCTGCTCGACGAGCCGACCAATCATCTCGATATCCAGCACCAGCTCGACATTCTCCGGCTGATCTCGAAGCTCGGCATCACCTGCATCGTCGCGCTGCACGATCTCAACCTGGCGGCAATGTTCTGCGATAGTCTGGCGGTGCTTCAGAAGGGCGAGGTCGTCGCCGCGGGCGCGCCGGAGGAGGTGCTGACAGAGGATATGATCGGCAGGGTTTTCGGCGTTCGCGCCCATGTCCAGAAATCGGCCGTGCATGGGCGGCACCATATCCAATACGTGTTGGATTGAGGAATGGCCTTTTTCCTGGACTGGCGTATGATTTCCGAGGGCGCTTGCGCCCGGTCGAACGAAGTTTCGAGATGCTCGAACGAAATCAGTTTCCCCTGCGCCCTGTCGTTCCCGGCTTCGCTGTCGCCTGGGTCGCCATCATTTCAGGCGCTAGCGTCGCTCTCAGCCTGATTTTTGCCTGCGTTACGCCCTTCGTGGCCTTGGCGGCGGTATCGGCGGTTCTTCTTCCCCGGCAGATGGCGGTGACGACGGTTTTGCTGGCCTGGCTCGCCAACCAGATGGTCGGATATTTCGTGCTCGGCTATCCCCAGACCTGGGACAGTTATGCCTGGGGGCTGGCGATCGGTCTTGCGGCATTCGCCTCCCTGGCGGCAGCGCTCGGAGTGCTTCGTCTTGCGGCCGGCCTGACCGTCACCGTGGCCGGCGCCTTCCTGGCCGGCTTCGTTGCCTACGAAGGCGTGCTCTTTGCCGCAACGGCGGTGCTTCCGTCAGGCGAGGGCGCGTTTTCGGCGTCGGTCGTGGCGAATGTCCTGCTGATCAATTCTCTGGCCGCGATCGGCCTTGTCTGCCTTCACGCCGGCGCGGCAGCCGGCCGTGCGCTCGTTGCAAGGCAGCCGGGACCGGCGCTGCCTTAGGCATAAAGACCTAAGATGCCGGAAACCGCATCACCTCCCGCAACAATGCAATGACCTCTAGGACCGACGGCCCTCTGACCGGTGGCGGTACTGCGCGTTCACAGAATTCGCGCCAGACGAACAGCGTCAGTTCCGCCCCGTCCGTTGTGGTGTCTCCCGGTCCTTCTGCGAAATTCCCGAGCAGGCGATATCGGCTGTCCTTCCAGAACAACTCCTCCACCCAGTCATATATCGGGATGATATGAAAATGGATCGGATAACCGGGCATGTGCCCGTATCGGCCGATATAGACGCGCTGAGCATTCAAGTCTCGTTTCAGGGCGCTCTGAGCCCTAGCGAGCAAGGGGCCGAATTCGCTCAACGCCTTTTCGGACAAATCCGAGAGGTCGGTCGTGTCGGTCTTGGAGCCGATCATGAGATAGCCGGGAAGGGCTGAGTTCACACGGTGGTTCACAAGCCATCCCGCGGTCTCGGCGACATGAAAGTGCTGAGGGATCTCCAAACACGCCTCTTACCGCTTTCGCAAATCGATATTGCGACGCCGGAGAATAGCCGGTTTTGTGAGGGCCGCAACGGCGGTTCCCACAGATTGGCCCGGTTAGCTTTCGGCTTCGCGGCGGCTGTTATCCGCGTGGGGGCCTGTTACGAACAGGCGGCAATCGGCAAGGCGCTGAAGTGAAATGGGCCGAAGACGGGTTGAGATCGTTGCCGGCAACGGCTATCTGGTTCCGACCTGCAAGCGGACCCTCCGCGAACGACAAGGCACATAGCTCCCATGATCCCCGACTTCCTCGTCACCCATTCCGGTGGCTTCCATGCCGACGAATTGCTGTCGAGCGTTATCCTGACCCGGCTTTTCCCGCAGGCGCGTATCGTCCGCAGCCGGGCGCCGGAATGGATCACGCCGGGGCAAGACCGCATCATTTACGATGTCGGCGGCGCCTATGACCCTGCTCGCGGCATATTCGATCACCACCAGCGCGGCGCGCCGATGCGCGAGGATGGCCAGCCCTACAGCTCGTTCGGCTTGATCTGGAAGCATTACGGCCGTGATTATCTCGCAGCCTCCGGCCTTCCCGAAGCCCATGCCGAGGCTGTGCATGGCTCTTTCGATGCCGGTTTCGTGCTGCCGATCGATCTGACCGACAATGGCGCGCTCAGCCCCTCAGGGCCGTTGGCGGGCTTGACACTGCCGGCGCTGCTGGAGACCCTGAAACCGGTTTTCGACGAAGCAGAACCCGGGGCCGACGATCGCGCCTTCCACGCAGCACTTGCCGTCGCCCGCAGTTTCGTCGAGGCGAGGATCGCCCAAAGTGCCGCAAAATTGCGGGCCGAGGCGATGGTGCACCGGGCAATCGAAGCTGCAGGGCAGGGGCGTGTTCTGGAGTTGCCGCGGGGAATGCCCTTCCGTCCCGCCATCGTCAAGGCGGGCGCCGATCACCTGCTGTTCGTCGTCCACCCGCGCGAAAAGGATTGGTGCGTGACCGGCATCCGCCGCGCGGAGGAGGGATTCGAGCTCAGGGCCGATCTGCCGGCAGCCTGGGCCGGTCTTGCCAACGGAGAGCTTGAGGCGGTTTGCGGCATCGGAGGTGCGACCTTCTGCCACAACGGTCGCTTCATCGCCGCCGCCAGGACCCGCGAGGCGGCACTTGCCATGGCGGATTTGGCGGTCAAGGAGGCGCTTTCGATCGGGGTGTAACGGCCGTTATCCGCGTCGGGGTCACCTGATCTCATCTGCGTTCAGCTGACCCCAACTGTGAGGCGATTGACTTGCATCCGCGAAGGATTAAGCTTCGAGCCATAACAACCACCACCCACACGCGAGAGATAATGGAGGGTGTGAGTGGCTGGCGACCTTGAGGAGGATGAGGTTTGCCATGGATTATCGTGTTGTTCTGCTGATTGGTGCAACTGTGACTGCCCTTTTCCCCGGTTATGCCGGGGCGCAGGAGGGCGACCCGACGGCGGGCGCCACCGTTTTCAAGAAATGCGCGACCTGTCACGTGGCCGATTCCGATACGAACAAGGTCGGTCCGTCGCTGAACAAGCTGTTCGGCCGTAAGGCCGGAACGCATCCCAACTTCGCGTATTCCAGCTCGATGAAGGAAGCTGGCGAGGGCGGTCTCGTGTGGGATGAGGGGACGTTACGAGACTATCTCCACAATCCGAAAGCCAAGGTGAAGGGCACGAAGATGGCCTTCGTCGGGGTGAAGGACGATCAGGAGATCACCGATCTTATCGCCTATCTCAAGCAATATTCGCAGTGATGGGCAATACCCCAAATGACGGGTTCGCGGCCGGCGGCGCATGCCTAAATCGCCGTAATTGCCGATATTTTCTATCTGTGCGATAATAAAGACGGACTTTTTGCGGAATGCGGTTTCACGGGTCAACCTGCTCGAGGAGGAGCGGAAATGGCTGTCGTGCTGATCCTCGTCCTGATTGTCGTCGGCTCCGTACTGTTCCATGTGCTGAGCCCTTGGTGGTGGACGCCGATCGCGTCCAACTGGACCTATATCGACAGCACTCTTGTCATCACCTTCTGGATCACCGGCATCGTGTTCGTGGCGGTGGTTTCGTTCATGGCCTATTGCGTCTACCGCTTCCGGCACAGACCCGGCAACCGTGCGCATTATGAGCCCGAGAACCGCCGGCTGGAATTGATGCTGGGCGGGGGAACGGCGGTCGGCGTCGCGGCGATGCTGGCGCCCGGCCTGATCGTGTGGAACCAGTTCATCACGGTGCCTGCCGATGCCGCATCGGTGGAGGTCGTCAGCCAGCAGTGGCTGTGGAGCTTCCGCCTGCCGGGAGCCGACGGAAAGCTCGGCCGTGCCGAGACGCGCGACGTCAGCCCCGAAAATCCGCTCGGCCTCGACAAGAACGACGCAAGCGGCCTCGACGACGTCATCATCGAGGGCGGCGAACTGCATCTGCCGGTGGGCAAGCCGGTGCACATATTGCTGCGCTCCGTCGATGTGCTCCATGATTTCTACGTGCCGGAATTCCGCGCCAAAATGGACATGATCCCCGGGATGATCACCTATTTCTGGTTCACGCCGACGCGGACGGGGACTTTCGAGATCCTCTGCGCCGAACTCTGCGGCGTCGGCCATCCGCAAATGCGCGGTACCGTCGTCGTCGACGACGAGGCGGGCTACCAGACCTGGCTCGGGCAGCAGCAGACGTTCACCCAGTTGACGGCGTCATCGGCAGAGGTAGCGCCGGCGAATTGAACCGGCCGAAGGCCGCATGCCGGTTCAGGGAACCGAGGGAAGACGGCCGGAGGCCGCATCGGGGAAAGGGAAGAGAGATCATGGTCGAGATTCCATCCGGCAGCATTCCCTCCGCCGAAGTCGAGGATGTCGAACTTTATCATCCACACAGCTGGTGGACGAAATATGTGTTCAGCCAGGATGCCAAGATCATCGCCGTGCAATATTCGATCACCGCCATTTCGATCGGCCTGGTGGCGCTGGTGCTCTCCTGGCTGATGCGGATTCAGCTCGCCTTTCCCGGCTATTTCGCCTTCATCGATGCCGATCATTATTATCAGTTCATCACCATGCATGGCATGATCATGGTGATCTATCTGCTGACCGCGCTCTTTCTCGGCGGCTTCGGCAATTACCTCATCCCGCTGATGGTCGGCGCCCGCGACATGGTGTTTCCCTACGCGAACATGCTGAGCTACTGGATTTATCTGCTCGCGGTGCTGATCCTCGCCGCCGGCTTTTTCGCGCCCGGCGGCCCGACGGGCGCCGGCTGGACGCTTTATCCGCCGCAGTCGGTTCTCTCCGGCACCCCAGGCGGCAAGGACTGGGGCATCCTGCTGATGCTCACCTCGCTGATCGTTTTCATCATCGGCTTCACCATGGGCGGGCTGAATTATGTGGTGACGGTGCTGCAGGGCCGGGCACGCGGCATGACGCTGATGCGGATGCCGCTCACCGTCTGGGGCATTTTCACCGCGACCGTGATGGCGCTGCTCGCCTTTCCGGCCCTCTTCGTCGCCTGCGTCATGATGCTGTTCGACCGCGTGCTCGGCACCAGCTTCTTCATGCCCGCCATCGTTGAGATGGGCACGCAGCTGCAGCATGCCGGCGGCAGCCCGATCCTGTTCCAGCACCTGTTCTGGTTCTTCGGGCATCCCGAAGTCTATATCGTTGCGCTGCCGGCCTTCGGCATCGTCTCGGATCTGATCAGCACGCATGCGCGCAAGAATATCTTCGGCTACCGCATGATGGTCTGGGCGATCGTCATCATCGGCGGCTTGAGCTTCGTCGTCTGGGCGCATCATATGTATGTCAGCGGCATGCACCCGGCCTTCGGCTTCTTCTTTGCCACCACGACGCTGATCATCGCCATTCCAACGGCGATCAAGGTCTACAACTGGGTGCTGACACTCTGGCGCGGCGACATCCATCTGACGCTGCCGATGCTGTTTGCGCTCGCCTTTATCGTCACCTTCGTCAATGGCGGGCTGACCGGCCTGTTCCTCGGCAATGTCGTCGTCGACGTGCCCCTATCGGATACGATGTTCGTCGTCGCGCATTTCCACATGGTCATGGGGGTCGCGCCGATCCTCGTCATCTTCGGGGCGATCTATCACTGGTATCCGAAGGTCACCGGGCGGATGCTGAACGACATGCTCGGCCATATCCACTTCTGGATCACCTTTCTCGGCACCTATGCGATTTTCTTTCCGATGCATTATCTCGGCCTGCTCGGCGTGCCGCGCCGCTACTTCGAGATGGGCGAGACGGCCTTCGTTCCGCCTTCGGCCCATACGCTGAACATCTTCATCACGGTGATGGCGCTGATCGTCGGGGCCGGGCAGATGGTCTTCCTGTTCAATCTGGTCTGGAGCCTTTTCCGGGGCAGGGAGGCCGGCGGCAATCCGTGGCGGGCGACGACGCTCGAATGGCAGACGCCGCAGACGCCGCCCGCCCATGGCAACTGGGGCAAGGATCTGCCCGTCGTCTACCGCTGGGCCTATGACTACAGCGTGCCTGGTGCGGCTGAGGATTTCATCCCGCAAAATGTGCCGGCAGACGGCGGCGTCACGCGGGAGATTCCGGCATGAACGTCACCCTGGTCTTCCTTGCCGCAGTCGCCACCATCATCATCTGGTGGCTTTCCGGGCAGCGGCTGACGTCGAAGCCCTGGCTGGAAACCGGGTCGATGCAACTGCCGGTTCGCGAGGGAGCCGACCGGCACCCGATGCCGGCGGTGAAAATCGGCCTTTTCGTGTTTCTCGGCGTCGTTGGCGCTCTCTTCAGCCTTGCCGCCAGCGCCTATTTCATGCGCATGGCGTCGGCGGACTGGTGGGCCACGCCGGTTCCGCGGCTGCTCTGGGTGAACAGTGCAGCACTCGCCTTGAGCAGTGCGGCGCTGGAATGGGCCAAGCGAGAAGCGCGGCACGGCCGCATGGAGGGGCTGCGGCCGGCGCTTGTGACAGGACTTGCGCTTGCGGTCTTCTTCCTCGTCGGGCAGATCCAGGCATGGCGGGAGCTGACGGCGGCCGGCTACATCCTCACCGACAATCCCGCCAACAGTTTCTTCTACATGCTGACCGGCCTGCATGGATTGCATATCCTCGGCGGGCTTGCCGTGCTTACCCACACGACGGTCAGGGCGTTCTCAACCGCTGTTGCGTCGGAGAGGCTGTGCCTCAGCGTCGATCTCTCCGCCATTTATTCGCATTTCATGCTCGCCGTCTGGCTCCTGCTCTTTGCGCTTTTTGCCGGCTGGGCGAATGATTTCGTCGATCTCTGCCGCACGTTGTTGAACTAGGGCTGAAGAGGAGGTTGCAGATGGCACAGACGATCGAGACGCACGGCGAACCAGGTCTCAGACCGTCAGGCCTGCGTGGTGTCGCCGCCGATTTCAGCTCGGATCAGCGCGCCTTCAAGACCGCCTCCTGGGGCAAGGCGATGATGTGGATCTTCCTGCTCAGCGACACTTTCGTCTTCGGCTGCTTCCTGATCGCCTACATGACGGCCCGCATGTCGACGCCCGTTCCATGGCCCAATCCGAGCGAAGTTTTCGCGCTTCACATCGGCGGGCAGGAGGTTCCGTTGATCCTGATTGCGATCATGACCTTCGTGCTGATCTCGAGCAGCGGCACCATGGCGATGGCAGTCAATTTCGGCTATCGCCGCGACCGCCGGGTGACCGCGATGCTGATGCTGCTGACGGCACTTCTCGGGGCCTGCTTCGTCGGCATGCAGGCCTTCGAATGGACCAAGCTGATCACCGAAGGCGTGCGGCCCTGGGAGAATCCCTGGGGGGCGGCGCAGTTCGGCTCGACCTTCTTCATGATCACCGGCTTTCACGGCACCCATGTGACGATCGGCGTCATCTTCCTCCTCATCGTCGCCCGCAAGGTCTGGCGCGGCGATTTCGACGTGGAACGGCGCGGCTTCTTCACCAGTCGGAAAGGGCGCTACGAGGCCGTCGAGATCATGGGCCTCTACTGGCACTTCGTCGATCTGGTCTGGGTCTTCATCTTCGCATTTTTTTATCTGTGGTGAGGTCGTCATGAGCGAGACAACAGCGCATGGGCAAAGCCCGCATACACAGGCCCTGCACGCACAGGATCACGGGCAGCAGCATCCGATCGGGCTCTATTTCTTCGTCTGGGGCCTGCTCTTCGTGCTCAGCGCCTTTTCCTATATGGTCGATTATCTCGGGATCCAGGGTTATCTCCGGTGGACGCTGATCCTGCTGTTCATGATGCTGAAGGCCGGGCTGATCGTTGCCGTTTTCATGCACATGGCCTGGGAACGGCTGGCGCTGGTCTACGCCATTCTGCTGCCGCCGCTGCTGGTGCTGGTTTTCGTCGCGCTGATGGTATCGGAAGCCGACTATACGATCTTCACCCGGCTGGCCTTCTTCGGTGCCACGCCTTAGATATCGATCATCGGGTGCGACTATCTCCACCGGAGCAATGATGGCCGAGATTTTGCTGTTCCACCACGCACAAGGGCTGACGCCTGGAGTGTGCGCCTTCGCCGACGAGATCAGGGCAGCCGGCCACATCGTGCACACGCCTGATCTGTTCGACGGGCGCATATTCCCAAGCATCGAGGAGGGGCTCGCCCATATCGGCGAGATCGGTTTCGACGCCGTCAGGGAGCGCGGCGTCCGGATCGCCGACGAACTGCCTGGCGAACTGGTCTATGCCGGCTTCTCATTCGGCGTGCTGCCGGCGCAGAAGCTGGCGCAGACACGGCGCGGCGCCCGCGGGGCTCTGCTTTTCTACTCCTGCCTGCCGATCAGCGGCGAATGGGCCTTCGGACCCTGGCCGGACGGCGTCGCCGTCCAGATCCACGGCATGAATAACGATCCGATTTTCGCAGGCGAGGGTGATATCGACGCCGCCCGCGAGATCGTGGCGAAGGTCGAGGATGCGGAGCTTTTCCTCTATCCCGGCGATCAGCACTACTTCGCCGACAGTTCGCTGCCGTCCTATGACGCGGAGGCGACCGCGCTCCTGACTGCCCGGGTGCTCGCGTTTCTGGATCGCGTCTGATCCTGGTGGCCGCCGACCCCAAAAAAATCCCCACCTAAAAACACGTCCTAAACCATGATGGAGGTCGCGCCGGGTGACGATCTCGGCAATGATGGCTGTCTATCCGCCAATCCGAAGCTCGCCAGGCCATGCTGTTCATTCCGCTTCCTTTCGTCGTTGCTGTTCTGCTGCTTATCCTGTTTGTCACCGTTCTCAGGCGTGAAGAGGAGACGGCGCCGAACCGACCGTTTCTGGCGCTGATCCTGCTGAGCGTGCTGCAATCCCTCCTCTCCGGCCTACGCTGGGGCTACGGGATCCAGGCGGTTGCCGTGATCGCGCCCATTATCGCGGCGATGGTACCGCCGCTGGCCTATGGCGGGGTCTCCCGGCTGGTGAGGACGAGCCGGCGGTCGCTGCCGGCGCGGATTGCGCTGCATGCAGTGCCCGCCGCGGTCATTTTTCTGCTGATGGCGTTCTGGCGCGATGCGATCGATATCGCGCTGGTGCTTATTTTCGTCGGTTATGCCCTGGCCATCCTGCGTCTGATGCGCCCGGGCGCGGATGCGCTGCGGCTGGCGCCGTTCGAGGGCGCGGTGCCGGCCTATCGGGCAATCATCTTCACGGCGGTGGCGCTCTGCCTGTCGGCCTCGGTCGATATTTTCGTCTTCTTCGACTTTACCTGGGCGCATGGCGAGCATGCCGTGACGGTGATCAGCGTCAGCAACCTTGCCGCCCTCATCATCCTCGGCTTCGCGGCGGCCGCCGCCAGCCGAAGCCGGGCGCCGGCCGAGGCGGCGGAGGTAGCACCCCGACCAGAGACGAGCGAGGACAAGACGAGTGAGGACAAGACGAGTGAGGACAAGGAGACGATCGCCACGGTCGATGCGCTGATGGAAGCAAAGAAGCTCTATCGTGACGCCAATCTCAATCTCGACCGGCTGGCCCGCAAGACCGGCATTCCCGCCCGCCAGATCTCGGCGGCGATCAACCGGGCGATGGACAAAAACGTCTCTCAATATGTCAATGATTACAGGATCGGCGAAGCCTGCAGGCTGCTTGCCGGCACCGAAAAACCGGTGACCGAGGTAATGTTCGAGGTCGGCTTCCAGACCAAGTCCAACTTCAACCGCGAGTTTCGCCGGGTGACGGATATGACTCCGGTTGCCTGGCGGCAGAAGAAGGCGGCGTTTCCTCGACAATAGATGGGCTGTAGTGGCCAGCCACCCGCCCTCGTGGTTCGAGACGGCCCCCGGGCCTCCTCACCATGAGGGCTAATTGTTATGCTCTGCGGCTGGCCTATCGGCGGCAGGGCACCGCGTTCTCCAGCCATACAAGCCGCGCCCTCTCTCCGCCCTCATCCTGAACCGCCCCGCAGGGGCCCCGAAGGACGGGGCGGCCACCGGCGCTCAAACGCATCGGCATGCCACCCGCCCTCGTGGTTCGAGACGGCCCCCGGGCGTCCTCACCATGAGGGCTAATTGTTGTGCCCTGCGGCTGGCCTGTCGGCGGCAGGGCACCGCATTCTCCAGCGATACAAGCCGTGCCCTCTCTCCGCCCTCATCCTGCGGCGCCCCGCAGGGGCCTCGAAGGACGAGGTCGGCCACCGCGAGTACACAATCGCGATCGAGGACTGCCTGGATCGTGTTCGAGGTCGCGATTTCTGCCGGGGTTGGCGATGTTTGCCGGCATGAACACGACATCAGAACATGACCGAGACCTTGCCGCCAAGCTCAGATCGCTTTCGATCGAGCCCGCGGCCTTCGAGACCGAGCCGCTGAAGCCTCATGCCCGGCGGCGCATGATCCCTGGCGCAATACTCCTCCTTGCGGCGACGGCATCGCTGGCCGCGGTTCTCTTCAACGGCGCCGAGACGCTGAAGCGCGTCGAGACTGCGCTTGCGGGGTTTTCAGGCAGCGATCGTGCGATATCCGCCGATGCGGTGGAAGCGCGGGCCAGCGACGATGCCGCTGTTGAGGGACTGCGGACCTTGACCGAGAATGGAGCGACGAGCACGGCTGCGTCAACCCGTGAGGTCACCGGCTCCGGCTACGTGGTGGCGCCCGACACCGCCACCGTCTTTTCCAAATATGAGGGCCGGATCGCCGCCGTCGAGGTCGAGGCGGGCGACAAGGTCGCGGTGGGGCAGGTGCTGGTGCGGCTCGATGATGCCGGCGCACGATTTTCGCTTCGGGGCGCGGAAATATCGGGGCGGGCAGCGGCATTGGCGGTTGATGCAAGGACTATCGAACTTGCGCAGGCGCGCTCGTCGTTTGCCCGCACCGAGCGGCTCGCCGGGCGTGATGCCATGTCGGCGCAGGCGCTGGAGGAGGCGAAAACGGCTGTCGACAAGGCCGAGAACGCCGCCCTGCAGGCACGGCAGGATATCGAAAAGGCAGAGCTCGAGAGCGAGAAGGCACGCGAGCAGGTGGAGGCGCTGACCGTGCGGGCGCCGATCTCCGGCACTGTCACGCGGCTCGACGCCCATGTCGGCGACACGGTGCTGTCGCGCGAGGACAGCGTGCGGGAGGATGAAAGCCTGCTCGCCATTACCGACACGGCGAGCCTGGTTATCGATGCCGATGTGGCCGAGGCTAATATCGCGCTGATGCGGCCGGGCCTCTCGGGCGAGGCGGTGCTGGACGGCTTTCCCGGCCAACCCTTTGCGATCGAGGTGTCGAAGATCGCGCCGGTCATTTCGCGGGAGAAAGGGACGGTGACGCTGCGCCTGTCGCTGACCTCGCCACCGCCTGGCATGCGGCCTGCCATGGCGGCGCGCATCCGGCTGGTGGTGGGGGAGGAGGCGGGTGTGGGTGCGTCTGCCGCGGGTGCTCATCACCCGCCCTCGTCCTTCGAGGCTCCGGCCTTCGGCCTGCACACCTCAGGATGAGGGCTGGTTGTTGTGCCGTGTGGCTAGAAAGCTGATCGGGTGCCGTGCGGCAGGCGGGCTGATCGGTGCCGTGCGGATCGGCTTCTTGTGCCGCAGATCGCAGCTTCTCTCCGACCTCATCCTGAGGTGCCCCGCACGGGCCTCGAAGGACGAGGGCGGCCACCGGTTACCGGCCGTAGATCAACGAACCACCAAGGAGCAAAGCAATGACCGACACTCAAGAGCCCTATATCGCGCTAGCCGGCGTCAGGAAGGCGTTCCGGATCGGGGCGGAGACCATACCGATCTTCTCGGGGCTGGATCTTGTCATTCCGCGCGGCGATTTCGTCGCGGTGATGGGGCCGTCGGGTTCGGGGAAATCGACGCTGCTGAATATGCTGGGCGGCATCGACAGTGCCGACGCCGGGGAGATCCGGATCGGGCGCAGCCGGCTTGAGCAGATGGGCGAGGGCGCCAGGGCGGCTTGGCGGGCGCACAGCCTGGGCATCGTCTTCCAGTTCTACAATCTGCTGCCGATGCTGAATGCGGCTGACAATATCGAGCTGCCGCTGCTCTTGAAGCCGCTGACGCGGAGGGAGAGGCGGGCGCGTGTCGATACGGTCATGGATCTCGTCGGGCTTTCTGGGCGGCAGCGGCAGTTTCCGTCCAGCATGTCGGGCGGGCAGCAGCAGCGCGTCGGCATTGCGCGTGCCATCGTCGCCGATCCGGATCTCATCCTCTGCGACGAGCCGACCGGCGATCTCGACCGGAAATCGGCCAATGATATCCTGGAGATGCTTGATTTGCTCAATCGCGAACTTCAGAAGACCATCATCATGGTCACGCACGATCCCGAGGCCGCTGCCTTTGCCCGGCGCACGCTGCATCTCAACAAAGGCGAATTCACTGAGGGGGAAGGCCGATGAGTTTTTTCCAGCTGATGCGGCGCAATGCCTGGCGCAAGCGGTTGCGGGCGATCCTGCTGATGTTTTCGGTCGGCATCGCTTTCCTGATCTACGGACTGACGGCGAGTTTCGTCAGCGGCAGCCAGGGGGCGGCCGGCGCCAGCGACAATCTGCTCGGCGTGTTCAACAAATCCGGCCGGGGGCTGCCGCTGCCGATTGCTTATCTCAACCGCATCGCGGCGGAAGGCGATGTCGCCGCCGTCGCCTATACCACGCGGATGCGGGGTTTCGTCGAGGTCGAGAAGAATGTCGTGGCCGTCAGCGCGGTCGATCCGCGGGCGATTGCCGCCGCCAATGGCGCCGAACTCGGGCTGACGTCCGAGCTGATCGCGGCGCTGGAAGACGGTGGCGACCGGGTGCTGGTCGGCAGGGCATTGGCCGAGGCGCAGGGCTGGTCGATCGGCCAGCGCATCGGCCTCACCAGCCAGATCATGAAGGCCGACGGCAGCCGGAATTGGAATTTCACCATCGCGGGCATCTTCGAGGGTGCCGATGCCGGCACGGACACCTATTTCATGCTCGCCCGCTACGATGCGCTCAATGCCGCTCGTGCGCGCGACAAGGATATGGTCGACGCCTTCGTGGTGCGTCCGCGCCCGGGCGTGTCGCCAGGCATACTGGCGGCGCGGATCGACGCTCTGTTTGCCAATTCGGCGGCGCAGACGCGGACGCAATCGGAAAAGCAGTTCCTCGAGGCGTTCCTCCGGCAATTCGCCGATGTCGGCCTCATCGTCAGCCTCGTCGTCGGTGCGGCCTTCGTCACCATCCTGATGATCGCTGTGAACACCATGCTGTTTGCCGTGCGCGAGCGTCGTTTCGAGATCGGTGTCATGAAGGTGCTCGGCTTTTCCCGCGGGCGGATCGTGGCGCTGATCCTCGGCGAGACGCTGTTCATCTTCGCCGTCGGCGGCGCGGGCGGGCTCGTCCTCGCCAAGCTTGCCGCACTCCTGATCGGGCCGGCCTTCGGCCTCGTCTTCGGCGCGGCGGTGCTGCTGAAATCCGCAGCCATCATCGCCGGGCTCGGCCTGCTGACCGGGTTGTTGCCCGCTTACAGCGCCATGCGGCTGCCCATCGTCAATGCTTTCAGAACGAGATAGTCCAATGTCTTCAGCGCTCAAGCAGATCTTTCTCATGATCAGAGTCAATCTCGGCAGCCTGCCCAGGCGGCTTGCGATCTCGCTGTCGATGGTGCTGTCGGTGGCGCTCGTCGTGGCGGTGCTCGCTGGATTTCTGGCAATGGCGCGCGGCTTCGAGGCAGCGCTTGCCGGGGCCGGCTCGCCTGATATCGCCGTCATCCTCGGCGGCGGCACCAACCAGGAGACCGGCTCGGACGTGCCTGCCGAAGCAATCCGCAGCCTTGCTGCGGCGAGTGGCGACACCGGGATTGCCCGCAACCCTGGGATTGCCCGCGCCGGTCCGGGCGATGGGGCGGGCGGTCTGGCGATGTCGCGCGAGGTCGTCGTTCCCATCGATGTCAGGGCCGCCGACGGCGTCGAGCAGACGCTGTCGCTGCGGGGCATGGACCCGGCCGGACCTGCGATGCGCCAGCGTGCCCGGCTTTCAGAGGGGCGGCTGTTTGCGCCGGGTGGGCGTGAGATCGTCATCGGGGCCCGCCTCGCGGATGCCTTCCCGGGCCTTGCGGTCGGCGACACGGTACGGCTCGGCGCGGTCGACTGGTGGGTCGCCGGCCATTTCACATCAGGCGGCAGCGCCTTCGAATCCGAGATATGGGCTGATCTCGAAGCCGTGCAATCGGCCTTCGGCCGGCAGGGGCAGGTGCAGAGCCTGCGGGTGCGGCTTGCCGGCGACGATCCGCAAAGGGCGCTGGCGGCGCTGCGGGAACGGCTGTCCACGCTGCCGGGTCCGCCGCTTGCCGTCGTCTCCGAGGCCGATCTCTATGCCGGCCAGGCCGAGCGCATCGAGAGCCTGATCCGCCTGTTCGGCTGGCCGGTCGCGCTTCTGATGGCGATTGGCGCAACCGCCGGCGCCCTGAACACGATGATGAGCTCGGTTTCCGATCGCGCCATCGAGATCGCCACGCTGCGCCTCCTCGGCTTTGCCCGCCTGCCGGCCTTCGCCGCCACCTGGGTGGAGGCGGTGCTGCTCTCGGCTCTCGGCGCGGCCGCCGGCGGCATCGCCTCGCGGCTCGCCTTTGACGGCTGGCAGGCGAGCACGATGGGCGCCAACAACACCAAGATGGCGTTTCAGCTTGTGGTGACGCCGGATGTGCTTTTGACGGCGGGTTTGCTCGGGCTGGCGGTCGGGGTGATCGGCGGCGCCCTGCCGGCGTTAGCAGCTGCGCGGCTGCCGCTCCGCGCGGCGTTGCGGGCGAGAGGGTAGGAACACGATTCTGGCTTTCTTGGAGGCTGTGCCATGGCCCCCTCATCTGCCTGCCGGCATCAGCCTGGGCGAGCCACGGCCCGTCCTTCAGACCCCCGCTGGGGAGAAGAGGAGTCGCGGCAACGTCTCGCCCTTCTTGAACGCACCCTTTGTGGACACGATGCTCGCGTCTCGGCCGCTTCTCCCCTCGGGGAGAAGATGCCGGCAGGCAGATGAGGCAGCAACACGGCAAAACTTCTATTGCTGCCCCATCCTTACACGTTGCGAATTCCTGCAATTTCCAGTGCCTTAGTGAGCGAAACGTGCCAAGCAGCGAAACCTGGCCGCCCGCATCATTCCTCCACCACCTCGATCTCCGGCCGCCCGGCGAGCGTCAGCCGCAGGCGGCCGCGGTCGGCGCGTTCGAGTGTGATCGGGCCTGCCTTCTCCTCCAGTCGCCGGCGCAGGAGGATCAGCCGGGTTTCCAAATTGTCCTTGAAGTCGGGCAGTTGCAGGCGACGGTCGCGGCGGATCTCGCGGTTCAGAAAGTCCCGCTTGCCGGTGCGCGCATAGTCTTGGAGAAAGTGCAGGAGCAGCCGCCCCGGCACGCCGCGGATCAGATAGTCGTCGTCGATGAACAGCGAGCCGTCGCGCGGATAGAAACGAACGGCGATGCGCCGATCGGCGGGCGCGCTGGCGGCCTCGTCGGCCGGGGCCTCGGCCTTTTCCCGCCCGTTCGTCTCCGCCCGCTCGCGTTCCTCGGACAGGAAGGAGAGCGCGGTGGCGAGATGGGCGGCGATCACGATCAGCGCTTCCTCGTCGCGATGGCGGAAGGTGAAGCGCTCGGTCGCTTCCGAAAACAGCACGCCGACGAGCCTTCCCCGCGCGACAAGCGGCAGCGCGATCTGGCTGAGCGGCTTTTCGAGCGCCGGAAGCGGGATCGGCGTCGCATCCTCGACGCCCGCCATGGCCTGCACGGCCTTGATATAGCGCAGGCCGCGGCTGAGATCGGTGATCCGCACGTTGCGCCGCCGCTCGGCCGCAAGTCCGACAATGCCGCGCCCGGCCGGAACCTCGGCGCCGAAGCCGAACTGGTCGTAGCCCCGGCTGCCGATTGTCGTCAGCCCGCCGCGTTCGCCGTCCGGCACCAGCACCATGGAATTGTGGTAGCCGAAGAGCTCGCCCAGGCCCTCGAGCGTGGCGTCGAGCAGCGTTTCCGGATCGCTGCAATCCGACATCCGTGCCGTCAGCCGCGCCACCTTGCCCATCAGGTCGGGCAGAAAGAGCGGCTCCGGCTCGACCAGCGGATTGGCCGCCGGCACGGCCCGGCAGTCCTCCACCCGGTAGATGTCGACGGCGCGCAGCTTCATGATCCCACTCATCCGGCTTTCCAGGATCTCCAGGTGGATCGCCATCCGCTCGAATGTCTCGCCCTCCGTCTCGGAGCGCTCGAACGCCAGGTCGAGCACGTGCTGCTGGCCGCTATAGCCGTCGACCACCATCACGGTCGCGAGCCCGTTGCGCGCCACATTGGCGGCGGTCTTGGAGAAGAACTGGTCGGAGAGCGCCACATGCCCCTCATCGACGTAATGCACGTGCGAGAGATAGGAAATATTGGGCATTCCGTCAGCATCGGCGGTAGCGATGATGGAGGGAATGATGCCCTCGAAGCTGTCCCGCAGCCCTTCGAGCGGAATCATGCGGCGGCTTCCGGCATCAGCCTGCGTCCGGCGCCAGGCCCCGGCGTCTGCTCGAAGATTTCCTGCGGCTCGATCGTCAGGCAGACGAGGTCCCGGTCCGACAGCGTGCTGGAGAGTTGCATGCGGGTGACCCCGAGCGCCAGCATTCGCGCCAGCTGTTCTGCGACATAGGCTTCGCCTTGTGCCCGGTGGGCCTCGTCCGCCGGCCCTGCCGTGAGGATCCGGCCCTTGATCTGGCAGGCCTTGTAGTCGGCGGGCCGCACATAGGTCATGGCAATCGGCCGGCCGACCTGCGCCTCGCTGACGGCATCAGGCCATTGGCAGCGAGAGGCGAGAAAGTGCAGATGCCCGCTCTGCCGGTCGACGCGCACGCCGGAGCCGCGGCCGATCATCGGCCGGCCGGCCTCGTCGCGCGTCGCGAACAGTATCATGACGGGACTTTCTATGAATTCTGCGAGTTCCGGCCCCAGCATGCTTTTCCCCACCCCAAGTCAGGCGATGATAGATACTTAGGATATTCTTAGCAATCGTTCCAAGTGCTTAGGATGGTTTTAGGAAGCGCCTCGCAAAGGCCTCGGTTATCTCACGGTCATCAGCCCGGCGCACAAAAAGAGGCGCCTGATAACGAGAGGATAACCATCATGAGCCATGAATTCTCGCTTACCAGCATTCCCGATCTCAATGGCCGCTACGACATTTACGGTGCGATCCACAAGGGCCTGCGCAAGGCCGGCTGCGACCTGCTCGGACGCCTCGGCACGACCGATTTCCAGAATGTCGAGGAGACGGTCTTCCTGATCGGCGACTTGCGCCATTACCTGATGCTGGCCGCCTCCCATGTCATGCACGAGGACGACAACATCCACACGGCGCTTGCCGACAAGGGCGTTTCGACCGTCACGCTCGACGAGCAGCACGACGACCACCGCACCGCGTTCCGCGAGCTGGAAGAGCTTGTGGTCGCCTGGGAAAAAGCCTGGCCGCTGCACAAGGCAGCCTGCGGCCGCAAGCTTTATCTCGCCTTTGCCGCCTATATCGCCGACGACTTCGCGCATATGCACGAGGAGGAGGCGGTGACCGGCCCGCTGCTGTGGCGCAACTTCGACGACCCGGAAATCTTCGGCATCGAGATGCGCATCATCGGCTCCCTGCCGCCGGAGAAAAGCATGGCCTTCATGCGCATCATGATCCCGGCGATCAATCCGGCGGAGCGGGCGGCACTGCTCGGCGCCATGAAGAAAGATGCGCCGCCGGAAATCTTCCAGGCAGTCATCGACTTCGCCGTCCGCCCGGGGCTTTCGGCCGGCGACTTCGCCAAGCTTGCCGACGCTCTGAAGCTGGCGGCCTGAGAAGACGGCCGCGGGCGGCGGACCGAAGCTCCGCCCGCGGCATCCGGTGAATATCGGGAGAAGACCCATGTGCAAACCAAACGGCGAGGCCGGCGTTCCGGCCAAGTGTCCGCGCCGCGGCGACTGTCGCGGCTGCCCCCATTTTGCTTTCGATGATGGCGCGCGAGAGGATCGCCGCACAGCGCCTGGCCCACGGATCCTGGCCGGGCGCCAGTCCGCCGAACTGGTGGCGAAATTCGCCGAAGCGACGGCGCGGCCGGCCTTTCTAAATGAAGCGCGGCCAGGGGCGAATCATCTGCGGCGCGTTCGAGGGGGAGGGAAGGTACGATAGCGTACAACCGCGATTTATTCGCCCTCGGGTCGCCAGTTTATGAGGCAGGGTTGCAGCTTTCTCGCGAATGATCGGAGCTCGCGCCATTGCCTGGGAATAAGATTCTCGAACTTCGCCGCTGCCCCATTGACAACATCTTCTCGCCTTTTTGCCGTGGACGTTTGCCCGCGCCGCGTTTCCGATCAGCCGATTCCGGCCGGTCGGGCGGCGACATAGCGATCCGATGAACAGGGCAACATGGCGATATGACAATCTACTATGTGAACTCAGCGACTGGCTCCGACCGCAACAGCGGAACGGGCCAGAACTCGGCTTTTTCGACTTTGTCCAAAGTGGAATCCTTGACGTTGAAACCGGGCGACAGCGTGCTGCTCGCCAAGGGCAGCGTCTTCAACGAGCAATTCGATATCAAATATTCCGGCACCGAGAGCGCGCCGATCAAGATCGGCAGTTACGGGACGGGGGCCACCCCCGTCATCCATAGCGGGGGCGACGGCATTCACAGCCTTTATGCCTCGAACATCGTCATCGAGAACCTGAAGATATCGAACACCGGCGGTGCGGCCATCTATGGCGGCGATGTCACCAACTGGACGGTCCGCAATGTCGAGATCGCCAAGTCGGGAATGTCGGAAAACGCAGGTGCTGTCACCTTCAGGAGCAGCAAGAACGTCACGGTCGAAGACAGCAAGATCTCCGATGTCAAAGGCGACGGCTTCTGGATCGAAAAGGTCAGCGGCGTCAAACTTCTCAACAATACCGTCACCAGCGCCAATGGCTCGACGGCCGATGCGATGCAGGTCAACGACAGCAGCAATATTCTGATCAAGGGCAATCATCTCGACCAGACGCATGCCGTCAGTCCGAAGGGGGGGATCGCGCTGGTGCGGGCCACCGATGCCGTGGTCGCGGACAGTGTCCTGACCGGCGGGGGCTTTGGCATCAGTGCGCCTGGAGGGAAGAACGTTGCCATCCACGGCAACGACATATCGGGATATCACGGTTACAGCTGGTCCTTCGCCGTCGGCCTCGGCGATCAGGGCAGTGCGCGGGATTACGACATCTCGGGCAACCATATCCACGATGGCGCCTGGGGCGTGGCCGTCAGCGGCGCCACCGGCTCCAGCTATAGTCTCACTGGCATCAAGGTCCACGACAATGTCTTCGACGATCTCACCCAGTCGGCGCTGAAGGTCGACAGGCCGGCATCCGGCTCCTTCTACAACAATACCGTCGAGAGCGGCGTCAAGGCCACCAGCATATCGCCTGCCATCGTCGACGCGCACACATTTTCCGTCAGTAACAACCACACGGTCGCAAATGTCGACACGGCGCTTGCAAGCACCGAGACCAAGGCTGCCGCTACGACGGAGGCGGCTGCCGACCCGGCGGTCGTCGCCGTCCATGACAATCTGAAGATCTTCACCGATACGGGTGAGGCCCATCGCGGCAACCTTCTGGAAAACGACAGCTCCGACAACGACACCCTGGTGCTTCGCCGCTTCAGCGACGAAGCCGTCGGCAAACACGGCCTGACGCTGACCGGGGACTACGGTTCCATGCACGTGGACCGGGAGGGCAACTATGCCTACACTCTCGACGAAACGAAGCTGCCCGACGACCATAGCGGACATGTGAGCGAGTCTTTCAAGTACGGTATCGACGATGGAACCTCGCATCACAGCGACGCGGATACGCTGACCGTCTTCATCCATATGGATGGCTTGTTGAGCTAGGATAGGGGATGGCTTCTCTCCGCCCTCATCCCGAAGCGCCCCGTAAGGGGCGTTGAAGGGCGAGGGCGGCCATTCCCTTACGTTACTTACAAAACGGTCGTTACCGTTTCATTCACCTCTCAGTCGTTATTTTGTAGACTATTTTTCCTTAAGTTGTATTGTCGTGGATGCAGCCACCGCCAGGCTTCTCGGGAGCATTGCAGGCCACGGCCTGTCTACCGCCGTCGTGACAATCGAAGATTGTCCTATGGCCTTTCGCCCCGACCGCATCCGATCCACTCATTGCAGCTGATCCCCACACAGCTGCGCGACAATGCGAGCATATGGCGATATGACAGTCTATTATGTGAACTCGGCGACAGGCGCCAACAACAATAGCGGCACGAGCGAGGATGCGCCTTTTGCATCCTTCTGGGCGGTGGAAAATTTGAAGCTGCAGCCCGGCGATAGCGTGCTGCTCGCCGCGGGAAGCGTTTATAACGACCAGCTCGACCTGAAATATTCCGGCACCGCCAGCGCCCCGATCACCATCGGCAGCTACGGGATCGGCGATGCGCCGGTCATCCATAGCCCCGGTGACGGCATTCATAGCCTTTATGCGTCGAACATCGTCATCGAGAACATCAAGATCTCGGATACCGGCGGTGCAGCCATTTATGGCGGCTATGTCTCGAACTGGACGGTGCGCAATGTCGAGGTCGATCACACCGGCTTGGCCGGCAAGTCCGGTTCCGTCACCTTCCGAACAGGCTCGAATATCACCATCGAAAACAGCACGATCAACGACGTGAACGGCGACGGCGTGTGGATCGAGAAGATCAATGGCGTCACTCTTCTCAACAACACCGTTACCAATGCCCACGGCACCACGGCAGATGCCGTGCAGATGAACGACAGCAGCAACATCCTGATCAGCGGCAATTATCTCGACCAGACGGGCGCCATTAGCCCGAAGGGCGTGCTGGCGCTCGTCCGGCCTGTGAATGCCGTGATCGAGGACAACACACTGGTTGGCGGCGGCTTCGGGGTGGCAGCTCAGGCGGGCACGAATATCGCCATCCACGACAACGACATATCGGGATATGGCGGCTACAGCTGGTCCTACGCCGTCGGCCTCGGCGACCAGGGCGACACCAGGGACTATGATATCTCAGGCAATTACATCCATGACGGCGTATGGGGCGTGGTGGTCAGTTCCGCCGGCACCACCAGTTACGTTCGCGAAGATATCGATGTCCACAACAACGTTTTCGACGACCTGTCGCAAGCGGCGCTGAAGGTCGACAGGCCTGCATCCGGAGCTTTCCACGACAATGTCATTGCCAGCGATGTCACGCCCTACAGCATATCGCCGGCCATTATCGCCGCGAACACCTTTCCCGTCAGCAACAACACGACGCTCGAGGAGGCTGACGCCCTGTTTGTCAGCCTTGATAGTCACGTTGCCGGCGATACAACGCATGTGGGCGTGGCCCCGATAATTGTCGCAGCCCATGACAGCTTGAAAATCTCAGCCGACACGGATGGCGCCCATCATGGCAATCTCTTGGAAAACGACAGTTCGGCCAATGGGATCCTGCTGCTTCGCCGCTTCGAGGGCGAAGTCGTCGGCAAGAACGGTCTGACGCTGACCGGCCAATACGGCAGCATTCATGTCGACGATCACGGCGACTATAGCTACACGCTCGATGCGGCGAAGCTTGCCGGAGTTAGCGGAGACGTGAGCGAGACGTTCCACTATAAGATCTCCGATGGGGCTGCGCATCATTTCGATACGGATACGCTGAGCATCTCCATCGATGTGGATGGCGTGCTGATCTGACAGGGATATCCGGCAAGCTCATCGGCCCTCGAGCAGAATCCGGGTGACGTCGATTTCGATTTCCGCGCAGATGATCTCGTATTCGGTGACGATCGCCGGGTCGGCCGACAGATCCTTGCGCATGCGATCAAGAACCGCGCAGGCCTCGCCATAGGCTCCGCAGAGTTCGTAGAGATGGGGTTGGCGCGTCGCGGTGGCTCTGATCGTTGCCCGCGTTGCGGGCAGCCTCATCATCAGCCTGGCCAACCCCTGTTCGGCGATTTGTCGGGGGATGTGCGCTGCGCCTACTTTCCTGACCATGCCGTCAACCCTCGCTGCCTGTATTCCGCTGTCGAGAGTTAGTACGCAGGAACGCTGCATCTGGTTTCATGCCGGATGCAGGATTAATGCATGTCGCCCGGAAGCGCGTTCCGCTCAGGCAGAAAGGCCGATCGTGATGGTGGCGGAAAGTACGCCGCCGTCGAGCTTCTCGAAGTCGAATATGTGATCGGCGGCGTCTTCCGGGATGATGCCGTCCGCTTCATTGCGGGTATCGCGGGGAGGGCGTCCGAGATAGTCCGGATGCTCGCCATAGATGATGTCGCTCAGCGTATCGTCGAAATAGATCTGGCTGACGAGAAGCTCCTTGCCTTCGACCAGGATGCGGCAGTGAACATGCGGCGTGCGGCCTTTGTACCATCCGGGATAGGCCGTCAGGAAGCTTGCCTGCCCCTCCGCATCCGTCAGCTGGCGCCCGCGAAAGGCGAGGCTGCCGACTGCCTCGGCGTCACCGAGCGTACACATCTCGGCTGCCTCGCGGCCGGAATAGATGCCGCGATGATCGGTATGCCAGATTTCGATATCGGCGCTCTCGACCGGCCGGCAATCGGCGGCATGGACGATGCGGACGGCCAGCCGCAACGGCAGTCCGGCCTTCCCTTCCGAGACATCCTGACGGGCAGGAATATTGTTGACATGGCATGGGCCAAGGGTCTGGGCTGATGTCACGGTGCAATTCGGACGGCTGCGGAAGAGCGGCGCAGGCAGCTTTTCCGATGCGACCGATTTTGTGCCGCCGCTCAGGAAATCCGTTCCCTTCCAATCGAATGTCCTGGCGGCAACCGTGCTATGCCGCCTTGGCCAGATCGCCACCGCAGCCACGGTCGAAGCGACGATGGTCGCACCTCCAAGCACCAAGGTTCGCCTTTGCATGGGTCTTCCTTTCTCGAAGGCACTGCGTGTAAAGAGGATGCGCAGCAAACTCCAATTAAATCCAGGCAATGATTGAAGGCAGAGAGAGCCAAAGTCTCCAACTCCCCATTTACGGTAGGCAGCCTTTACAGCGCGTCATGTCTTTTCAGATGCGTAAGGTCGCTGTAATTCTTTGCGGCAGCCATCCGACATTCGTTGCTGAGCCGGGGCAGGGCGCATGGAACCAACTCACTTATTCGAGCTCGTTATCGCGATGTTTCTCGCGATCATCGCCTTGCAATATGCCGCCCATAGGCTCGGACTGCCACCGTCCGTCGCGCTGCTGACCGGTGGTGCCTTGCTGGCGTTCGTGCCGGGGCTGCCGGCGATATCGGTCGATCCCGAGCTGGTGCTGGTTATCTTCCTGCCGCCGCTGTTGATGGACGGCGCCTGGTCGATCGCGCTGTCGCGGCTGCGGCGGCATATGATCGGCATCGCTTCGCTCGCCGTCGGCGCGGTATTCTTCACCTGCGTCGTCGTGGCCGTTGTCGCCCACCTTATCTTTCCGTCACTTCCCTGGGGCGCCTGCGCGGCATTGGGTGCGATCGTTGCGCCGCCGGATGCGGTTTCGGCGCGCGCCGTGCTGGAGCGCGTACGACTGCCAAGGCGGTTGCAGATTCTGCTGGAAGGCGAGAGCCTGCTCAACGATGCGAGCGGCCTGGTGCTCTTCCGTTTTGCCGTTGCGGCCGCCGCAACGGGCGCCTTCAGCGCGGGGGAGGCGGTCGGCAGTTTCTTCGTGCTGGCGCTCGGCGGCGCCGTCGTCGGCATCGCGGTCGGATTGGCCTGGGTCAAACTCATCCGCCATCTCGGCGACGATTATCTCATTATTGCGGCCACCGTGCTGCTCGGCTGGATTTCCTATCTGTTGGGCGAACTGCTGCATGTCTCCGGTGTCATCGCCACCGTCAGCACGGGCCTGATCGCTTCCTGGCATCAGCACACGGTCTTTTCAGCGGCGACGCGCATGCGCGGCACATCGTTCTGGACGGTGATGATCTTCCTGATGGAAGCGGCGGTCTTCACATTGATCGGGCTGTCGCTGCGGGATGTCGTCGAACGCGGCGGCGGTTTGACCACCGTAATCGCGACCATGGGACTGCCGATGCTGGCAATCCTCATGACGCTCGTGGTCGCGCGTTTTGCCTGGATCTTCGCCTCCGATCTCATCATCCGCGTCTGCGCGGCTCTGGGGTTGACACGGACCCGGCCGCTCGGAGCTGGCGGTGCGACCGTCCTGAGCTGGGCAGGCGTGCGCGGCGTGGTCACGCTCGCCCTGGCGCTCAGCCTGCCAGAGGGGTTCCCGGGCCGTGACTTCATCCTCGCCACGTCCTTTGCGGTCATTCTTGGAACCGTGCTTGTGCAGGGCACGACATTGGGGCGGGTGATTGCCTGGGCGCGGCTGGCGCCGGAGACGGAAAGAGCGCGTCTCACCATGAGCCAGGCCGAGGCCGCCATGGCACAGGTGCAGTTCGGGATCGTGCAAAACCTGGCCTATGACGCAGAAGGAAAGCTCATCCACCCGCAATTGCTGGAGCGCTATCAGCGCAGGGCGACGGCGATCGTCGACTATGCCGAGAGAACCGAGCACTACGTGCCGTTGCTGCAAGCTCACTTCGACGTCGTTCTCGAAGCGGTCGCGACCGGGCGCCGGGAACTCATTCGTCTCCACCGGGCCGGCGACATCGATGACGAAACGTTGGACGAGTTGGAACGCGATCTCGATCTCGAGGAGTTGAGCGCGATCTCGGCCAAGGCCTGACGTTCAGTGTCTCACGCCGCGGCGCTGGCGACGCGTGTCTGTCCGGCCACCGCAATTTTCCGTCTTCGGCATCCCGTTCTAAAGCGTGTCGCGTGTAACTTGATTCATGCGACGCGCTTTAGCTGTTGTTTTTATCCATGTCGTTATCCGGGCACCGCTGCACACTTCCCGGCGACATGCATTAAATCGCAATCTGTTCGCCGAGTTCGACGACGCGGTTTGACGGCAGGTTGAAGTAATCGGAAGGATCGATCGCCAAGCCTTCCAATGCCATGAATATGCGCTCCTGCCAGCCGGGCAGGCCGGTGTTCGGCGTCCTCACGAGGTTCCGGCGGCCGAGATAGAAGGAGGTCTTCATGATCTCGAACTTGAAGCCTCCCTCCCGGCAGAGCGCCAGCGCCCTGGTGACATCAGGGTCGTCCATGAATCCGAAGGTGAGGTCAAGGCGCACGAAGCGCGGCGAGAGCTGGCTGATCTTGATGCGCCTGTTATCGGGGACATAGGGTTCGTCTTCGGTCCAGACGGTCAGGATGACGTTCTGTTCGTGGAGCACGTGGTTGTGCTTGAGATTGTGGAGCAGAACGTTCGGCGTCCGGTCCGGGACGCTGGTCAGGAAGACTGCCGTTCCCGGAACGGTGACCGGCGAATGGTCTGACTTTCGCTCGATCGATCTGATGAAGGAATCGAGCGGGATCTCATTGTTGGCGCGCAGTCTCTTCAAATAGGCCTGCCCGCGGGTCCATGTCCACATCAGGATCATGATCGCCAGCGCAAGGGCGACCGGAACCCAGCCGCCATCGTAGATCTTCAAGAGGTTGGCCGCCAGGAACAGGACTTCGATGATGAAGAGTGGCAGCAGCAGGGCAGCGGCGAGCACGAGGGAGTAGCCCCAGACGGCGCGGAGGAACTGGAAGACCAGCATGGTCGAGATGACCATGGTTCCGGTCACCGAGATGCCGTAGGCCGTCGCCAGCGACTCGGAGTCGCCGAAAGAAAAGATCAGCATCAAGACGCCGACCAGCAGGAGAAGATTGACGCTCGGCACATAGATCTGGCCGGTGTTGGTCTCCGACGTGAACTTGATCCGCAGCCGCGGCAGGAAGCCGAGGTGAACCGCCGAGCGGGCCAGCGAAAACGCACCTGTTATGACAGCCTGGCTGGCGATGATCGTCGCCATCGTCGCCAGCAGAACCACCGGCAGCAAGGCCCAATCAGGATACATCAGAAAGAATGGGTTGGCAGCCGTTTCGGGATGGGCGAGAACGAGCGCGCCTTGTCCGAGATAGTTGAGGAGCAATGCCGGAAAGACGAGCACGAACCATGCCGTCTGGATCGGGCGGCGCCCGAAATGCCCGAGATCGGCATAGAGCGCTTCGCAGCCGGTGACGGTCAGAAAGACGGCGCCGAGCACGATGAGGCCGATAGTGCCGGCATGGGTGAGGAACAGGAATGCATTGACCGGATTGAGCGCCTCCAGAATCGTCCAGTCGTCACCGATATGGATCAGACCGCCCGCCGCCATGGCCAGAAACCACAATACCGTGATCGGCCCGAAAAACATCGAGACGGCAGCCGTTCCCCGCGACTGGACACCAAACAGAACGATCATGATCGCCGCCGAGGCGAGCGGGACATAGTCCGCAAAGGCCGGGGTGACCAGCTTCAGGCCTTCGAGCGCCGACATGACCGACAGGGCAGGCGTGATCATCGCATCGCCGATGAAGAGAGCCGCTCCGATCAGGCCGGCGAAGAAGAGCACGGGTACGTTTCGCCCCATTTTTTTCATCAGGAGGGCGAGAAGCGAAAGCGTGCCGCCTTCGCCGTCATTGTCCGCCCTGAGAAGGAAGAGTACATATTTGAAGGTCACAATGATCGTCAGCGTCCAGACCATCAGCGAAATGAGCCCGATGACCTCGGCCTCGTGCACGCCGTCGGCGGCAAAGGGCCTCAGCGCCTCACGAAGGGCATAGAGCGGGCTGGTGCCGATATCGCCATAGACGACGCCGATCGCGCCGACAACCAGCCCGGCAAAGCCCTTTCGGCTGGCAGCTTCACCCGTCTTGTCTGCATGTGTTGACGTCATGATTCCCCACTCATGCCACCTGGCCATGAACACAAACATATGCCGCATTGCAGAACGGCAAGTAAATTGATGTGGATGCGAATTTTTTGTGAGGGGTGGAGGCGGGATAAGGAGGGCAGTATCCCCGCGTGGGATCACAGAGCGGGTGCACCGGCGACTGCTTCTGGTGAGCCGTCAACGCTTATGAACCGGCCGGCGGCGCCCACATGCTGACAGGAACTGTCAGCAACGGTGGGAGATAACCGGGAGCCGGCGATTTTGGGCCCAGTCGCCATTTCGTCAGAATGTCCGGCTATGCCGCCCGGATGCCTGGGCTTCAATCCCACCAATCGGAGCAAGTCCCGAGATGAAGCCGCATCATCGCATTTTCTTCATTCAATTTGCCGTGGCCCTTTCCGTCGGTGCCTTTCTTTCGCGGCTGCCCGACCTTCAACGCAAATTCAGCCTTGCTGAAGGAGAACTCGGCCTTTTGCTCGCCGTCTTGTCCTTAGGGGTTCTCTGCGGGCTGACCTTCTCGGCGAGGTTGATCGAGAGGCTCGGTGCGCGCAGAACCGCCTTCGTCACTGTCTTCGGCGCCTCGCTGTTCTTGGCGCTGATCCCTTGGATGCCTTCCGCTTCGCTGGCGGTGCCGTTGTTCTTCATTGCCGGTATTTTCACCGGGGCATTCGAGATCAACGCCAATATCGAAACCGATCGCCATGAGGCGCTGCTCGGATACCGCATCATGAGCCGCGCTCACGGCATGTGGAGCCTCGGCTTCTGCCTCACCGCCCTTGTTGCCGCCGTCATGCGGCAGGCTGCCGTCTCCATCGAACTGCATATCTTCATCACCCTCATGATTGTCTTGATTGCCGGGTCGATTGTCTTCTCCAGGATCGAGAATGCCCCCAAGCGGCGCGACGCTCACCCCGGACATGCTCCGCTTGTCGCCTTTCCTACCCTCGGGCTGCTGCCCCTTTGCCTCGTCGGCGCAGCTCCGCTTCTGGCCGAAGGCGCAAGCGTCGATTGGTCGGCGATCTATATGCGGGACGTCTTTGCGGTCGAACCATTCGTCGGCGGGCTCGGCGTGACCATCTTCTCCCTGCTGATCGCCATCGGACGGCTCGGCATGGATCCCGTCGTCGACCGCTTCAATCCGCGCCCGGTGGCAATAACTCTTCTTGGCATCACGGCCATCGGTGTGGTGATGGTTGCGACGGCAACGCACCCTTTTGTCGCGCTCGCCGGCTTCGGCCTGACGGGGGTCGGCTGCTCCTCGGTCTATCCGCTTGTCATCTCGGCTGCGGCCCGACGCACGGATCGACCCGCGCCGGTCAGCGTTGCAGCACTCGGGCAGACGACGTTTCTCGTGTTTTTCGCCGGGCCGCCACTGCTCGGATTCGTTGCCGAACACGTCGGCATCCGTTTTTCCTACTGGGCGGTCGTCCCCGTTCTCGCCGCGGCGCTTCTGGTTACCAGGGCGCTTGCCGCCGATCCTGCTCCGACTGCAGATCAGCCCGAGCCGGTACAACCACACGGTTGACCCGCTGCGCCGGCCGTCTGCCGTTCGGCATCGTCCATCTCCGCAACCGTTGGGATGGTGGACCATCAGCTTTGGCCGTTGAATAGGCGCTGGCGTGATGTATTTCTCGTCGAAACCAAGTATTACTACGGCTATCCTAAATATAGCTCGTATAGGTGATGGCCGGGCTCGCTCGCTGCTGTCAACTTTTTGGTGAATGAACTTGTTGCTCAATCACTTGCGGGTGCGGTCCGTCCTACCCAGAAGGAACCTGGATTGGATGACGAAGTTCTAGCCTGTCTGGCCGACAAAACATGGGGTTCGGAGGGTTTGTGGTGGCCGTATCCGGCCGCGAACCAGGCCTGCCAGCAGCGGTTTCGCGCCTTGCTTCGGACCAATTTTCGCCGCCAAAATGCCAGTATTAGTTGCTTCTAAATCACGCCATAATTGACCTCTACGTTGCCGCGCCTGTTTTATTCTTCGCCACATTTCGGAATTTTCAGCGTTATACAAACAATGGTGGGTAACTATGAAGGTTATTCTCGTCATCGTCCTCACGGTGCTTGCCGTGCCCTGTGAGGCGGACATGCTGGGCACGGCATCGAAGTACAAGAGCATGCACGAACGCTCTATCTCCTTCCTGAGCATCAATCCCCGCAAGGTATCGTGGTGCGGGGCCTTCCTGGCCTTTGTCGCCAAGCGATCTTCGCGACAGCCGCCGCCCAACCCCAACATGGCGGTGTCCTGGAGGAAGTTCGGCAAGCCGGTGTTCTTCGGCGCCGCCAGGCGAGGGGATGTCGTGGTGATCCGCACTGGCAGGCGCTTTCACGTCAGCCTTTTCGATCACATCGACCAACGCCGGCAATATGTCTACCTGTTCGGCGGCAATCAATCCAACCGGGTGCAACTCTCCAGGTATCGCGCTAGCTCAGTCGTGGCGGTGCGACGATGATGCCGGCTCGGCCTCTGCGACGCTGATTTCGCCACCGTACTTTAAGAGCGTCCTTCCTTCGATCGCGGCGCGTTTAGAGTTTGCGCGCCCTGATATGCAGGAAGATTGGCGCGATGCGGGTGTCGGCGACGACAGGCTCGGCCTTTGCCAGCTCCGGAGACGCGGTCGGCTCACCGAAGGCCTCTATCGTCAGCCCCGCGTCGACGATCATCGAAACCCAGGTCGACAGCGTCCGGTGAAAGCGCGGGATGGCAAAGGGCGTCAGCATCTCCCGCTCCGCTTGGGGGATGGAGGAAAAGATCCAGCGCTCGATCTGGCCGTCGCTCTCGTCGAAATAGTCGGCGATCTCTACCGCAACCCGCTCGCCGGCCTCGTTGCGGATATTGCGGCGCGTCGGCGGCATGAAACACGGATGAAGGATGGAAAATTGCAGGAAGCCGCCGGGTTTCAGGACGTGGTGGATGCCCTTCAGCACCTGGCGCTGGTCGGCCATGTCCATCATCGACATGAAGGCGGTGACGAAATCGAAATTCGCTTCCGGGAAATCAATGCATTGGCCGTCGCCGAGGATGTAATCGATGCCGAGCGGCACCTGCATCTCGGTCTCGCGGGCATAACGAATGAAGGTCGGCGCGATGTCGAGGCCGGTCATGCGGGCGCCGAGACGGGCGACGGCGCGGGTATTCGAGCCTTCGCCGCAACCGAGGTCGAGCCCGGCAAGGCCAGCGACCGGCGGCAGCATCTCGAGAAAGGCCGGCGTATTTAGCGCGTCGCGATATTTGTCGTAGCCGGCCCGGCTATAAATCGTCCAGGTCTCGGCATTGCTCTCCCAATGGGCGGCGACGTCGCTGGCTTTCATGGCTCTGCTCCTCTGCGCGATCGGAATGGGCGGGGAGCTATAGTCGCAGCGGGAGATTGGAGCAAGAACGTCCACGCCGCACCTCGTAGAATGCAGGGGACTTGATGCGCCGCAACGGAAGTATCACCCCCGGTCGACGCTCCTGAATGCGGCAATGATGCTCTCCACCGCCAGTTCCGCCTGATCCGATGTCGTCTGGAAATTGGTGACGGAGAGGCGCAGCACGTCGCGGCCGTGCCATTTGGCGCCGCCAGCGAAGATCAGGCCGTCCGCCTGGATCCTTTCGATCGTCTTTCGGGTGAGGGCATCGCCTTCTTCATCCGGGCGGCTGGCTCCGAAGCGGATGACGAGCTGGTTCAGTGTGACCTCGTTCAGAATGGCGATGCCGGGTTCGCGGGCGAGCAGGTCGGCTGCCAGCCGCGCCGAGGCGCAGCACTGGTCGATGAGGGCGGCCACACCGTCGCGGCCGAGATGTTTCAGCATCGCCCAGGTGGCAAAGCCGCGCGCCCTCCTTGATAGCTCCGGCACGTAATGGGAAGGATCGCGTTCACCTTCGCCGGCGAGCGGCAGATAGCTTGCGGCGATCGTCATGGCGCGGCGATGAGCGATTTCGTTGCGGACGATCGCATAGCCGCAATCATAGGGCGTCTGCAGCCATTTGTGACCGTCGGTCGCCCAGCTGTCGGCGGCTTCGATGCCGCGGCTGAGATGGCTGGTCTTCACCGACGCCTGCGCCCAGAGGCCGAAGGCGCCGTCGATATGCACCCAGGCGCGCTTCGCCTTCAACAGCGGAATAATGGCGGCGAAATTGTCGAATGCGCCGGTATTGATCTGCCCCGCCTGGAGAATGGCGATGGCCGGACCGGATACCCTCTCGAGCGCGTCCGCCAGCGCGGCCGGGTCTATCCGTCCCACCGGATCGGTGCGCACGCGCAGCACGCGATCATGGCCGAGGCCCAGGAATTGCAGCGCGGAGAACACCGTCGTGTGGGCGTCGTCACCGATCAGCACGGTGATCTCGGGCGCCCCGAACAGGCCGTTGGCATCGGCATCCCAGCCGGCTTGGTGCAGCACCTCGCCGCGCGCGGCGGCAAGACAGGTGAAATTCGCGACCGTCGCGCCCGTGACGAAGCCGACCGAGCATTCGGCCGGCAGCTTCAGAAGATCCAGAAGCCATCTCGCAGCGACAGTCTCGACGGCGGCTGCGGCCGGGGCAGCGGTATGGTTTCCGGCATTCTGGCCCCAGGCGCTGGTGAGAAAATCTGCTGCGACGCCGACGGGATGGGAGCCGCCGATGACCCAGCCGAAGAAGCGTGGGCCGGTGGTTGCATGCAGCCCAGGTTCGGCGTCATTTGCCAACTGCCTGATAACGTCAAGCATGTCAGAGCCGGCCGCCGGCAGTTGCTCGTCAAAGGAGGCAAGCGAGGTTGCGTAGTTGTGAGCGGGCGTATGGCGGGAAGGCACTGCCTGCCGAAACCCCGCCGCAAGCCGGGCGGCTTCCTGAAACAGAGATGAAATTGCCGACATCGGGATCCCCCTGCCGCCGACCGTTCGCCCTGGAGGCCCCTCGATGCAAGCTGTCGGTGCAGGCAGTCTAGCCGATATTGCCGACGCTGTCTTGGCGGGAAAACATAAGATCTATCCTAGGCGCCGCTGACCCTTGCGGCACTAGGCACCGCGCCGGCATCCAGCATGACCGCCTTGGGGAGGGCGGCATGGATGTGAAATTGGGTGGGCTCCAGCGGCGCATTGACGGTTTCCGGTCGGAAGCCTGCGACAGCCATCGTCGACGCGCATCTCGCCTTTACCGGGATGACCAAGATAAATCGAGCAGTACGGGAGATATTTCCTGAAACTCGCCAATAACTACATTATATGGCGCCGTTGAATTCTGAATTTTATTGGTCTTGTCTAAAATCTATTGCCTTCTCTCTAAGTATCGTTCAATGATGCGGAAATATCATTCGCGCCGCTGTCAAGGACGCTCTGCCAATCAGCGAGGGATATGCACTGAAATATTTCGTTCTCTATACGCTGGCGTGCATGATGGTCGGGATAATTTTTCTCGTTATTATCCATCAGATTGCGCCCTTCACGATGGACAAGCCGGGCGACCAAACGACCGAGTGGTCGACTGATGGTTCGGCGACGGGGGCGAGCGACCAACCTGATGACCTGGTTGTAGGCTCGACACCTGAGCCGGCGACCAACCCACCAGCCGTGCGGCCGCCCGATCAATGGGACCTCCGGCCGACGAACCAACCGACCGTCGGGCCGTCCGAAACGGGCGTCCGGAAAGGCGGTCGGGTGGGAACTCCGGCGCACTAATTGCAGGGGGCCGGCGCGAGACGTTGAGGGAGCCCCTTTCCTCCTTCACTCCTGTCCTCGGGCATGCCTCATACTAGCTCAAGGGAAGAGTCTCCCTCGCCCAAGGACCTGGACGCGCTGGATCCCTGCGACATCCCTCGGGTCGAAGCCCGAGGGCAGGGATGAAGGAGGCAAGCCTTCCCTCAAATCGTCCGCTAGCATAGTTGGAATCGAATCCGCCACCTCCGCTTGCATCGGCCGGAGCTCTCTGCAATGACGATAGCGGAGATATCCCAGGAGGTTTCCCGAATGGATGCAAGCGGCGTGACGATCAGGCACATCCAGGCCGGCGAGGCGGAGGCTTTCCGGCGCATCCGTTTGGAAGCGCTTCGCACAGAACCTTCCTCCTTTGCTAGCCGCTACGAAGACTGGGCGGTTCTTTCCCTCGCGGAGTGGCGCAGCCGCCTGAGCGAGCCGGTTTTCATTGCGTTTCAGGATAATGAGCCTGTCGGCATAATGGGCCTGTTGCGGCAGCGGTCGAGCAAGATGGCCCATCGCGCGACGATCATCATGGTCTATATCGCAAAGAGCCTGCGCGGCACCGGTCTTGCCGGGAGGCTGCTCGACGTCGTCTCCGATCATGCGCGCCATATCGGCATCCGGCAGTTGGAACTCTTCGTCAGCGCGGAGAACCCGGCGGCCATCCGGTTTTATCAACGGCAGGGTTTCTCCGAGGTCGGCAGGATTCCTGCCGGGGTTCTGGAAGAGGGCAGGGAGATCGACGACGTTATCATGGCCCGCCGATTGGTCGATTAGGCCTCACGCGGAATTTTGGCGCAACCGCTCTCCTCTATTGACCTCAAGCGCGGTTGGGGTCGCAGGATGCCGGCACTAGAGCCTTTCCTGGTTAGATTGAAGCATTCTGTTGGCTCAAACGGAGTCGGATGGTCGACCGGCCGGCGCGCGTCGTAGCCCAGCTCTACGGCCAAGCCGGCCGGTCGATCAGCCGGCCCGTTTCAGCCAACCCTCCCGCAGATTTGCCAGGCAAATCTGCAAGACTTGGGAATCGCCGGACGCACTGATCGCTTCGCCGTGGCGAAGCGGTGCGGCCGGTGGGCCGGGCATCTTTCCGCCAAGGCAGAGGCGATCGGCTGGGACGTACCTGGGGGTATGCCCGTCGCCAATCGCCTCTGCCCTGAGGAAAACCTGCTCCGGCAGAATGCTTCAATCTGACCAGGAAAGACTCTAAGCTGGAGGTTTGCCGTGACAAAAATTCTGAGGGACGAGGATCTGGCCGGCAACGCGTTAATGGGCGTGGCGATCGACGCGCCCGAGACCGCTTTTCTCGCGAGAGCCGGCAATCGGCTGGTTTCTCCGCCCCGACATCATGTGTCCTTTGCCGATCGAGGTGATCTCGTCTTCACAGTCGGCGGTATCCTTGGCGACAAACCGCTCGCGGGTTTCCGCGTGTACGAAACATTCGAAGGGGCGGAGCATTCGCAGATCGTCGCGGTATGGTCGGCCGACGACGCCAGGCTGAAGGGCATCATTCTCGGGGAACGCCTCGGCAACCTCAGGACCGGTGCTATCGGAGGCCTCGCCGTTCGCTATCTCAGCGCGCCCAGCGCCAGGGTCGTCGGCATCCTCGGCAGCGGAGCGCAAGCGCGAACCCAGCTTGCCGCGGCCGCCGCCGTTCGAAAGCTCGACCGCGCCCGCGTCTACAGCCGTGACGAGACAAATCGCGCCGCCTTCGCAAGCGAGATGCAGCACGCCCTGGGGCTGGAGGTGGAGCCTGTCGGCAGCGTGTCGGAAGCCGTCGATGACGCCGACATCGTCATCTGCGCGACGACGAGCCGAACGCCCGTCATCCATGCGCGTGATCTGAAGCCCGGCGTGCACGTCAACACCGTCGGCCCGAAAACGCTTCAGGGATACGAACTCGGCTTTGATGTCGCCGATGCCGCGGCGGTGATCGCGACGGATTCCCCCGAGCAGACCCGCGCTTACGCGTCCCCCTTTTTTCTCGCCGGCTCCGGCAACGAGGCTCGCATGGCCGACCTTGCCGACATCATTGCCGGGAAGGCGGCCGGGCGAGGATCGTCCGGGGAGACGACGCTGTTTTGCTCGGTCGGCCTCGCGGGAACCGAAGTCGTCGTCGCTTCGGCAATCCTCGATAGGCTGGGGGCGACGGCGTAGGATTTGATTCAAGGACAAGCTTTAAGCTTTTGTTTTGATGTCGGTTGTCGTTGAGATTCGTCAGCCGCCGGAGCACCGGCCTCGTCCTTCGAAGCCCCTTAGGGGCACCTCAGGATGAGGCTCTCTTGGGGGCGCGAGCGGCGACCTAACAGTAGCCGTTCATACCCCTTATCACCCTAGACCCAGGACATCCCGCATGCCGTATTCGCCGGGTGCGCGTCCCGCGATCCAGCGGGCGGCGGCAAGGGCGCCGCGGGCAAACATGCCGCGATCGAGAGCCGAATGTGAAAGCGTCACGACTTCCTCGGCGGCGGCAAAGAGCACGCTGTGTTCTCCGACCAGCCCACCGGCGCGCAGGACGGCGAAGCCGATTTCGCCGGGCGGACGCTCGCCGGTGATGCCGTCGCGCCCGCGCCGCTCGACGGAGGCCAGGGAAACGCCGCGGCCCTCGGCGGCGGCTTCACCGAGCATCAGCGCCGTGCCGGATGGTGCGTCGATCTTCCTGTTATGGTGGGCTTCGAGAATTTCGATATCCCAGCCCTGCGCGGGAAGGGCGCGGGCGGCTTGGGCCACCAAGCCGAGCAGCATGTTGAGGCCGATGGAGAAATTGCCGGAGCGGAGGATCGGAATCGTCCGGGCGGCCTCTGCGATCCGCTCCAGCTCATCCGGCTCGAAGCCCGTCGCCCCGATCACCAGGGCCGGTCCGCCGGCCGAAGCGCACAAGCCGGCAAGTTCGGCGGCGGCACGTCCGGTGGTGAAATCCAGGATCACGTCGGCGGCCGCGATCGCGGCCGAACGGTCGATCAGCCCTTTACCGATGGAACCGGGACGACCGATCCCGCCGACGACCGCAAAAGCCGGATCGGCGGCCAGCAGCGGCAGGATGGCGCGACCCATGTGGCCGTTCGCGCCGGCGACCGCTATTTTGATTGGTGATGTCACAGTCTTTCCTTGCTGCGATATTGCCGATGGAGGGGCTGTTTTCATCCGGCGTTCGCGCCGAAGAAAGGGATCTGCAACTACCGCACTTCCGCTCCCGGTGCAAAGCGGGGATCTCTCCGGCCGTCCTCGTGAACGTCTGGCTCCCTTACCAGTTGCCGGGGTCAGCGGTGTGGTCGATGCTGGCGAATTCATCCGCCTTTTCCCGATCCAGCTTCACCTCCATGGTCACCCCTGTCTCGTCGGCGACCGCGTAGCGGTCGGGGAGCGGTTCTTTTGATAGTTCCTGATAGAGGAGCAGCGCGGCCTCCTCGGCGGTATCGGCCTCGATCTCCCGGGTGAGGGTAACGGTGAATTTATGCATGGTTCGGCCCTTTCGATCGGCGCGCAGGCGATGCGCAGCTTGCGCAGTTTGACACGAGTTTAGTGGCAAGGACACAAAAAGCGTGCCGCTTAGATTTTGATTCATGCGACGGCTTCAGGTCTTTGTTTTTATGAGTCTGTGTCGACCTCGCCAGTGGTGCCGCACCGCCTCATCCAAGCATGAACCCTTGTTATGCAACGACGTTGGATATCGCATCGGCCGAAGCGCTTACCAGAGTGAACTTACCGTCGCAAAGGCGATAGAACCCGTCCTGGGGAACGGGTAGCTCCAGCATTTCCCGCTTTGAAAGGCCGCAATAGACACCGCGGACCAATCTGCCAAACAGCCCGTGAGAAATCGCAACTGTCGGTCCATGTAAGGCTGCGAGCCAGTCCTTCGCCCGGGCACAGGCAGCATCGAAGCCTTCCCCGTCGGGAGATTTGAAATACCAATCGAAGGCGTCGGATCCGTCCAGCATTCCTGGAAACTCGTTGTCGATTTCGAACTCGGTCATGCCGTCCCAAGAGCCGATGGTCACCTCCATCAACCGTGGTTCCAGACGGGCCGCCAGTGGCAATATCCGTTTCACGCGAGCCGCAGTCTCCCGGGTGCGGCCTAGCGGGCTGACGTGGAGTTGGAATGACTGCGCACCCCCTGCAAGTTCCTCTTTCAACAGCTTCGCAGCCTGTTTGGCCTGTTCGACACCGCGTTCCGTCAGCGGTGAATCTTTCTGGCCTTGGAAGCGGCCCAAGCTGTTCCAAAAGGTCTCGCCGTGGCGAAGCAGGTAAATCATCAGCGTTTTTCCAGGCCGGTCAATGCAACAAGTGCAGGTCTGTTGAACCGAAGAGGGCGGTTGTAACAACTCATGCTACAGACCGATTATGACCGCAATTGCGCGACCCATCCGAGCCCGGTCTTCTGTAACCGGCGCTTTGGGGTCATTTGGCAGCACGCGGTGATCGCCACCGGGAAATTGTTTATGCGGGCTGGAGAAAGACGGTTTGCCTCTTATTTCAGGGAGGAATCCGAACCGAAGAGCGAAAGGACCCGCGCAATGGCAAAGAACACGATCTGCGTATGGTATGACAAAGACGCCGAAGCGGCGGCCCGCTTTTATGCGGCGACGTTTCCCGACAGTGCGGTCGGCGCCGTCATTCGGGCACCGGGAGATTATCCGGATGGCAAGCAGGGAGACGTGCTGGTCGTTGAATTTACCGTGGCGGGTGTTGCCTGCATCGGCCTGAATGGTGGCCCTGCATTCAAACACAGCGAAGCCTTCTCGTTCCAGATCGCCACCGACGATCAGGAAGAAACCGATCGCTACTGGAACGCCATCGTCGGCAATGGCGGCCAGGAAAGCGAGTGTGGCTGGTGCAAGGACAAATGGGGTGTGTCCTGGCAGATCACGCCGCGTGTTCTCTCCGAAGCGCTGACGGCAGGAGGTGGTGAGGCAAAGCGTGCTTTCGATGCGATGATGACGATGAGGAAGATCGATATCGCGGCAATCGAGGCCGCCCGGCGCGGCTGAGGCGCCGGTCCGCAGCCAAGAGATGCCAGGCTGTCAGAACCAGAGGTCGCGCACGCAGCGCCCTTTGGACGGCAGGTCTTCGAACGTGTCCAAGCCGTCGAAGTGATCGATGGGCAGGTCGGCGACGAGATCCGGCGGCGCAAGCCGCATGTTGACCGCCATGCGCCGGCGGCCATCCTTTTGAAGCCGCAGGCCACGCCAGCTCAAGACGCAGGCGCAGGATGGGCAGAACAAGATTTCGAGGGACGAGGTTTCCCGGCCGGAGCGGGTGTAGGAGGCGGTTTCCCCATTGAGAGCGATCCGCTCTCCTTCGTAATCATAGGCCCAGAGGGTGCCGTAGCGGCGGCAGAGGGTGCAGTTGCAGGCGGTGATTGAGCCGGGATCGCCTTCGAGCGTCCAGCTTGCCTTGCCGCAATGACATGAGCCCGTCAGCATGAGTGTTCGTTCGATCCTGCTGTCTCCGCTGGGCGCATCCTGCCCCAATCGCGCGGTGACTGCAATTGAGGCTTCCAGTGCCTCGCCTTTGCCACCCGCGCCAGGCTCTGTTTCGGCGATATTTCCGATCTGTAAAATTTCTAGTTGAGATGGCGGCCGAAAGATGATCCCATGCCACGTGGCGTAGCCCCGAGTCCACGCTTCCTCCCAATTTTGATCCGAGCGGCCCATGTCGATTTCCGATGCGATCTACCGTCCCTTCGAAACGTTGATCCGGCCGCTCGACATTCCCTACCGGCCGCTGCCTTCCAAAGGTCCGGTGACGGTGCTCCTGCACTTCATCTCGATGTTTCGCGGCGTGCTGATCGCGCTTGCGCTTTGTTCCATGGTGTTCGAGTTGATCAACCTGACGATCGTCTGGGGACTTTCGGTCATCGTCGATGGCGTGACGCAACAGGGCGCCGCCGCCTTCCTGCACAATGAATGGCTGCTGTTGACCGTTCTCGGCTTCCTGATCTTTCCGGTCATGCCGATCCTGTCGTTCATGCTGAATACGCTGAACTCGCATACTTTAGGCATCGGCATGCCGGCTGCCATTCAATGGCAGGGACATAAGGCAGTGGAGCGGCAAGACCTTGCCTTCTTCCATGATCTCTATGCCGGCCAGGTTGCCTCACGCCTCTCGCAGGTATCCTCCGCCGTCCAGCAGCAGATCCTTGCCGGCTTCCAGTCCATCCCGCGCTTCCTGATGCAACTGGTGGGCTCCGTGATCCTGCTGAGCGCACTCGCCTGGCAGCTTGCCCTGCCTGTCGTCGTCTGGATCGCGCTCAACATCGCATTCACCGCCAGGGTCGTGCCTGTTTTCGTCGAGCGCTCACGCCGCACCGCCAAGCAGCGCAGCCTGGTCGCCGGCGCCATCACCGATCTTTATACCAACATGCAGGTGATCAAGCAGTTTGCGGCCGAAGACAGCGAGGCCGGCGCCATCCGCCGCATCATCCAGAAGACCGTGCAGACGCAGCACAGCGAACAGCGTATCTATCGCTCGTCGGAAGTGACGGTCGTCATTCTCAACACGCTGCTGTGGCTGACCATGCTGTCGATCGGATTTTCCGGCCTTGTCAAAGGTTTCCTCACGGTCGGCGAGTTTGTCGGCGCGGTCTACATCCTCAACCGGCTGTCGTCGCAGATCTTCGTCTTCCTGCAGATGGGCCAGCAGATCTTCCAGGCGATCGGCACGATCAAGGACGCCATGCCCGTCATGACCACGCCTCCGACAATCACCGACCGGCCGGATGCGACCGAGCTTGACGTTCAGCGCGGTGAAATCCGTTTCGAGAACCTTCACTTCGCCTACAAGACGGGCAAATCCGTCATCGACGACCTGTCGCTGACGGTCCGGCCCGGCGAGAAGGTGGGCCTGGTCGGCCTTTCCGGCGCCGGCAAGACCACGCTCGCAAACCTGCTTCTGCGCTTCTACGACATCAAGGACGGCGCGATTCTGATCGACGGGCAGGATATCCGCACCGTCACCCAGTCCAGTCTTCGCCGCGCGATCGGGGTCATCGCGCAGGATGTCGCCGTGCTGCACCGGTCGGTCGGCGACAATATCCGCTACGGCCGGCCGGAGGCGACGCGGGATGAGATCGAACGGGTGACGAAGATGGCGAGCGCCGACGCCTTTATCGCCGATCTGACCGACAGCGAGGGCCGCAAGGGCTACGACGCCTTCGTCGTCGACCGCGGCATCAAACTGTCCGGCGGCCAGCGGCAACGCGTGGCGATTGCCCGCGTTCTGCTGAAGGACGCGCCGATCCTGGTGCTCGACGAAGCGACTTCCGCACTCGACAGCGAATCCGAAGCCGCCATCCAGGAGCGGTTGAACCTGGTGATGGAGGGAAAGACGGTGATCGCCATCGCGCACCGGCTGTCGACCATCGCCAGGATGGACCGGATCGTCGTGCTCGATCACGGGCGGATCGTGCAGGAGGGCCGGACGAGCTGGTCGAAGGCGACGGCCTGTTTGCCCGCCTGTGGAAACGCCAGACCGGCGGCTTCATTCCTGAAGACATCGACGAGCCCTTGCCGGCCTCACCCGCGACCTGAGCGAGGAAGCGCGGCACGTCAAATTCTGTCAGCGAACCAAGAGCAGACGGCCGCCGATCAAGATCAGCGCGGCGCCCATTACCCGCTCGATACTGGCCTTAAAGCGCAGGAAACCGGCGGAAATGCGCGGATTCGAAAAGAAGAAAGCCAGGCCGCAATACCAGAGGGCTGAAAGAAGGAAGCAGGTGAGCGCGATGACGCAATAGAGCCAGGCGGGCGCGTGTGCCGGGATAACGAGCGCAAAGATACTGCCGAAGAAAGCCACCGATTTCGGATTGGTCATGCTGACGATGTAGGCGCGGCGCATGGCGGAGCGCCATGTGACTTCGCTCGGTCCCGTCGGCTTCAAGGGCCTGGACGCGTTGCGGATCATCTTCAGGCCCAGCCAGATCAGATACAGCGCGCCGGCCACCTGCAACACTATATGCAGCCATTCGAAATGGCTCAGCAGAAAACCCAATCCCGCCATCGCCATGAGGGCCCAAGTCAGGGATGCGATCGCAAGTCCGAGACCTGCAAAGAGCCCGGCAGCACGGGATACCGTCATGCTTGTGTTGGTGACGATGATGAAATTCGGTCCGGGGCTGACGAGGGAGGCGATGTAGACGCTGACGAGCAATGCGAGTGAATCGATGTAGTTCATACGGCTTTCCTGTTTTGCTGGCCAAGCCATCACTATGGTTGTGGTCGATATCGACGTCCGGCTCAATGCAAAGGGTGCCGGCTGATTGTGGGCCTGATGAGAGCACATCCTCCGCTATTCCACCACGCCGAGCATCGGGCCATAACCGCCGTGCCAGGAGCGGTCGTTGCGGCCGATTGCCGGGGAGTAGAGCCCGACACCGTTTCCGCCATCGAGAAACAGGGCGTCGGGGCATTTCAGATTATCGCGGAAGAGCCGCGCGAAATCGTGGAAATTCACCTCGTCTTCGCTGACCGCCAAGCGAACCGTGCCGGTGTCGCAGACGCCGACACCGCTTCGCCGGGTTCGATCGGTCGAACCGGGGATGAAGATCGGATTCAGCGTGCCGGCGATGACGAGCATCGGCCCGGACTGGGTGGCGAACCGCACCTTGGGCGCGCGCTTCAGAAATTCATCTGTGGGAAGGATGCCGGCGCCGGTTTCAGCCAGAAAGAACACGCCGTTCGGCTTCTTGTAGAAATTCGGCACCTGGCCGGCGGAGCTTTCGGCCTTTGCGGTATTGGCGGGTTTCAATTCCCTGGCGTTCTCGACATACAGTCCCATCGGCGAAAAATCGGCCCGGTACATGCCGGCGTTGACGGCCAGCACCAGCGTCTTCCCCTCGGCACGGACGGCTTCGGCAAGGCTTGAAAAAGTCCTGTACGGTGCGCCATCGGCACCCTTCCAGAACAGGCGCAGGTCGGCCTTTCCCGCTTCCAGGGTGCAGATGACGTATTTCGTCTCTTCAAAACTCTGCTGTTCACATTGCTCGGCATGGGCTTGATGCGGGGATGTCATCGTTGCTGCCAGCATCATGGCCGCGGCAAGCACGCCTTGTTTCAGATAGCTCATGGGCGTCGCGTCCTCGAACTTTTCACCATGTGCCTGATAAAGCCGTGCCGGCCAGCAGCGCGCCTGTCAGGATATTGGCGAGGAAAAGGCGATAATTGAGGTCCGGGCGGGCGAGGTCGATCCGCCCGACCTGCCAGGCAAGGTGGGCTGCGATCACCAGCATTCCGGTCACATAAGGCGGCGACATCTCCAACAGCCAGCCCCCGAGCGACCAAGCCCCAACGGCCAGAGCATAGAACAAGCCGATCCACATCCTGCCGTGCCGGCCAAACAGGATCGCGGTGGATTTCAAGCCGAGGCGGGTGTCATCGCTGACGTCGACATAGGCATAGACCGTATCATAGCCGATCTGCCAGGCGATCGCCCCGGCCCACATCAGAACGGCGCCGGCCGGGATATGGCCTGCAAGCTCGGCCCATGCCATCAGCATTCCCCAATTGAACGCCGCGCCCAGGACGGCCTGGGGCCAATGGGTGAAACGCTTGCAGAGCGGATAGAGGAAGACGAGCGGCAGAACCGATATCGCCACCAGGCGTGCATAAGGTGTCAGGAAGAGCAGAAGCGCGGCCGCAGCTGTGAGTTCCACGGCCAGAAAGACGAAGGCTTGTAGTGTGCCAAGCTCACCGCTTGCAAGCGGCCGGAAGCGGGTTCGCTCGACATGGCCGTCAAACTTCCGATCGGCGATGTCGTTGACCGTGGAGCCGGCGCTTCTCATCAGCAAGGCGCCGAGAGAGAAGATGGCGAGCTCGCCGGGGCCCGGCAGACCGTGCGACGCCCGGATGAGGGCAGCCCAGCATGGGAAAAGCGTCAGCCATATTCCGACCGGGCGATCGAGCCGCGCCAGCCGCGTGTATGGCCGGCATGCGGCCGGCAATCTGCGATCCACCCAGTCGCCATGGTTGATATCGCTGAGATCGGGGCGGCTGAGCGTGGTCATGATGTGATCTGAAATTCCTACCGTGATAACCGGGATGACTCAGTTTTTCATCGCCACCGGCGGCGCTCAGAATAGGAATTTTTGCACGTCCGGCAACGGCCCGACTGGCATTCGATGATTTTTATAAACCGCCGCGGCCGCGTCTCGCCTGGGAGGAGATTCGGTCCCTACCAAGCGGTAAATGCGGTGCCGAGTGCCGTCGTGTGATAGGATGAGACTTGGGCGACGTAGGCCTTGAGCGAGACGACGCAGTTTCCCGGATAGCTGAGTTTGTGCATCGTCAGGTGCTTCAATAAGGCCTCCGCATCGCGCTTCTCGGTGAGCGGGAATGTCACAGTCATGCGAGTTCCTCCAACAGACACAGTGTGCATCTGGGAAAATTAATGTCTAAATTCTTTTGCGCTGCAACAAGAAAATTTTAATGATAAAATTAAAATCGATTAACTCTCCGGCGGTGATTTTTAAAATCGTTTGAAATGAGATTCCGCCCCTGTGCACGTTGAGCGCGCCCGGCTGACGCGGGGCTGGCGCTTACCTGCCATTGCGGGCTGCCCAGCTCCTGAGCCGCAACCCGTTGAGCTTGATGAAGCCTTCGGCGTCGTGATGGTCATAGGCGATGGAGCTTTCCTCGAAGGTGACGAGATCGGCGGAATAAAGTGAGCAGGACGAGGTGCGGGAGATGACCGTAGCGCTTCCCTTGTAGAGCCTTAGCGTCACTTCGCCGCTCACGAAGTGCTGGCTCCGGTCGATCAGAGCCTGCAGCATTTCCCGCTCGGGAGAGAACCAGAAGCCGTTATAGATCAGCTCGGCGTAACGGGGCATGATCTCATCCTTCAGGTGTGCGGCGGCACGATCGAGCGTGATCGATTCAATGCCGCGATGGGCCGCAAGCAGGATCGTTCCTCCCGGCGTCTCGTAGACGCCTCGCGATTTCATGCCGATGAAGCGGTTTTCGACCAGGTCGAGCCGCCCGATGCCGTGCCGGCCGCCGAAGCTATTGAGCGCGGTGAGCAAACTGGCCGGCGTCATCGCTTCGCCGTTCAGGGACACCGGGTCGCCGCTTTCGAAGCCGATGGTGACGGTCTCGGGCGTATCAGGAGCATCGACGGGGTCGACCGTGCGCTGATAGACGTATTCGGGCGCGATCTCGGCCGGATTTTCGAGGATCTTGCCTTCGGTGGAGGTGTGCAGCAGGTTGGCGTCGACCGAGAAGGGCGCTTCACCGCGCTTGTCCTTCGGCACCGGGATCCGATGCATCTCGGCATAATCCAGAAGCTGCATGCGGGAGCGGATGTTCCATTGGCGCCAGGGAGCGATGACCTTGATCGACGGATCAAGTGCATTGACGGCGAACTCGAAGCGGACCTGGTCATTGCCTTTGCCTGTGGAGCCATGGGCGACGGCGTCGGCGCCGACCTGGCGGGCTATGGCGACCAGATGCTTGGCGATCAGCGGCCGAGCGATGGAGCTGCCGAGGAGATACTGCCCCTCATAGAGCGTGTTGGCGCGTAGCATCGGAAAGACGAAGTCGCGGACGAATTCCTCCCGCAGATCGACGATACGGATGTCCTTGACCCCCAACATTGCCGCCTTCGCCCGCGCCGGCTCGAGTTCGTCGCCCTGGCCGAGATCGGCGGTGAAGGTCACGACCTCGCATCCGTAGGTCTCCTGCAGCCATTTGAGAATGATCGAGGTATCCAGGCCGCCGGAATAAGCGAGCACGATTTTATCTATCTGTCCTGTCATCAACCATCTCCACAAAAAATCGATGCGTGGAACGATAGGTCATATCTCGCGCAATGAGCTTGCGAAGCGTGCTTAAAATTGCGAATGTTTGGCATATTATGCCACTGCAGAAGAGCTTGGAGCTATAAAATGCCGGCTGTCCTCGATGCGATCGATCGCCATATCCTGCGCGTGCTCCAGCGCGACGGGCGCATTTCGAATGTCGAGCTGGCAAAGGAAGTGGGGCTGTCGCCTTCGCCCTGTCTGCGCCGCGTGCGGCTCCTGGAAGAGGCGGGGATCATCGATCGCTATGTTGCCGTGCTGGACCCCGCGAAGGTCGGGGCGGGACTAACGGTTTTTGCTCGCGTGTGGTTCAAGACCCAGGATGCCGAGGTCACCCTGCGCTTCGCCGAGGCCGTCAGGCGGTTTCCAGAGGTGATGGAATGCTATCTGACGACGGGCGAGTGCGACGCCGTGCTGCGCATCGTCACCGCCGATCTTCACAGCTATTGGCGTTTCCAGGCCGACCACTTGACGCGCATTCCGAGCGTCCTCAGCGTCAAGACCGACGTGCCGATGGAAACGCTGAAGCGGAGCTACGAGCTGCCGCTGCGGTAGGCGCGTGTAGCTTGTGCACCGGCGCGTGGCCAGTCTCGTCCTTCGAGGCCCCTTCGGGACACCTCAGAATGAGGCCGGATAGGGGTATGCCTGGGACAGGGAACTACTGGATGCCGCCGATCAGCCCTCATCCAGAGGTGCGCGGGCCGAAGGCTGGAGCTCGAAGGAGGAGGGCGGGTGGCTGGACGCGCCCCTCCATGGAAACTGCCGGCTGTGGATTATGCGTTGAAGTCGCTGGGATCGTGCCCATTGGCTGAGAAGAATATAGGCGCCATCTTTGCGGCGCAGCGCGCCAATAATGAGACGCATCCGGGTTAAGGGCCGTTCCGTTCGATCGGTAGAGGGTGCTCTGCCAATCCTCGCCTAGCCCCGTCCTTGCCTCTGCCATGGGAACGAATTTGCGCCACAAGCCTGAGAACGAATCCAAGCGTGGGAGCACTCCATACGAAGGCGATGAGCCAAGCAGTTGCGGTCGCACCCACACACTCGCTCTCGCTAATTTCACAAGAGGCTCTTACGGCATTGTCATACAGGCAAAGCGCTCCAACCACCAAGGCTGAGCTGGCGATTGCAATTGATATCCATAACCTGCTGCCTTGCCCCATTATCAGCGCCGCGATGAAAATTGCTGCAAAGGGCAAAAGCGTCAGACAGATCATGCCTACTTCCATTCGAGGCTCTCTTGAAAAGTATGAATCTTTCAGGACATCGCAAATATCTGCTGGTGGCGCAACGCAGCTCTCTCTGCCATGCCTATGGCCTTGGACTGCCGGTGTCGCTGGCTGCCTATGCAACTAACCTAGTTCCGAAGCTGACGTGGGAATTCCCTGACGGGGCGGAAGTCTTGCCCGTCCTGGGAATTTGAAGCAGCACCCGCTTATTCACGGCGGATTCGCTATCGCTGGGCTGGGAAGTAACGACGTCAGGGATTGCCTACGGCGCTCAAAACATGAATCCGAATGGCGGCCGCGCTTTCTTGTGGTGATGCCCAGGTTACGTCCAGGACGAGGGTGTTTTGATGTTGGGGATCGAGAACGCACGCTTGTCGGCTGCGTTTTCTCGAAGCTTCCACATCTATGGATTTCAGGTGGGCACGGCGTGCCGGTGTCGAAATCCGGCGTGCCAACTCGTCTTCGTCGCAGAGCAACCGCACGGGGACCAGCAAGGCTTGGCGTTGTTCTGCTGCGGCAGCAATTTGCTGAAACGTGCGGATGCTTCGCTGATCTCCTTCAATCCCGGCATGCGTGAAGATGAAATTTGCCGAGGGCGCGCTGTAGGCGACGATCGCATCCAAGACGGCTTGCCGAACTCTTCCGGTGTATTCCCATATTCCTTCCGGGAGGGGAGACGTTCCGTCGTCATCCAGGAGGCGCAGTATCGGGTTGTTGAACCAGTGATTGTCGATAATCTTTGCGGGGAAAAGCAGACTTAATTCTTTGGCGATCGCGAGTTTGCCGACGCCTGGAAAACCGATCAGCAGAATGAAAATATTCATACGGAGCAAGCTCCCTCATTCAATCTGGATATGGATATGGTCGTCGTGACGGGCGGCGCGGCAGCCTTGGAAGCGGACATGGCTGTCGGTAATGCCAAGCGCGTTCTTCAGATGCGGCTCGATGAAGATTTTCTGCAGGCCGAAGCGCGTCACACCTTCGCTGGTCAGCCAGGCGACCGCGGCCGATGTGCGCTGCTCCTCGATGCCATAGGCCGGAAACAATGGCTGCAGCGCGTCGAAATCCCAGCGCGTGGTCAACCAGTCGTTGCGTCCTTCACATGGCAGTTCATCGCCCGGCGCCGGCTCTTCGAAGGCGAAATAGCCGATCGGGGAGCGGGTGGCACCATTCAGGAAGGCGCCGTCCGCATTCTTGTAATAATAGGCGAAGTCGAGCTTTTTGCCGTCGGCATGCGACAGATGCGGCAGCAGCGGAAAGCCGTTCACGAAGGGGAAATTCGCATCCAGCGCGACGGTGACGGTACCGGGAAATTTCTCGTCCATATGGGCGGCAAGCGCTTTTGCCAGATCGCGCAGGTCGGGCGTGACATAGTTGCGGTTCAGCAGGCAATAGATCGGGGAGCGGACCACCAGCCTGTCCGTGGCGCCCGATATGCAGGAGAGGGGAACCCGCCCGAACATCGGGGCTGCGAGACCCGCGGCAAATGTCGCACCGGCATAACAAAGCAGGAAGATGGCAAGTTTCGCCGGAAAGCGACGGATGCCCCAGGCGCGGGACGCGGCCAGCGCGATGAGATAGGCGACGCCGCCGATCTGCGTGAGCACCGTCAGAATGAGAACGATCAGGATGTGGAGAGCAAAACGGAACACGGGAAGAGAGGCCTTGCGGGACATTGCCATCCATAGGCGAGGGGATGGTGATCCGCAAGACGTCTCGACGCAGCCGCCAAGTGCGGCTGGTGCGTTGGCTTCGAGGGATCGATGCCGGATCCTACTGGTGGGCCAACTGCTTCGACAGTTCGGCAAAAAGCCTGTCGCGGCGAGTGTTCATCTGGACGAGATCGACGGCAATAGTGATGGCGCGGCGCCCTTCGATGCTGTCGATGTCGAGCTTCCTCTCGCCGCACCATTGCCGGACGGCATCGGTGACGATCGTTATTTCATCATCGTTGAGAGAGATGAGCGATAGGAGCATGGTCGCGCCCTCCGTAAGCGGCAAGAGCACTATAGTCTCTCAAGCGGTCGTGCCGATGCCGATGGGCCGATGGCATTCACTCTACGCTCATTCCCCGGCAACACCACCGCTATTTTTTCAGCGTACGGCGCAGGCCCGGTTGCCCGCGCTTCCCGGTCATCATCCCATTGCCGCATCCCATTGCCGCCGGCATCCCGCGGCAGGCGGCTGGCTTATTTTGCCAGCACGATATGTGTGGCATGTTCGGTGGCGACATGCTCGGCGACGCGGAAGCCGAGGGCCGGCAGGTCGATGCCTGCAAACATCGCTTCCCCCTTGCCGAGCACGACGGGTGAGACGGCGAAATGCAGTTCGTCGATCAGGCCAGCCTGCAGATACTGGCGGACGGTGCTGACCCCGCCGCCGATCTTCACGTCCCCGCTGCCGGCCGCGGCCTTCGCCTTGGCGAGTGCCTCCTCGATACCGCCGGTGACGAAGTGGAAGGTCGTGCCGCCTTCCATGACGATTGGTTCGCGGGGATAGTGCGTCAGGATGAAGGTTGGCGCGTGGTACGGCGGATTCGGCCCCCACCAGCCCTTCCAGGCATCATCCGGCCAATTGCCGCGGATAGGGCCGAACATGTTGCGCCCGAGAATGAAGGCGCCGAAATTGGCCATGCCGCGGGCGGCATAATCCTCGTCGATCCCTTGCGAACCGTCGTCCTTTCCCTGCATGGCGCGGAAAGTGCGGGTATGGAAAAACCATTGGAACATCTCCGGCCCCCGCTTGCCGAGCGGATCTTGCATGCTTTGTTCCGGACCCGCGCCGAAACCATCCACGGAAACGGAAAACCCTGCGACACGCACTTTGGACATGCTTTCCTCCATCTGATTTCAAATTGAAACTGGTTGCTTTGTTGCATAAGCGCTCCTATATTGCAACCAGTTTTTGATGGAGATGCTTGGTGGATATCGAACGGCGCTCGGGCTGCCCGATCAACCTGACGATGGAGGTGCTGGGCGACCGGTGGAGCCTCATTATCATCCGCGACATCATGTTCGGCAACCGCCGCCATTTCCGCGATCTTCTGACCCATTCGGAAGAGGGGATCGCCTCCAACATCCTGGCCGCCAGGTTGAAGCGCCTGCTCTCGCTGGAATTCATCAGTAAGCGGGATGATCCGAGCCACAGCCAGAAAGCGATCTACAGCCTGGCGGAGCCGGCGATCCAGCTCGTTCCCGTCTTCGCCATGATCGGCGCCTGGGGGCGGCGCCATCTGCCTGTCAGCGAGGAACTGAGCATCCGCGCCGAGCTTCTCGAAGAAGGCGGGCCGCCGATGTGGGAGGAATTCATGGAGGATCTCCGGCAAATCCATATCGTCGATCCGATCGGCGGAGCCAACGGCACGCGTCTATCCGCGGTGCTGGCGAGGTTGACGGCGGCGTTCCTCGAGGTTCGCGCCAAATCGTCGGCGCCGGCATGCTGATATCAAGCGAGATCAGCCGGGCCCATCAGCCGCCGGCGCCCTGGTATTTGCCGGTGGCGTAGCGCCAATACACCATTGCGATCAGCACCCAGACCGGGCCGGCCGCCAGCGCCGCTGGGCCGGCCCAGTCGCCAAGGATCGGGACGGGTTTGCCGAGCAGGGCGGCGACGGGAACCGAACTGGTCAGCGCCAGCGGAACGGCGGTGAGGAGGGTGATCTGGATGCTGCCGGGAAAGATGTTGAGAGGGTAGCGCATCAGTTCCCAGAAGCCGAAGAAGATCGAGAACAGATGGTTGGAGCGCACCCAGATCAGCGCGGTGGCGCCGATCATGGTGATGAGGGCGGCGGTCAGCAGCGTGGCGCTGAAAAGCGCGGCGACGAGGAACAGGGCTGAAGGGACCGACCAGGCGAAATCGACAGAGAAAACCGCCCAGCCGAGCAGCGGCACGGCAAGGATGATGTGGCCGGCATAGCCGATATTGAGACCGGAAAAGATCAGATAGACCCAGGGGCTGAACGGCTTGACCAGCAGCGCATCGTAAGTGCCGAGACGCACCAATTCCTCAAGATCGCGAAGCTGCGTGAAGCTCATCGCAGCACCGAGGGAGTAGGCCAGCAGTTGGAAGCTGTAGAGCAGCGCGAGCTCCGGCCAGCTCCAGCCTCCCAACGTATCGAAGCGGGCAAGCAGGATGCCGATGGTGGCGAAAACGCTGCCATAGGAGAGGATCTGTGCAAGGCGATCGAGCCAGAAGGCACCGCGATATTCCATCTGCGAGCGGATATGCATGCGCACCAGCAACGGGATGACGCGGAGGTGATGGAGGAGCATGATCAGCCTCCCTGCACGGTGATGCGGGTCGAAGCTGAGCGCCAGAGCCAAAGGACGCCGAGGAGGAACAATCCGGCCCAGCCGAGACCGAGGCCGAGATGAAACCAGGTGTCGGCAGCCGAAAGCCGGCCGAGATAGACCGCATTGGGATAATAGACCACCCAGGCGAAAGGCAGGTGGCGGGCGATCGTCGCCAGCGGCTCGGGGAAGAACCAGAAGGGCACCAGCAGGCCGGAGAACAATTGCAGCAGGGCGCCGAGGACCCAGTCTAGCGAGAAGCTCGTCATCAGCCAGAAGGCGATGAGGCCGCAGAACATCGACATCAGGGACAGCAGGATGACGGAAAGCATCCAGAAGACGATGAACATGGCGCCGTCGAATAGGCTTGCCGGCGGCAGCATGCCGTAGAACATCGCCGTGACGGCGACGGTCGGGATGACCTGCGTCATCAGGCGATAGCCGAAACTTCCGCATTCATTGGCGAAAATGTAGAGCGGATAGAAGATGGGCTTCAGCAGCCAGACGGCGACGTCCCCCGTCTTCAGCGACCGGCCGATCTCGTTGATGATCCTTTCGGGGCGGGTGGCGCCCATCACGGCCCCGCCGAGCAGCGCATAGGTCACCATCTGCTGCAGCGAGACGCCGCCGACCACCGTTGCACCGACGCCGGCATAGGCTGCCTGCCAGATGGCGACGCGGGCGATGACCTGTACCAGTTTGCCGAAGATGTTGGCCCACACCTCGTTGCGGTAGGCGAGCTGGGAATGGAAAGCGCTGCGCGCGAAGGCGGAATAGACGCTCATGACGCCCGCGCCCTGGCGTTGCGGCCCTGGTAGAAGGTGCGGATGACCTCTTCGATGTCGGGCTCGTGCAGCGCCACATCCTTGAGGCCGCGGTCGCTTCCGACCTCCGACAGGATCCTGACCAGCGAAACGTCTTCGCGTTCGATCAGATAGTTCTTGCGCAGGCCCTCGTCGCTGACGAGCGAAGCGGTGCTCAGCGGCAGCGGCCCGGGGTCGCTGGCAAATTCAAGGGTCAGCCGCCGGGCCGAGCCTAAGGCAGAGCGCAGGCTCCTCAATTCGCCGTCGAAGATCAGCCTCGAATGATCGACCATGATCAGCCGTGGGCAGATGGTTTCGATGTCCTGCAGATCATGGGTGGTGAGGATGATGGTGACGCCGCGCTCGCGGTTGATCTCGGCGAGAAACCGTCGCACCGCATCCTTGGCGACCACGTCGAGCCCGATCGTCGGTTCGTCGAGAAAGAGGATCTTCGGATCGTGCAGCAGCGACATGACGATCTCGGCGCGCATGCGCTGGCCGAGGCTGAGCTGACGCACCGCGCGGTCGAGAAAAGGCGTGAGGTCGAGCAGCTCGCTGAAACGCCGGAGATTGTCCGCACAGCGGGTGGGCGGGATATCGTAGATGCGCTGGTGCAGGGTGAAACTGTCGACCAGCGGCAGATCCCACCACAGCTGGCTGCGCTGGCCGAAGACGACGCCGATCTCGCGCGCATTGTCCATCCTTTTCAGATGCGGCGTGCGGCCGAGCACGGAGAGCGTGCCGGCGCTCGGCACCAGGATGCCGGTCATCATCTTGATCATGGTGGATTTGCCGGCACCATTGGGGCCGAGATAACCGACGGCTTCGCCGGCATCGACGTCGAAATCGATGTCGGAAACGGCCAGGACTTCGTTATATTCGCTGGTCACCAGCGTCTTCAGGGCGCCGAGCAGGCCTGGAAATCTCTTGTGCTGCCGGAAGCGCTTGCTGACGCCGCGTGCCTCGATCAAAGCCGTCATATGTATTTCCCGCCAATTCGGCAGCTGTGAGGATTGGAACGCAGGCTAACGCCGGGCTCGGCGAGTGCAAGCAAAAGTCGCTTTTGCCGATCACTCAATCGGGCAGTTCAAAGCCCTGCAGCGTGTTCTGTCTTTCTGAAAAGACGCGCGGCGGCGCCGGCTTTTGCGTTGACAGCCATGATCAATCGATCGCTGTTAGGGTCATGAAGATTCTCGCAATATCCGGCAGCGCTCGGCGCAATTCCACCAATACGGCCATGCTGCGGGCAGTCAGCGCCGTCGCGCCACGTGAGATCGAGATTGCGATCTTCGATGGCGTGGGAGGTTTGCCGGTGTTCTCACCGGATCTCGAGGGGGAAGCTCTGCCGGCGGCGGTGCGGGATTTCGTCGCAATGATCACTGGGAGTGACGGGGTAATCATTGCCAGCCCGGAATATGTGCGATCCATCCCCGGCGGCCTCAAGAATGCGATCGACTGGCTGGTGTCGGGAGAGCAGATCGTTCACAAGCCCGTCGCGCTGCTGCACGCATCGCATCGGGGCGATGATATGCTCGCCGGTCTGCGCACCATCCTTGCCACCATCACCGATCGGTTCGCCGAGGATATCTTCCTCCGGCTTCCTCTGATGAAGCTGGAACCGGCCGAGGTGTTGCGGGCGGTCGAGACGGCGGAGAACCGTTCGAGGGTGCAGGCCTATCTTCAGGCCTTCTCGGCCTATTGCGAGGCAGCCGGCTAGGAGACTTGCGCGGTCATCGGAGCTCCATCACCAGGCCGCTCCCGCCCCCTGCTTTTCCGTCAAGCGTGTGCAGTATCACCAGCGGGGCTGCGAGCAGCGCGGCGAGGATGAAGGCCGAGAGGACGTGTCTCGTGAGGAAACGGAGGATAGGTCGGATCATCTCGATCTCCAAATGCCGCGGATAGTCTTTGTGGTGGACCTCGACAATTGCGGCAGCATGACCGGCGCCTTGCAAGCTCCGCAATGCTGCCGCAACCCTTGTGGCGGAGAGTGGGAAAGTTGAGAGAGTAGGCGGGCGATGCGGATATTGTTGATAGAAGACGAGAGGGAGCTGGCCGAGGCGCTGTCGGCAGCGCTCGGCAAACATGGGATCGTCACCGACCACACGATGCATCTGGCCGATGCCGTCGAGCTGACGCGGCAGAACCTCTATGACGCGATCCTGCTCGACCGGCGCCTGCCCGATGGAGAGGGGTTGAGCTTCATTCCGCAGCTGAGGCGGACGGGCAAGGACACGCCGATCATCGTGCTGACGGCGCTGAATGAGCCGAAGGAGCGGGTGCAAGGGCTCGATCTCGGCTCCGACGACTATCTCGGCAAGCCGTTTCTGGTGGAGGAACTGATGGCGCGGCTGAGAGCCGTGCTGCGGCGGCCGCCGAACCTTGCCGAACTCAAGATCACCGCCGGGCGGATGGTGATCGATCCCTTACATCTCAGCGTAACCATCGATGACGCGCCGCTCGATCTGCCCCGACGCGAGCTGCTGGTGCTGGCGGCTCTTGCCAAGCGCAAGGAGAAGACCGTGCTGCGCGCGACGCTCGAGGCGGCCGTCTACAACTACGAAGAGGAAATCCAGTCAAACGCGCTCGATGCGCACATTTCGCGGCTGCGCAGGCGGCTTGCCGAGGCTGGCGCCGAGGTTTCGATCCACAATATCCGCGGCGTCGGCTATCTCCTGAAGGAAGAATGATGGGCGAAAAATGCAAGCCTAACCCTTCGCTCTGGTGGCGGCTCAGCTGGCAGCTCAGCCTGGTCTTCGTCGGCGTGGTGACGGCTGTCACCATCGGGCTCTGCTTCTACGGCGCAACGATCGTCTCTCCGAACGTCGCGCTGGAGGACCAGATCACCGGCGTGCTGGCGTCGGCGGTTGGGATCGATGCCGAGGGACGGCTCGAAATAAGGGATACGCCGGAGCTCGATGCCTTCAAGCAGGAGTATGACGGGCTCTGGTATGTCGCGGCGACGACGAACGGTTCACTCGTATCCTACGGGACCATTCCTGCCGCCTACAACGAAGTTGCGCGTCTTACCTATCTGTTCGAAGGGGCCGATATCCGGGGATCGGCCGGCACGAGCGAGATCGCCTCGGTCGAAAACGTGGAGACCGGGATCGGCGAACTCAGGGTTCTGTTCGGCGGCGTTGCCGACAAGGGCTGGCCCGTCCTGACCCTTATGGGCGCGATTTATCCGATCTACGTCCCGCTGTTCGCCATCGCCTTGCCGGCGGTTTTTCTTGCCGTTCCCAGGATCGTCGGGCGCGGCCTTGCCAGCGTTAGCGAGGTTGCCCGCAAGGCCTCGGAAATCGACGCTCGCCGCTACGATGCGCGCCTGCCGCTCGACGGCATTCCGAGGGAGGTCGCGCCGCTGGTGATCGCCTTCAACGAGGCGCTCGACCGGCTGGAGAACGAGTACCGCAAACGGCAACACTTCCTGATCGATGCGGCGCACGAGCTGAGGACGCCGATCGCGATCATGCAGACCCGGATCGACGCAACGCCGGAAGGGCAGGATCGCCGGCGATTGCTCGACGACGTCGCGCGGCTGGCGGAGACGGCCGAACAGCTGCTCGATTTCGAGCGCAACGACCAGGCGACCGATCTCCATGAGATGGTCGATCTCGTCGAGATTGCCCGCTCCGTCGTTGCCGACCTCGCGCCGCTGGCGATCGGCGCCGGCTACCAGATCTCGTTTCAGAGCGAGGTCGAGAGCCTGAAGCGCAAGGGCAGCCCCTCGGCGCTGCCGCGGGCGGTGAGCAACCTCGTGCGCAATGCCATCGACCATGGCGGCGGGAGCGGCATGATCACCGTCTCCGTGTCGGCCTCCGGCGGCGGTCGGATCAGCGTCGCCGACGAGGGGCCGGGGATTCCGGCCGAGCACCGCGAACTGGTGTTCGAACCGTTCTATCGCGTCACTCCGAAGAGCACGGGGGCGGGGCTCGGCCTCAGCCTCGTCAAGCAGATCGCCGCAAACCATGGCGGCGAAGTCAGCATCGAGAGCGGCGACGCCGGCACCGAGGTGACGATCCGGCTTTGATGATGCGGGTTGCTTCCGGCAGCCGACGCTGCCGGAAACGATGTAATGCTGCGGCAATTCTCGGCCGCCACTTTTGCCTGAACTAGAGCGCCGCGCGTCCGACAGACGCGCTAAGGACGCTCTAGCACTATAAACTGCGCATAATCCTTTCCGAAATCGATCTCGATTTCGGGGTTATGCGCTATCGGCGATGGAGGCCAGACAGAGTGCGCAGCAATCCATTCACTTCATCCTTTTCAAAGCGGATTTCCAAGTTTTTATCCCTTGCCCTGCCGCTGGCGCTTGCGGCGGCTGCGGCCGGGTGCAGCACGGTGCCGCTGAAGCAAGCGGGCACGCTTTCTTCCTATTCCAATCTCGGCCCGCCCAAGGGCAAGCTTCAGAAATCGCGCATCTATGTCGACGGAGCGGGACTTGCGCCGGCGAAGACGGTCGTCATCGCGCCGACGACCTTTGCCTTCAGCGCCGCGACCCGGATCAAATCGCCTGATGATCGGACGATGGTGTCGAATGCGCTCGACCGGGCGCTCTGCATCTCGCTCAGCGATAAATACCGGATAGTGGCACCGGGCGAGCCCGCCGACCTGACGATCCGCTCAGTGGTCACCGACATCGTGCCGACCAACAAGGCAATGGCCGGTGTTTCCACGGTCGTGACCGTCGGCAGTGGCTTCGCGTTGCCGGTCGGCGTGCCGCGGCTGCCGGCCGGTCTCGGCGGACTGGCGGTCGAAGCGGAGGCCGTCGACAGCGGTGGCGTGCAGCGGGCGGCGATCGTCTGGTCGCGCGGGGCAAACTCGCTGCAAAACACGCCGCGCGTTTCCGAAGTGGGCGACGCCTATGGCCTTGCCTCGAAGTTCAGCAGCGAATTTTCCCGCATGCTGATCGCACGCAAGGAGCCGAAGGGGCTGGACCTTTCACTTCCTTCCGGCCAGCGGATGAAATCCTGGCTCGGCGGAAAACCGAAATACGCCGCCTGCGATGCCTTCGGCCGCGAGCCGGGGCTGATTGGCGCGGTCGCCGGCAAATACGGCGCGCCGCCGCAATGGACGGAGAAGAGGCCGAAACCGGCCGCCATTTACCAACCGAAAGCTCAGCCCTGACCCCGAGGAAGTGGTGCCGTCACTCCGGGAGCGACTCATCCCGAAGTGGATCATTGCAGGAGTGCCTCACTCCTGCAGCGAACCACTCCCGGAGTGAAGTAGTCCCTAAAGTGCTTCACTCCTGGGCTGACGGGACGGACGGGGTAAAGGCCGGCAAGCCTTGCTCCGTCCGTCCTTGCTATTGAGGAGGTCACCGTGGCGCTGATACGCAGCAAAAAAGCCCCGCATGTTCATGCGAGGCTTCCTTCCGGGCCAGGGACTGGATATTACCGGCACTGGCGGCGCGGGCCGTAGTTCGGCTGGTAGGTGTTGTCGTAGGCGCGGTACGACCGATAGCGAGCATAGCAATATTCGGCGTGCGAGCTGTAGCCGGTGGAACGGTAGGCGCGCGGCTGCGAGGCGATGATGCCGCCGATCAGGGCGCCTGCCGCCAAGCCTCCGATGATGGCGCCGGTATTGTCATGATGGTAGCGGTGACCATAGCGCCGGCCATAGCGGTCGCCGCGATAGTAGTCTCGGTCCCGATAATAGCTGCGGTCGCGGTAGTGGTGGCGTTTGCGGTACCAGTCGTCATTGTTACCAAACTGGCCAGGGCAGTTCGTGAAGTTATTGCAGCCGACGGTGATGATCCTGGCCTCGCCACCTCCGGGGACCGGCTGCGCGGCCGCCTGCTGCGCCGGGCTCGGCACAAAGACGGGACCTGCCGACGCCGGCATTCCGGAGAAGGCCGTCGCTATCGACAGGGCAATGATGGCGAATCTGTTCATTTCACTCACCTTGGGTCAATGGAAGTATCGAGGGTATAACGCTGGGGAAGGCAATTGGTTTCATTTTGGGATGAGGAGGAGCAATCTATGTGCGTGTTTGCTAACGTAAGAGATAGCTTGGCCTCCGGCGGTGGCGTCCTGCCGGAGATTGGGAGGATGCTGTTCGAGCGTGTGGCGGATTGTGTTCTCAGGCTCGTTTGCCGCCGGCCAGCAATCGAAGCTGGGTCTCGTCATGCACACCTTGCCGATAAAGCTCGATGATCAGAGCGCCGAGACGGGCGGCTTTCTCTTCCGATCGGTTAATCTGGAGTTCTTGACACAACGCTTCATGGACACGCCTGCATACATCAAGGTCTTCGGATGCGAGCGGTTCGTCACGCGTGCTGAACAGCTTGTCTGACATCGCAATCTGCCCTTTCCGATGCCGTGAATCGCTATCGATGGCAAAAAGATAATTTCGCGATCTTGGCTCTGCAAGATGGGCGAACGTCTGATGTTCAAAAACAAATCGGGGCGCGCGCGCACGCACGCCCGGAAAGATGCGAGCGAGCGCGGCGCCGATCTGTGTCAGGCCGATGGGCGCGGCGTGACAGATCTCGCCAGCGTGGGATCTACCTGGGCGCGGGATCCTTGTCGCTTTGCTTCGACAGGCGCAGTTCTTTCAGCCGCTTGGTTTTCTCCCGGCGGGCCCGCTGCTCCGCCTCGATGGTTTCCTTGGCGGCGCGCTCGGTGTTTTCGAAACGATCCTGCCGGTAAGCCTTTGATGAGGGTTCACGTTCTCTTTTCATGGCCGCTAAACGCAAATCGGCGAAAACGGTTTCATGCGAAATGCGTAACCGGCCATCAATCGACCGGCCTGATCGGGCGGCGCTCGTTTGTTGCAGTCGGCCGACGATGATTTCGCCGCGCACTCATTCCGACTGCCGGGCGCCTGATCGGCGCCCGGCGGATTGATCGGTCAGCCCTTGATGAAGGCGAGGATGTCGGGATTGATGACGTCGGCATGCGTGGTGCACATGCCGTGGGGAAATTTCTCGTAGACCTTCAGCGTGGCGTTCTGCAGCAGCTTGGACGAGAGCAGGGCGGAGTCGGCGATCGGCACGATCTGATCATCGTCGCCGTGCATGACCAGAGTCGGCACGGTGATGATCTTCAGGTCTTCGGTGAAGTCGGTTTCCGAAAAGGCCTTGATGCCGTCGTAATGGGCCTTGGCGCCGCCGATCATGCCTTGGCGCCACCAATTGTCGATGACTGGCTCCGACACCTTCGCACCCGGCCGGTTGAAGCTGTAGAACGGGCCGGCCGGCAGGTCACGGTAGAATTGCGAACGATTGGCGGCGAGCTGCCTGCGCAGGTCGTCGAAGACCTCGATCGGCAGGCCGCCGGGATTGGCATCCGTTTTCAGCATGATCGGCGGCACGGCGCCAATGATGACGAGCTTGGCGACGCGGCCCTGCGGCTGGCCATGGCGGGCGACATAGTGGGTCGCTTCACCACCGCCGGTGGAGTGGCCGATATGGACGGCGTTCCTGAGATCGAGATGCTCGACGACGGCTGCGGCGTCGGCGGCGTAATGATCCATGTCGTGGCCGTCGCCTACCTGGGTGGAGCGGCCATGGCCGCGCCGGTCGTGGGCGACGACCCGGTAGCCCTTGTCGAGGAAGAACAGCATCTGGGCGTCCCAGTCGTCGGAGCAGAGCGGCCAGCCGTGATGGAACATGATCGGCTGGGCAGTCTTCGGCCCCCAATCCTTGTAGAAGATTTCGACGCCGTCCTTGGTGGTGACTGTGCTCATCTTTTAACTCCGTTAATGGGTTGGATTGATGCGATCAGAAGTCTGCGTCGTTGCCGGCGAGATTGACAAGGCCATAGGCACGGCTGCGCGGGGCGAGGTTCGTATATGTCGATGATCTCATCAAGCTGCTCTTTGTATTCAATTGACATAACAGAATTTTGTATTGGAGCAGGATTCACGGGCAGGGGTATTTTTAGTCGATGCGTCACGGATGCGGAGCGGAGTTGCGGCGTTCATCGCTCAGGATGAGGACGGATGACGCCCTCACTTGAACGCTTGTCGACGCCCAACCATCTAATCCACAACAGCACAATGGCGAACCGTCGCAACGGCGACGGCTTCGCCGGCGGCGGACGGCCGTTACTGCCGTCTGAGGGTCACATCATGGGTTACATGGACAAGGATATTGCGCCTCAGAGCTTGTGAAGCTTTTGAATCCGGCGCGTTTTTGGCCGATCTTGGCTGGCCGATGCAGTCGAGCGTCAGGCGATTGCGCGCTGCGTTCGGATGGTCGCGTGTTGGTGTCTGGGTGGTGACAGTGGCTCAGCCCTTGGCAAGCCGATGGCCTTGCAAGATATTGTTGGTGAGTGCGTAGCAGAGCACGACGGCCTGGACCTTTTCGATGCCGCGCACCGTCAATTGTCGCAGATTCCAGTTGCGCCAGCGGGCATGGACGCATTCGCAGATCGATCGGGGTTTGTACTGAGCCTTGCCCGCCTCGCTTGCCATGCGGGCCCGCCAGGCCGACACACCCGGACCGTCGCCGCGGCGCGGCAAGAAGGGATCGGTTCCGTGCTTGGACTGAGTGGGCGGACAAAAGACCTCAACCCCTTCGCCGTGCGCCCACTCGATATCTTCAGCGCTGCCAAAGCCGCCATCGGCGAGATAGCGCCGCGGCAGATGGCCGCTTAGCGCGCGCAACCGCTCCAGCATCGGCCGCATGAGGCCGCGATCGGAGCCGGCATTGGTCACCTCGAGCCCGACCACGAACTGCTCACCGGCCGTGCTCGCAACCTGCACATTATAACCCGGGCGGAAGCCGCCGTCGGCCATCTTCATCACCCGCGCCTGTGCATCCGTGCTGGAGGCGCGCGGCTCCTTCGGCTTTTTGCCATTGCCGCGCTTTTCTTCGCGCGCCTGGCGATGGCGCTCGATCTCGTCAAGAGCGACCTGGGCTGCTCTGAGCCGCTCGCCGCGCTCGCGCGCCGCCCGCTCCCTGGCCGCCTCGATGCGCCGAGTGCTGGCATCCGAACGCGCATCGACCTCGTGCTTGAGCTGATCCACAACCGCCTCGGCAATGGAAAGATGCCGATCAAGCGTCGCTTTGCGGCCGAACGAGGCCGCACCCGCGCTTGCCCGGACCCGCACGCCATCCTGCGCCAGACAATCGAGAGTGACGAGGCCGGCACCGGCAAGCGCCGCCAGATGCTCGGCAAGCAGCCGGTCGAGCAAATCGGCGCAACCAACCCGAAAATCCGACAGTGTGTGATAGTTCACCGAGACACCGCCGCACAGCCAGCGATAGACGTCGTGGCTCCCGCACTGCCGTTCCAGCGCCCGCGCGCTGCCGACGCCGTCGCTGCTGGCATAGAGCCACAGCGCCAGCAAAAGCCGTGGCGAAATCGGTGGATGGCCTGGCCGGTGCTCACGCGCCTTGATCCGATCTTCGAGCGTGCTCAGATCCAGTCCCTCGACATAGTTCCAAATGACCCGCACCGCATGATCCTGGCCGATCAAGCTGTCGATATCGACGGCACGCAACTCGATCTGATCGCGCACCGGCTCACGCATGCGCGCCGCTCCGCGTCCCACCTGAGCACTTCGCCGCGCTCCATGCACCGGCAATCCTTCGAACAGGTCGTCGCCCACCATCATCCCCCAAGCAAATCAACGACCCAACAGAATCACAATCCAATCGCCTCCGCTACCAAACATTCACAGGCTCTCAGAATGACGGGGCGTTGATCGATGCCTATTCGCAATCGATCGCAGCGGCAGTCGACGCTGTCGGGCCGGCCGTCAGCCGGATCGAGAGGGTGGGTGGCCGGCAGGGGCACGGGTCGGGCTTCGCCGTCTCGCCCGACGGCCTGATCATCACCAACAGCCATGTCGTTGACGACGCCAAGGTCGTTCGCATCACCACGCCCGACGGGTTCGTTACCGAGGGCCGCGTGCTCGGCCGGGATGTCGATACCGACATCGCCCTCATTCGCGCCAATACAAGCACCGGCGCTTGGGCCAAGCTCGGAGACTCCCAGCGCCTGCGCCGGGGTCATATCGCCATCGCGATCGGAAACCCGCTCGGTTTCGAATGGACCGTCACCGCCGGCATCGTCTCGGCGCTCGGCCGGTCGATGCGGGCAGCCAGCGGCCGGCTGATGGAGGATGTCATCCAGACCGATGCGGCGCTCAATCCCGGCAACTCGGGCGGGCCGCTGGTGTCTTCAAACGGGGAGGTGATCGGCGTCAACACCGCGGTCATCCAGGGCGCGCAGAGCATCGCCTTTGCGGTGGCCTCGAATACCGCCAATTTCGTCGTGTCGGAGATTCTCCGCTACGGTCAGGTCAGGCGCGCCTTCATCGGCATTTCTGGCGATACGATTGTGCTGCCGCGCCGGGTGGCGCTTGCAGCGGGCACGGTGCAGACGACCTCCGTCCGCATCCGCCGCGTCGAGCCGGAGGGACCGGCGGCAAAGGGAGGGCTGCAGGAGGGCGACTATCTTCTCGCGATCGACGGCAGCCCGGTCGGCGGCGTCGATGATATCGTCCGATCGATGGATGGCAGCAGGATCGGCAAGGAGACGGAGATTCTGGTGTTTTCGGTGGCCGGCAAGATCGAGAAGAAGATATTGCTGCCAACGCCGCGGTTATAAGCCGATGCAGATTCCGTAAGATACCGTAAGCGCACGCGGCATTTCCGTTTGTGCTCGTGCCCCCGATGATCGACCGGACGGATCGGAATTGCCGCTATTTCCGCCCGCGGACCAGCCGGGCGGGTGCTTACCGAGATGGCGGATACGAGCACTACGGCTGACGGCACCCACCGATGCGGCCGTGGCGATGAAGGCATGACGCGACGTCAGGCGCTGACTGCGTCCTGCTCCGTCCCTGCAAAATCGACGGCCGCAAAGGCTGCCGCCAGCACTTCCGGCCCGGCGCCGCTTTTGGCTGCATCGGTCGAGAGGATCTGGCGGTAGCGCCTGGCGCCGGGCAGGCCTGTGAAGAGGCCGACCATGTGGCGGGCGACGTGCTGCAGCCGGCCGCCGCCAGCGATGTGGCGCTCGGCATAGGCCATCATCCGGTCACGCAGGCTTTCCCAGTCCGGCTCCCCAGCGGGGGCGCCGAAGAAGCGCTGGTCGACCTCGGCAAGGATCGCGGCATTCTGGTAGGCGGCGCGACCGAGCATGACGCCGTCGACATGTTCGAGATGGGCGGCGGCTTCATCAAGCGTGCGGATGCCGCCGTTGATGCCGATGAAGACATTGGGCCAGCGCTGTTTCATCCGGTAGACAATCTCGTAGTCCAGCGGCGGGATTTCCCGGTTTTCCTTGGGGCTCAGGCCCTTCAGCCAAGCTTTGCGGGCATGGATCCAGATCGCGTCGGCGCCGGCATCGAGAACTTGGGTGATGAGTTCCGGCAGCGCCTGTTCCGGCTCCTGCTCGTCAACGCCGATACGGCATTTCACGGTCACCGGCACGGTCGCCACCCTCTTCATCGCCGCGATGCATTCGGCCACCGTCTCCGGCGTCAACATCAGGCAGGCGCCGAAGGTGCCCGACTGCACCCGGTCGGAAGGGCAGCCGACATTGAGGTTGATTTCGTCGTAGCCGTAGGCTTCTGCGATCTTCACCGCCTCGGCAAGCTTGGCCGGATCCGATCCGCCGAGCTGCAGGGCCAGCGGATGTTCCGCTGCGTCATGGCCGAGCAGCCGGTCGCGCGGACCGTGGATGATCGCATCGGCCACCACCATCTCGGTATAAAGCAGCGCCTGCCGGCTGATCTGGCGATGGAAATAACGGCAATGCCGATCCGTCCAGTCGATCATCGGGGCGACCGCGAAAATCGGGCTCTTTTGCGTCATCGACGTTCCATAATTCGTTGTTCTCTGGGGGCCGCAAGGGCGCCGCACCGCCGCGGGGCGGTATCACTAAGCGCGCATATAACACTTGCCGGTGCTATCGACAAATGACGGCCGCAAACAGAAACGGCGCCCCTTGCGGAGCGCCGTTCATGCCGCCGAAGCGGAAAGTCTGACTTACGAAGCCGAGATGTTGACGGCCTTCGGGCCTTTGCCCATGCGGTCCGGCTCGGTGTCGAAGGTAACCTGCTGGCCTTCGCGCAGCGACTGGATGCCAGAAGCCTGCAGCGCAGAGATGTGGACGAAAACGTCCTTTGCGCCGCCGTCCGGCGTGATGAAACCAAAACCCTTGTCCTGGTTGAAGAATTTTACGGTGCCCTTGGTGGCCATTGGGATCGTCCTTTTCCCTTAGTCTGTGTAGTATCCGCGCCCCCGAGAGGAAGCGGACGGCTTTAGCTTTCGCCCCGATCGATTGGGACGAAGGGTCAGTCGGAGAAGTCACGTACGGGGAAAGAACGTCTACGTAGGCGGGTAGTCCCGCGCCGCCTTCCAAACGGAAGGGATTACCACATCAGTCCAGTCACCGGCATGCAAATGCCCGAGTAGGTGAATTGGTGCCAGCTTTTCGGGCAAAAAGCAAGCGGGATTCTTTTGGCATGCTCGCATCGATGGCAGGAAATGCCGAAGATTCAGATACTTGACGGAGAGTTAGCGGTTCCTTGTATTGATGTGTCATAGCGGGAATGCGTGCCGAAACGGGATGAAAGGCAGATTCGGCGGCCGGTGCGGATTGCGTCGTGGGCGGCGCCTGCTGCGTCGGTACACCAATCAGCCCTCATCGTGAGGTGCGGAAGCCGAAGGCTGAAGCCTCGAAGGACCGGGGCTGCCACCGGGGCCATTGCCTTCGATTCTGGAGGCGGGGCATGCGAAATGTATCGGAAGTTTCCACGCCCGCCCTCGTGGTTCCTCCTCACCATGAGGGCTGATCTTGAGGCCATGGCCATTGCTTATTGTGCATCACCCAGCAACGCGCTCAGGCTCCATGGATTATCTCCCTTCTGATTGGCGATATCGTCGACTTTCCAGCCACCTTGCTGCCGCACCAGGGTGTAGAAGAGCGTTACCTCTTCGCCGTTTTCGAACTGCACCTCCACTTCGGCCTTGTCATCCAGCAAGATCGGCTGGCCAATCCTGACATCGCTTGCCTTACCGTCCTGGCCCGCAATGACGGGATCGAAGTCGATCGCGCCGACATCGCCCTCAGGCGTGTTGTCGAGGTCGGCCTGGAGGAGTTCGTTCAGATGGTCGGAGAAAAAGATCGAATAAGGCGAGGGCGCCTCGGCATCGCTGTTGTCGGTGTTGTAACTGTAGAGCGCCTTGAGCAACGCTTTCGGCGTCTTGTAGGTCTCGGCCGATGCGGGCAAGGCTGCGAGTGCTGAGACGGCAAGGGCCAGGATGAATGTGGGCAGGCGCATGCGGGCTCTCCTCGGACGGGAGGAAATCATAACCGAAACCGGTGTCGAGGTGGAGGTGCATTTTGGAAAAGGCCGGCCGCGCAAGCGCCAGGAAGTTCGGCCGAGGTAGTCAGGCGGGAAGTCCCACCTTTTTGTCGAGATCGCCGGTGACGCATCTTACGTCCACCGGCGATCATATTGCGATTAGATCAACGCCTCATGCGACAGGCTCGAAAAGGACGGCTCGAAGACGTCCTTCACGGTGATCGTGAAGTCGTGGCTGGTGGCATTTCCAGCCGCGTCATAGGCTTCAGCGGTGAAGGTCAGGCTATGGTTGCTTTCGAAGTCGATCGCTGCCTTGGTCTGGATCTTGTTGCCGACGAGCTTGAAGATGCCGTCCGCATCATCTGTCAGCCGCCACTTCACCGCCCCGCCTTCCGGATCGACGGCCGAGAGAAGGCCGACCGAGGTGCCGATCGCGACGTTCTCGGAGATCGAACTGCGTGAGAAGGAAAGCTTTATCGGCGCCTGGTTGACCGGCGCTTCGTTGACGTCGAGGACGTTGATCGTGATGTCCTTTTCCACAGTGACCTTGCCGTCGGAGACGGCGACCTTGATCGTGTAGGACTTGTCCGTCTCGTAGTCCAATGCCTTTGACGTTACGATACGGTTGCCGTTGATCCGGAAGTGATCGTCCGCTCCGTCGATGAGCTTGTAGGTAAGCTTGTCGCCATCGGCATCCTTGGCGCTCAGCAGGCCGACCGTAGTCCAGATCGGGGTGTCCTCGGAGAGGGCGGTTTTCGAGAGCTGGATGTTGGTCGGTGCGGTATTGCTGCCGTCGAGCGTGAAAGTTTCCGTGGCGAAGTTGTAGACGCCATCGGCAAAACGGGCGAATTCGACGTCTGTCAGCGTATCCGTCCCTTCCGCGGCGCTCGTCAGGATGTGATCGCCGTTGTTCGATGCGAAGGAATAATTGGCGAAATTGCCTGAGAAGACCGCAGTGTCGATGCCGGCACCGCCGTTAATGGCGTCGTTGCCTGCGCCGCCGGTCAGTTTGTCGTTGCCGGCCTCGCCATTGATGATGTCGTTGCCGCCATTGCCGTCGAAAATGTCGTTGCCGTCGGTGCCAAAAAACTCGTCGTCGCCGCCACCGGTCTTGACGTCAATGCCGGAGGCATAGCCGTGGATGAAAGATCCCCGATCTCCCAACTCGTCGGAAAGATCGAGGTGGACACTGTCCGTCACTGCCAACGAGGGGTTAAAATTAGGGAACGGATCGGTTGACCAGACGATCTTGTCAAAGCTTTCGAACTGCGCGCTTGACCCTGCAACCCAAGAGCCCGCCGTTTCAAGGATTTCGATGTTCTTAATCGTCAGGCCCTGGAGCGACGGGGCTTGCAGCGTATCGATCCCGGCACCGCCATCGATCGTTCCGGAATTCAGTGAAGAAAATGTATCCACCGTTATGGCGTCGTCGCCGTCGCCCGCATCGATGTTAAAGACCGCAGGGGTAAAGCTGAAGCGGTCATCATCGGAGATCGTATCGTTGCCCGTGCCGCCTCTGATGACGTCATTTCCGACGTCGCCCCAAAGCATGTCATTGCCGTCCCCGCCATTCAGCGTGTCATTACCAACTCCACCCTGGATCAGATCGTTTCCGGCGCCGCCGTTCAGCGTGTCTGCGCCGTCACCGCCATTGATGTTGTCGTTGCCTGCGCCCGTCGTGATCGTGTTGTCGCCGCTCGAGCCGGTCACATTTGCGGAAACCGAGCTGAGTTCGTCGGCCAGATCTGCCAGGCCGGAATCGGAGACAACGAGGGTGACAGGTGCGGAAGGGTTGGCTGCGGAGTCGCGGATGACGTCATACGCTTCGAACTCGGCGCCGGTCTTCGTGACTGTGGCGCCGTTGGTGTCCAGTATATTCAAGGCCATATTTAAAATTACCCCCAATAGATGCGTTGTACTTTGCAATATGGAAATCCGCGGAAGAACTGTTTAATTGGTTCGGCGGAAGACAACCCCACGGGGATCTATGCCAATAAATCGTGATGTTTTCAATGAAAAATTGTGATTTTTTATTGGTTTTTTAACGAAAAAATAAGGCTGAAATACTGGGGAAGGACTTTGAATTTGCAAACCAAAAGTGGTATTTTAGTCTTTTAATTCATACCCCTTCCTATGCGGTCATAAGCTCGCGGTATAAGCGTGGAAAAACTGGATTCGTCTGGCGTTGCTTTGGCATTGCCGTCGGCGCGCCGTCCGCCCAATCACGGGCTTGATGCTTGCCTGTTCGGGGCCGCCCTCGGCGAGGCGTCTCATGCCAGCTCGATGAGCCCCGCCTCGGTGGGTTGAAATCCGCAGGCCCGGTAAAAGCCGGTCAGGTGCGGTTCGAAATCGACATGCAGCCACTCAGCGCCGCGCTCCCGCGCAACCCTCGTGGCTTCCCTGACCAGCCGCGTCGCAATCCCCTGCCGGCGCAGGTCGGGATGAACCGAGGTGTCGAGAATGAAGGCATGAATGCCGCCATCCCAGGCGACGTTGACGAAGCCGACCAGCGTGTCGTCGTGATAGGCACAGATATGGGCGAGGCTGCGGGGCAGGATGCGGGAGAAATCCGGCGCTTCCGGCGTGCTCCAGGCTGCTGACCAGAGGGCGTTGAGTTGGGCGGGCGAGGGGAAGGGGTCGATGCGGAGTTCGGGCATAGGTAGTTTCCGATTCGGTTGTCGCGTCGCTTGCCGGACGTGTTTTTCTGACAATTCCGCTTGCTTCGCAATGAGATCGATTTGATGGGGCAGGCCTCCTCCCGGCCTGGATGTGAGGCCGCCCACTTCTCATCCTTCATTTCTGTGTCCTAATGGCCGCGAAGTGGCATTCCTGAACGGTCACAACTGACGCTTCGTTGACGACGTCTCCGCCGAGAACATAATCGGAACATCTAATATTCCATCGACAGGAAGCACGATGTGCGGACGCATCTTCGTCAAAACTTCGCTTGAAGAATTGATCGGCAATTTCGCCTTTGCAGTGAAGGGCGGGGATATCGACGGGCTGGGAAATCGCTTTCCCCGCTGGAATGGGGCGCCGTCGCAAGATTATCCTATTATCATCAGGGATATCGTGCGCGAACCCGATACTTCGGGGCCTGTATTCGTTACCGCGCGCTGGGGTCTGATGCCTTCCTGGGCGAAACCCGGCGGCCGGCCGCCGCCGGTCAACGTTCGATGCGAGGGGATCAGCGGCAACGGCATGTTCCGCTCTGCCTACCGGTCGCGTCGCTGCCTCATTCCGATCAATGGCTTCTTCGAATGGAAAGACATTCACGGGACCGGCAAGAACAAGCAGCCCTATGCCATCGCCATGAAGGACGGCTCGCCTTTTGCGCTCGCCGGCATCTGGGAGACGTGGACGGACGAGAAGGGCGTGTCTATCCGCAACTTCGCCGTCGTCACCTGCGAGCCGAACGAGATGATGGCGGAGATCCATGACCGCATGCCCGTCATCCTGCATCGCGCCGATTACGAGAGATGGCTTTCAGCCGAACCGGACCCGAACGATTTGATGCAACCTTTCCCCTCCGAACTGATGTCGATGTGGAAGATCGGCCGGGACGTCGGCTCTCCGAAGAACGACAGGCCGGAGATCATCGAAGAGGTCGAAGACGATCCGGCACCGACGCTGATCTAAAGAGCAATTCCGGACGTGCGGCGGTTTTGCCGGAATTGCTCTGATTTCACCGGCTCGGGCGGAGCCACTCACAAACCATGCGGCAGAGACATCCTCATGAGGAGAGGAAACGCATGCAAGACGATATCGGAACGCTCCTAAGGTCGTTCCTCAACAATGCCCTTCGCAAACAGCCGCAGCGTCGCATCCGGGATTTCGGCGGCTATGAGGTCGGCAAGCGCCGAAAGCTCCAAGTCATCGAGCCGATCGCCCGGGATACGGCGGAATTTCTCTGCACCTATCTCCGCATTACGTTGCGGGGCGAACCGGTGGGCAGGGAAGGTGTTGCCTCCACCGTCGCCGCAGCCTTGAAGAATGTCTCCGATGAGGTCGCATACAAGCTGACGTGGCACAGCGACGAGGCATGGGAGGCTGTTTGCAACTCGGTCGCGGAGTTTCTGGAAGGCTGCCTGCAGATCGAGCCGAAACCCTATGATGGCTCGCTGACGGCGCAATCGGACTATAACGGCTGGAAGAGCTGGGAGATGGTCATCAGCGGCGAGACGCCGAGGGGAAGATGGCGTCACTCCTGGAAGGAAAAGCCCGGCGACGATTTCATCGGCTTCTATGGCGATGTCTGCATGGGGCGGATCTTCAAGATCGATCTGACCGGGTCAGACGAGCGCTGGTACTGGCTGATCGCAGCCGACGGCAGCCCTCGACGCGGATGGCCGGCGGCGGGGTTCGAGGCGAGCGCCAGGAGTGCAGCCTGTCGGGTGGAGCGGATTTATTTTGCGCTGGCGGCGGGGACGGGGAGGACGGGGTGTGGGTGAGTGGGCGGAGGTGCGTGCCGGCTTGAGGAGGCCCGCCTCTGTCGGCCGAAAACGGCGGGCGCGGTAGATAGGGCATGTGCGGCTCGAAATCGACATGCAGCTATTTGGCGCCACGCTCGCGGGCAATTTTCGTCGCTTCCCTGACCAGCTATTTGGCGATGCCTTGTGGGCGCATATAGGGCTGAGCGCGGGGGTCGAGAATGAAGGCATGAATGCCGCCATTCCAGGCGACGTTGACGAAGCCGACGAGGCTGCCGTCGTGATAGGCGCCGACATGGGCGAGGCTGCGGGGCAGGATTCGGGAGAAGTCAGGCGCGGTGGGGCGGTGTTCCAGGCGGCGGACAGAGTGTGGTGAGTTCGGCGGGCGAGGGGAAGGGGGCAATGCGGAGGTCTGGCATGGGTGGCGGCTCCTTCCTTCATGCTGGCGGTGTGTCGGCTGGCACGATAGGCCCTGGTGAGCGTCCTGATATCACCTAAACCTGCCCCCATATTTTCCGCAGCGGCGTTCCAAGGCATTCAGCCATTTTCCGATCCTGTTCCTCGGTGGTATCGCCGATGCCTGGATTGTGGGCCTCGAGAGCAAAGCGGCCGAACGCGGCGGGCCAGATATACCGCAAGTCGTTCAATGATACGGTGGCGCCGCAGCAAGGGGCCACGGTGTTGAGGTCTTTAAACCCACCGGCGGAAGCCGCCTCCATGGCCTCTCCCCACCATTCCTCGGCATCTGCGCCGCAGGCGCTGCACTCCACGCCGGACCAGTTTTCGCCGGGATCGTAGAACCTGATCTCATTCTCGAAGCTCGCTTTCACTTCATCCGCCCCGGGGATGATTGTTTCCAATAAGGAGACTGCTTTGTTTGCGTTTTCCGGGGAGGGTTGCCAAGACGGGTCGGCTGGGACGTAGCGTAGAATGGTGTCGGACATTGTTGGTTCCGTTGCGGATGAACTGAGGTGTTGAGGATGAAGGTTTGAGTACCGCTATCTCATGCGACGTTGATGAAGCCGATGAGCGTGTCGTGGTAGGCGCCGATATGGGCGAGGCTGCGGAATAGGATGGGGTGAAGTCGCGCGGTTATGAAGTGGGTTGTAATTTCCTCAAAATCTAAGTTACGCAGCGCTCTACTGTCGCAAGTTAAAGAGGCTCGGATCAGGTTGATTAAGGTCGTCTTTCCGGTGCATTCAATCCAATAATAAAATTTATACTTTGGTCGAATTTCACGCTAATATTCTGTTGTCCTAAAAAACCACGAATATCAATTGATTCTAGGTATTTTGAGCTCATTTCAATTCTCCAGTTATAGCAATTTAATGCGCCCACGGTATTCGTGCAACGTTTTTTAATCACCCGCAAGAATTGCTGATTTTCTATTTGAGTTTGCGCGTACCATCGACAAAGAGGCCTCAGGTGCCCTTGGATTTGGCGTTTCTGATTTCTCGGGGCTAAGTTCCTACCGCCCCGGCCGCCCAGTCTTCCCCTTCGTCCGCCCCTTGTGCTTCTGCTCGCCCGGGTCCTCATAACTCCCCACGCCCGTCTTCCCGCGCACGACCGGCCGCACGTCATCGCGGTCCGGCTGTCCCTCCAGCAGCGGTGAAAACCGCTTCGTCCCCTTGGCGGCATCCGGCTTCTCCGGCACCTGTCCGATGACCGGCTTTTCCGTTCGGCCGACTGTCATTTCGTCGAGGTCGTTTTTGCGGAACAGGCTCTTCCTGGCGGGTTCGGCGATGTCGCGGCCCATGTCGTCGAGGCTGGGGAGGGTGAAGTAGGAGGCTTGCGTCTCGGGTGCCGGCTTGGATCCTCGGGTCAAGCCCGAGGATGACGGAGGAGCGGAGGAGCCGCGCGCTTTTCCTTCCATCACCTTCGCTTCCTCGCGCGCCATCGGGTCGTCCATGGCGGCGAGTTCCACGGCCTTGAGGCGTTTGATTTCGTCGCGGAGGCGGGCGGCTTTTTCGAAGTCGAGGTCGGCGGCGGCGTCGCGCATGCTCTTTTCGAGCGCGTTGAGATGGGTCTGCAGGTTGTTGCCGACGAGGTTGCCGCCATCGGCGAAGCCCTTGCCGGAGACGCCCGAAATATCGGCGCGGACGTGGTCGCGTTCGTAGACGCTGTCGAGGATGTCGGAGATCCTGGCTTTCACCGATTCCGGGGTGATGCCGTGCTCCTGGTTGTAGATCATCTGCTTTTCGCGGCGGCGGCCGGTTTCTTCCATCGCCCGCTTCATCGAGCCGGTGACCTGGTCGGCATAGAGGATGACCTTGCCGTCGACGTTGCGCGCCGCACGGCCGATCGTCTGGATCAGCGATGTCTCGGAGCGGAGAAAACCTTCCTTGTCGGCGTCGAGGATGGCGACGAAGCCGCATTCGGGAATGTCGAGGCCCTCGCGCAGAAGGTTGATGCCGACGAGCACGTCGAAGGCGCCGAGGCGGAGATCGCGGAGGATCTCGATACGCTCCAGCGTGTCGATGTCGGAATGCATGTAGCGCACCCGCACGCCCTGCTCATGCAGATATTCGGTCAAGTCCTCGGCCATGCGCTTGGTCAGCACGGTGCAAAGGGTGCGATAGCCCTTGGCGGCGGTTTCGCGGATCTCGCCGAGCACGTCGTCGACCTGGGTGCGGGCCGAGCGGACCTCGACCGGTGGGTCGATCAGGCCGGTGGGTCGGATCACCTGTTCGGCAAAGACGCCGCCTGACTGTTCCATCTCCCAGCCGCCGGGGGTGGCCGAAACGGCGATGGTGTCGGGGCGCATGGCGTCCCATTCCTCGAAGCGCAGCGGCCGGTTGTCCATGCAGGAGGGCAGGCGGAAGCCGTATTCGGCGAGTGTCGCCTTGCGCCTGAAGTCGCCCCGGTACATGCCGCCGATCTGCGGCACGGTGACATGGCTTTCGTCGATGAAGACCAGGGCGTTGTCGGGGATATATTCGAACAGGGTCGGTGGCGGATCGCCGGGGTCACGGCCGGTGAGATAACGCGAATAGTTCTCGATGCCCTGGCACGAGCCGGTGGCTTCGAGCATTTCGATATCGTAGCGGGTGCGCTGCTCCAGGCGCTGGGCTTCCAGCAGGCGACCGGCCTTCTCCAGTTCGGCCAAGCGAAGCCTGAGCTCCTCCTTGATCGATTTGATGGCGCCGTTCAGCGTTGGGCGCGGGGTGACATAGTGCGAATTGGCGTAGATCTTCACCGATTTGAGGTCGCCGACCTTCTGGCCGGTCAGCGGATCGAACTCGGTGATGGCGTCGATCTCGTCACCGAACATCGAGATGCGCCAGGCGGCATCCTCCAGGTGGGCCGGGAAGAGTTCGATCGTATCGCCGCGCACGCGGAAGGAGCCTCTCACGAAATCCATGTCGCGGCGCTTGTATTGCTGGGCGACGAGGTCGGCCAGCAGCTGGCGCTGGTCGAGCCGGTCGCCGACCGACATCTGGAAGGTCATCGCCGTATAGGTCTCGACCGAGCCGATACCGTAGATACAAGAGACCGAGGCGACGATGATGCAGTCGTCGCGTTCGAGCAGCGAGCGCGTCGCCGAGTGGCGCATGCGGTCGATCTGCTCGTTGATCGAGCTTTCCTTCTCGATATAGGTGTCGGAGCGCGGCACATAGGCTTCCGGCTGGTAATAATCGTAGTAGGAAACGAAATATTCCACCGCATTGTCGGGGAAGAAATTCTTGAATTCAGAATAGAGCTGGGCGGCCAGCGTCTTGTTCGGCGCCAGGATGACGGCCGGGCGCTGCGTCGCCTCGATCACCTTGGCCATGGTGAAGGTCTTGCCGGAGCCGGTGACGCCGAGCAGCACCTGGCTTCGGTCGCCGTTCTCCAGCCCCTCGACGAGGTCGCGGATGGCAGTCGGTTGGTCGCCGGCGGGCTCATAATCCGATTTCATCAGAATACGGATGCCACCTTCCGATTTGTCGGGTCGGGCAGGGCGGTGCGGCGTCCAGATCTTGCCGTTCTTGTGCAGCGGATTGCCGCTCTCGATCAGCGCCGACAGCGCCTCGACCGTGGCGGTGACGGCGGTGCCGGCCTGCAGCGATGACGCCTCCTCCAGCGTCGTATTCATACCGGCGACGGGATTGAGGCCGGCGGCGGCGCGCGTCTTCGGGTCGGTCGAGCCGCCCATCGAGGTGCCGCGCGCCGATTTCGAGGCAGCGATTTCGACCTTCTTGCGGTGCTTGCCGGCCTTGGAGGCGATCTGGCGCTGAGTCTCGACGCCCGACGCTTCGGCATCGGCCTCTAGCTGCTTCACCCAGTCCGCGACGGAGCCGGAGAGGGGGGCTCCCTCGAAGGACGACTGCGGGGCTTCCTCGAAGCCATTCGGGGCGGGAGATTTCTTCGGAGATTTGGCCATGGCGGGAATATGGAGAGAGTCAGCGCGAAAGGGAAGAGGTAAAGAGTACAAAAGGGAAACGAACTGTTTGTTCGGATTGGGTGAATAGTTTTGGCGCGGAACGCACGCGGGAAACGCCACAATCAGGTTCTCTCGAACGGGCAGCGACCGAATAAACAAAAGTCTGTGGTTGAAGGTCGGTCCGTCTCCCGTATTGCGGGCGGTGATGCTACAGCTGCTGCGGGAATTGGGGACCATTCATGAAAAAGATGATTATCGCATTCGCGGCGACCGCTGCACTGGCCAGTTGCGCCAAACGTCCTGACGCCATCGTGCAGGTCGATATTCCGATGGCGGCTTATACGAACCTCAGCTGCGAAGCTCTCGCTGGCGAACTCAAGAGAGAGCGGGCCAAGCTGGACGACTTGTCGAAGCAGCAGATCAGTGCGGCGAACGGCGATGCCTTCGGCGTCTTTCTCGTCGGCGTCCCGATCGGCAGCGTTGCCGGGGGAGATAAGGAAGGCGAAATTGCTGCGTCAAAAGGCAAGGTTTCCGCAATGCAGTCCGCTGGTATGAGCAAGGGCTGCAAGTTGCCCGCCTAACAGCGGGCGGCGCCGCGGCTCCATTGCCAGGACACGTGGGGGACGTGGCGCCGCTAGGTCGGCGCACCCGCCTCGTCCTTCGAGGCCCCTGTGGGGCACCTCAGGATGAGGCTCTCTTGGGTTCTGGCGGTCATCTCAAGGTCTCTCTTGAGTGCCGCGGCATCCCCGACGTTCCTCATCCTGAGGTGTGCAGCCCATCGGGCGGAGCCTCGAAGGACGCGCGCAACGCTGCTTCTTGCATCCTTCCGCGGCGCACGGCCTTTCCAACAGTGACGCCACCGGACGCATACTGGAACCGAGATCGGCCTTCGGCAGTTAATCCTGGTCAATTCAGCTTCAGGTGCGACTGCCATTAGCGACCATTCCGCCTTCTGGAAAAAAACGATCTCGATCGATCTTGATGCCGGCGAACGGCTGGTTCTCCGCTCACCGCAGGATGCGCTTTATGCACTCGTCTCCGACTGGCCGATCCATGAGGGCGTCCATCAGAAGAGAGCCATCGATTTCTGCCGTGCCTGGCTTGCGGGCCGCATGCCGGCCGAGACCGTGCGACAGGCCTTTATCCTCGCGGCGCTGGAAGCCGGCGTGGCGATCGCCGATGATGAGCGTGGGACCGCAAGCTCCGTTTCGAACCCGCCGGTATAAGTCGAGCGGCGTAGCGATATCCACGGTCACGCAGTCACATGCGCAGGGTCAATAAGTTGATTTTCGTGTATTGAAAATATTGTTCCCGCTGTGTTTGTAGGAATGCGCAGCGTTTATACGCTCCGATTCTTGGAGATCCAACTGAATGAGAATAAAAGTCCTTGCTTGCGCTGCCCTGCTGATGCTGGCCGGCTGCAACGCCCCTGTGTCGCAATCCGTTGCAGATTCCCAGCGTCCGCCCTCGAATGACGTCCGGCAGAACTTCGTCAACATCGTGTTCAAGAGAAGTTATAGACACGAAGCGGGAGAAGTGGTTTGGGCCCGGATTTCGAGCGTGGTGCTGCTTGATCCTGAGAAGAAGATCTATGCTTACTGTGTACGCGTGGTGCCCAAGCACAGCTGGGGAGACTGGGCCTATCTCGGCGTCTCCTTCACGGATAGCCAAATCCTAGGCGCGACGGCGAACGATAATCGCTGCAAAGACAAGCGGCTGCGCTACTATCCGTTTCCTGAGATGAATGGCATGAAGACCTGACGAGAGGCGAGGGGCTTCGGAAGCGCCGCCCACCGGTCCAATTGGGAGAAGGGCTGTTTTACGGCGAGGCTATGCCTGGATTTTAGAAGCGACAGCGGAGGCAGCCATGCGGCACGGTTGCATCCGCCATTGCTGCAATGATGCCAAGCAGGGCCGGCACAGCAAAGGCAAAGCTCTCAAACCGGGCCGACCATTATCGCTCCCTCAGTGTCATTGCCTCGAGCAGACGATCAGGTTCCGCGCAGCCTCAGAACCGCCGAAGATCGCAACGGTCGCTGCCATGTGGAAACATATCCGCATGATCACGCCTCAGAAAACGGACGCTCGCGAATCCGCCGCAGCCGGCGCTCTGCAACACCAGGCGAGGACGACAATCGTTCCGATGGGAATCAACAGCGCAATAAGCTGGAACCAGCCGCTGCGGTTGATGTCGTGAAGTCGGCGGGTGGCCATGGCGATTGACGGGAGGAACACCGCCAGCGACCAAATTCCGCCCAATGCTCCGGTTGGCTCGATGAGGTAGAAAGCGATGTCGACGAGAACGACGAAGAGCGTCGAAAACCAGAATTCCGATCGGCTCGCTCTGCCGGTGAAATCCACATATTTCCGGAAAAAGCTGCTGATCGCCTGGCCGAAACCCATTGCCTGCGGCAGGTCCCCGAAACGGTTCGGCCCGGCCGCCGGTTTTCTGAAAGCGAGGATTAACCCCACGCTGAGCGGGACCAGGATGATCAACCAGTGAAACAGAGAAAAACTACCCATAAGATACCCCGAGGATTTAAACGGTCTCACGATAAGCAAGGTTCGTTTCGGGAAGATTAATCGGCTTGCAGCCCGATGCGCTGAGCAATCAGAGCGTGAGAAATTACGGTTGCCCGGTGGGATGATGCTTCGAAGACGGCCGTGGCGCCGGCAATTGTTCAGCGCTTGATCAACACGCTCGCCCGCACCGGCTGTTCGATGCCTTTCAGCGCAAGCACGCGGGTTTCGGCACCTGCCGCGAGGTCGGGAGCCTTCGCGGCGGTTTCCGCCGAGATGAGGATCTCGCCCGCCGCCGCTTGGGATTCCAGCCTGGCGGCCTGATTGACGACACCGCCGATTGCGGTGAAATCGCTGCGGAAGCTGGAGAATTCGCCGATCTGCACCTCGCCGGAATGGATGCCGACGCCGACGCCGAGGGTGCGGCCGGGCAGGGCCTCGAGCGGCAGGCCGTTCAGCGCGGCGGCGCAGTTTCGCTGGATCTCTTGCGCGGCCCTAATCGCCGCGGCTGCGTGATCCTTGCTGACGATCGGGAAATTGAAGATCGCCATCAGGCCATCGCCCATCTGCTTGTTTACGATGCCGTCATGCGCCCAGATCGCCTGGGCGCAGCGATCCTGGAAGAGGCTGACGATCTCGCTCAGCTGTACCGCCTCGATGCGCTCGGACAGATCGGTGAATCCCCTGATATCGGCAAACAGGATGGTGGCGTCGACAGTGATCTGGCGCTGCTTTTTGACATATTGGAAGGAACGTTCGCAGATCGTGCAGATATCGGGGTTCATCTTGCTGCGGGTGATGCCGAAGGCGCGGAAGGGCAAAGCGAGCGGGCCGCCGATCGGGATCGGCATATGCATCTGGTCCCAGCAGCCGCGGCAGATCCTGGCGCTGCCGTGGCTGGCCGACTCCCCGTAAGTGGATTCTGTCGTCATATCGCGCAATCCGTCCACACTGGCCGCCACCAACCTTCCGTCAGTCCGGGGATTTTGGCAACTTCCATTTGGCTCGGATCACCTCGCGGGGCCGTTGCTGCAGACGGACGGCGGCGAGAATGCGGTCACACTTGTTACTCCCACTGTTCGAATTCCGCTGCGAAACTATGTCCGACCAATGCGCGAAGAACCGCGGTTCGATGAAGAGACGCGGAATTCGCCCCGATAAGGAGATTGAAGCGATGACTGCAACAGCCGAGAATGGAACGGGCGGACAGTCCATGCAGAAACCGGCGGTGGTATCGCCGGAGGCGTGGGAGGCGGCCCGCAAGCAGCTTCTGGTGAAGGAAAAGGCCCATACCCGTGCCCGCGATGCGCTGGCCGCCGAGCGGCGGCGCATGCCTTGGGTGGTCGTGGAAAAGAATTATGTCTTAGAAGGGCCTGAGGGAAGGGTGAGCCTGCTCGAGCTGTTTGCAGGCCGGCACCAGTTGATCGTCTACCGCGCCTTCTACGAGCCGGGCGTTTTCGGCTGGCCCGAACATGCCTGCCGCGGCTGCTCGATGGTCGCCGATCAGGTCGCCCATGTCGCCCATTTGAACGCCCGCGACACGACGCTGGTCTTCGCCTCGCGCGCGCCGCAAGCCGATATTGCCCGGCTGAAAGCGCGAATGGGCTGGACGATGCCGTGGGTGACGATCACCGACAGCTTCGACAAGGATTTCGGGGTCGACGAGTGGCACGGCACCAACGTGTTCTACCGCGACGGCGAGCGCATCTTCCGCACCTATTTCATCAACAACCGCGGCGACGAGCAGATGGGCGGCACCTGGAACTATCTCGACATCACCCCGCTCGGCCGCCAGGAAGTCTGGGAGGATTCGCCGGAGGGTTATCCCCAGACCACGACCTACAAGTGGTGGAATTGGAACGACGCCTATGTCGCCGACGCTGAGCCCGACAAGAAGTGGGTCGAGGTATCCGATGCCGGCGAGGCGGCGTTCCGGGCCGAGAGTGCAAACGAGAAATCGTGAGCCGTGCCGTCGATCGATCTGCCCGGCACACCGATCAGCCACCTGTCATTGCCTCAGTTGCCTTTTCCGCTGCAGGCCATGCATAGTGACCGGCGACGTGGAGGGGGCGATGACCAGATTGCATGCGCTGGTTTTGATGATGCTTCTCGCGCCCGTTGCGGCGCATGCCGAACGGCGCTGCGGCTGGCTGGACAATCCCTCGACCGCCAATTGGTCGCTCATGGATGCCGGCGGCGGCTGGACCATTATGGAGAATGGCAGCGGCTACAAGGCAGAGGGAATGGACAAGATCCCGGACCTGACGGCCGGCGAATACGTCTACACCCATGCCACGCACGGCTATGCCTGCGCCTGCATGGACGTCGACACGGACGGCGAGGGTGGGATCAGCCGCATTCGTTCCGTGCGACAATTGCCACTCTCACGGTGCCGGAACGACGCCGCGATCGGCTGGTTCCTACGCAAAGACGAGTGAGGGCAGCTGGCCTGCCGAAGTCGGCTCAAATCCACTTTCTTCCCGCTGCGGCACGCGCCTCAGTCGGAACACCTGTCAAAAGTCGTTCCGAGCCCGTTCTGGCAGGAACTTCTGCGTCTTCGGCATGTTCGGTGCGCAACGGCGGAATCGAGCGTCGGCGTCTGCGGTCATCAAAGAAATTCAATGCAGAGTGGAAACATTATGGCGCGAGCCGCGTTCTACCCGCTACCGGCATTGCGCGCGCCCGCTTTGACAGGGAGACTATTCATGAAGGTCATGATCGTTGAAGATGAGAATATCATCGCTCTGGAACTCGAACGCATCGCGCAAGAGGCCGGGCACCAGACGGTCGGGCCGGTTTCGACCATGGAGCAAGCTCTCGCCTATGCGCCGAAGAGCGATGTGGCGCTCGTTGATCTCAGCCTTTCCGACGGGCTGAGCGGCGCCCAGCTTGCGCGCCGGCTGATCGATCGCTTCGGCGTGGACGTCATTTTCGTGACCGGCAGTCCCGAGAGTGTCGGCAACGGTATCGCTGGAGCGCTCGACGTGATCGCCAAGCCTTTCACCGACGAAAGGATTGTCAGCGCGCTCTCGCGAGCCGAGGCGGCCCGACGCAAAGATTTTGACGGCAGCAGGGTAGCGATCTGATAAAAAGGAGATCGACGTCGTGCACGTCGCTGGACCCTTCCAGGGAGATCATCCGGATGAGGCACACACTCCTTGCCATTCTCTTCACGCTCACGGCCTGCGCCAGCGCGGAAGGCCCTCAACCTCTTTCGGGTAGTCTGACATACCGCGGAAAGGTCGTTCATTCACCCTATCGACCGGGGACTGTGGTCAAAAATACCTTTCTCGGCCAATTTGGTTATCGTGTATTCGAGACTTATGTGGTTCAGCTGGATGGCACGCTCAAGCTTACCTCCCAGAGCACAGGCCCGGATTTCCTCTGGCAATGAAGGAGGCTTCGGCTCCGGTCCCGCGTCGCAGGAACACCGCGGCGACGAGTTTCATCTTGCCGTCCGGCGCGATCTCAAGCGGCGCGCTCAGGCTATTATCAATTCGCTCCCCGCTTTCGCTTTCATTCCCGCACATTTGAATGTTGCACTGCGGCAAAAACTTCGTCTATACCCCAGGCATTCACCACGGACCCGGTGAGACCCCGGGTGGCTCTTCTGGCCGCCGATCCGCCAGACAACGCAAACCTGCACGCCATCACGCGACCGCTCGGCAGAGCGTGTCGGGCCATGCTTTGCGAGACTCCATCCCATGCTGCTTTCCTCTATCCGTCGTGATTGGGCCGCCAATCCCATGCGCGAAATGCTTGCCGGGGCGGTGGCGACCTTCGCCCTGATCCCCGAGGTCATCGCCTTTTCATTCGTGGCGGGGGTCGATCCAGAAGTCGGCCTATTCGCCTCCTTCGTCATCGGCATCGTCATCGCGTTTACCGGCGGGCGCCCGGCGATGATTTCAGCGGCGGCCGGGTCGGTCGCACTGGTGGCGGCACCGCTGGTGCACGCCCATGGACTGCCTTATCTCTTTGCGGCCGGGCTGTTGGCGGGGCTGCTGCAGATCGTGTTCGGCCTGCTGCGGCTCGGCGTGCTGATGCGCTTCGTCTCGAAGTCCGTGAGCACCGGCTTCGTCAATGCGCTCGCCATTCTGATCTTTGCCGCGCAGATGCCGCACATCATCGGCGCCGGCTGGATGGAATATGCCGTGCTAGGTGCCGGGCTTATCATCATCTATCTGACGCCACGGATCACCACGGCGATCCCGTCGCCGTTGATCTGCGTTCTGATCCTGACTGTCGCCTCGATCTGGTTCGGGCTTCCCGTTCTCACCGTCGCCGATCTCGGCAAACTGCCGGATTCGCTTCCGCTGTTCGGCTGGCCGGCAGTGCCGCTGACGTTGGAAACCCTCCGGATCATCGCCGGCCCCGCACTTGCCATCGCCATGGTCGGGCTGCTGGAATCGATGATGACGGCGAGCGTCGTCGACGATCTCACGGATACGCCGAGTTCGAAGAACCGCGAATGCACCGGTCTTGGCCTTGCCAATGCCGCCGCGAGCCTGTTTGGCGGCATTTCCGGCTGCGGCATGATCGGCCAGACCGTCAGCAATGTGAAATATGGTGGGCGCGGCCGGCTCTCGACGCTGTTTGCCGGCGCGTTTCTGCTGATCCTGATGGTGCTGGTGAAGCCATGGGTCTCCGAGGTTCCCGTCGCCGCGCTGGTGGCGATCATGGTCATGGTATCGATCGACACCTTCGACTGGTCGTCGCTTAGAGCGGTCGTTGTCCATCCCCGCATGTCGAGTGCTGTCATGGTGGCGACCGTCGTCGTCACCGTCTTCACCGCCAACCTGGCGCTCGGGGTGACGGTCGGGGTGCTGCTCAGCGGCGTATTCTTCACCTTCAAGGTCGCCCGCCTGCTGCGCATCGATGTGGCGCCCGATCAAGCTGCCGGGCGGCGCGCCTATCGTGTGTCCGGCCAGGTGTTCTTTGCCTCCGCCGATGTCTTCGTCGAGGCCTTCGACGTTCAGGACGCGATCGGCAAGACCGTGCTGATCGACGTCTCCGAGGCGCATTTCTGGGACATCACCGCCGTCGCCGCGCTCGACAAGGTCGTGCAGCGCTTCAAGGCACACGGCATCGCCGTGGAGGTCGCCGGTCTCAACCAGGCGAGTGCGACCTTGATCGAAAGCCTCGACGGCAAGGTGGTGCTGAAGGAGGTGTAACGGGCTACCGCTATAGGATGGCGAAGTCGTCGCTGCCATCGCCTCCCGCGTTCAACCGTCTGGTGGCGAGTTCGATAAAGGTCTTGACCAGAGGCGGCAGGTGCCGGCTGCTCGGATAGACGACGTGCAGGCCGCCGACCGGGGTCGTGTAACCGTCGAGAACGCGGCACAGCCGCCCATCCCTGATGCAGGCATTGGCGACCCCATGAGGCAGTCGGGCGATGCCATAACCGGCGATCGCTGCGGCCATGACCGCCTGCATTTCATTGGCGGCGAAGCGCCCTGAGACCGGGACCGTTTCCTGCCCGTGCGGGCCTTCAAGCAGCCATTGCGCATGGGTGGATTGGCCGGCGACAACGCAGTCGTGGCCGACGAGATCTGCCGGGCGATCGGGCGCGCCGCAGCGGGCGAGATAGTCGGGGCTCGCGCAGAGCAAGCGATGGGTAGAGCCGAGCTTGCGGGCGATCAGCGTCGAATCTTCCAGAATGCCGGTGCGGAAGGCGAGGTCTATGCCGTTTTCGACGAGATTCAGCCTGTCGTCGGTCAGCCGCAACTCGACCCTCGACTTCGGGTAGGTCGCCAGAAGGTCGAAGATCGCATCCTGCAGGAAGTGGCCGCCGAAGCCGACCGGCGCCGATATGCGGATCGTGCCGGCGGGCTCCGCCCTTGCTTCCGCGAGACGAAGGTTGGCGCCTTCGATCGTGCGGAGCGCCTGGCTGCTTTCCTCGTAATAGAGGCGGCCGGCATCCGTCGGGCTGAGGCTGCGGGTCGTGCGCTGCAGCAGGCGCACGCCGAGTTCGCGTTCGAGAGCGGCAATGCGTCGGCTGACTGTCGTCTTCGGCATGCCGAGCAGCCGCGCCGCGGCGGTGAAGCTGCCGGCCTCGATGACGCGGGCGAAAATCATGATATCGTTGAGGTCGAGCATTGTATCCAGAGATGGTACGATGTTTCTCAACTATAAGCTATTATGGTTCAATGCGACAGGCCCTAACTTTGCTCCACCAGTCACAACAAGGAGCAGACAGATGAGCAACACACGAAACGTCCTGGTCACCGGCGCCACCGGCCAGCAGGGCGGCGCGGTCGTTCGCGCCCTGGCCGCGCGGGGACACCGTGTCAAGGCGATCTCGCGCAAGCCGGATAGCGACAGCGCAAAGCGGCTGGCCGCGGCGGGAGTCGAGGTCGTCGCCGGCGATCTCAACGATGGCGCATCCGTGGTGAGGGCGGCTGAGGGCGTCGATACGATGTTCCTGATGGGCAACAGCTACGAGTCCGGGACGGAAGCAGAAACGCGCCAGGGCATCACCGTCGCCAATGCGGCGAAGGCCGCCGGCGTCGGTCACCTGATCTATTCCTCCGTTGGCGATGCCGACAAGAAGACCGGCATTCCGCATTTCGACAGCAAGTACCTCGTCGAGAAGCATATCGCCGGCCTCGGCATTCCCTATACGATCAGCGCGCCCGTCGCCTTCATGGAAAACACGGTGGCGCCCTGGGCTATCGACGGGCTGCGCCAAGGCGTCTACGCCGCGGCCCTGCCGCCGGCGCGCGTGCTGCAGCAGATCACCATTGATGACATCGGCGCTTTTGTCGCAGCCCTCGCCGAGCGGCGCGAACAGGTGTTCGGCAAGCGTTTCGATATTGCCGGCGACGAATTGTCTGGGGAGCAGCAGGTGAAGATCCTGTCTGAGACACTCGATCGGCCGATACGCTACCAGGAACTGCCGATTGCCGCGATGCGCCAGCAGAGCGAGGACGCGGCGCTGATGTTCGAATGGTTCGACCGCACCGGCTACGACGTCGACATCGCCGCCCTGCGCCGCGATTTCCCCGATGTCGGCTGGCACAGCTATGCCGATTGGGCGCGCGGCTTCGACTGGAGCGTTCTCGGCAAGGCATCCGCCTGATACACTCTCCGTCGTCCCCGGCCTGAACCGGGGACAACGGAGAGCCCGACCCGCCTTGCGCACCGCAACGGATCGCTCGGCTCTACGGCGATAGACCATCGTTGTTGAAGAGGGAGGCTTCGATGCCGTCGAGTTTCAATGTCGAAAGTGCCGATGGTTATGAGCGGCTGATGGGGCGCTGGAGCAAGAGGCTGGCGCCGATGCTGATCGATTTCGCCGGGTTGGCGGATGGGGATCGTGTGCTCGATGTCGGCTGCGGCACCGGCAGCCTGGCCTTCACGTTGGCGAAAAGTCCCATCGGGGAGATCGCGGCCATCGATTATTCGCCTGTGTTCGTCGAGGCGGCGAAGCGGGCAAATACCGATCCGCGGATCACGATCCAACAGGGCGACGCCTGCGCGCTGCCCTTCGAGGATAACCGTTTCGACAGGGCGATGTCGCTGCTGGTGCTGCATTTCGTGCCGGAGGCGGGCAAGGCTGTTTCGGAAATGGCCCGTGTCGTGCGCCCGGGCGGTGTGGTTGCCGCCGCCGTCTGGGACCATTATGGCGGCATGCCGGTCATGCGGATGATGTGGGACACGGCTGTCATGCTCGACGAGGAGGCGCTGCCGCTGCGTCGCAAATACTGCTTCCAGCCGATGATGCGGCCGGGGGAGATGAAGCAGAGTTTTGTCAGCCAAGGTCTTGTCGACGTCGAGGAGACGTCGCTGCTGATCCGGATGGAATACGGCTCCTTCGAGGACTATTGGGGGCCGATCGCCGTAGGCGAGGGGCCGCTCGGCAAGTATGTCTGGGGGCTCTCTTCAGCGAAGCGAAAGGCGCTCGGCGTTGCCATGAGAGCCGCATATGAAGCCGGCGAGCCGGATGGGCCGCGGTCGTTTGCATCGGTGGCGTGGGCGTGCCGGGGTAGGGTGGCGGGTGGCTAGGCGTAGCGGTTTAAAGACTGCGAGATAGCCAGCATGCGCCATCGCTTCGAAGAGACTCATCCCGAGGTGTCCCGCAGGGGCCTCAAAGGACGAGGCAAGTGCTGGGCGTCAGATGGAGGCAAGAAGCAGCGTTGCGGCGTGCTTCGAGGCTTCGGCCTCTGGCCTGCGCACCTCAGCATGAGGGGCGTTGGAGGATGCCGCTCCCAGGGCATGAGTGCTGGCGGTTGCTCCTTCTATGTAACCGGTGTGCCGCTCCCACGTTGTCCTCGCCGCATTGATCTGTGATCGCCTTACCATGGACGAGCAACGGGAGTTTCTCCATGGAGAATACATTGGAGGTTCTCACGACCAGGAAGTCTGGCCGTGAGGTTCACCGGCACTGGCCGGACGAGGTAAAAGCGCAGATTGTTTCGGAGAGTCTTCGGCCCGGAGTGATGGTGAATGAGGTTGCCGAACGACATGGCTTGAAGCCGAACCACCTCTCCACCTGGCGAACGATGGCGCGGCAGGGCAAGCTGGTTCTACCCGCACCCGAAGATGCGGTAGAGTTCGCAGCGGTGATCGTCGAACCACCTGTTTCGGAACCGTTGATTAAGAAGGCCACCACCCGTCCCGAGATCATCGTCGGGTCCGTCACCATTCGTCTGGAAGAAGGCGCATCTGCCACCCGGATCGCCGCTGTCGCGCGTGCCTGCGCGGTCCCAGCATGATCTTTCCATCGAACCGGGTTCGGATCATGGTGGCGACCAAGCCCGTCGATTTCCGTAAGGGCCATGATGGACTGGCGGCGCTGGTCAAGAACGAGCTGCATAAGGACCCGTTCACAGGGACGGTCTTCGTATTCCGGTCACGGAAAGCAGACCGACTGAAGCTGATCTACTGGGATGGCAGCGGTCTGGTGATGGCCTACAAGCGGCTTGAAGAACACACCTTCACCTGGCCGGGCATCAGTGATGGCCTGATGACACTGGGCCACGCACAATTCGAAGCATTGTTTGCGGGCCTCGACTGGCGTCGCGTCCGTTCCGTAGAGGCGAGACCGCCGGACGCCATCGAATAGATGCGGCACGATGACTCGGACGGTGGATTCTTCCGGCGAAGCGTTGCGGGTTTTGATAGACTTCGAGCATGTTGGACGCCGCCGATCTTCCAGACGACATTGCTGCGCTGAAGGCCATGCTGATCGCGGCGCAAGCGCGTGAAGTCCGCAAGGACGACCGGATCGAGCGTCTGGAGAAGCTGGTCGCTGCCTTCAAGCAGGCAGCCTTCGGCCGCAAATCCGAGAAGGCCGATCCTGATCAATTCGATCTCGCATTGGAGGACCTGGAAACGGCCATTGCTGCCATCCATGCCGAAGATCAAGCCGATAGCCCCTTAGGGAAGCCGCAGCCTAAACCCCGCGCCGTCAATCGCGGCTCTCTGCCCGCTCATCTTCCTCGTGTTGAGGAGATCATCGAGCCGGAAAGCCTGATCTGCGCCTGCGGCGGTGGCCTACATTGCATCGGCGAGGACGTCTCCGAGCGGCTGGATGTCATCCCGGTGCAATTCCGTGTCATCGTTACTCGTCGTCCTAAATATGCTTGTCGCTCCTGCACCGACGGCGTTGCCCAAGCTGCAGCGCCTGCAAGATTGATCCACGCCGGGTTGCCGACGGAGGCGACCATCGCGCATGTGCTGGTCTCCAAATATGCCGATCACCTGCCGCTTTACCGACAGGCCCAGATCATGAGCCGCCAGGGCGTTGATCTCGACCGCTCCACGCTTGCCGATTGGGTCGGCCGGGCGGCATTCGAGCTTCGCCCGGTCTTCGACGCTCTGATCGCCGACTTGAAGCGGTCCACCAAGCTGTTCATGGACGAGACCCGTGCGCCAGTCCTCGATCCTGGCTCCCGCAAAACCAAAACCGGATACTTCTGGGCGTTGGCCCGCGATGACCGACCTTGGAGCGGAGGAGCGCCGCCGGGCGTCACCTTTACCTACGCTCCAGGCCGTGGCGGGCAACATGCCGAACGGATATTGCAAGGGTTTACGGGCGTGCTTCAGGTCGACGGCTACGCCGGATATAATCGGCTGATTGCGCCGGATCGTGTGGGTTCCGACATCCGGCTGGCCTATTGCTGGGCGCATGCTCGGCGTAAGCTGGTCGAGATCACCCGCGCCGGCGCGACCCCGATTGCTGAGGATGGCGTGAAGCGGATCGGCGAACTCTATCGCATCGAAGCAGAGCTGCGCGGTCTCGACGCCGAAGCTCGCCGCGCTGGGAGGCAGGCACAGTCAGTGCCGTTGATCGCAGACATGCGGACATGGCTCATGCTTCAACGGGCCCGCGTCGCTGGCAAGTCGCCGCTCGGCGAAGCACTCGCCTATGTCGCCAAATACTGGGATGGGCTCTGCGTCTACCTGACCGACGGTCGCGTCGAGATCGACAACAACAGCGTCGAGCGAACCATTAGGCCGATTGCTCTCAATCGGAAGAACGCGCTCTTCGCCGGACATGACGCTGGAGCGGAGAACTGGGCGATCATCGCTTCGCTCATCGAGACGTGCAAGCTCAATGCCGTCGATCCGTATGCGTATTTGGCCAGGGCCTGGCCGCCATCGTCAATGGCCACAAGCAGAGCCGAATAGGAGAACTCCTGCCGTGGAATAATTTGGTGGTGTGATATGTGCTCAAAGCCTCTATTGCCGGGACGCAGACGATTGACAGCTTACAACTCATAGAGGTAGCTCTGGACCACCTTGTCTGAGCAGCGTTATGGCCGTCATTAATCCGCACCAGGACCACTTTCCCGATATTGGCGATCAGGAGATTGCCAGTCTGGGCGTACCTTTTGCTTTTGTCTCTGTTTTCGATCACTGGCTGACCGAAGCGGAATGTACGGCGACAAGTTTGTTCACCTATGAAAGTGCTCTAAAAGCCAATCAACTTCAGGATTATTTAGCCGGGGAGAGAAAATTTCTCGCGCTCTACAATCATCTTGGAAACGCCGGCACCATCGTGAACTTTTCAGGAGTGCTTCGACCCATAGTTTCCGCAAGCTCCGAATTTCAACGCATACTGCGGCGTAGTCTACGCGAGGCTCGGTTCATGGATGTATACTTTGAGGGATACGGGGTGCGCATCCTTGGGAATTATGACCGCACCGATGTAATTATTGCGGAAACATGCGAGCAATTAGATGTGCTGGAAACGGAAATCGCTCGATTCGACCTTCACATGCTGCGTAAGTAACATCGGCTGCCAGCTCCTTTTGGCGCACAGCTCCGATCCACGTCATGGCTGGCTCTCGACCCTTCAAACCGTCCTGGTCAAGGCGCGGTGTGCCCGGAACAACGCTTACCCTTCTATTGAGTTCTCCCGGGCTTCGCCTTCAGCTCGGCAACCTGCTGGCCTCCGGCGACGCGACGCTGCAGGCGGGCCTAGCCGCCCGCTGGGATGGCGATTACGCCTACGCGCTGCTCGTCGTCGCGGCACTCGCCGGCTTTGGTTACGAGAAGAAGGATGTGCGCTTCGGCAAGGAGGAGGCCGAGGAACCGCATAGCGCCTGACTTCTTTTCGATGGAGGCTGCGCCAAAGGCGCGGCTTCCTATTCGCTGCTGAATACCGTGCTTGAAAATGTGCCCTTGGCCTCCAGGGTCGTCACGACTTTGCAGGCGCAGATGCGATCATAAAAGACCTGTCCTTTCCACTCGGCGAACGGCAGGAGCCACCAGGCCATGATCGTGACCGTCCAGATGCCGTAGAGCCAAATCATACTGGTGTCTGAAGGCGTATATCCGTCGTGGAATATGGCAAGCAAAGCGTCGAAGTCTTCCGTCGGATAGGTCGGAAACAGCGAGATTGCGAAAGCAGCGGCACTTCAGGATTTCGCGTTTCAACGCGGTGACGAAGTCGGGGCCTTTGCCATCGACCGAGGTTACCCTGAGAAAGAAAACCGCCTTTCCGAAAGTGCGGCGGCCCTTCGCGGAAAAGCAGGCGAAAGCCAGCGCGATCAACACGGTGTTGTCGATGCCTGATATCAGGTTGGAGTAAGAAGGCGTGGTTCTCGTTACCGGATTGTCGTCTGTGTCCACGGGGATGGTCAGCACTTGAGTTGGTGTCACGTAGTCCCATGGTTCGATCAGAACGGTTGTCCGCAGATATCTCTGCCGTCCGAAAGGAAATTGACGCACTTCGCAGATCTCGTTGGTGCGCAGTTCGTTCGGATTCAATGGCCAGCCGGTCTCAATTCGCTTTGCAAGCTGATCGGGCACTTTCTCTGTGCACTCCATGGACGTCCACCGGGCGAAGCGGAGGTCCAGGGAGAAGGCCGTTGAAATGCAATGGACGGATATGAGAATAGCAGCCTGAAAGATGAAAAGGTCGAGGGCAAAGGCCACGAAGCGCCGCCAGAAATAACGTGATGGCAAAGAGATGGGTTGCTGCATCGCAGCCATATTATCCATATAGTCCTCTACGGCGGGTTGAATCGATCCAACAATCAGTACAAATAACCCGGCGACTAATACAGTGTTTTGCATTCCCCAAGATCCGCCTCGTCTTGGCAACGTGAGACGATCGGTCCGGGTCTGGGGGGCTTGCCGTCGAATGGCGGCGTGCTAGGTAAAGCCCGCCGGTATCTCGCCGGATCAGTGCTGTCCCCTCCGAAGCCCGAGTTACTCCATGTCCTTTTCTCCCGCCGCCCTTTGGCCTGTCGTCATGCTGTTTGCCTCCAACATCTTCATGACCTTTGCCTGGTATGGGCATCTTAAGCATAAGAGCAGCGCCATCTTCCTTGCCATCATCGTCAGCTGGGGCATCGCCTTCTTCGAATATTGCCTGGCGGTGCCGGCCAACCGTATCGGTTCGGCGGTCTATACGACGGCGCAGCTGAAGACGATGCAGGAGGTGATCACGCTGCTGGTCTTTGCCGGTTTCTCGATCTTCTGGCTCGGCGAGAACCTGACCTGGAACCATGCGATCGGCTTTGCGCTGATCGCAATCGGAGCATCCTTCATCTTTCGGGCGTAAATTGTAGTTTTTTCAACAGATTACAAATCGTCCATGTCCGGATATCGCCACATTTCCTACAGATTGGCGTCGCAATCGGCTGGCAGCTTGTCACTATCAGGCATTTGCTGCTCTCTTCGAGTTGTTGAAATGCTGTGCTTTTGTTTGCGCAATTCCAGCAAAACCGCTGCGCACTTTTCCTGGAATTGCTTCAGCAGTGATCAGGAGTTGACCGGCCATGAGCCTCTCTTTCCCGACGATGGCGGCGATCCGGTTCGGCTATGGTTTCCGGCCGGGTGAGGCGCCGCCGCAAAGCAAGGACGACCTGATCGGCCAGCTCAGCAAGGGGGCCGCGGCAACGCCGGACTTTCCGCTCGGCGGTCCCGAGACGCGCCATCGCGCGATCCTCAGCCTGCAGGCACAGCTGAAGCAGATCCGCCAGGACGCCAAGACGGTGACCGACGATACGGCGCAGCGCGAGATGCGCAAGGGCGTACAGCGGCAAGCGCAGCAGCAATTCCAGCACGATGCGAACCTGCGGCTGATGCAGGCGGTGCTGTCGCCATACGGCTTCTACGAGCGGCTTTCGACCTTCTGGACCGATCATTTCTCCACCAGCGCCAATAAGAGCCTGCCGATGCGTCTCATCGTGCCGCTCTACGAGGCCGAGGCGATCCGGCCGTTCATGTCGGGTAAGTTCGGTGATCTGCTGCGCAGCGCCACGGCCCATCCGGCCATGCTGATCTATCTCGACCAGGCGGATTCGCTCGGGCCGGATTCGGCCGGCGGCATCAAGCGCAACAAGGGGCTGAACGAAAATCTCGGCCGCGAACTGCTGGAGCTGCACACGCTCGGTGCCGGCAGCGGCTACAGCCAGGCGGATGTGACGGCGGCGGCCATGGTGCTGACGGGGCTCACCATCGACCGCAAGGAGATGGACATCGCCTTCCGGCCGAATATTTCCGAGCCCGGCGTGCATGAGGTGCTCGGCGTCAGCTATGGCGGGCGCAAGCGCTCGCGCGACGATTATCTCGATATGCTCGACGATCTTTCCGTCCATCCAAAAACGGCGGCGCATATCAGCCGCAAGCTGGCAGTTCACTTCGTTTCCGATCAGCCCGACGAGGGCATGGTGTCCGACATGGCGGCCGTCTGGAAGAAGATGGATGGCGATCTCACCGCCGTCTACGCCGCCATGCTCGACCATCCCGCCGCCTGGCAGAACGAAGGCGCCAAGGCGCGACAGCCATTCGACTACGTCGTTGCGGGTCTGAGGGCGCTGAATGCGGGACCGGTCAACGGTGTCGTCGGCAGCTTCCTGGCGGCCAACCAGCAGGGCGCTGAGGAGGGCGACATGGCGGCGAATACGCCTGGCATGGCTGGATCGCCTGTGACGACGGATCCTGCTGGCGAAGGGAGGGATAAGCGTCTGAAGGCCTTCCGGACGGCGCGGGCGCTGGGGCAGGGGGCGCTGAAGCGCATGGGACAGCCGACCTGGCTGCCGCCGAGCCCGGCTGGTTTCGAGGAAGGCTTTTCCGCCTGGATCACCGGCAGCCAGCTCGCCGAGCGGCTTGCCTGGGCAAGGCGCGCTTCTGCGCAGTTCGGCCGCGACGAGGACCCGCGCGAATTCCTGAAATCGACGCTGGCCGATGCCGCGCGCGACGAGACGATCCGAGTGGTGTCGCAGGCGCCGAACAAGATCAGCGGCTTGACGCTGGTATTGGCGTCGCCCGAATTCAACCGCCGCTAAGCAGACTTTCGTTGGCAAGCCAACGCTTCGTCTGCTTAGCTCATTTGTTTTGCCGCAGGTTCTGACCGGAAAACCGCCGGACACTTTCCGGAACCTGCTCAGGAGGCCCCGCCCATGACGCTGTCGATGAACCGGATCTCGCTTTCCCGCCGCGGCTTTCTGACCTCAGCCTGCTGTCTCGCCGCCGCTCCCGTCTTCACGCCAGTCACTTTCGCGGCGATGCCTGGCGACAAGCGCTTCGTCACGATCGTGCTGCGCGGCGCGATGGATGGGCTGGATCTGGTGCAGCCTTATGGCGACGCCGGTTTTGCCGCGCTCCGCCCGACGCTGGCGCTGACGCCCGATACCGGGCTTCTCGATCTCGACGGGTATTTCGGCCTCAATCCTGCAGCCGCCGATCTGATGCCGCTTTGGAAGAGCCGCGAGCTCGCCTTCGTGCATGCGGTGTCGACACCCTATCGCGATCAGCGCAGCCATTTCGACGGTCAGGATATGCTGGAATCGGGCGGTGAGCATGTCGCCGAGGAAAAGACCGGCTGGCTGAACCGGGCGCTCGCAGTCATTCCGCGCTCGGATGCGCGCAAGGCGATCGACGTCAACACCTCGACCGAGCTGATCCTCTCCGGGCCGAACGACGTCGATGTCTGGGCGTCGGATTCCAATCTGGCGCCGGCGCGTGACGAGATGCAGTTCCTGGCGCGGCTTTATGCCGGCGATCCGCCGTTTGCCGCAGCGCTTGCCGAGGCGACGCGGGCCGATACCGCTGCGATGACGATCGAGCCGGACGGCCAGCGCGGCGAGAAGGTTGCCGATGTGGCGGCGCTTGCCGCCAACATGCTGAAGGGCGATTACCGCATCGCCAGTTTCTCGATCACCGGCTGGGATACGCATATCGGCCAGGCTAGCCAGTTCAAGCGGCCGGCACAGGATCTGGCGCAGGCGATCAACACGCTGAAGGCGACGCTCGGGCCGGAGATCTGGGCAAAGACGGTGGTGCTGGCGATGACTGAATTCGGCCGCACTGCCCGCCAGAACGGCTCCGCCGGCACCGACCACGGCACCGGCGGCTGCTCCCTTCTTGCCGGCGGCGCGTTATCCGGCGGCCGCATCCTCGGCAAGTGGCCCGGGCTCGGCGACGGTCAACTGCTCGACGACCGCGACCTGATGCCGACGGCGGATGTGCGCGAGGTAGCGGCGGCGATGCTCTATCGGCAGTTCGACGTCGGCGTGGATGATCTGACGGGGAAGATCTTTCCGGGGCTGGGGTTCGATAAGGGGTCGCAGTTTTTGCGGGGGTGAGTGAGCGGCACGGCACACCGACCAGCCCTCATGGTGAGGAGGCCCGAAGGGCCGTCTCGAACCACGGGGGCGGGTGGCTTGGCGCCACGCCAGCCTTGGCATTTGGCGAAGCGGTGGCCAGCCTTGTCCTTCGAGACCCCTGCGGGACGCCTCAGGATGAAGCTGGAGAGATGGCGCAAACTTGGGACGGAGGTTTGTGGAGCAAGCGGCTGCCCGGCCCTTCGCTTGGCTCAGGGCGTTCGACGCTGCAATCGATTCACTGGATCGATTGCTCCCGCTTTGCGGGACCGCGTTTCACCCCATCACCTCCTTGATGTGAAGGAAGACCTCCGGCGAGCTGACCGTTTCCATCCCTTGAGCCCCGGCTTAACTTGTCACTCCGCGGGGACAATCTTCGGTTTGCCCTCTTCGTCGAGCGCCACCATGATGAAGGTGGCGGCGGTGACTTTTTCCATCTTGGCGTAGCGGGCGCGATGCGCCCAGGCTTCGACGATCAGAGTGATCGAGGTGCGGCCGACGCGTTCGATATCGGTATAGACAGACAGCGTATCGCCGATCTTGACCGGCAACTCGAAAGCCATCTCCTTGACGGCGGCGGTGACGACACGGCCCCTGGCGCGCTCGGCGGCGCGGATGCCCGATGCAAGGTCCATCTGCGCCATAACCCAGCCGCCGAAGATATCGCCGGCCGGATTGGCATCACCCGGCATGGCGAGCGTGCGCAGCGTCAGGTCGCCTCTCGGCTTGGCAGTGTCAGTCATTGAGGGGTCTCCATATGGTGCGGCATCGGCCGACGATTCCTTCAGAGCACCCTAGTGCAAAGGCCATGGGCTGTAAAAGACGGTATAAGAGGGCGTTGCAGGCAGCTGGCGGAAAAATGTTGCAGCCGTTGAGGTTTGAAATTTCATTCGATTTCAAGCCTTTGATTTCTGTCGGCCAGGCCTCACCTTACGTTATTTAATCATCTTCTCATTAAACTTTACGCTCCGGTAATTCCGCTGCTTCAGTATGTGCGCGATTTCACATAGAAGAATCGCCGGGAACCTCATGCGCAACATCAAGATTTCCACCCGCCTTTACTGCCTCGTCGGCTTCACCCTTGCGGTGCTCGCGGCAACGATGGTGTTCTTTCTGAACTATTCCTATTCCGAGTTGCAAGCGGAGCGGAAGGCGGGGCTGGAGAAGATGGAGGCGACGGCGATCGGCATCTTCGACAAATATTACAAGATGGAGCAGGCGGGCACCATGACCCGCGAGCAGGCTCAGGCGGCCGCCAAGGACGTGATCGGCGCGATGCGCTACGGCGCCGATGGCTATTTCTGGATCAACGACATGCATCCCACAATGGTGATGCATCCGATCAAGCCGGCGCTGAATGGCACTGACATTTCGCAGATGAAGGATCCGAACGGCAAGTTCCTGTTCGTCGAATTCGTCAACAAGGTGAAGAAGGACGGCAAGGGCTTCGTTGACTATTACTGGCCGAAGCCGGGCGCCGACGAGCCGGTGCTGAAATATTCCTATGTCGCCGGCTTCGAGCCCTGGGGCTGGATCGTCGGCACCGGCGTCTATGCCGACGACCTTGCCGCCCTCTATCGCCAGAATGCGATCTGGGCGGCGGTGCTCTGCCTACTCGGTGCGGCCGCCACGATTGCCATCGCCTATGCCATCGTGCGCAGCGTCACCGTGCCGATCGCCCGGCTGAAGACGGCGATGAACGCGATCGCCGCCGAAGAAGCATCGGTGGAAATCGCCGGCAGCGATCGTCGCGACGAAATCGGCCAGATGGCCAAGGCGCTGCTGGTGCTGCGTGATTCCGTCGATGAGCGCAGCGCGCTGCGTGGCCGGGAAGACGAGAGGCAGCGGCAGATCGAGGACGAGCGCCGCGGCAACGAGGCAAGCCTGCGTTCGGCTTCCGAGCGGCAGACACTCGCGATGCAGGCGCTCGGCGTCGGCCTGGAAAAGCTAGCCGGCGGCGACTTGACGGTTGCGATCGGCGATATCGGCGAGGATTACGCCAAGCTGAGGGGGGACTTCAACGCCGCCGTCGATGCGCTGAACGGCGTCATCCACGCGATCGCCGAATCGAGCCGCGTCGTCAACGACAGCGCTTCCGATATCAGCGAAGCGACCGGCAATCTGTCGAAGCGGACGGAACAGCAGGCGGCCGCCCTTGAAGAGACGGCGGCAGCGCTCGACGAGATCACCGCCACGGTCAAGACGGCGTCCGAGCGGGCGAACGAGGCGCGCGAGATGGTGGCCGAAACCAAGGCGAGCGCCGGACGCTCCGGCGACATCGTCCGCAATGCGGTGACGGCGATGGGCCGGATCGAGGAATCCTCGAGCCGGATCAACCAGATCATCTCGGTTATCGACGAGATCGCCTTCCAGACGAACCTGCTGGCGCTGAATGCCGGCGTCGAGGCGGCGCGGGCGGGCGAGGCGGGCCGCGGCTTTGCCGTCGTCGCGCAGGAAGTTCGCGAACTCGCCCAGCGTTCGGCCAATGCGGCCAAGGAGATCAAGGAACTGATCAGCCGGTCGGCGACGGAGGTCGAGGGCGGGGTGGCACTGGTGCGCTCGACGGGCGAGGCGCTGCTGGAGATCGAGGCGCTGGTCAACCAGGTCAACGATCACGTCGCGTCGATCGCGACGGCGGCACGCGAACAGTCGACCGGACTGCACGAGATCAACGGCTCCGTCAACCATATGGACCAGATGACGCAGCAGAATGCCGCGATGGTCGAGGAGACGACGGCGGCAAGCCGCACGCTTGCCGACGAAAGCACCCAGCTGAAGACGCTGCTTTCGAATTTCCGGCTGCGCGGGGCAGGGCAATCGCCTGGAGCCCGGTACACACGGGCAGCGTGAGTTAAACGACATATCAAAGGCCGCGAAAGCGGCCTTTTTCATCTCCGTCGCGTTCAGATTGTGCGGGTAAGTTTTCGTTCACCGTTTTTAATTAAAATTGGAGTGAGTTTTTTCTGTCACTGCCCAGTCGGCCTGCGGAAGCGATAAGAGTATGGCGTTTGTTTCCTTTCCTCGGCGATCCCTTTTGCCCTTGCTGCTCTCGGTGGCGCTAACGACCTGTTCGATCAGCGATGGGCTGGTGCCGCCGGCCAATGTCGACAGCGGAACCAGGGTCAGCTCGATCTCGCCGTCGCGAGGGGCGGCGCGGATGGCGCCTTCTGTGCGCATGGCGCGTGCGGAGCGCCTGGCGCCCGCGGAAAGCCAGGCCTCCTATCCCGTCTCCAATGCGCCGGTCGGCAACAGCCAAGGCTCCGTCGATTATCTCGACACGCCGAACCTTGCCGGCACTGGTCACGCCGCACCAGCGGCGCAGAACGGGCGCAAGCTGCCGATGATCGACAGCGATGAGGCGTTGGCGGCGGGCCAGCCGAGCAGCAATTGGGGCGGCACGAAGAACCTTGCGATCCCTCCCGGCGGCGTCAATATGGATGACGAACTCGGGGCTGAACCCGTCATCGGGTTGGCGCAGGAGCAGCAGCAGCAGATCGCCGAGGGCAACGCCACCGAGCCCGTCGTCGATGGCATCGGCACCGATAATCCGACCCAGCTGAACCAATCCGCGCCGCAGGCGATGCAGCAGCCGGCGGCACAGGCGCAAATGAGCCGGGCGCCCGCCTGGAACGACGGCAGCCCTGTGGTGGCGCCGGCACGCGTTCCGGAAGAGGACGAAAGCGAAGAGGTCGCGATGCTGCGGCCGAACAATCCGATGATGAGCGAGCCGGCGGCACCCGTCGATCCCAGCGTCATGCCGGCCTCCGAGCTTGCCTGCCGGCGCGAGCTGAAGCGTATGGGCGTGCTCTTCGACGAGAAGCCGCCGATCTCGAACGGGCCGGCCTGCCAGGTGCCCTATCCGGTATCGCTGAAGGGCCTCTCCGGCAGTATCGGCGTGAAGCCGGCGGTGACGCTGAACTGCCAGGTGACGCTCGCCTTCGCCAAATGGGTGAAGAACGAGCTGGCGCCGTCGGCCCGGTATCGCTACTGGAGCGGCATCAGGACGATCCAGCCGCTCGGCGGCTATTCCTGCCGCCGCATGAACAATAGCCGGCAGCGATACAATCCGATGTCGGAACACGCCCGCGGCAACGCCATCGACGTCGGCAAGTTCGTGCTGAAGAACGGCCACGAGATCGATGTGCGCAAGAAGGGCCTATTCTCGCTGCGCGAGGGTCGGCTGCTGAAGGCGGTACGCACCGACAGCTGCCGCTATTTCAACACCGTGCTCGGCCCCGGCAGCAACCCCGAACACTGGAACCATTTCCACTTCGACCTTCGCTCCCGCAAGAGCGGCAAGGTCTATTGCGACTGATATGCTTTGCCTTGAACCGTGCGGCGCGGGTGCGGCTGTTGTCGCGGCAAATAAGCCCGCTGGCAGAAAATGGTTCATCCCGGCCGCTCCGCGCGCTATAGAGCGGCGGGGCGGATTGCCGTTTGAGAGTTGGATCCATGAGCTATGATTTCCATGTCGGCCAGAAGGTCGTCTGCATCAACGACACCTTCAAACATGTCAGCATCGACCAGCTCATCCGCAAAGGCGAGATCTATACGATCCGCTGGGTGGGCGAATACACCCATTATATCGACGGCACGTTCATCGGGGTGAAGCTCGCGGAAATCCATCGCGGCAATGACGACGGGCCGGAAGGTTACGGCGCGGCAGACATGCCTTATCGCGCGACGCGCTTCCGGCCGCTGGTGAAGGACAAGATCGCATCGCTGCGCAAGCTTCTGGCGCCGACGCCCGGTGCGCCGGTCGAGCCGAAGGAAAAGGTCAAGAAGAAAGAGAAGGTCTGAGCGCCGCTCCGGCAATATCCGCTTTTCCGGGTGTCCTGCCGGTGACCGCGCGGTTGTGCCGCCGTGTGGCCTGTGTGACAGTCGTGCTGGACATGCCGAGGAGGGGCCGGTGCGAGTGATTTCGAAGATCGTGGCGCTTTGTGCCGCCATCGCTTTTGCTATTGCAGCGACGGGAACGGCGGCGGCCGATGCGCTTGTTTTCAACTATCACGGATGGCAGGTCGATCTCACCAATGCCAGGGGTGCGGAACCCGATCGGGAGATGGTCACGGCCGTCAAGCGGCAGCTCGACATCGTCGAGCATGTCGATCTGAAGCCCGACATTCTCAAATTCATGCGGACGATCCGGATCTGGGCCAATCCCGCTGCCGCGGGTTTCGGGCCTGGCCATTACAGCAGCAAGACAGGTATCGACCTGCGCGTCAGGGGGCTCGAGCCCGACAAGCCGATCATCCTGCATGAGCTTCTCCATGCTTATAACGACCGGATGCTCCCGGGCGGATTTGGCAATTCCGACATCAAACAATTCTTCAATAGCGGTCAGGCGCTCTGGCTGGGCAATTCCTATATGATGAGCAATGACCGCGAATTCTTCGCTGTGACGGCAAGCGTCTATCTGTTCGGCGATATTGACCGGCCGCCTTATTCACGCAGCCAGCTCAAAACCAACCAGCCTCGATACTACCAGTGGCTTGCCACGCTGTTCGACGACGGCCGGCCGCGATCCTGAAAGGAGCGATCCGATCAGGCCGGCTTCCTGCTGAGGAACAGCCCGGTCTCCTTGCTGACCTCAAGCACGCCGCCCTCTTGCCTGAAGGCATCGGCAATGGCCCGGCGGAAGCGGGAGAGCTGGAGTTCATCGGCGCATTCGCCGGGCGGATAGGAAGTCAGCGCCAGAAAGACATCCTCCGGCTCGGTGATCCGCATGCTTGCCGGATACTGCGACATGGCGACGTTTCCGAATTGCGACCGCATCATCTGCTCGGCGGCGTCATATCCAAAGGCTTCGGCGGCCGGGTCGGTCGGCGCGCTGCCGAAGACGGTCGTCAGGCGATAGATCTCGCGCATGTTGCCGATGCCGTTGGTCGTGACCGCGAGAAAGCCGCCCGGTTTCAGCACCCTTGCCATCTCCGCGATGCCGGCGGCGGGATCGGGCAGGTGATAGAGCATATGCATGGCAATCACGAAATCGAAGGCGCCGTCTTCGAAGGGGAGTGCCGCGGCATCGGCCTGGCAGCCTCGAACGGAGGCGAAGGGCAGTGCGCTGCAGCGTGCCACTGCCTCGTCGACCATGCCTGACGAAAGGTCGGCGAGCGTCAGCTGCAGATTCTCCGGCAGCAGACCCGCCGTTGCCGCCCAGAACCATGCCGGCCCGCAGCCGACGTCGAGGACGCGATCTGCCGGTTTCAAAGGCAGCCGCGCTGCAACCCACGGAAACCAGCCCGTTTCGGCGATGGTGTATTCGGTATGAAGCCTGGCGCGGGCGGCGAGCTTGCGGCTGTCGCCATATTGTCCCGCATTGCCTTCGGTTATGGAGGACATCTGAACTCTCCACCTGCCTCGTGAAGCCTTGGCTCAAAGGAGAGCCTATAGGGAGCTTCGTTCCCGGACAAGATGTGACTATGCGCAACCGGTCGAGCCTGCCTGCAGGCCCGCCCCGGACGTCTGCCGTCTGCAAGTAAATAAATCGTATCCGATTAAATCGGAATGTTGTTGACAGCAAATTCGCTGCGGCGTATTAGAGCGCATCCGATTTAAGCGGATGCGATAAATAGTGATCAAACCAAAGGATACGACAATGACTGAGAAGCTTCTTTTCGCAGGCAAGACCCACATCGCCGGCGGCCGCAACGGCTATGCACGCAGCAGCGACGGCACGCTCGACATCAAGCTGCCACAACCGCATCCGGCGGCCGAAAACCTGTTCGGCGCCGCCTGGTCGGCCTGTTATATCGGCGCCATCGAACTCGCCGCCGCGCAGCGGAAGATCACGCTGCCTGCCGGTCCCGAGGTCGATGCCGAGATCACGCTCAACGGCGATAACGGCTCATACTTCCTGCGTGCACGGCTCAATGTCAGCCTGGCAGGCATCGATCGCGAGATCGCACAGGAGCTGATCGAGGCGGCCCATGGCATCTGCCCTTATTCCAAGGCGGTCCACGGCAATATCGACGTCGAAACCAAGCTTATCTGAGCGGGAGGGGCCGGCCTCGTGCCGTCATCTTCAAGCGGGGGTCTGCCGATCGGCGGCAGACCCGTTTCTGAACTCGCAGCAACCCCTGCCGATCCGGAGGAAGTGCCATGATCAACAGCCACGCGGCGCCGCGCCGGGCCTATGACGAGTTTTCGCTGGTGCTCGATCCCGAGGTCTACGAGCCGCTGCCTGACGATTGGCTGATCGGCATCACCGACGTCGTCAACTCGACCGCGGCGATCCGCGCGGGACGCTATGAAGACGTCAATTATGCCGGCGCATCGATCATCGCCGCCCTCGGCAACGCCTGGGGTTCGTTCGACTTTCCCTTCGTGTTTCGCGGAGACGGAGCAGCCTTCGCCTTGCCGGCGAACGGCATCATGGCCGCGACCTCGGCGTTGCGTGATGTCGCGGGCTTCGCCAGAACCGATCTTCATCTCGACCTGCGCGTCGGGCTCGTCACGGTCGGTGATATCCGCGCGAACGGGCGCGATGTCAGGATCGCGCGCTATGCCGCTTCCGAGAGCGCGACCTATGCGATGTTTGCCGGCGGTGGGCTCAAATGGGCGGAACAGCAGATCAAGAGCGGCCGCTTTCTGGTGAAGCCCGGCCGTTATACGATGCGGCCTGACCTGACGGGCTTGAGCTGCGATTGGGCGCCGTTCCCGAGCCAGCGCGGCGAGATCCTGTCGTTGTTGGTCGAGCCGCGCGACCAGACGCGCCCGGAGGTCTTTGCGGCGCTGGCGAAGCGCGTGCTTGCGGTTTTCGATGCCGCGCCGCGCCGGTCCCGCCCGTATTTCGGCGAGACGGCGATAGCCAGGGGGAGTGCGAAGCAGGTCAGCGCAATACGCTGGTCGGAGGTCGCCTCCAATTCCGATTTCCGCAAGTTCGACGACGGGCTACGGCTGACGCTCGACTGCGCGCCGGACCAGATCGACGCCGTCGAAGCCATCCTCGTTGCGGCACGGGCGCGCGGCGAGATTGATTTCGGGCTGCACCGGCAGTCGCATGCGCTGATGACCTGCCTCGTGCCGTCGGGCCGGCCGGATTCACACCTGCATTTCCTCGACGGAATGGGCGGCGGTTATGCCAGGGCGGCCGAGATGATGGAGGAGGGCGCACGTCGGGAGGTGGTCCCGCAACTGGCGCTATAGGCTAAGGCGGCGCCACGTCTGCTCGATCACCATGCCTGTTGGCTCGTTTTCGGCCTGAGCAGGTTTAGGAGCATTTCAACAAGTTGCGGCGGCGCCAGCTCGGTTTCGCATTCGATCTCGGCGGCAGTAAACCATCTGAGCCCGGTGTGTTCGTCACCGATAAGTCGCGGAGAGCCGTGCCATCGGTCGACGTGATAGACATGGAAGGTGGCGAATGACCCGGGCGGGCTTTCCGAAATGAATTTTCCGGTAAATAGCCAGCGCTGCGGCGTCACGCCGATTTCTTCCAGCAATTCCCGGCGCATTGCCGTCTCGGCATCTTCGCCGTCTTCGACATGACCGCCCGGCAGGCTCCATCGATCCGGGTGGGTCCTGCGCTCCGAGCTTCGCCTTGCGAGAAGAACGGCCCCCTTCCCAATCAAGGCGCCGATTGCGATCTCGGGCATGTCACCGAGTGCCGACATGGGCCGCGATCACGATTTTTCCGGTTCGGCCTGCGCCCGCAACAGGTTGTCGCGCAGCCGCGTCACCGATTTCTGTACGATGGGGAAATCGTCGCCGAGGCCGGTAGCGTCGGTCAGGGAGGAGCCGGGATTGGTTTCGAGAATTGCGCGTCCCGCCGGCGTCAGGCTGACACGCACCTGGCGTTCGTCGGCGGGATCACGATGGCGGGTGATAAAACCGACCGCCTCCAGCTTCTTGAGAATGGGCGTCAGCGTGTTGGATTCGAGAAACAGTTTTTCCCCCAGCATGCTGACCGTCTGGTCGTCCTGCTCCGAGAGGGCCACCATGGCGATATACTGGGTGTAGGTCAGGCCGAGCGCGTCCAGGATCGGCTTGTAGGCGCGGCCGAAGGCGAGGTTGGCCGAATAGACGGCAAAGCATAGGAAATTCGAAAGCTTCCTGCCGTCCGCGCCTGGGGCGTCGAGCGCAGGCATCTCCGGCTGTTTCGCGGTTTTGGCGGTGGGCATGGGGAATCCTGTCATAGCTCTGATGATCAGGATATATACATCGCATCCGATTAAATCGCAATGTCTCCAGGCGTTTTCGAGCAGCGTGTCCGGCCGTCGCCCCAGCTTGAGGAGCGGCGGCCAGCATCGGCGTGGGTTAGCCGAACTTCTCCGTCGTATCGGCCTTGCCGAACACCCAGTAGCCGGATGCCTTGATCCAGCTCAGCGGGTAGCCCCGTTCCGTCAACAGATAGGCACGGATATCGCGCGTCACCGCGGCTTCCGCCGCGACCCAGATGAATGTTTCCGGCTGGATATCGACCGCACGCAGCAGTTTCAGGAGTGCCGCGGCATCGGTTGCCTCAGAGAGAGGCCGGTGCGCCCAATGGATGTTAAGCTCGGCGCGGGTGTCGAAGGTCTGCTCGTCCTGCGGGCCGCTGACGGCGGCGATCGCTGTGATGAGCGTTCCGGCCGCACTCTCCTCGATCCGGCGGCCGATCGCCGGCAGCGCCGTTTCGTCGCCGATCAGCAGCCACCTGGTCACTGCCTTCGAGACCATGGCGGAGCCTCTTGGCCCGCCGATCTCAAGTCTGTCGCCGAGGCCTGCGCCGATCGCCCATTGCGTCACCGGGCCTGCCTCATGCAGGGCGAAGTCGATGGTCAATCTCCGCTCGGCATTGTCATAACGGCGCGGCGTGTAGTCACGGCGTTCCTCTCCGCCATCGGCGGCGGGGACGAAGATCTTGATGTGGTCGTCGGGGGCAAGGCTGGTGAAATCGGCAAGATCGTCGCCGGTCAGGGTGATGCGGCGCATGCCGGGGGTGATATCGACGACGCTTTCAACCGTCAGTGCGCGCCGGCGCGTCTCGTGGCGCACCCGCTCGATGCCGGGGGCCGGTGAAGTCTGCTCTTCCATGTGTCCTCAGGAGCTTTTGGAGCTCGATCCGCAGGACACAGTCGCGCAGATCGAAGCCGCAAAGCCGTTCGATCATACGCGTTGAGTGACGTTAACGCTTACGTGGCCGGGTGACCCGGCCATTGACGGGGATGATGTAGCTGAGAGCGGCTGTATGCGCAACGGCAAGAAAGCTGGGAAACCTGATCATTGCCGAAGGTTTACTTTCAGGAGCCGGTACGCCCGGGCACTGTCGGCCGGTCAGGCGAAAGCAGACCGGGCCGTTCATCAATTTTCCCACCAGGAGCCTCCGGGCGCCGACCATTCTCGAACTCGAAATCTCCTTCGAGCGGGAGTGTCGTAAGTTCAATCAGCGCGTGGACACGCGGTGGCTGGATTCCTGTGACAGGCACCGAAGGAGAGGGCCGGGCCATCTCCCCCTCAGCGGTGTTTTGTCGACTTCGCAAGCACACAAGTTGCAGCTAATTTCAACTTTTGAATGCGGCAAAAAAGATAACACTTTTGAAGCTCATTTCCGACACTTTCCCGATCGAAGCTCCGCGCCATCGAGAGCTTGGGAGCTGTGATGTCGGGGATTCTTATCGCCACGCTGTTGGCAACGGTTTCAGCAAAGATTCCCGCCGGACTATCCAGCGGCAACATACTCTATTCTGATTGCAGCGGATCCCGGCAGTTTGTCGTCGGATATGTTGCCGGTTGGTTGGACAAATGGAATAGTGACGAGTATCTCGCCCGTCGCATTTTTACCGAAGCCGCTCCCCGACCCAGCAGGATGGTGAACTCGGCGCATTTTGCAATTGCCGTTGGCGTCAACGTCTGTATCCCCGAGGGAATCACGGCGGAAGCGATCGGCAATACGCTCTGCACGTTCCTGGAAGAGAATCCCGGCATACGCGAAGCGACCGGCGACGAGCTGATGATGACTTTGGTTCACTATAAATACCACTGCCCGCTTCCCTAGGGGAAAACACACCAGCTCGCCGACTTCGAGGAAACGGCTGAGCGAGGCGGCGGCGTTCAGTATGTAGGCGCGCATGCGGCGCGAGGCCATTTCGCCGTCGGTTCGACCGTCAAGATAGCATGTCTTGCGCAGCTGGCCGTTTCACGGGACAAAGCCCGATGAGTATTCCGACGACACATCCCTTCGCCTTCGATCCCACCTACGGCATGCAGCTCGAAGACCTGCTGGCGATCGAGCCGCCGGAGGAGCCTGATGGTTTCGACGCGTTCTGGCAGGCGCGGTATCGCAAGGCGCTGACGGTCGATCCGCAGCCGGTGCTGTTCCGGAGCGAACTTACCCATCCCGATTGGCATGTGCTCGACCTCGTCTATCGCTCCACGGACGCGTTCCGGATCGGCGGCTGGCTGATGCTGCCGCGTCAGGGGGAGGTGCGGCGCGGCCTTGTCGTGAGCCACGGTTACGGCGGACGGGACAGACCGGATTTCGATCTGCCGGTGAAGGACGCGGCGCTCATCTTTCCCTGCTGCCGCGGATTGTCGCTGAGTGCCCATCCGCCGATTTCGCAGAACCCGTCCTGGCATGTGCTGCACGATATCGACAAGAAGGATTCCTATATCATCGGCGGCTGCGTCGAGGATATCTGGCTTGCCGTCTCGACGCTCGTCGCGCTGTATCCCTGGCTTTCAGGGCATGTCGGCTATAGCGGCATCAGCTTCGGCGGCGGCGTCGGGGCGATGGCGATCGCCTATGATGACCGCATCGATCGCGGCCATCTGGCACTTCCGAGCTTCGGGCATCAGCCGCTGCGCCTCACGCTGCCGAGCGTCGGCAGCGCGCAATCGGTGCAGGAATATCAGGCGGAACATGGAAATGTGCTGGAGACGCTCAGCTTCTACGATGCCGCGACCGCCGCGCGGCGGATCAAGGTGCCGATGCTGACGGCAGTGGCGCTTTTCGATCCTGCCGTCGCCCCGCCCTGCCAGTTCGCCGTCGCCAATTCGATGCCGAAGTTCAATGAAATCTTCATCCTGGACGCCGGGCATTTCGACGCCCCTGGACGTGCCGAGCAAGAGGCGGTTCTCCGCGACAAGATCGGACAGTTTTTCACAGTGCCATGAACCGCGAATATCTGCGCCGGTACGGCCGCGCTCATCGCACCGGCGCCTGGCGGAAGATGGCTGCGCTTGACGTTTAAAGGCTCGCCACCACGGCGAAGGCCGCGGCGACTGCGGCAGCGCCGGGATCGGCGACATCGGCAAGATCCCTTTCGCCGACATAGGAGGAACGTCCGGCTCTTGCCCTGGTCATCGCCTTCGTCGATTCCGCGCCTGATGCCGCCGCTTTTGCGGCTTCTTCGACATCGCCGGAGGCGAGCGCATGCAGCGCCGGCGAGAGCGCGTCGACCATCGTCCGGTCACCGACTTCGGCTCCGCCGTAGAAGGTCATCCGCTCGAGGCCGGCGAGAAGAGCTGCCGATATATCCGATTTGTCAGCCATCGCCTTGGCCGCCGCGGTGAAGAAAATCGACAGCAGCACGCCGCTCGATCCGCCCATGCTGGTGCCGAGGATATCGCCGATCGCGGCAAGGGTTTCCGGCGGCCGGTCGAGCGGCAGCGTGTCGAGGCGAGTGAGCAGGCTGCGGGCGCCCGTTGCCACCGTCGAGCCGGTATCGCCGTCGCCGACGCGGGCGTCCAGGCGGTTGAGCTCGTCTTCCAGCGAAATCAGATGCTCGCAGAGTGCGGTGATCAGGCGGCGATTATGGGAATTCTCGCCGGCTTCCGCTTTGCTGTTGGCCGTCCTCGGCGCGGCAATGATCTCGATCTCATGGCGCTCGACGGCGGGCATCCAGGCATGCGGTTCGACATCGGCCGTCAGCGCCGCCTTACGCTCGGCATCGAGTGGGATCAGCGACAGCGAGAAACCGTTCATGTTGAGCGCGGTCATGACAGGTGCCGGGCCGATGATCAGGCGGGTGCGGCGGCCAAGCGGCGAGGAGAGCACGGCGTGAGCGATGACCGCCATTTCGAGCGGCGGCACGGCGCCGAGATTGTTGATCAGCAGCGCATGATCGCCGACATCGCCAAGCGTTGCGGAGAGGCGGGCTGACATGGTGGCGACGATATCGGCGACCGGCTGCAGCGTGATGCGCTCGACGCCCGGCTCGCCATGGATGCCAAGGCCGAGTTCGCCCTCGTCGGCGCCGAGACGATCCTCATGGGTCTGGCCGGGCACGCTGCAGGTGGAAAGCGACATGCCGAGCGAGACGATATCGCCGGCGGCACCTCTGGCCCGAGCTGCGACCGTCTTCAGGTCTTCACCTCGTTCGGCGTGGTAGCCCGCGATCTTATGGACGAACAGCGTGCCGGCGACGCCGCGCGGCTGGTTGATGCCGGGCAGGGCGATATCGTCGGCGACGATGACCATCTCGACGTCGAAGCCTTCGGCGCGGGCCTTTTCGGCGGCAAGGCCGAAATTCAGGCGGTCGCCGGTGTAATTCTTGACGATCAGCAGGGCGCCGCTCGGCCCGGTCACCGCCCGGATCGCCGTCAGCACCGCATCCACGCTCGGCGAGGCGAAGATCTCGCCCGAGACGGCGGCAGTCAGCATGCCCCTGCCGACGAAGCCGGCATGCGAGGGCTCGTGGCCGGCGCCGCCGCCCGAGATGATCGCCACCTTCGACTTGTCCCAGTCGGCGCGCAGGATCACCTTGATGTCGGGAAAGCTGTCGAGGCGGGCAAGACGGCCCTTAGCGCTCGTCTGAAGCAGGCCGTCCAGGGCTTCGGTGACGATCGTTTCCCGGCGATTGAAGAAATGTTTCATCGACTGAGACCTCGTTCGTTGGTTTGCGTCGCCCTGCCTTTTTGCCGCCGGCAAGCGGCGCTGTCCACCGCCTTTGCGAAAAACCGGTTACCGCAGTGACGACTGAGGCAAGGGATACTTTGCCGAATCGTTAAATTTCCTTCGCAGGCGTACCGATACAGCGAAATCTGGCCTCGCTGCGCAACGTACCTCAGGCTATGGACGTCACGCCGCTCCTGTTTTCCCGGGAGCGGTTCAAACTTGGCCTCGCTCCGGCGGGGCCTTTTTCTTACGCGGCCCGCCGCGCCGGGAATATCCCGCGCAGTGCGAGATTTAGCCTTTCCAGCCTGAAGCAACGAGGGTATGCACCCAGTGCGCGGCTCTTCCGCGTATCCCCGCGCGGCAGATCTCCGATCGGCTTCCTTCCTGTTTCCTGCCGCGGTATCCAGAATTTTCATTGGCAGATCGATGGCAACGGCAGAGACGAGCGAGAATGAGCAAGAGGCGGCAAGCGGCCGCCAGGCGAAGATCGTGGCGCTGGTCGTTGCCGTTTCCTTCTTCATGCAGATCCTCGACGGCACGATCGTCGCCACCTCGCTGCCGCAGATGGCGGCAAGCTTTGACGTCCAGCCGGTGTCGATGAGCATTGGCATCACCGTCTACATGCTGACGATGGCCGCCTTCATTCCGCTGTCGGGCTGGCTCGGCGACAGGTTCGGCGCGCGCCGTATCTTCCTGATGTCGATCGCCGTCTTCACCGCGGCCTCGCTGTTTTGCGGGCTCTCCGGCAGCCTCACGGAATTCGTGCTTTGGCGCGCCGTCCAGGGTGCTGGCAGCGCGCTGATGACGCCGGTCGGGCGCATCATCGTGCTGAAGAACGCCCGTAAATCCGAACTCGTCCAGGCGATCGCGCTGATCACCTGGCCGGCGCTGACCGCACCTGTGGTCGGCCCGGTGCTCGGCGGCGTCATCACCACCTATGCCAGCTGGCACTGGAACTTTCTCATCAATATTCCGATCGGCATTCTCGGTATGGGGTTGGTGCTGCGCTTCGTGCCGGAGCAGCGCGAAACCGATCCCGGCCGGCTCGATCTCGTCGGCTTCGTTCTGAGCGCTGCAGGTCTGACCTTTCTGCTCGCCGCCCTGGAGCTTTCGGTCAAATGGGACGGCGGGCTTTTGCCGGTCCTGCTCATGCTTGCAGCCGGTATCGTGCTGTCTGTGATGGCGACCCGGCATTTCCTCACCGTCGACAATCCGCTGCTCGACCTGTCGGCCTTCCGCGTCCAGACCTTCTCGATGTCGACGCTGTCGGCGGGCACGGCCTGCCGGGTGGCGATCAATGCGACGCCGTTCCTGCTGCCGCTGTTGTTCCAGCTCGGTTTCGGGCTGAGCTCGATTGCCGCCGGCACCTATCTGCTCGTCTATTTCCTCGGCAATCTCGGCATGAAGACGGTGACGACGCCCCTCTTGCGCTTCTTCGGCTTCCGCACGGTGCTTGTGCTCAATGGGCTGATCGCCGCGCTTTCGATCGCCGCCTGCGGTTTCCTGTCGCCGGATACGCCGCAGTTTGTCATTTATGCGCTGCTTTTCCTGGCCGGCCTGTCGCGGTCGATGGAATTCACCGCGCTGAACACGCTCGCCTTCGCCGATATCGGCCCGGCACAGCGCAGCTCCGCCTCGACGCTGTCGAGCATGCTGCAGCAGGCGTCGATGCTGCTCGGTGTCGCGGTGGCGGCGGCCGTGCTCAATATCGCCTCGGCTCTCAGGGGCGCCGACAATCCTGCGCTTGCCGATTTCCGTTGGGCTTTCGTCGTGGTCGGCGCGATCGGCGTCATGTCGTCATTGCGCTTCCTGCAATTGCCGGCTGAGGCGGGGGCCGAAGTATCCGGTCATCGGAAATTTCGGGAAAGTTAACCCGCCGGCGGAACCCATCGGGCCGCGCGGTGTTTCGGCATTTCATTTCCGGCTTCCCGACATCCTCCCTCTGTGCCGCCGGCGACAAGGGCGCCGCTGTTTACCGCAGGCGGCCAATGCAATACGACATTGCCATGCGGACGACTCGGACGCTTACCGGCGGTCGTCGCTGTGAGAGAAAGCCGGGAGACGGAATGAGCAATTCTAGCGGCGATGCGGATGCCCTGATCCACATCCTCTATATCGATGACGATGAGGGGCTCGCCCTCTTGATGCAGAAGAATCTGAGCCGGCGGGGCTTTTCGGTCGAATGGGCGCCGAACGGTGCTGCCGGCCTTGCCAGGCTCGGCGAAGGCGGCTTCGACGCCGTGGTGCTCGATCATGTCCTGGCTGACGAGATCGGCCTCGACATTCTGCCCTGCATCATGGCGCAGCCGGATCATCCGCCGGTCATTTACGCGACCGGCTCGGACGATACCAGCATCGCGGTCGCGGCGCTCAAGGCCGGCGCCGACGATTACATGCTCAAGGGGATCTCGGCCGATTATTTCGACCTGCTCGCCGCCGCCCTGGAACAGGCGCTGGAGCGGGCGCGTTTTCGCCGCGAGACGGCGCAGGCGCAGGAGGTGATCCGCCAGCAGCGCGATCTTGCCGAAATGCTGCTTGCCGAGGTCAATCACCGCATCGCCAACAGCCTCGGTCTGGTCGGCGCGCTGATCCGCATGCAATCCTCGATGACCAAGGATCAGGTGGCGATCGATGCGCTGCACGAAACGCAGATGCGCATCAACGCCATCGCCAGCGTGCACCGCCGGCTCTATACCAACCGGCAGGTCGGCTCGGTGCAGGTCGACGAATATCTGGACAGTCTGCTGACCGAACTCGAAGCCTCGATGCGCGACGACAAGCGGCCGCACCGCATCGTGTTGACCGCTGAACCGGTCAATCTGGCGACCGACAAGGTGATCACGCTCGGGCTGATCGTCAGCGAACTCGTCACCAATGCCTTCAAATATGCCTATCCGGACAGCGTGCCGGGCGAGATCCGCGTCTTTGTCGATCAGACGGACGAGGCGCTGAGGGTTGTCGTCGAGGATGATGGGGCAGGGTTCGATCCGGAGAGCCCGGCGCGGGGAACGGGGCTCGGCGCGCGTATTCTGACGGCCATGGCCGCGAGCTTGAAATCGGATCTAGCCTATGATCCCGGACATGACGGGACGAAGGCGACGCTGGTGTTTTCGTTGAGCGAGGGGAAGTAGGGTTTTGCGCAGCAGAATTTTGCGCAATGGCGGCCATATTTCAAGAAGTCTGCCCCTCACCCTAACCCTCTCCCCGTTCTGACGGGGAGAGGGGACGTGCCATACGAGAGGTGAGTGGGGACGGAAAGCTTGCGGCGATCCCCCTTCGCCCCGCGCGCGGGGAGAAGGTGCCGGCAGGCGGATGAGGGGCCGCTTGGCACATCATTGTCCAATTTCTCCAACATCTTACTAGAGTGATATAAGAGGCTTAACGTTAGGGAAGGCGAACATGATGACGATCCGTACGCCGCAGGAAGTTTACGATTTCTGGTTCGTCCGATGCGGCCGGGAGCTTTGGTTCCGGCCGCCGGCGGAACTCGACGCCGAGATCCGCGAGGGTTTTCGCGAGACGCATCTTACCCTTGCCGCAGGCATCGGTGACGAATGGCGGGCCGATGCGGAAAGCCGGCTCGCGGCCATCATCGTGCTCGACCAGTTTTCCCGCAACATTTATCGCGGCACGCCGCTTGCCTTCGCCACCGACTGGCTGGCGCTTCGAGAGGCCAAGCTCGCGCTTGCCGCCGGCGCCGACCAGGCGGTCGAGACCGCCTGCCGCACCTTCTTCTATCTGCCCTTCGAACATGCCGAAGACCTTGGCGAGCAGGAACGCTCGGTGGCATTGTTCAGTGCGCTCGGCGATGCGGAATATCTGGATTATGCGATCCGCCACCGCGACGTGATCGCCGCCTATGGCCGCTTTCCACACCGCAATGCGATGCTCGGACGGGAGTCGACGGCCGGGGAGCGCGATTATCTCTCCAAGCCCGGCGCCGGTTTCTGAGCCTTTCCAGGAGTTTCCGCCATCCTGTCGCCTTTCTTTGCTAGGAAAAGCTGGAATTCCATTCCGACGACAACCTTTCCGGAGGCGCTTTTGCGGCTGAGGTCCATCCTGCTTCGCACCATTCTTCTCGTGACGCTGGCGTGTGCCGGCGCGCCTTTCGAAGGTGCCGTGGCCTTCGCGCAGGAAACGCAGACACAGGCAGCCGCGCCGGCGCCCGTGGATACGCCATTCGACCAGGCAGCGAAGGAGATCGAGAAGGCGAAGACGGAGCTTGTCGCCCTCCAGGACAGCGTCAAAGGGAATGCCGATAATGACGATGCCCTGGTCGGGCTTGCGACCAAGGCCGACGAACTCAGCCGCGCCGTCATCACCATATCGGTCAATCTCAGGCCGCGTTTCGACCAGATCAAGAACCGGCTTGCCGAGATCGGCGAGCCGCCGAAGGATGGCCAGCCTCCCGAAGCCGAGATCGTCACCCAGGAACGCAACGCGCTCGCCGCCGAGCGGGCGCAGATCAATGCGGTGACGGGCGACGCCGAAAACCTGTCGATCGCGGTGACGAAGCTCGTCAACGAGATCATCGAGATGCGGCGGCGGCTTTTTGCCGACACGCTTTTCAGGCGCACCGAGATCTCCGTCTCGGTGCTTGACGATGCCGCCAGCGCCTTCGTGCACGAGGCTGGCGAATTCTCGCAGGCTTTGTCGAGCTGGACCTCTTTCGTCTGGAAGTTCAAGCGTTTCCCGCTGTTTGCCGCGATTTTCCTGTCGCTCGCTTCGGCGCTCATCCTGCTCTCCGGCAGCTATCGGCTGTTCGGCTCCTATCTGCGCCGGGACGAGGCGATCGAAAACCCGTCCTATATCGGCCGGCTGTCGATCGCCTTCTGGTCGACGCTGATCCGCACGCTGGCGCTTTCGGTCCTGCTCGTCACGTCGTTCTTCTTCCTCAACAGTTTCAATGTGCTGAGGCCTGACATCGCCCCTGTCATCGGTGCGCTGTTCGGGACGATCGGGCTCGTCTATTTCGTCGGCCGCTTCGTCAACGCCATCTTCGCGCCGCACGAACCGCACTGGCGGCTGGTGCGGCTTTCCAATCTCGGCGCACTCTCGATCGGCTACTGCCTGCTGGCGATGGCTATTATCAACGGGCTCGATTATTTCTTCGGCTCGATCGGCGAAGCGATGGGCTCGCCGCTGGTGCTGACGGTGGTGAGAAGCCTGATCGCCGCATTGATCATCGGCATGATCCTGATCGTGGCCTCGTTCGGCAAGCCGATGCTGGCGAAAAACGGCGATCCCGATGCTCCGGGCCGGCATTGGCCGCGCGGCATGGCGATCATCCTGCGCGTCGTCGGCGCCGGCCTGATCGTCACGGCGCTTGCGGGTTACGTCGGGCTGGCGCGCTTCGTCGCCACGCAGCTCATCATCACCGGCGCTGTCGTCGCCACCATGTATGTCGGCCTGCTTTCGGGTAAGGCGATATCGCGGCAAGAAAGCTTCGGCGATACCTTCTTCGCGCGCTTCCTGACGCGCCGCTTCAATCTCGGACCGGTGGCGATCGACCAGGCCGGCCTGGTCGTCGGCCTCGCCATCTATGCGGTGGCGCTCGTCGTCGGTGTGCCCCTGATCCTGCTGCTCTGGGGCTTCCATGTGCAGGACCTGCAGCTCATCGCCTATCGGCTGTTCACCGAGGTCAAGCTCGGTGGCATCAGCATCTCGCTGCTCGGCATCTGCACCGGCATCCTGCTGTTTGCCGGCGTCTATCTCCTGTCGCGCTGGCTGCAGCGCTGGCTCGACAGCAATGTGATGGCGCGCAGCCATGTCGATCTCGGTGTGCGCAATTCGGTGAAGACGGGCATTGGCTATCTCGGCGTCGGCCTGGCGGCGATCATCGGCGTTTCGTCGGCCGGCATCGATCTGTCGAGCCTGGCGCTCGTCGCTTCCGCGCTTTCGGTCGGCATCGGTTTCGGCCTGCAGAACATCGTCTCCAACTTCGTCTCCGGCCTGATCCTGCTCGTCGAGCGGCCGTTCAAGGTCGGCGACCACGTCGTCTCGGGCACAGCCGAAGGCATCGTCAAGCGCATCTCGGTGCGCGCCACCGAGATCGAGACTTTCCGCAAGCAGTCGATCATCGTGCCGAATTCGGAGTTGATCAACGGCCTCGTCGGCAACTGGACGCACCGCAACAAGATCGGCCGCTCGGAAATCCCGGTTTCCGTCAGCTACGACGCCGATCCGCAGAAGGTGATGGATATCCTGCTGGAGCTGACGGCGAAGATTCCGCTCGTCATGCGCAATCCCGAGCCGCAGGTCGAATTCCTGCGCTTCGGCCCCTATTCGCTCGATTTCGAGCTGCGTTTCTTCCTCGCCGATATGGGCGACGGCATGACGGTGCGCAACAATCTCAGGATCGAGATCCTGCGGCGCTTCAAGGCTGAAGGTATCGAGATCCCGCTGCCGCAGAGCGACCTCACCATTCATCGCGATGCCGCGCCGGTCCTTGCCAATACCGTCAAGGAGCGGACGGACGGCCAGGACGATCCAAAGAACAAGCCCATCGAGGAAGAGGAGCGGCCGGTGCGGCAGCTGCGTGGGCGGACGGCGGATGGCAGCCTGAAAAGCTGAACGGCTCATTCAGCCATCATTCACAGGTCTATGTGCATGATCTCCTCCATCGGGATTGCTGCCGAGGGCAGCACCGATCTTTCGAGGGGAGGGCGCGCCCGCGCCGCCGCACATGATGGCAAGGTTTGCCGCCGTTTTGCTTATCCCGCTGCTTGCCGCGCCCGCGGTCCAGGCGGCATCCATCACCAACACCGATCCAGCTGCCGTGGTGCTCGTCATCACCGAGAGCGGCCAGCGCGTCGAAGTCGTGGTCGATGCCGGCGCTTCGGAAAACCTCTGCTCCTCCGGCTGCTTCATGACGACGCCCGACGGCGACCGCATCGGCCTCGACGGCGGCGAGACGATAGACATCGTCAAGGGCTCGGCCGTCGTCAAGTAAGCGGGATCAGACGATCCGCTTGCCCTCGGCATCGAGCACCTTTCTCGCCTTCTTCCTTGGCGAAGGCGCCCTTGTAACCGGCCGTTCGTCGTGACACCGCTCGGCACGCGCCTGTCCCGGCCCTCCGAGCTGGTTCTGGAAATTCTGCCTGAGACCCTTCAGCGACGACCAGCTTCTCGACGCCATGCTCGTGCAGGGCGTTCTCGATGGCATTGTCGTGGCGGTCGCGGAACGAAAGCAAACGGATTGGTGCGGCAAGCTCTCCGCCTGGTCGACGGCATGCGCCACCGGCTATCTCGACGCGGCCGGCTTGCATCATCTGGCCTTCGTGGCCGAGCCCCCGGCAACGCGGGAAGGCCTGTCGCGCAACATCCTGATCGACCATCTGAGCGAACTGCTCGCCGGCGGGGCAGGCGGGGATGCCTGGTCGGTCGATGATCCCGGCTTTACCGCGGTGTTCCTGTTCAATGCCCTGCACGGCGCGGTCAATCAGCCGGTCGGCGAAACACCTGCTGATCGCGGCGAATTGCTGCGCAAGATCGAGGCGCATTTCCTGCGCACGCTGAGCTTGGCGTCAGGCATCGATTGAGAGCTGAGCGTCCCACCATTTGAGCACCCGCATCGCACGGAGCGTGATCCATCGTGAGGGCTCGCCTTGCCCGTCGTCGACATCGAACCACACACGCCCCGGCAGGCTCCAGTCGAGTGGCCAGCGGCCGTCCTGAATGCGCCGGGAGCGCAGATGCTCGGTCGCCTCGCCGAGGCGCGGATCGGGAGCGGCGGCGGTCAGGATGGCACTGGCGCGGAAATAATCGAGGGCGCGCAGGATGTCGTAGCGCCAGCGGTTCGGGTGCAGGAACTGCAGGAAATTTTTGTCGGCCGGCTCGCCGGTGCCGAGACGGCAGAAGAGGTGACGCTCGAGCAGGAATTCTTCGCCCGTCCGGCGCGATTCGCGGGATCGCGGCGTGCCTCCGGTCGATTTCTCGAACTCCAGCAGTCCCTCCAGCACATTGATGGTGCTGGCGAAGGAGGAGCGGTGAGAGCCGTTGATCCTCTCGCAATTCCAGCCGCCGTCGTCGAGACGCTCGCCGGCCAGCCTGTCGACGATCGGCGAGACATCGATGCCGAAATAAGCGCCGTCGGCGACAGTGCGGCCGTTGATGCATTCTTCGACTTCGCCTTGCCAATAGGGCTGGCCGCCTTCTTCCCAACTGGCATTGGCGCCGATCAGCTCGACGACGCGCCTGGCCTGCTCGCAGGCGGGATCGAGACCGAACTCCCTGAGCTGCGACAGCGAAAAGCTTGTGGCCGTCCACGGCTGGCCGTGCTCGTGCCACTCCTGGGGATCGAAACCGGCGGGCAGGAAGGCGCCGCCCGCCCATTGCCCGTCCTCGTCCCGGCAGGCAAGCAGCCTGGCGCCCCAACCTTCGGTTTCGACTTTCGCCCGCTCGGCCATCCAATTTCGCTCCGGGGCGTCAAGCAGGTCGCGCATCACCTGCCACCGTATCGACGGGTCGGAATCGAGGAGCCATTCGATCACCGGTTCGGATTGGGTCATGGGAGAACCTCTCGGCGTGTCGGTCGCAGCGTGTTTATAATCGCTTCGCAGGGTGATGGCTGATCGGTGTGCCCCCCGGCTGGAGTTGATCGGCGTACCGCGGCTGATTTCTTAATCATATCTGCAAGAAATCCGAGGCAGCCTCTTCCGGCCGCTTCTTCGCTTCATATCCAGCAGGGCTGATTAATCATTGGTCAAATCAATTGATGTATCGGTTTGATCCGGGGACAGATTTACATCAAAGGTTTGCTATGGCGTTTCTAGGTATTTCGGGGATGCAATATTCCGGGGAGATGTTTGCCGGTGCGCGCATTATTGTCGCGGAAGATTCCAACGTATTCACCTCGATGATCAGCAAACGCCTCAAGGAGCTGTTCGACATCGACGTCGAAATCTGCCGCAGCTTCGAGGATCTGCAGTTTTCCTATGACAAGTCTTCCGATCCGATCACGCTGGCAATTTCGAACATCAACCTGCCCGGCGCCGAAAACGGCGAAGCGCTCGAATATCTGGTCGATCTTTCCATACCGACAATCGTCTTTACCGGCACCTTCCATGAAAGCATGCGCGACAAGCTGATGGCCAAGGACATTGTCGATTATATCCTCAAGGACAATATCTTCGCCGTCGATCTTCTGGCGGAATCGATCTGCCGGTTCCTGACCAATCATCGTCACCACGTGTTGATCGTCGACGACAGCGCGACGGCCCGCGCGCTGCTGTCGAGCCGGCTGAAACGCTACAATTTCCGTGTCAGCACCGCCGAGAACGGCGCCAAGGCGCTGGAGATCCTGAAGGCCAACCGCGATATCGGCCTGATGATTACCGACTACAACATGCCCGACATCGACGGATTCGAGCTGACGCGGCGCATTCGCTCCAATATCGGCTCGCACGAGCTGCGCATCATCGGTGTTTCCTCCTCCTCGAACCGGTTGCTTTCGGCGCGTTTCCTGAAGGCCGGCGGCAATGATTTCATGCTGCGCCCGTTCATCGACGAGGAGTTCTACTGCCGCGTCAACCAGAACCTCGACACGCTGCTGCAAATCCAGTCGATGCGCAAGGAGCGGGCGGTTGCCTGACGGCCCTTCCAGTATCGGCGTCGCCACAGGCGCGGAGACGGCGGTCGCACACCGTCGTCGAATTTCTGCAATTGCAAGTAACGCCGCTATTTGTCCCCTTCACGCGCGCAGGCCTCTCGGTTATCGTTCGCCCCGCCGGGGAGAGGGCCGAGTCGAGGCCATCGGACGCATGGGGGATTAGCGGCTGTGGCTTTTCAAGCGGATTTTCAGCGAGATGGCATCGGGCTCCGCTCCGGCGGGCTTAAAATACTTCTGGTTGAAGATTCCCGTATGTTTTCCGCCGTGCTTTGCCACCGGTTCCAGACCGAACTCGGTCTCGCGGTCAAATCCTGCTCCTCGCTAAAGGCGCTTCGCAAAGAACTTGCCGAGGACGGTCACGGCTACACCATGGCCGTCGTTGATCTCAACCTGCCGGATTCGCCCTATGGCGAAGCGCTCGACTGCACGATCGAGCACGATATCCCGGCAATCGTCTTCACCGCCACGTTCGATCTCAACACGCGCAACAAGATCATGGAGCGCAATGTCATCGATTACGTGCTGAAGGACAATGAATTCGCGCTCGACAATCTGGTCGCCACCGTCCGCCGCGCGATCTCCAACCGCAAGACGCGGGTGCTCGTCGTCGATGATGTCGTCTCGGCGCGCCGGGTGCTGGTCGATCTGCTGAAGGCGCAGCAATATCTCGTCGTCGAGGCCAATTCGGGGCTCGAGGCATTGGCGGCACTCGAGGCTTACAGCGATATCGAACTCGTCGTCACCGACCACCACATGCCCGATATGAGCGGCTACGAGCTGACGCGGCGCATCCGCCACCGCTTCGGCTCGGACAGGCTGCGCGTCATCGGTGTTTCCGCCTCCAATGACCGCATGCTGTCTGCCAGTTTCCTCAAGGCCGGCGCCAGCGATTTCCTCTACCGGCCCTTCGTCGCCGAGGAATTGCAATGCCGCATCGCCAACAATGCCGAAACGCTGGCGCAGATGCGGCAGTTGCGGGCGGCAGCAGCTTGCGACTATCTGACCGGCCTCTACAACCGCCGCTATTTCTACGACAACGGCCCGAAGCTGGTGAACGAGTGTCTTCGGCTGAAAGTGCCGAGTTCGGTCGCCATTCTCGATATCGACCATTTCAAGCGGCTGAATGACACCTACGGCCACGAGATCGGCGACAAGGTGCTGAAGGCTGTCGCAAACAGGCTGTTCACGATCTTCGACGGCAGCGACAATCTTCTCTCGCGGCTTGGCGGCGAGGAATTCGCCATCCTTTTCCCGCAGATGGATTCCCTTGCGGCGACCAAGCTCTGCGACGAGATCCGCTCGGACATTTCCCGGCTGAAGGTCACCGCCGACGACGAGGAACTCGGCGTCACGATTTCGATCGGCATCGCCGAAATCGAGGGCTACGAAACCTTCGAGAACTATCTCAACGCCGCCGACCAGTTCCTCTATATGGCCAAGCACAGAGGGCGCAACCAGGTCTATTCCGACGCCAGGATGACGGAAGAAGCGGCGCAATAAGCTATTCGGGCGAGGCGCCGCCCTTTCATTTCGGGCGGCGCTCTCTTTCAAACTCTCAGGCCGCGACCGCCTGCTGGCGCGCGGTCGCCATGGTCATCTTGCGCTCGGCGCGCTCCTGCTGCGGCGAGCGATGGTAGAGTTCGCGATAACACTTGGAGAAATGCGAAGCCGAGACGAAGCCGCAGGCGACGGCGACCTCGACGACGGGCATCGAGGACTGCACCAGCAGATGGCGGGCGCGGTCGAGGCGGATTTCCAGATAGTAGCGGGCCGGCGAGCGGCCCATCTCCTGGCGGAACAGCCGTTCGATCTGCCGGCGGGAGAGGCCGGCGCCATCGGCGATCTCGATCAGCGACAGCGGCTCGGCCAGATTGCCTTCCATCAACTCGATGATCGACAGCACCTTGGCGTTCTGCACGCCGAGACGGGCGCGCAGCGGCAGGCGCTGCCGGTCGTGCGGGTTGCGCACGCGGTCGGTCAGGTGCTGTTCGCAGATGCGATTGACGAGGCTTTCGCCGAAATCCTCGCCGACGAGGTTCAGCATCATGTCGAGCGAGGCGGTGCCGCCGGCGCAGGTATAGAGATTGCCGTCGATCTCATAGAGATCGGCATAGACCTCCGCCTGCGGAAAGGCTTCGGAGAAGCCCGGCAGGTTTTCCCAGTGGATGGCGCAGCGCTTGCCATTCAAAAGCCCGGCCTGGGCCAGCACATGCGCGCCCGTACAGAGGCTGCCGACGGCGACGCTGCGATTGTAGCATTCGCGCAGCCAGGCATTGACCGACTTGTTGTTGAATTGCTCGACATCGATGCCGGAACAGACGAGCACCATGCCCGGCCGGTTTTCGCCGCCGAGATGGCGGCGCTCCTCGGCGAGCGAGGAATTCGCCTCGACGCCGATGCCGCAGGAGGAATAGACCTTGTCCCCGTCGAGGGAGGCGAGCCGCCAGGTATAGGCCTGATAGCCGAGCATGCGATTGGCGATGCGCAACGTGTCCACGGCCGCCGAAAAGGGCAGCATGGTGAATTGCGGTACCATAAAGAAGACCAGCGAACGCTTCTTGATCTGCATCCTGTTCATAGCGAAATCCATCCTCGAGGAACGATGACATATTCGTTGCGCGGAATGCGTCGCGCCGATATCCTGAAAGCGACACTGGCATGGAAAAATGCGGCCGGGAAGAGCAAATATGCGACATCGGCCGATATCTGACCGGTCAAACTGCCGGGAGGATCGCGGTTGAGGCAAGGAACAGGCTGAAAGGCGACTGAAATTCAAGACTGAAAACGGGCCGGGAATGGATGATCACGCCACGAAAAAGGCGGCGCCGCGTGATGCAGGCGCCGCCGTCATCTTGAGGAGAATGTCGCATTCGTTACACGGTCCGGTGTTTGTTGTCGTCCGTGCTCGGCCAGCCGATATCCTTGCGGATGTCGAAAGGCATGGCTTCGATTTCGCGAGCCGTCCGCCAGCGCGTCCAGGCAAGCACCATGCTACGGGCATAATGTGCCAGGTCGAAGCGGCCGTCGCCGGAGGTGAGCGACTTGCCGGCACCCCGATAGGTGAGCGTAGTCATTTTCCGTTCCTTTCTTTAGGTCTGGGCATGGTTCGATGGGAGGCTTCGTCCATGTCCATGATCACAATATGGGCCTCGGCAATCCATCATTCAAACGAATAGAGCTTATGGATAACATCAGAGATATTGAACGATGGCTGCGCTCCTGCCGAGCCGTCCTCAGCCGACGATGGCGAGCAATGACACCCCGTCGCTGACGTATCGCTCAACGAGGTTCGCGAGGGCTCAGGTCGATAGATCGGACAGTGAAGAACGATTCTTCGAGCTAGGGGCATCTGCAGGGGGTAGGGTGAAACCAGCCGCTAGGCTACGACGATACAAATGACCTGCAGCCCCGAAGAATGGCCCAAAGTTAGCCTACGTCACCGAAGAGTTTTGGATGGGCAGCCTTAGGTCATTTTTCGCAACAGAGCGATCAAGACATCAGCGTCTTTATTTGCAGCGAGGCCTAGCATGTGATTGTCCGCGAGGTCGATGACAGCCGCCGCAACCTCACATTCATTCCAGCCAACATCAGTAATGCGAATGTCCCGGGCGTTCCTACGGACGAGCAGCATGGTGCCATCACAGTCTATTGGCTCGACAATCAAAGCGCGACACCCGCCGTCGGGGTCGATAGTGTCTATCACAATTTGCATCTCGGTGCCCCCATTGCTGAACAGGATGCTGTGTGGATCACCTTGCTCCAAGGTCTCGAACTATATGTCGTTGGAGCCGTACAGCGAGACACACTGCAGTGCTTGGGGGGTATGGATATAGCAAAAACATTTGGCGCGAGCTTGGCGCTGATCGCCGCCACCTCTTGGATTTCAGCCGCCACCGCAGGCGAATTGGATATGCGTCTATTTGGTCACCACGTCGCCATATCGAAGACCACGGACAGCCAAGATAGCCTGAAGATCGATGACCGCGAGGTCCTCAAGAACTACTACGTAGATATTGACAAGGTACACGTTGTGAAAGGGATCGGTGTCGCCGTGGGGACTTCGTCTGCCGGAGGCAACGCTCGCGAAGGTTCGCCGTTCGTGATCTCGTTTCCGAACGACGGTAACCCAAGGATCGATAGACCATTCGACAGCTGTTTTCCAGTGACCGTGAAACCGTCGGAGGAAACGCTGATCCTATCGAGCTCTGCTACACCAAATCAACCCGGACAGAAGTGGGAATGGTCGGCCAGCGCAGGCTTCAAGGAGGTCAAAGGCGAGGCGTTCGTCGCCGACACGAAGAAGGGCTTGGATCAACTGCGCGAGCGCTTCGTCACGCATCCAGGTGGGCTACTGGACTACGCGGAAATCGGGGCGGAGATCAACCGTCTGGCAGGCAGCGACAAGGCGCTCGTGAACGATATTCTGATTGGGGTGGGGTCAGGGGAGTTCAAAGGCGACCTCTTTGTTGGCACGTCTTGCTCGCGTCACATGTGTATGGATCAGGAGGCCGTCGTTGTCGCTGATCTCGCATCGAGGACAATATACCTCGCCTGGAAGCCTTCAGGTCAAAAGATCAAGGTCAATCCGCCCGTTAAGGAATGGCCGGACAAGGCCAAAGCAGAACTGCGTGAATGGGCTGCAAAGTGGAAGTGACCGCTTAGGCACGGATAGCGCCCAGTGATCCGCTGCCTTGTCTGCTAACAATCGTTGACAGGGGCACAGGCCTCAGCCCTTGCGCATCGACCCCGACATCGTATTGGCGGGGCAGGGGCTTAAGCTTCCCATGAGAGTGGCCATGGAGATTGAGGGATTTCTTTCCCATCTTATTCCAGGTTCTGAAAGGATAGTGGCAGAGGACAAGCTGTTGATCATCAATGACCAACTCGGCGTAGTGTTGCACGCTCGACCAGCCAGACGCCTGAGTGGTTGTGACGTGGTCATTATTTCCGACGATCAGATGCTTCCGGCCGTTCAGCATGGACAGCAGCTGATCGCAGTCGCCGCCTCGTTGCAGCATGAAATCTCCAAGATGCCAGACCTCGTCGTCTACGCTGACCACGGAATTCCAGTATTGAATAAGGGTGACATCGTGCGCAGTCATGTCGGCGAATGGGCGACGGTCGATCCTTAAGACCCGAGGGTCTGCAAAATGGGTATCGCTCGTGAAATAGATCATCGGGGGCTGTCTAACGTAGGCGGCGAAGTTCATTGCGGTCAGGAAGGTCGGTTTCGTTCATGATGTCGACCACTCGATCAGCTTCATCTGCCTCTAGAGAATCGAGGATGATCCCGTAGTAGTCGACAGGCCAGCCGGTGAATAAATCCACCACCGACCAAAAGTGGTCGTCGGAGTTTCTCGAAACTGGTAGCAGATGGGCCATAGCTTATATTAGGCCGCCAGACGTGAAAGCTCAACGACACCGCATCGGTGCCCAAAATCGTGATCAAATGACGCCCGTCGCGGAGGCGTCCCCTATGCAGGGTGGTGGGCAGCACGAGGGCTTCTTTGCGCCTCAGGCAGCATTCTCCATCCAATGTTCTAGGGCTGCATCCGGCCAGCTTCATCGAGAACCCAATCACGAAACGCAACAACCCCGGGATCAGAAGCGCTTTCCTGCGGGTACACCAGAAAATAAGCAAATTGGGGCGCGATGCGGATACTGAGATCGAATAGGCGGACCAGGCGGTTCTGCGACAGATCGTTTGCTACGCTTGTTAAATCGACAAGGGCTATGGCGTCGCCATTAATAGCAGCTTGAAGCATTTCCGCCGAGGTTTTCAGAGCAACCGTGCGGCTGCCGTCGAAGTCGCCGACCCCGGCGGCGGCCATCCACATTTGCCAATTCGGCCAGGCTACACCTCTCGGGGCCCATTCGATGTGGACCAAGGTGTGATTGAGAAGATCGGCGGGCTCTCTCAGCGGGGTCTCGGACGATAGCAGGTGGGGGCTGCAAACGGGCACTACAACATCGTCGAACAATCGATGCGCACAAAGTTCAGGATAGCTTTCTGCACCAGAGCGAATGGCCACATCAATGTCATCCAGCCCAAAGTCGCGGACCTCCGTGGAGACATCGAACCGCACGTCTACGTCCGGCCAGAGGTTGCGGAAGCTCTTGAGGCGTTGCATCAGCCATTTGGCAGCGAAATCTGGATCAACTGAAACAGTCAACTGACCGGAAGCGGGTATGCGCCTACGTGCCTGCGTGACTGCACGTCTCATTAGTTCGAGCGCTTCAGCGGAAGCATTGCAAAGAACTGCCCCTGCTTCGGTCATCCGGATGGAACGATTGGTGCGTGTGAAAAGCGATAAACCGAGTTGGTCTTCGATTTCCTTGATCTGATAGCTGACGGCCGCCGGGGTCACGCCAAGCTCGTCAGCAGCACGGCTGAAGTTCAAATGCCGCCCGGCCGCATCAAGCGTCTTCAGCGCCCGCATCCCTGGAATATCGCGCATCTTGGCTTCAAAGAAAACTTAACATTGCGGCAAGAATTACTCGTTTCCTGCTCCTCGCACAATATGCGACTGTCTGAATTCTGTATTGATATCAGGTCCGTGAGGCGGATATTGGAGGATGTCGTGATTTCGATGACGGACTTAGGCTTCAAAGATTTTCATCAGAAACTGCAGAGCAGGCTGTCAACGCTCTTGGTTGAACGGCAGCGGCTTCGGGCGCAACGCCATCTCAAAAGATACTTTCGGGGTCTACCGGGGCACTGCCTCCGAGATATCGGCGTTGCTCCGCAGAACATTCCTCATCTCGTGAGGAGTGAACTCGACGCTGACAGCTCGCCTTCATAGAAGGATGCGCAGATGTCCGGTTTGGGCCGACGGCGGCCACACCCCAATTCGCTTTAAAAGCCGCGTTTCGCCAGAAATCAATAGGTTGAACGGTTCTGTTTAAAGCGGGTTCGTCAAGATCCGCCTGGTCAGCATAATTCCAGCTGCGGCAGGACGCATCGGAACCAACTCCGCTCCACGTCGTTGCCGCTTGGTAGCTGACAACGACGCAAAGGAGGAAATGATGATTTCCGCAGACCAGATCCGAGAACATATGGAAGTGCGGGCTGCCGACGGCACCCATATGGGGACGGTCGATCATCTCGACGGGCCCACCCGCATCAAGCTGACGAAGACCGACTCGGAAGACGGCAAGCATCACCTGATCCCGATCGATTGGGTCGATCACGTCGACGCGCATGTTCATTTGTCGAAGAACGCCAGGGATGTCCGCAGCCAGTGGGCCACCATCAACTGACGAGCGGTCGGCTGCGGCTTTTGCCGCAGCCTCCTCGCCGCAAGGGAACCCGCATGGCCAAGCAGTTGAAAAAGGGCGACGAGGTGAGCTGGGATACCAGTCAGGGAAAGACCGAGGGCAGGGTGGTCAAGAAACAGACCAGCCCGACGAAGATCAAAGGCCACACAGTGAAGGCATCGGCGGCGCAACCGCAATATATTGTCGAGAGCGACAAATCGGGAAAACGAGCCGCGCACAAGCCAGACGAACTCAGGAAGATTTGAGGGCGGCTGATCCCAACGAAAAGGAGATCGATATGCCAGCCAAATCCAAGGCCCAGCAGAAGGCGGCGGGTGCCGCACTCTCGGCCAAACGCGGCGAGACGCCCAAGAAGGAACTCAAAGGCGCCTCCAAACAGATGGAAGAGTCCATGAGCGAAAAGCAGCTTGAGGAATTCGCATCGACAAAGACCAAGGGAAAGCCGCAGCACGTCTCCAAATGAAGGAGGCGGAAGGCATCGCGCGGGAGTTCAGCTCGTCGTCGACTGCATCGAGAAACCGGCGACGTCATGGGCCTCGGATAGGCCTTTCAGGATCGCCCGGGCGGACGCGTCGGGGTCTTTCGCCATCCATCGCAGTTCGAATGTTGCCCCGGTGCGGCCATCGCTCGTCGGTCCGAATGAAATGAACAAGGCATGGCATTCCAGAGGCCTCAGCACCGCCGACAGGTTGGGGATATCGGCATCGGGGCAGTGGATGACGAGCGTTGCCTTGCGTTCGCAGCGCAGCCATGTGTCCAGGCGCTTCAATGGCGACAGGACAATGAAGGCAACGATGGTGGCGACCGTCCCGGTGACGATCTGGCCGCCGCCGAAGCAGAGGCCGACCACCGTCATGAACCACAAGGTCCCCGCGGTGGTGACGCCGGTCATCATGTCGCCGCGCCTGAGGATCGCGCCGCCGCCGATGAAACCGACGCCCGTCAGGATGCCGAGGGGAAAGCGCAGCACATCCATCTGGGTGAAAAAACTCAGCGTTTTTCCGTAGGTCGACAGAAGCAGGTTCGCCTGGACCATGGCAATGCAGGCGGCAAGCGCCACCAGGATGGTGGTCCTGAAGCCTGCGGCATGGCCGCTGCGTTCGCGGTCGAGGCCGATGAGACCACCGGCAATCACCGTCAGTGCGATGCGTAGGGCGATATCCCACCAGCTCGGCGTCAGCGGCATGGCGTCCGTCAGCAACGAAGGCATGTTTCGCTCCGGATGAGGCCGGGGGATTTCCGTCGGTCGTCGGGCATTGGTCCTCCTCGGCCACGATGCGTCACGGGTGCTAACGCCGAGGGGGACGGGACGTTCCCCGTGGCCGATGAGCTGAGGTTGGCGGTTCGTCTGCGGCGGGTGTATGTATGTTTCGAATGTGGGGGATCGCCCATCAGCCATAAGCGCATTTGCGTCCCAAAAAAACGGAGTACGGAATTGGCCGTCGCTTTCACCAAGGAAGAGAGTTTCGAAACCGCTTCGGAAACCCTGCTGCCCGATCGCCCGATTTCACCGCATCTGAATCTTGTGACGGAAACAGGATTGAAGGCGCTGAAATTACAGTTCCAGCAAGCGCGCGAGGCTTATGACGCCGCGAATACCATCGATGACGTCAACGAACGGCGGCGGCAGGCGGCGGGTCCCTTGCGCGACCTGCGCTACCTCGCGGCACGGCTGCGGACCGCTCAGCTCATGCCCGACCCCACGTCAACCCGCACCGTCGCCTTCGGCAGTAAGGTGACCTTCAGCCGCGACGACGGGCGCGTGCAGACTTATCGGATCGTCGGCGAGGACGAAGCCGATCCCAAGGCCGGATCGATTTCCTATGTCTCGCCGGTGGCGCGGTTGCTGATCGGCAAGGCTGTCGGCGATGTGGTGGAAGCGGGTGGCCAGGAGCTGGAGATCATCGCTATCGAGTAGGGGCGTAATAATACTCAAAGCGGCGCCGAGCTGGGTGATGCGCAACTCTAGAGCGCGATTTCCAGTTCTGCATCCACCCTTTTGAGTTCATCAAAATCTTCCAGTTCATCGGATTGCCTCTCTCGAGGCGCAGCTTGCCGAAAAGCAGACAGCCCTGTCGCAAACACAGGACGAAGAGGAGAAGGCGACAATCGAAAAATCCATCGAGACGCTGGAAGCCAAGATTGCCAAGCTCGAGGCGTCCGAGAGCAGCGAGACCGAGGCATCAGCTGCGGCGACGCCCGCCACTGAAGCTCCGCAGGAGCTATCCGGCGAGAGCGAGCGGATCGGCTAAGAATTTCGACGAAACCAGCGAATTCGGCAGCCGCACAGCTTAGTAATGGCGCCTGTTTGAGTCGCTGCATGTTCTGAGCGGCTCTTTAGAGATTGCGCTTGGCCGCGGTGATGACCTCGCGCGTCAGCTCTGCCAGGCGGTCGGCGGCGAGGCGGTTTATCTGCCAGTAGAGCGGGACGTCGAGCGGGGTGCCGGGAACGAGTTCCACCAGCCGTCCCGATGCGAAATGCTCGCGGGTCAGCTGGGTCGGGTTCATGCCCCAGGCCATGCCCGAAAGGGTGGCCTCGACGAAACTTTGCGGCGACGGCAGCCAGTGGGTGGGATAATCGAGATCGCGTCCGAATGTCTGCCTCACCCAGCTGCTCTGCAGTCTGTCCTTCTGGTTGAAGGTTAGGGCAGGCGCGTTGCGGACCGCCTCGGCGGTGACGCCATTCGGAAAGTGGCGGGCGATGAAGTCCGGGGTTGCGGTGGCGTGGTAACGCAGCACGCCGAGAGCAAAACGCCGGCATCCGCGGACCGGCTTTTCCAGGCTGGTGACGGCCGCGATCACCCGCCCGCGCTGCAGCCATTCGGCGGTGTGATCCTGGTCGTCGACGGCAATGTTCAAGAGATAGGAAGAATTCCTGGCGAAGGTCGACATGGCTTCGACGAACCATGTCCCGAGGCTGTCGGCATTGGTGGCGATCTGGAGCGTCACCCTTTGGCGTGGCTCGTCGGGATCGACGAGAGCCGGCAGCTGACCGAACAGTTCGGCTTCGAGCATGCCGACATTCTCCATATGGCGACAGAGCCATTCTCCCTTCTCGGTCGCCGTGCAGGGAGTGCCCCTGACGATGAGGACGGTGCCGAGACGCTCTTCCAGTTGCTTGACACGCTGCGAAATGGCCGAAGGCGTCACGTTCAACACGGTCGCGGCCTTCTCGAAGCTGCCCATCTGGATAATCGTTGCGACAGCGCGGAGAGCGGGATAATCAAGCATGGATTAGTTTTGCTTACTTTGGATAAGTCGGATTAACTAGCCTAATTCAAGCGACGGCGATACTGCAAGCCCACCGAAGTCTGGGGCCTTGCCGAAACAATGAATTTTTCAATCTATGCCACCGGCCTGATGATGGGCCTCAGCCTGATCATCGCGATCGGCGCACAGAACGCCTTCATCCTGCGCCAGGGCCTGCGCAACGAACACGTCTTCGCCGTCTGCTTCGCCTGCGCCTTGTCGGATGCAGTGCTGATCGTGCTTGGCGTCACCAGCCTGCAGCAGATCGCCAGGTTCATGCCCTGGCTCGATCCGGTCATGCGTTATGGAGGAGCGGCGTTTCTCGCCTGGTATGGGGCAAAAAGCCTCTATTCCGCCTTCCGGTCCTCCGCAACCCTGACCGCAGCGGAGGCCAAAACGGCGAGTTTCCGGCAGACGCTTGCGATCTGCCTGGCGCTCACCTGGCTCAATCCGCATGTCTATCTCGATACGGTCGTGCTGCTCGGCACCATCTCGACGCGCTATCCCGGACAGCAGGCTTCGTTTGCCGCGGGGGCGGTGACAGGTTCTTTCCTGTTCTTCTTTTCTCTCGGTTATGGCGCGGCATGGCTGCGGCCGATTTTCTCGAAACCGTCTTCCTGGCGGATGCTGGAAACGCTCGTCGCTTTCACCATGTGGATCATCGCCTTCAAGCTGCTGGGTGGGATGTGACCCTTCGGGGGATCGAGCATCCGGGCCACGACTGGCGGCAGGCTCGGGTTCAATGGGGGCGCGGCACGAAAGCCATTCGATGGAGGATTTTTCCGAGTGCTGTCGTGCCTGCGCGAAGATTCAAAAACCTACCGAGCACATTATGCGCGGGAATCCACGATCCTCAGGTGGCGACCCGGCCGCGCCGCTACGCTCAGTAAAGGCAATTCCATTTCGCGCTGGCAGTCGGCCAGCAGGTGCGGTGGAAATCGTTTCAATTCCCGCAGCGCATGTTCATGGTTTGCATCTCTGCGCCGGCGCGACTTGAATGCGGAAAAGGTCTGTAGGATATTCCATGTGCTTGCATGGGCCATGTCGAGCCTCCTTTGCTGCATCAGGTCCGATACGCAGACTATGGGGAGCGATTGACATTCAATCAAACAAAATGATATGCGGTTATAAATCAGAAAAATTGAAAGATGCGACGATGAGCCTTCCCTTTCGCCGTCCCATTCCTTTGCTTGACAACGATGTGCTGCGTACCTTCGTCGCCATCGCCGAGACAGGCAATTTTTCCACAGCCGCCGAGGCGGTCTTCCGCACGCCGTCGGCGGTGTCGATGCAGATCAAGAAGCTCGAGGAGCAACTGGGCGCGACGCTTTTCCTACGCGACGCCCGTTCGGTATCGCTGACGCGCCACGGCGAGATGCTGCTATCTTATGCCCGCAACATCCTGGCACTATCGAATGAGGCGGTGTCGCGCTTCATCATGCCGGAGCTCAGCGGTGTCGTCAGGCTCGGCGCGCCGGAGGATATCGGCGAGCGGCTGTTGCCGAGCATCCTGAAGAGTTTCGCCGAGAGCTATCCGGGCATCATGGTCGACGTGACGATCGACATGAGCATCGGGCTGAAGAGGCGCATGGAGGAGCAGCGGCTCGACCTGGCCTTGATCAACTGTGCGACGCGGCCGTTCCCGACAGGCGGCGAGGTGGTGTTCCGCGAGCGGCTGGTCTGGGCCGGCGCCAGATGCGGTTCGGCGCATCGCCGCGATCCCCTGCCGATCTCGATCTGGGAGGATGGTTGCATCTGGCGCCAGGAGGCGCTTTCCCAGCTCGAACGCAATAAGCGGCCCTATCGCGTCGCCTATCTCAGCGGCCACACCATGGCGCAGCGCGCCGCCGTGCTCTCCGATCTTGCCATTGCGCCGCTGCCGCTATCCTATGTCAACGAGGATATGGCGATCCTTGGCCCGCAGGAAGGTCTGCCGGAACTCGGCGCCTTCGATATCCGCCTGCTGACCGCCTCGCAGGTGTCGGGGCCGATCGAGACGGTGGCCGACAGCATTCGCGGCGCTTTTGCCGAGAGAGCAAAGGCGGTCGCCGCCTGAGCATGTCTTTCAGGTTGAACCTTTTGTTCCCTTGTGCGTTATCGGCGCGAACGGCATAAGTGCCGTTCGGGGTTGATTTCAAACAAGGATATTCGAAATGACGACAACGGCCAAAATCGCCGCAGCCTTGATGGTTCTTCTTGCCCTTTCCTCCTGCGGCAACACAATCCGCGGCATAGGAAAAGATACGGCAAACACCGTAAACGCCACCCAGGATGCCGGCCGCTCGGTTGACCGCGCGGCAAAGAAATAATGACCGTTCGGATTCCTCTGGGGATCGTCGGATCACGTATTGACCGGGGACCGGATCAATTCACCGGCGGATAAGCCTTTTCCAGCCCGCCGGATCGGTCGAGACCGGTCCGGAAGGCTTGGTAGGCAGGATGCTGGCTTGAGCGGGCAGTTTCCATCAGCCGGATCTGCAGCCGATCCGGCGCTTGGGCTCCGAGCCATACTCCGAGGTTTTCGAGCTTCAGCGAGTTCAGGAACCGCGAACCGGCTGCGAGATCGAGATGGCGGCGCAGGCCGTCAAGCAGGTTGTCGTCCTGAGCGATATTTTCCATGAGCAGCGTCAGATATGACTTGTCCGTCTCCGACAGCGCGGCGAGCTTTTCCGCAACGGTATCGCGGTCGGGGAAGGGAACGTTGCCTGTCATCTCGAATCGTCCATGCTTGATGGTGTTTTTGTCGTTATAAGCTCGCCTTGACCTTCTCGGCTATATCGGCGGGAACCCATTTCATCCACAGGCCCTCGTAATTGCGAAGGAAATGGATTGCGGCGTCCTCGTTGCTTTCGCGGTTTTCGTCTTGCCAGGCCAGCACCTGGTTAATCGTCTGATTGTCCCATTTGCGGGTTTTGAGATAGGTGGTGACCGGTCCGGCACGGCTGGCAAAAGACCTGGTCATCAACGTGAAAGCGCGCGAGACCGGGTAGGAATTGAGTTGCGGCCTGATGCAGCCGGCGACCGCGGTGCAACGGTCCCACTCGGCCTTGTTGTGGCCGACGCCGAAGCTCAGCCGCGTCATGTCGTATTTGCCGAGGACGGCGGTCGGCGCCCAATAGTAACCGAGCCAGCCGACCTTGTTGTCGAAGGCGTAGGCGATCGAAGCGTCCAGCTGTTTGGGGCTGCCGGTTTCGACGAGTTCGAAGCCCTTCTTGTCCGCGGCAAGCGCCTTGAACAGGTTGGTGGTCGATATCTGGCAGCTCCAGTCGGCGGGACAATTGTAGACCGCGCCCTTCGCCGCATCGCCCTCGGCGGGGAAAAGTTCCGGATGCCGCAGCGCATCTTCGACCGAACGGATGTCGGGATGGGCGTCGGCGATGAATTTCGGGATCCACCAGCCCTCGACGGCGCCGTCAGCCAGGATCTCGGCTCCCTGCACCAGCCGGCCGGTGTTGACCGCTTGATCGAGCAAGGCCCTGACGGAGTTGATCCAGTATTCCGAGGCAATGTCGGGGGTGCCTTTCTCGTTCATCGAGGCGAAGGTCGGCAGGGTGTCGCCGTCGACGATGGTGACGGAGCAGCCATAGCCCTTTTCCAGGATGATCTTGTCGAAGTTCGCCGCAATTCCGGCCGAGGCCCATTTCATCTCAGCGATCGAAACCTTGCCGCATTCTGCGGCTTCGGCCGGCGCGACGGCAGAAAGAGCCGCGGCAAAGACGGCCGGAATCAGAAACGTCTTCATCGTCATTCCCCGAATTCTTCCTTACAGCGCCGCGTCTTTGAGACGCGCTCCGGCAGCTTATCGCAGGTCATGGCTCGAAAATGGCGTTTTTGGGAAGCCTACGCGTTCGCTCGCAGAAATCAACCGTCTTCTGCTAATGGTTGCAGTACTAAATGATTGAATTCGAATAATTTATCTCAACATCCCGAAAATGGCGCCTTTAAGCGAACTGCACGCTGTTGGCGATCGCCGGCGGATCCCCAGCAGAAATTTCGGCGAGAAAGTCAAAAAAGATCAAAATTAACATTTGCGTAAGCCTTCAATAACTCTCCGGTAAGAATGTGCCGTTATCAGTTGGGTCGTGGCGGCAATGACCGCTGCTTCTCCGGTTCAGGTAGTGCGTACCGGAGAAAGCGAGCTTCGCCGTGTAGGGGTGAAGACGCCTGAGTTTTCGGCAAACCGCGCAGAGCCAAGGCCATGCGCGGTTTTCGCGTTTTCAGCTGGCGCCTTGACCCGGGATTGCCGGCCATTGTAGGCCTCGCCTGAACGAAGGACGGATACAGGCCGCCAATGGCAAGAGCGATCATGCTGCAGGGAACCGGCTCGGATGTCGGCAAGACGGTGCTGGTCGCCGGCCTCTGCCGGCTGGCCGCCAATCGGGGCCTCACCGTTCGGCCCTTCAAGCCGCAGAACATGTCGAACAATGCCGCGGTTGCCGATGACGGCGGCGAGATCGGCCGGGCGCAGTGGCTGCAATCGCTGGCGGCGCGCACGCCGTCCTCGGTGCACATGAACCCGGTGCTGCTGAAGCCGCAGTCGGAAAACGGCAGCCAGATCATCGTGCAGGGCAGGGTGTTCGGGCAGGCGAAGGGGCGGGACTATCAGCGGCTGAAGCCGCAGCTGCTCGGCGCGGTGCTGGAAAGCTTCGAAAAAGTCGCTGCGGGCGCCGATCTCGTCATCGTCGAGGGTGCCGGATCGCCGGCCGAAATCAATCTCAGGGCCGGCGATATCGCCAATATGGGTTTTGCGACGCTGGCCGGCGTGCCGGTCGTGCTCATCGGCGATATCGACCGTGGCGGGGTCATCGCCTCACTGGTCGGCACGCATGCGATCCTCGACGATGCCGACCGGGCGATGATTGCGGGCTATATCATCAACAAGTTCCGCGGCGACATCTCACTGTTTGACGACGGCATCCGCGCCGTCGCAGGCTTTACCGGCTGGCCGTGTTTCGGCGTCGTGCCGTGGCTGCCGGGTGCCGCGCGTCTGCCGGCCGAAGATTCGGTCGTGCTCGAACGGCTGGCGAAGGGCGGTGCGGGTGCACTGAAGATCGCCGTGCCGGTGCTGCCGCGCATCGCCAATTTCGACGATCTCGACCCGCTGCGGGCCGAGCCGGACGTCGAACTGGTCTTCGTGCGATCAGGCGAACGGCTGCCTGCCGATGCGAGCCTCGTCATTCTTCCCGGCTCGAAATCGACGATATCGGATCTCGCCGATTTCAGGGCGGAAGGCTGGGACCGGGATCTGCAGGCGCATGTCAGGCGCGGCGGCCGGGTGATCGGCATTTGTGGCGGCTACCAGATGCTCGGCCGCACGGTGCACGATCCGCTCGGTATCGAGGGCGGGACGCTTGAGACGCCGGGGCTTGCGCTTCTCGACGTCGAGACCGAGATGGCGCCTGAGAAAACTCTGCGCAACAGCCATGCCCGCTCGACCGAATACGACGTGCCGCTTGCCGGCTACCAGATCCATCTCGGCATCACCCGCGGCCCGGATTGCGATAGACCTTCGGCGATTATCGACGGCGCGCCCGACGGGGCGCTTTCGGCCGACGGCCGAATCATGGGCACCTATCTGCATGGGCTCTTCGGCAGCGACGCCTATCGCGCCCGGCTGCTGCAAAGCTTCGGGCTCTCGGGCGAGCAGAGGAATTACCGCGAGAGCGTCGAGCGGGCGCTGGATGAGATCGCGAGCGAGCTGGGGAAGCATCTCGATGCGCACTGGCTTGCGGGGTTGCTGGAGTAGGGATGGATGTGCGTTAGGCGGGGGATTGCCGCGCTGTCTTGCTCCCCGCTGGAAGGACGTCCCCCACGGTATGTGCGGTTGATCCGAGGTGCTTAACCTCTCCTCCATCATTCCTGTGCTTGTCACAGGAATCCAGTGCGCCCAGGTCCCTGGGCGCGAGAGATCCCCTGCCTGGGAACGAGTCGTTCACGGCACGGACGCGCCGTGGCTGGATTCCTGTGACAAGCACAGGAATGACGGAGAAAGATGAGATGCTCGGAGCAGCGATTTGCGTCCAACGTCTACCGTTCCACTCTTGCCAAATTGGTTGACTGAGTCCATTAATTCCCTCCCCACGAGAATCCGGGCGAGAGTATAACCATGAGCGTATTGGATAGATTTTCACTGGCAGGTCAGGTGGCGCTCGTGACCGGCGGTGGCCGTGGTCTGGGCTTCGAGATGGCGCGCGCCCTTGCGGAGGCCGGCGCCCATGTCATCGTTACCGGCCGCACGGCGGCGACGCTGGAAGATGCGGTAAACATCATTCGTGCCGCGGGCGGCACGGCGGAGGCTGCGGCCTTCGATATCGCCGACAGCGAAGCGCAGCGTGCTGTGATGGCCGATATCGACCACAGCCACGGCCGCCTCGATATTCTGATCAACAATGTCGGCGCCCGCGACAGACGGCCGTTGGCCGAATTCGACGATGACGCGATCATCGAACTGCTGCGCACCGATCTGGCCGCCGCGATGATGCTTTCGCGGGACGCCGCCGTGCTGATGAAGCGGCGCAATTATGGCCGCCTGATCGCGGTGACCTCGATTAGCGGTCATGTCGTCATGCCCGGCGACTGCGTCTATCCGGCTGCAAAGCAGGGCCTGACGGGACTGATGCGCGGCATGGCGGTCGAATTCGGTCCGTACGGCATCACCAGCAACGCGATTGCGCCCGGCTGGTTCGCCACGGAGACGAATGCGGCGATGGCCGCGAACGAGGAATTGATGCCCTTCGTGCGCCAGCGCATTCCGGTCCAGCGCTGGGGACGCCCCGACGAGATCGCCGGCGCGGCGCTGCTTCTTGCAAGCGGCGGCGCCTCCTTCGTCAACGGCCACGTGCTGACTGTCGACGGCGGCATGACCGTCAGGATGTGAGCCGTCATCGACCGCTGGAAATATCGACGGGAGGCGGCTATCTATCGATGTGGTGGCAGCCCGGTTCGGTACCGCCGCCCATTTGCCCGATTTGCGGACATAAGGTTGCGCCGGCTCATGTGGAGATTCGAAAATTAGCGACCATATTCAATGGATTATAGAGCAGGGAATCACCAGCGAGCATATTGGCGAGCTCGTTTCCGGCCTGTGTGAACGGCTGATCGCGGACGGGTTTCCGATCTGGCGGGCGAGCATCAGAATGCCGTCCCTGCATCCCATGTATCGCGGCGTCGCGGCCAATTTCATGCGGGGCGGTGAGACCGTCCTTGAAAATGCGGAGCACGGCAGCGAGACGGAGCGTGACTTCGAGAGGACGCCGATCTTTTACCTCTTGAGCCGCGGCGAAAGAACGGGGCGATGGAATTTGGCGAGCGGCGAGGGGCTCGATTATACCGAACTCAACGAATTCGCGCTTTCCGGGGGCACGGATCACGTCATCAGCCTGTTCGAATTCCCGAAGGAAGTCGCGCTGCGCGGGCTCGGCTTCTCGCTGACGAGCGACGCGCCGGGCGGATTTTCCGATGATCAGCTGGCGATTGTCGCGGCGCTGTTCCCGGCGCTCGGACTGGCGGCCTACCGCGTGGCGGTTTCGAAGACGGCGACCGATATCCTCGCGGTCTATACCGGCGCCAGGACGAGCGCGCGCATCCTGGCCGGCGAAACCCGCAGGGGAATGGGCGGTTCCATCGATGCCGCCATCCTGCTGGCCGACCTTCGCAATTTCACGGCCTTGACCGAGGTCTATCAGCCCGGCGAGATCGTCGGGTTTCTCAACGAGCATTTCGAGCTGATCGACCGGCATGTCGAGGAAAATTCCGGTGAGATCCTGAAGTTCATGGGCGACAGCGTGCTGGCGATCTTTCCGACCGAGGCTGAGGACCCGCAAAAGGCGTGCAAGGCGGCTTTGGCCTCCGCCCAGAATCTGCTGAGGGCCAACGAAGAGCTCAATCGCGAGCGGACGCGCAACGGAGGTCCCGATATCGGCATCGATGTCGTGCTGCATCTCGGCGAGGTTTTCTACGGAAATGTCGGCGCCCACGGCAGGCTCGACTTCACGGTGATCGGCAGGGCCGTCAACGAAGCGTCGCGGCTGGAAAAGCTCTGCGGCACGCTTGAGCAGCACCTGTTGCTGTCGGAGAGCTTCGCGACGACCTGTGCCGTGGATTGCGAGTATCTCGGATCCTTCGAATTGCGCGGGGTTTCGAAGCGGGCTGACGTCTTCAAGATCGCCGACGCCGGGGCAACGCAAGCGATGGGTCAGATCTCGCCCGAGACCTCTCGGCGGCGGCGGTCGAGTTCTTCGCTGTAACGGCGCAGCGTATAACTTTCGCTGAGCTGGCCGACCACCTTCCGTTCGATCAGGTTGTTGACGACGGCGAGTGCTTCGCTTTCGCTCTTGTCGAAGATCGCCGCCGCCTGGCGGGCATTCATCTGCGGCTGCAGGAAATCGTTGCGATAGTGGATGAAGTCGGCCAGCGTCTTGCCCTCGTCCTGGGTGTCAGTCGGATTGGCGTAGATCTCCGGCACCAGCACGAGGCCGGCATATTTGTCGCTCTCCTCGACGAGGATGACACGCTGGGTCGAGCCGATCGGGAAGGCCTGCTTGAATTCCTCCAGCGAAATGCCCGCTCTTGCCGTTTTGACGTCGGCGCGCATCAGCTTGTCCACCGTCAGGTTGCGGATCCAGCCGACGTCATGGGCGCTGCGGATGCTTTCGCCGCGCAGATGGAAGCGCCATGTGGCGAAGGAGTAGCCGAAGGTCGAGCGCACGACGAGCGAGGAGGTGATGACGGCGGCGAGCACCAGCGCCGTGATCGGGAAGTCGCCGGTAATTTCGAGCGCCAGGAACGTCATCGTCAGCGGCCCGCCGATGACGGCGACGGCAAGCGAACTCATGCCGACCACGGCATAGATGACCGGCGTCAGCGTCGCATCAGCGAAATAGGGACCGCAATAGGCAAAGAGCTTGCCGAGCAGGGCGCCCATGAACAGCGAGGCGAAGAACAGGCCGCCCCTGAAGCCCGAGCCGATCGAGATCGCCGAGGCCAAGGATTTCAACAGGAGGAGGCCGACCAGCGCCGGGATGGCCACGTCGCGGGAAAGGTTGAGATGCAGCGCGCCGTGGCCGGCCGACAGCACCTGCGGCGAGATCATCGCCAGCAGCCCGACGATGATACCGCCGAGGGCGGGACGGAAGGGCGGGGCGATCGAGCTCTTGCGTGCCAGTTCTTCGACGAAGGAGACGCCCTGCATGATCAGGATACCGACGCCGGCGCAGCAGGCGCCAAGCAGCAGCGCCGGGATATAATCGGCCGGCACGACCGCGCCGAAGCTGCCGATATCGATGGTGAAATCGCCTTCGGCCAGCAGCCTTGCGATCAAAGTGGAAACGAGGGCCGAGACGACCACAGGGGTCAGCGACACGATCGTATAGGTACCGATGATCAGCTCGAAAGCATAGAAGGCGCCGGTCAGCGGCGCGTTGAAGGCGGCGGCGATGGCACCGGCTGCGCCGCAGCCGACGAGGATGCGCAGATCCGAGCGGCGGAGCTGCAGTTTCAGGCCGAATTTCGAGGCGAGGCCGGCGGCAAGCTGGGTGTAGCCGGCCTCCAGGCCGACGGAGGCGCCGAAGCCGTTGGAGATCAGGTTCTGCACAGCGACGATGATGCTGTCGGTCAAGGACAGGCGGCCGCCATGCAGCGCATTGGCCTCGATCGGGTCGACCATCGGTTTCTTGCGGCGCTTGGCCAAAATGAAGAGCAACAGCCCGAGCAGAATGCCGCCGATGACGGGGGCGGAGAGCAGCAGCAGCTTGTCGTCGATCACCGACGAGCTCAGCCTTTCGCTGTCCGGTATGCCGAAGACCAGCTGGTGCAGCTCATTCGAAACGTAGCTCATGCCGGTGACCGCAAGCCCTGAGGCGATGCCGACGACGGCGCCCGCCAGCGACAGGCCGACTTCGCTGCGGCGAGTCAGAGCGCGCAGCCGCCCCGGGTCGAAGAAGACACGCAGCGCACGGAAACGGCGCCGATCCAATTTCATAAGCATGGCTAGACAACTAGGCGGAGAGAGGCCCGGTCAAGGGCGGGGGTGCTGTCCGCTTGCGATGGAATTGCGGCAAAAACCCGGCGGTCGGGCTAAATTTTTATGACGTAAGCTACTGATCTAAGAAGACTTTCTAGCTAGAATAAGTCGTTTTTATGCGACACCCTCTTTCGGCCGGCCAGCTTCGCAGTCACACCAAGGCCGTTGACTCCATCCCCAGGCTTGCCTAACCATCCCTCAACGGATGGTCGTTTGGCCATCCCACGAGGATGGTCATCTGACCATCCTCGGATATAACGGATGGTTCCGGATCGGTGTTATGCCTTTCCGGATGAAAAGGGAATGTGACGGGGCGGACCCAAACCGGGCGCCTTCATCACAGCCGACCCCGCGACTGTAGAGCGGTCAGGGTCTTCCATCCGGCATCCAGCCCTTCCGGCCGGCAGTCTGCAATGGTGCAGGCGGGCAGGGCGGGCGACATGCCGGAAAAGCCACTGGACATGCATTGTGATCAACCGGGGTCGGACGCCTCTATTTCTACGAATCGTCCACCTCTTCACCGATGCGGCCGGGAAGGCGAGGCAGATCCGCCGGCACGATCAGGGGCGACCGGTTTCCGGTCTGCCCCGATTGCGGCCGACAACCGCGAGCCAGGAGACCTGCCATTCGTGCCGGGCGAGAAGCCCAACCCTGGGCAAGAGACCCGCTGCCAGCACGGAGGTTGTTTTGGCTGAACGATTGAATTCGGCGCTGCCTTGTGTGGTGCGTATGGATTTCCCCTTCTCCCCCGCGGGGAGAAGGTGGCCCGAAGAGGGGGCCGCACGGCGCCTCCGTCATTTTGCCCTTCGCTTGTGCTCAGTGCATTCGCGGCTTCGCCGCTCACCCCCTCAACCGCCTGCCGGCACCTTCTCCCCGCTGGGGAGAAGAGGGATGTGGCGCCGCCGCGCCCTCTCTAGCGGGAGCGCTTGCGTATGACGATCGCTTCGACCAACACCACCTTTATCCTCGGCGGCGCACGCTCCGGCAAATCCCGCTTTGCCGAAAACCTTGTCGTTTCAACCGGCCTCGACCGCCACTATCTCGCGACCGGCCGGGCCTGGGACGACGAGATGCAGGCGCGCATTGCCCAGCACAGGACCGATCGCGGCCTCTCCTGGACGACGCATGAGGAGCCGCTCGATCTCGTTGGCAAGCTTGCCGCCATCGACGGCGAGGGGCGTATCGTGCTGATCGACTGCCTGACGCTCTGGGCCACCAATCTGATGATGGAGGAGCGGGATATGACCGCGGAGTTTACGGCGCTCGCTGATTTCCTGCCTGACGCGAAGGCGCGGCTCGTTTTCGTTTCCAACGAGGTCGGCCTCGGCATCGTGCCCGACAATCGCATGGCGCGGGATTTTCGCGATCATGCCGGCCGTCTCCACCAGATGATCGCGGCAAAGGCCGCCGGAGTCTATTTCATCGCGGCAGGATTGCCGCTGAAAATGAAGGGTTAAATCCATGAACCAGCAGAAAATTCCCGCAACCGTCATCACCGGTTTCCTTGGCGCCGGCAAGACGACGATGATCCGCAATCTGCTCACCAATGCCGGCGGCAAGAAGATCGCGCTGATCATCAACGAGTTCGGCGATCTCGGCGTCGACGGCGAGGTGCTGAGGGGCTGCGGCGCAGAAAACTGCAGCGAGGACGATATCATCGAGCTGACCAATGGCTGCATCTGCTGCACAGTTGCCGACGACTTCATCCCAACGATGACAAAGCTCCTGGAACGGGAACAGCGGCCCGACCATATCGTCATCGAAACCTCCGGCCTTGCTTTGCCGCAGCCGCTGGTCGCGGCCTTCAACTGGCCTGACATCCGCACCCAGGTCACCGTCGATGGCGTCATCACGGTGGTCGACAGCGCCGCCGTCGCCGCCGGCCGCTTCGCCGACGACCACGATGCTGTCGAGGCAGCGCGGAGTGAGGATGAATCGCTCGATCACGAGAGCCCGATCGAGGAGCTGTTCGAGGATCAGCTCACCTGCGCCGATCTGATCGTGCTCAACAAGACCGACCTGATCGACGTGGCCGGTCTTAGCCGGGTGCGCGACGAGGTCGCTTCCCGCACTGCACGCAAGCCGGCAATGATCGAGGCGAGGAACGGCGAGGTGCCGGCCGGCATCCTGCTCGGTCTCGGCATCGGCACGCAGGACGATATCGCCAATCGCAAGTCGCATCACGAACTCGAGCATGAGGACGGCACACCGCACGATCATGACGAATTCGATAGCTTCGTCGTCGATCTCGGCCCGGTCGCCGATATTGCCAGTTTCGTCGAGGCGCTGAAGAGCATCATATCAACCCATGACGTGCTGCGCCTCAAGGGCTTCGTCGACGTTGCCGGCAAGCCGATGCGCCTGCAACTCCAGGCCGTCGGCAGCCGCATCGACCACTATTTCGATCGCGCCTGGACGCCTGGGGAACAGCGCGGCACACGTCTCGTCGTCATCGGCCTGCATGAGATGGATGAGGCTGCTGTGCGGATGGCGATCGAGGCGCTGGTATAAACGGATGCATCTGCTTCTGGCCCAGCAGGGAACGATCAGCGACGGCGAGGAGGCGATCGACCTCGGCCAGACGCCGGGCGATATCCTGTGCCTGTCGGCCGCCGACAGCGAGTTGGCGGCAATCGCAGCCGCCCATCGCGCCTGCGGTGGCCCGCATTCGCTGCGGCTCGCCAGTCTCATGAGCCTCAAGCACCCGATGTCGGTCGATACCTATGTCGAGCGCACGGCGCGGCATGCCAGGCTCATCATCGTGCGGGCGCTCGGGGGCGCCAGCTATTTCCATTATGCGCTGGAGGCACTGCATGCTTGTGCGGCCCGCAATGGCGCGCTGATTGCGGTATTGCCCGGCGATGCCAGGCCGGATGCGGGGTTGACGCCGTTTTCGAATGTCGGGCTCGACGAACTCAACGCGCTCTGGACCTATCTGATCGAGGGCGGCGATGCCAATGCGCGCGCCTTTCTTGATTATGCCGGGGCGATGCTGTCGGGCGCGGAAAAGCCAGCACCGGCGGTGCCTTTGATGAAGGCCGGCCTCTGGTGGCCGGGGCGGGGGCTGATCGGGGTCGAGGAGTGGCGGCGGGTGACACATTCGGCGGAGAAGGTGGCGGTGGGGCCAATCGTCGCCATCAGCTTCTACCGCGCCCTCGTGCAGAGCGGCGAAACCGGGCCGATCGAGGCGCTGATCGAAGCCTTGCAGGCGCAGGGCCTCCGGCCGCTGCCGGTCTTTGCCTATAGCCTCAAGGATCCCGTCTCGACCGGCATTCTCGAAAGCGTGTTTTCAGCGCTGAAACCTGATGTTGTGATCAACACGACCGGCTTTGCCGTCTCCGCGCCCGGTGCCGACCGGCAGCCGACGGTGCTGGAGGCGAATGGGGCGGTGGTGCTGCAGGCAATCCTGTCGGCCTCGTCGCGGGAGGCATGGGCAGCTTCGTCGCAAGGCCTGTCGGCGCGCGATCTCGGCATGAACGTGGCGCTGCCCGAAGTCGACGGCCGGGTGCTGGCGCGGGCGGTCTCCTTCAAGACGGCGGCGCGTTACGATGCGGCTGTCGAAACCAACATTGTCGCCAGCGAACCAGTCGCCGGCCGGGTGCGCTATACGGCGGAACTCGCGGCCAACTGGGCGCGGCTGCGCGCCACGCCGGCACACGACCGGCGCATCGCGCTCGTCATGGCGAACTACCCGAACCGCGACGGCCGGCTCGGCAACGGGGTCGGCCTGGATACGCCGGCCGGCAGCATCCAGGTGCTTCGCGCGATGGAAGCAGCGGGTTACCCGCTCTCCGATATTCCGGCCGATGGCGACACGCTGATCCGGCATTTGATGGAAGGACCGACCAATTCGGGACATGACGGCCGCGTCATCCGCGAGACGTTATCCCTGAGTCTCTACAACAGCTTCCTGGCGTCTCTTCCCAATCAGATTCAGGATGAGGTCAGGGCCCGTTGGGGCGATCCCGGGAACGATCCGTATTTTCGCGACGGCGCCTTCGTCCTGCCTTTTGCCCGCTTCGGTGGCGTTCTCGTCGGCATTCAGCCGGCGCGCGGCTATAATATCGATCCGAAGGAGAGCTACCATTCGCCGGATCTCGTGCCGCCACACGGTTATCTTGCCTTCTACGCCTTCCTGCGGGGAAAATTCGGCGCCCACGCGGTCATTCATATGGGCAAACACGGCAATCTCGAATGGCTGCCGGGCAAGGCACTGGCGCTGTCGGAGACCTGTTATCCCGAGGCCATCCTCGGGCCGCTGCCGCATCTCTATCCCTTCATCGTCAACGATCCGGGCGAGGGCAGTCAGGCCAAGCGCCGGGCTGCCGCCGTCATCATCGATCACCTGACGCCGCCTTTGACCCGGGCCGAGAGCTATGGGCCGCTCAAGGATCTGGAAGCGCTCGTCGACGAATATTACGAGGCCTCCGGCGGCGATCCCCGCCGCATCCGGCTGCTCAGCCGGCAGATCCTCGATCTTGTCACCGATATCGGCCTCGACCGGGATGCCGGCATAACGAGCGGCGAAAGCGAAGGCGAAGCGCTGAAGAAGCTCGATGCCTATCTCTGCGACCTCAAGGAAATGCAGATTCGCGATGGACTGCATGTGTTCGGCGTTTCGCCGGAGGGGCGGCTGCTGACCGATTTGACCGTGGCGCTGGCCAGGGTGCCGCGTGGGCTGGGCGAGGGTGGGGATGCGAGTCTGCAGCGGGCAATTGCGGGGGATGTGTTGAAAAACCCCTCCCCAACCCCTCCCCACAAGGGGGAGGGACTTACCGCTGCGCTCGCGGCAACCTTGGCTACGAAAGCTGATGATGAGACGGTGCGCCCAGCTAGCCCCTCCCACCTGTGGGGAGGGGTTGGGGAGGGGCCTTCTTTCGACCCGCTCGACTGCGACATGGCCGCACTCTGGACCGGCCCGCGGCCCGCCATCCTCGCAGGCCTCCTCGACGCCCCCTGGCGCACCAACGGCGACACCGTCGAGCGGATCGAGCTGCTGGCGGCGAAATTCGTTGCCGGTGAGATGGAATGCCCGACTCTCTGGTCCCAAACCAGATTGGTGCTTTTCGAGATCGAGACCCGTCTCAAGCCTTCGATTCTTGCCTGCGGCGCGGCTGAGATATCAGGCCTGCTTTCCGGCCTCGACGGCCGCTTCGTGGCCCCTGGCCCCTCCGGCGCCCCGACCCGCGGGCGGCCCGATGTCTTGCCAACGGGTCGCAATTTCTATTCGGTCGACAGCCGCGCGGTGCCGACGCCGGCGGCTTACGAACTCGGCAAGAAATCCGCCGAGCTGCTGATCCGCCGCTATGTACAGGATCACGGCGACTGGCCCGTCTCCTTCGGGCTGACGGCCTGGGGCACGTCGAACATGCGCACCGGCGGCGACGATATCGCCCAGGCGTTGGCGCTGATCGGCGTCAAGCCGCTCTGGGATATGAGCTCGCGCCGCGTCACCGGCTATGAGATCATACCGCAGGCTGTGCTCGGGCGGCCGCGTGTCGACGTGACGCTCCGGATCTCCGGCTTCTTCCGTGACGCCTTTCCCGAGCAGATCACGCTGTTCGATAGGGCGATCCGCGCTGTCGGCGCGCTTGAAGAGGATGAGACCGACAACCCGATCGCAGCCCGCATGTGCGGCGAAGCGGCAAGACTTGCGGCTGCCGGTCTCGACGCCGCCGCGGCGAAACGCCGGGCGGGCTACCGGGTCTTCGGCTCGAAGCCCGGCGCTTATGGTGCCGGATTACAGGCGCTGATCGACGAAAAGGGCTGGGAGCGGCGGGCCGATCTCGCAGAGGCCTATCTCGTCTGGGGCAGCTATGCCTATGGCGCCGGCGAGGAGGGCAAGGCCGAACGCGGGCTGTTCGAGGAGCGGCTGCGCTCGGTGCAGGCCGTCGTTCAGAACCAGGACAATCGCGAGCACGACCTGCTCGACAGCGATGACTACTACCAGTTCGAGGGCGGCATGGCGGCGGCGGCCGAACAGCTGACCGGCGCGCGTCCCTCGATCTATCACAACGATCATTCGAGACCGGAAAAGCCGGTGATCCGTTCGCTGGAGGAGGAGATCGGCCGCGTCGTGCGCGGGCGTGTCGTCAATCCGAAATGGATATCGGGCGTCATGCGCCACGGCTACAAGGGCGCGGCCGAGATCGCCGCCACGGTCGACTATCTCTTCGCTTTCGCGGCGACGACGGGCGCAGTCGGCGCCCATCATTTCGAGGCAGTCTATCAGGCTTTCGTCACCGATCCCACTGTGCGCGATTTCATGGTGGAAAAGAATCCGGCGGCATTCGACGAGATGACGGCGCGGCTCTCTGAGGCGATCGACCGCAGCCTCTGGACGCCGCGCAGCAATTCGGCCCGGTTCGACCTGGCCAAACAACAGAATGAGGTGAACCGATGACTGACGAGATCCCGGACAACGAAACGGCCAAGGACGATGCGCGCCATGCCGAGAAGATGGCGAAGAAGAAGGCCGCGCGCGACAAGATCATGGCGACCAAGACCGATGGCAAGGGGCTGATCATCGTCCATACCGGCAAGGGCAAGGGCAAATCATCGGCTGCCTTCGGCATGATTTTCCGCCACATCGCTCATGGCAAACCGTCTGCCGTCGTGCAGTTCATCAAGGGCGCGATGTGGACCGGCGAGCGGGATCTGATCGAGACGCATTTTTCCGATCTCTGCCAGTTCCACACCATGGGCGAGGGTTTCACCTGGGAAACGCAGGACCGCGCCCGCGACGTCGCTGCGGCTTCTGCTGCCTGGGAGAAGGCCAAGGAACTGATCCGCGACGAACGCAATTCCATGGTGCTGCTCGACGAAATCAACATCGCGCTGCGTTACGACTATCTCGATATCAACGAGGTCGTCGAATTCCTGAAGAGCGAGAAGCCCGCCATGACGCATGTCGTGCTGACCGGGCGCAACGCCAAAGAGGAATTGATCGAGATCGCCGATCTGGTGACGGAGATGGAACTCGTCAAGCATCCTTTCCGCTCCGGCATCAAGGGCCAGCCGGGCGTTGAATTCTGAGGCGTTCGAAGACGACGAGATTAGGTTCGGCGGCTAGACGCCGAGCCAGACGCGCAGCGGATTTGCCGGGTCGGCGAGCAGTTTGACGGCAAGGGCGACGCAGACGATCACCAGCAGCGGCTTGATCAGCTTTGCGCCGATCCGCATGGCGAGCCGCGAACCGAGCTGCGCGCCGAGGAACTGGCAAACGCCCATCAACAGGCCGATCTTCCAGAGTATCGCGCCGAAGCTTGCGAAGACGATCAGCGCGCCGAGATTCGAGCCGAGATTGAGGAGCTTGGTGTGGGCGGTCGCCTTCAGCACGCCGAAGCCCGCGAGCGTGACGAAGGCGAGCATGAAGAAGGAACCGGTGCCGGGGCCGAAGACCCCGTCATAGAGGCCGATGGCCGGGACCAGCGTCAGGCCGAAGGCGAAGGGCGTGATGCGGCGATGGGTGTCGACGTCGTTGAGGTTCGGTTTGACGGCAAAGAAGATCGCGATCGACAGCAGCAGCACCGGCATGATCGCTTGCAGCATCTGTCCGGGCACGATCGTGGCAAGGGCAGCGCCTAGCGCCCCGCCCATGACCGCCATCAGCGCCATCGGCAGCTGTTCGTGAAGCTGCACATGGCCCTTGCGGGCATAGGCGAGTGTTGCCGAAGCGGCGCCGAAGATCGACTGCACCTTGTTGGTGCCAAGCGTCTGGAGCGGCGGAATGCCGGCGATCAGCATGGCGGGAACGGTGATGAGACCGCCGCCGCCGGCAATCGAATCGACGAAACCGGCAAAGAAGGCTGCCGCGCAGAGCAGCAGAAGCAGATGAAGGGCAATGTCAGGCAAGACGGTATTCCGGAGGGGCTTTCGGCTGGCTTTGTTGCATTTCCCGTCTCAAGCTGCAATGGCTGCAAGGACACAGCAGGGTACGTTCGGCAGCTTCGATGAGTGACATTCCCTTCGATACGGTTAGGCCCTTCGATACGGTCAGGCGCCACGTGCTCGGGCTCGGCTGCGAGCGCGGGACGGCGCCGGCCGAACTGCTGGCCCTGGCCATTGCCGCGCTTGAGGCGGCTGGTATCGGCAAGGGGGATCTCGCGGCTATCGCTTCCATCGATAGCCGCAGGCAGGAGCCGGCCATTCTTGCCGTCGCCGTGCATTTTGCGGTGCCCGTATTGTTCTTCGATGCGCCGCGGCTGGAAGAGGAAACGCCGCGGCTCAAAAATCCTTCAGATATCGTCTTTGCCCGCGTCGGCTGCCACGGCGTGGCGGAATCGGCGGCACTGGCGGCCATCGGCCCGGATGCGGAATTCTTGCTCGGCAAGATCAAATCCGCGCATGCGACGGCGGCGATTGCCCGCATCGGGTTGCAGAAAGGCTGACGGGCGTTATGGTGGCGGCAATTCGCGGCGCTGTCCGGCGGCTCGCGGTTTACATCTAGAGGACATATCATGCACAAGGTCATTTATGACACTGACCCGGGCGTCGACGACGCTATGGCGCTTCTTTTCCTGCACCGCCATCTTGAAATCGATCTGATCGGCATCACCACGGTATTCGGCAATGCCTCGGTGGAGACGACGACGCGCAATGCGCTCTTCCTCAAGCGCGAATGGAATATCCCGGCACCTGTCGCCAAAGGCGCCAGTGTCACCATCGACCCCTCGCGCGCCGAGCGGGAATGGCCTTCCATGGTGCATGGCGACAACGGTCTCGGCGATATCGCGGTGCCTGAGACGATCGACCTGCCGCTCGATCCGCGCCCGGCACATCGCTTCATCATCGACACGGTCCGCGCCCATCCGGGCGAGGTCCGCCTGGTGGCCGTCGGCCGGATGACCAATCTGGCGCGGGCACTGAAGGAAGACCCGGAGATTGCGCGCCTGGTCAAGGACGTCGTCATCATGGGCGGTAATTTCTACGTGCCGGGCAATGTCTCGCCGGTCGCAGAGGCCAATATCCACGGCGATCCCGAAGCTGCCGACATCGTCATGACCGCGCCCTGGAAGGTCACCGTCATCGGCCTCGACGTCACCTCGATCACCACGATGAGCCGCAGCTATCTCGGCGAAATGGCGGCCAGGGGCGACGGGGCGGTGAAGCTGCTCGACGCGCTGTCGCAGTCTTACATCGATTTTTACAAGCATGCGGTCGAAGACGGCATGATGGTGCATGACAGCTGCGCTTCAGTCTATGTCGTGGCGCCGGAGCTGTTCTCGTCGATATCGGGTGCGGTGCGCGTTGTCTGCGGCGGCATTGCCGACGGCCAGACCATCGTCAAGCCGGACGGCCGCCGTTTCCCGCCGGGCGACTGGGACGGCCTGCCCAGTCAGGTCGTCTGCACCGGCATCGAATCGGAGAAGGTCATCAATCTCATCCGCGATACGCTGCTTACGGTTTGACCCTTGAGAGGTCGGCTGCATCGCGGCCGGCCTTCGCGATCATATGATAATATATTCATATTGTTATCAGGGTTTTCGGAGAATTCGAATCCGCTTCCTCGCAAAGTGAGTCACGGTTATCTCAGCAACTTCAGGTGAGGCGTGGCGCGCGGCGTTGACCTTGGCCTTTCCGGGGCCTAGATCAACAAAATGTTGAATAGCCAACTCTCCCATCTTCCGGCGCTGGAGCCGGGCAGCGTCTGGCTCGTCGGCGCCGGTCCCGGCGATCCAGGCCTCCTGACCCTGCTTGCCGCCAAGGGGCTTTCCCAGGCTGACGTCATCGTGCATGACGCGCTGGTCAACGAGGAATGCCTGGCGCTGGCGCGGCCGGAGGTGGTGGTGGAATATGCGGGAAAACGAGGCGGCAAGCCTTCGGCGATACAGCGCGACATTTCTCTGAGGCTGGTGGAGCTGGCGCGTGCCGGCAAGCGGGTGCTGCGGCTGAAAGGCGGCGATCCCTTCGTCTTCGGCCGCGGCGGCGAGGAAGCGCTGATGCTGGTCGAGCATAACATCCCCTTCCGCATCGTGCCCGGCATCACCGCCGGCATTGGCGGGCTCGCCTATGCCGGCATCCCGGTGACACATCGCGACATCAACCATGCCGTCACCTTCGTCACCGGCCACGATTCTTCCGGCATCGTGCCCGACCGGATCGACTGGGAGGCGATCGGCCGCGGCTCGCCCGTTATCGTCATGTATATGGCGATGAAACATATCGCCGAGATCAGCGCCCGGCTGATCGCCGCCGGCCGGCACGCCTCCGAACCCGTCGCTTTCGTCTGTAACGCCGCCACCGGCCGGCAGCAGGTGCTGGAAACCACGCTGGGCGAGGCAGCCGAGGCGGTCGCTGCCGCCGGGCTCGAACCGCCGGCCGTGGTCGTCGTCGGCGAGGTGGTGCGGCTCAGGGCCTCGCTCGACTGGCTCGGCGCGCTCGCCGGCCGGCGTTTGCAGCCCGATCCGTTCCGCCAGGCGGGCAAGGTGCCGGTATGAGCGGCCTCCTGATCGCAGCCCCTTCCTCCGGCGCCGGCAAGACGACGGTGACGCTTGGGCTGCTGCGGGCGCTGCGCCGGCGCGGCGTCGCGGTCGCACCTGGCAAGGCCGGCCCCGATTACATCGACCCCGCCTTCCATGCGGCGGCGAGCGGCACGCCTTGTCTGAATTTCGATCCCTGGGCGATGCGGCCGGAGCTGATCTCGGCCAATGCTGCCCTTCACCGCTCTGGCGACCGCATCCTGGTCATCGAGGCGATGATGGGTCTGTTCGACGGAGCGGCCGACGGAAAGGGGACGGCGGCCGATCTTGCCGCCCAGCTCGGCCTTTCCGTGGTGCTCGTCGTCGACGCTTCGCGCATGTCGCAATCGGTGGCGCCGCTGGTGTCAGGCTTTGCCGGCTTCCGCGCCGATGTCCGCGTTGCCGGCGTCATCCTCAACAAGGTCGGCAGCGAACGGCATGAGGCGATGCTGCGCCAGGCACTGGAAGCGATCCGCATGCCCGTTGTCGCCGTGATCGGCAACGACAAGGCGATTTCCCTGCCGGAGCGCCATCTCGGTCTCGTCCAGGCCGGCGAGCACGCGACGCTCGAGAATTTCATCGATCATGCGGCGGACGCCGTGTCCGAGGAATGCAATTTCGAATTCCTGCTGCGCATTGCCAGGCAGGGGCTCAATCGGCCGTCGGCCGCCAATATCGATCGGCTGATGCCGATCGGCGCCCGCATCGCCGTGGCGCGCGACGTCGCCTTCGCCTTTTCCTACGAGCATATGCTGCTTGGGTGGCGCCGCCGCGGGGCTGATATTTCCTTCTTCTCGCCGCTTGCCGACGAGGCGCCGGCCGGTGACGCCGATGCGATCTATCTGCCGGGCGGTTATCCCGAGCTGCATGCGGGGCAGCTCTCTCAAGCGCAGATTTTCCGTGCCGGCATGCTCGATGCGGCGGCGCGCGGCATCCGGATCTATGGCGAGTGCGGCGGATACATGATGCTCGGCGATGGGCTGATCGATGCGACAGGCAAGCGCCACGAAATGCTCGGCCTGCTGCCTGTCGTCACCAGTTATGCCGAGCGCCGGCGCCATCTCGGCTATCGCCGTGTGACGCCGCTCGACGGCGCCTTCTTCGCGCGGACGATGACGGCGCATGAATTCCACTATTCCACCGTTGTCTCCGAGGGTGAGGGAAAGCGGCTGTTTACAGCGCAGGATGCGCTGGGAACCGATCTCGGTGCTGTCGGGCTGCGCCGCGGCCAGGTGGCGGGATCCTATATGCACCTGATCGACCTTGCGAGAGCGGCCGCATGAGCGCGCCGATTGCCCATGGCGGCGGCATCACCGCAGCCGCCGCCGGCTTCGGCGGCAGACCGGAAGAGTGGCTCGACCTTTCCACCGGCATCAATCCCTGTCCCGTCGCTCTGCCCGAGATCCCGGCACAGGCCTGGCGCCGACTACCGGACAGGCATCTCGTCGATGAGGCACGGTTTGCGGCCCGCGACCATTATGGCAGCGGCGAGATCTTGCCGCTGCCGGTGCCCGGAACGCAATCGGTGATCCAGCTTCTACCACGCCTGCTTTGGCGGGAAAGGCAGGTTGCCGCGACGGACGATCATATCGCCGCTGGGGACAACAGGGTTGCCGTGACGGACAACAGGGTTGCAGTGACGGACAACAGCGTTGCCGTGGTAGCGCCGACCTATGGCGAATATGCGCGCGCTTTTACATCGGCTGGTTTTGCCGTCGATGCGGTCGGCGATGTCGCCGAGATCGGGGCGGAGCATCGGCTAGCCGTCGTCGTCAATCCGAACAATCCAGACGGCAGGATCTGGCCGGCCGAAGCGCTGATTGCCCTGCACGACAGCATGACGGCGGCAGGCGGATTTCTCGTCGTCGACGAGGCTTTCGGTGATACCGATCCGGCGCTGAGCCTCGCGGCCCGCGCGCAAGAACTTCCCAACCTGGTTATCTTCCGCTCCTTCGGAAAGTTTTTCGGGCTTGCCGGCCTGCGGCTGGGGTTTGCGATTGCGCGCGAGGATATTCTCGCGCGTTTCGAGGACTGGCTCGGCCCCTGGGCGGTCTCCGGCCCGGCGCTGTCGATTGCCGCCTCGCTGCTGCGTTCCGACGTCTCCGTGATTCGTCACTCTCTCGATGAACGCAGCGCCGCCCTGCAGACGACGCTGGCCTCGGCCGGATTGCGGATCAGGGGAGGGACGGCATTGTTCACCCTAGTTGCCGATGGCAGGGCGAGTGACATTTACACGCATCTTTGCCGGCATCATATTCTCGTCCGCAAGTTCGATTATGCGCCGGATTGGCTGCGTTTCGGCCTGACGCCGGATGCGGCGGCGGACAGACGGCTTGGTGAAGCTCTTCAGGGATTTGAGCGATGACGATCGACGAAAACCTTCTGGTCCTGCTTCTGGCGCTGCTGCTCGACCGGATCGCCGGTGATCCGCAATGGCTGTGGTCGCGCGTGCCGCATCCCGTCGTCATCTTTGGCGCGGCGATCTCTTACGCCGATCAGCAGCTCAATCCCTCAAGCCTTACGGGTTCCCAGCGCCGGATGAACGGCGTTGCGGCGATCCTGGCGCTGCTTCTGCTGTCGATCGCCGCAGGCTTCGTGTTCGACCGGTTCTTCGCGCTCTTCGGGCTTGTCGGCCTCGTGCTGGAGGCCGGCCTGGTGGCGATCTTCCTGGCGCAGAAGAGCCTTGCCGATCACGTCGCGGCAGTCGCTGTGGCCTTGCGCGGCGAGGGGCTTGCCGGCGGCCGGAACGCCGTCTCGCGCATCGTCGGGCGCGATCCCGAGACCCTCGACGAGCCGGCCGTCTGCCGCGCGGCGATCGAAAGCCTGGCGGAAAATTTCTCCGACGGCGTCGTGGCGCCGGCCCTTTGCTATGCCGTCTTCGGCCTGCCGGGCCTGCTCGCCTACAAGATGCTGAACACGGCCGATTCGATGATCGGCCACAGGTCGGAAAAATACATCGATTTCGGCTGGGCCGCGGCCCGGCTCGACGATATCGCCAACTGGCCGGCCGCGCGCCTCTCCATCCTGCTGATCGCCGCCGGCGCCTGGATCCGGCGCGGCATGAGCCCCTGCCGCGAGGCGATCCGGGTGGCGGTGCGCGACGGCGGCCTGCATCGCTCGCCGAATTCCGGCCGGCCGGAGGCGGCAATGGCCGGTGCCCTCAACGTCCAGCTCGCCGGCCCGCGCATCTATGGTGGTGTCGTCGTGACGGAGCCGATGATCAACAATCCCGGCCGCGACGTTGCCACCGCTGGCGACATCGAGGACGGCGTGTCGGTGTTTTATGCCAGCTGCATGGTGCTGACCGGTCTGATCTTCGGGTTGTTTTTGTGTTTTTTGTAGGCTGTGCGTGAGGGCACCCCCTCTGTCCTGCCGGACATCTCCCCCACAAGGGGGGAGATCGGATGGGCGCAATGGTCTCCCAAACAATTATCGCGTCGTTATTTCGATACGGCAGAAAGGGACGGATGATCCAAACGTCTTGCCGATCTCCCCACCTGTGGGGAGATGCCCGGCAGGGCAGAGGGGGTAACCACCGACACCCCAGTGGACAGCTCCGGCTCAAACGTTTATGCGAAGCGCCTCATATCTCATCAGACCGGAAGCAGAGCGATGACAGTTCAGGTTGAATTACCGTGCCCGAAGTGCAAGAGCACCAAGATGAAGTTCGAGCGGGCCGAGATCCGCGAGACGGATATCATCACCTGTGCCGCCTGCGGTCACAATCTCGGCACGATGGCCTCGATCCGTGAGAAGATGAACAAGGCCTACCAGCGGCTCAACCGGCCTTCGGCTCCACGCAAGCTCCAGTGAGGCGGACCGCTGTCCTGCAGCGGCGCTTCTGGCTTCAGTGTGTTAAAATTGTGATTACCATTCGGGTTAAAGCTAAATAATAAGTATTGCCGTAGTCTCTCTGTCGTGAGGGCGCAATTAAACTGCGCGGGTGCGAAGAGGGGTTATTCATGAAGACGATTTTGGCGGCCGCGGCCGCAAGTTTATTGCTGCAGTTTTCTCCCGTTGCCGCCGAGGCGGCGACGCTGGTCGCCAATATCAGTATCGGCAAGCAGACGATGACCGTCACCGAGAACGGCTTCGTCAAGTATCGCTGGAAGGTTTCGACCGCGCGCAACGGCTATGTCACGCCGACCGGTTCGTGGAGCGCCAAGTGGCTGTCACGCGATCACCGTTCCCGGAAATACGACAATGCGCCGATGCCCTATGCGGTGTTCTTCAACGGCGGTTACGCCGTTCACGCCACCTTCGACCTGAAGCGCCTGGGCCGGCCGGCCTCGCATGGCTGCGTCCGCCTGCATCCCGAGAATGCGGCCCAGTTTTTCTCGCTGGCGCGCCAGGCCGGCCTTGCCAATACCCGTGTGGTGATTACCCGCTGATTTTCTTTTCCAGCTCATCCATATCGGGGACGACGATATGTCTGATGTTCTCGATGCGGATGACGCCGCTTTTGCGCAGCCGGGTCAACTGGCGGCTGACGGTTTCGATCGTCAGCCCAAGAAAATCGGCGATCTCGGCGCGCGATAGCGGCAGGTCGAAGGCGGTGCTGGTGGCTGTTTCCGGCTCGGCATGCGTGGCGATGAGGTGGAGCAGGCTTGCGACCTTCTCCTCGGCGGTGCGCCGGCCGAGCGTCAGCATCCATTCGCGCGCGGCGTCCAGTTCCTTCAGCGCCTGATCGTGCAGGCTGCGCTGCAGCTCCGGCGTCTCCAGTATCATGCGGTCGAGCAGATTGCGGGGGAAGACACAGATCTCCGCATCGGTCGCAGCCTCGGCCGACAGCGTGCTTTCGCGCATGAACGGCCTGCCGACAAAATCGGGGGCGAATTGCAAGCCGACGATCTGCTGGCGACCGTCCGGCATCACCTTACAGAGCTTCACCACCCCGCGCATGATGTTCGAATAGAAGGAGCTTTCCGCGCCCTGAGCGACGATTTCCGAACCGGCATCGACCTTGCGGCGTAGCGAGTGGCGGCCGAGTTCCTGCAACTGGCTGCTCGACAAGGCGCCGCAGACGACGCCGTGCCGGGCCTGGCAGGAGCGGCAAGCGACAGGCGTGCCGAGCTCGGAAACCTTACTGCGTGCGACGTCCATTTCCTGATCCTTCGAAATCCGGATGCAGCCGGCATGCCCGGGCATGGCTGGCTCTTCCGAGACGATTACGCCCCGATTGCGGGTTCGGCTATCCCGATTTCTTCCCGTGCCGTTTGATGATTATCAAAATCGCGGGGCTTGCGATTTGATCCAGATCAAGTGTCCGTGCTTGCGGCTCCGCCCGGGAAGGGCGCTTGCGCCGAGGCGAGGCCGTACGCGGCTTTGATTCGGATGCTTGTTGGGCCACCGGTACAGGGGGTGCAGTGGCTTCGCCCCGGCTCGGGTGACGGCAAAGGCCTGCATTCCATTGCTGTTTAGGCAACACCCGACCGGCAAATTGCCGCAACGCCCGGACGAAAGCATTGGCTTTTGAAATGGATTTGCCTATGAGGGGATTTAAATCGTCATTTCATGAGGTACAGCGCGTGACCGCTACATTCGATAAAGTTGCCGACATTATTGCAGAAACCAGCGAGATCGACCGCGCGACGATCACGCCGGAGAGCCATACGATCGACGACCTCGGTATCGACAGCCTCGATTTCCTCGACATCGTCTTTGCAATCGACAAGGAATTCGGCATCAAGATTCCGCTCGAAAAGTGGACGCAGGAAGTCAACGAGGGCAAGGTTTCCACCGAAGAATATTTCGTGCTGAAGAATCTCTGCGCCAAGATCGACGAGCTTAAAGCAGCCAAGGCCTGAAGACATAACCGTCTTTTTTGAGCGCCCTGCCGCCTGACTATGGCGGCCGGGCGGTTTCGTTCCTAACTAGGCGTCACCGGCGGGCGGATCTGGCCTGTCGGGCCGGAGGATCCGAATGCTGCTGGAATATTTCCAGATGATTGACCGTGTCGAAGCGGTGGACCTGAAGAAGGGCACGTTGAAGGCGCGATCCGTTGTGCCGGCCAAGAGCCCTGTGTTCGAGGGTCATTTTCCCGGCATGCCGCTCGTTCCCGGCGTGCTTCTGATCGAGACCATGGCGCAGGCCTCCGGCATGCTGGTGCTTGCCGTCACCGATTTTGCCGCCATGCCCTTCCTGATGACGGTCGACGGCGCCAAGATGCGCACCTTCGTCGAGCCGGAAGCCGTGCTCGACATCGAGGCGGTGCTCGAACACGACGGTTCGGGTTTCGCGGTCACCAAGGCTAAAATCACCAGCGCCGGCAAGAAGGTCTGCGATGCGCAGCTGAAGCTTCGCACCATGCCGTTTTCCGAGGTGCCGCTCGGCGATATCGTGAAAAAACGTGCCGGCGAGATCGGGCTTCTCGAAGCGATCGCGGCGCAGGGAGTGATTGGATGAGCAAGGCTGCAAACGACGTCGTCATCTCGGGCATCGGCATCGTCACCTGTCAGGGCGTCGGCAAGGATGCGCATATCGCGCTTCTCCAGGCCGACAAAGCTCCGAAGGCAATCGTCGAGACCGAGAAGTTCAAGCCCTATCCGGTGCATCCGCTGCCCGAGATCGACTGGTCGCAGCAGATCGCCAAGCGCGGCGACCAGCGCCAGATGGAAAACTGGCAGCGCATCGGTGTCTTCGCCGCCGGCTTGGCACTCGACGATGCCGGCTTCAAGGACGATCTCGAGGCCTGCGGCACGATGGATATGATCGTGGCGGCCGGCGGCGGCGAGCGCGACATCAATGTCGACACGCTGATCGTCGACGAGGCGTTGAAGCGCAACGACCGTGAATTGCTGCTGAACGAGAAGCTGACGACGGAGCTCAGGCCGACACTGTTCCTCGCCCAGCTTTCCAACCTGCTCGCCGGCAATATCTCGATCGTGCACAAGGTCACCGGCTCGTCCCGCACCTTCATGGGCGAGGAAGCGGCCGGCATTTCAGCTGTCGAGACCGCCTTCTACCGTATCAAGTCAGGCGAATCCTCGCATGCGCTGGTTGGCGGCGCCTTTGCGGCCGAGCGGCCGGATATGATCCTGCTCACCGAAGCGATCGGCGCCCATGCGCGCGGCGACTGGGTGCCGCTTTGGTCCCGCAGACCCAGCGACGGCGGCGGCATGATCACCGGTTCGGCAGGCGCCTTCCTGGTGCTCGAATCGCGTCAGCATGCGGAAGCGCGCGGCGCGCATATCTATGCGGTGATCGACGCGGTCGAAGGCGACCGCGGCAACCGCAATGCCGGCAATCTCGAGGTCCGGTTGGAGCGGCTTTTAGCACCTGCCGCCGGGTTTGCCGCCGAAAGCACGGCGATCTTTTCCGGCTCGACCGGCATGCACGACCTTGCCGCCCGTGAGCGGGCGGTGCTCGAACACCAGCTGCCGGGTGCCGCAATCCGCGGCTTTGGCGGCGTCACCGGCCATACGATCGAGACGCAGTTCACGCTGGGTCTGGCGCTTGCAGCGCTTGCCGTCGACGGCAAGGCCAAGGTTCCGCCCTTCGATGCCGCCCATGAGGCGCCGATGCAGGCAGGCGCCACCGCCGCCGTCGTGACCGCGGTCGGACACCAGCGCGGCGAGGGCGTCGCCGTCCTTTCCGCAAATGCGTGAGGAGGGAAAGATATGACAGCTTCCGCTTACAGAGATCACCTCGGCCGTCCGATCGTGGCCGTGACCGGCATGGGTATCATCACCTCGCTCGGTCAAGGTCTCAGCGACAACTGGGCAGCGCTTTCGTCAGGCACGTCCGGTATCCACGAGATCAACCGTTTCCCGACCGAGGGATTATCGACGCGGATCGCCGGCACGGTCGATTTCATCGCCATCCCGGCCCCGAATGCCGTCGAGCGCTCCTACGCCTTCGCCCGCGAAACGACGATCGAGGCGCTTGCCGATGCCGGCCTTTCCGGCGATTTCAATGGCCCGCTGTTCCTCGCCGCTCCGCCGATCGAGCCGGAATGGAGCGCGCGTTTCGAGCTTGCCGACCGTTCGCCGGCCTCCGAGCATCCCGGCGACGCCTATAAGCGTTTCCTGACGGCGCTGCGCCAGCGGCCGGACCCGGCTTTCCATGAGGCGGCCCTGTTCGGCGCTATTTCGGAGCGGCTTGCCGACCGGTTCGGCACTCGGGGCCTTCCCGTTACGCTGTCGACGGCCTGTGCTTCCGGCGTCACGGCTATCCAGCTCGGCATCGAGGCGATCCGCCAGGGCCGCACGACCCGCGCGCTGACGGTTGCAACCGACGGATCGCTGAGCGCCGAGGCCCTGATCCGCTTCTCGCTGCTGTCGGCCCTTTCGACGCAGAACGATCCGCCGACCAAGGCTTCCAAGCCGTTCAGCAAGGATCGCGATGGTTTCGTTATCGCCGAAGGTGCGGCGACCCTGGTGCTGGAATCGCTGGAAGCGGCGGTTGCCCGCGGCGCCAAGGTGCTCGGCATCATGAAGGGCGCCGGCGACAAGGCCGACAGCTTTCACCGCACCCGGTCGTCTCCGGATGGCGGGCCGGCGATCGCGACGATCCGCGCGGCCCTTGCCGATGCCGGCATCGACGAGAGCGGCATCGGCTATATCAATGCCCATGGCACGTCGACGCCCGAGAACGATAAGATGGAATATGGGGCGATGTCGGCCGTCTTCGGCGAACGGATCGCCGGCATCCCGGTTTCCTCGAACAAGTCGATGATCGGTCATACGCTGACGGCGGCGGGCGCCGTCGAGGCGGTGTTCTCGCTGCAGACGATGCTGACCGGCACGCTGCCGCCGACGATCAACTACACCAATCCGGATCCGTCGATCGTGCTGGATGTCGTACCGAACAAGAAGCGGGAAGCGCAGGTTTCCGCCGTGCTTTCCAACTCCTTCGGCTTCGGCGGTCAGAATGCCAGCCTTGTCATGGCGCTCGAACCGGCTTAAGCGGTTCCCGACACATTTTCTGAGAGGAATTACGCCTTCGAGGCGAGGGGTTTTGCCATGCGCGCTTTGCAACTGATTGACGACCGCAAGCTGGAGATCACCGACCTGCCGGAACCCGAGGCCCCTGGCGCCGGCGAGGTGACGCTGCGCGTCAAGGCGGTTGCGCTCAACCATATCGACGTCTGGGGCTGGCGCGGCATGGCATTCGCCAAGCGCAAGATGCCGCTGGTCATCGGTGCCGAGGCTTCCGGCGTCGTCGAAGCGATTGGGCCTGGTGTCGCCAACGTGCTGCCTGGCCAGCTGGTCTCGATCTACGGCGCGCGCACCTGCGGCGTCTGCCGCCCGTGCCGCGAAGGTCGCGACAATCTCTGCGAACATGTCTCCGGCGTGCACGGTTTCCATCTCGACGGCTTTGCGCAGGAGAAGGTCAACCTTCCCGCGCGCCTGCTGGTACCGGCCCCTCCCGGCGTCGACGCGATCGGTGCAGCACTTGCGCCCGTCACCTTCGGCACGGTCGAGCACATGCTGTTCGACAATGCCAGGCTCGAGCCCGGCGAGACGATCCTCGTCCACGCCGGCGGCTCTGGCATAGGCACGGCGGCGATCCAGCTTGCCAAGAAAATCGGCTGCACCGTCATCACCACGGTCGGTTCGGACGACAAGATCGAAAAGGCCAAGGCGCTCGGCGCCGATCATGTCATCAACTACCGCACCGACCGCTTCGAGGGCGTGGTGCGCAAGCTCACCAAGAAGAAGGGTGTCGACGTCGTTTTCGAACATGTCGGCAAGGATACCTGGGCAGGCTCGATGCTCTGCATGAAGCGCGGCGGGCGGCTTGTGACCTGCGGTTCGACCTCGGGAGTTTCCACGGAGATGAACCTGATGATGCTGTTCCAGCAGCAGCTGAAGCTCTTCGGTTCGTTCGGCTGCCGCATGGAGAACATGGCCGATGCGATGCAGAAGATGGGCCGCGGGCTCGTGTATCCGGTCATCGACACCGAGGTCAGCTTCAGCGATATCGACCGGGCGCTGGAGCGGATGGAATCGCGCCAGATCTTCGGCAAGATCATTCTGAAGATGGATTGAGCCCCAAGTGAAGCTTTTCATCACCCGGATCGTTCTGGCGCTCAGGCACTTCCAGCAATGGCTGGTGGCGCAGGTGATGTTCGGCTTTCTGAACGTGCTGAAGCTGTTTCCGGCCGATGGCGCGATTCGCTTCGCCGACAGGATGATGCGCCGCCTCGGCCGGCCGACGCGCCGCCACAGGCTGATGCTCGTCAATCTGCGCAACGCCTTTCCCGAGAAGAACGAGGCCGAGATCGAAGAGATTGCGCTCGCAAGCTGGGGCAATATGGGCCGGCTTGCGGCCGAATACGTCTTCCTCGACCAACTGTTCGATTATGATCCCGAAAAAACGGAGCCGGGCAGGGTCGAAGTGTCGGGTATCCCGATCTTCCTCGATCTGCGCGACAATCCGCGCCCCTTCATCGTCTTTACCGGCCACACCGCCAATTTCGAGCTGCTGCCGGTGGCCGGTGCCGCCTTCGGGCTTCATGTGACCGTGCTCTTCCGGCCGCCGAACAATCCCTATGTCGCCAAGAAGGTCTTCGATTTCAGGAGCGCGCGGATGGGCAAGCTGGTGCCCTCGCATGCCGGCTCCTCCTTCGCCCTTGCCCGCCAGCTGGAAGCAGGCCAGGGGGTGGGCGTGCTCGTCGACCAGAAATTCCGCAAGGGGCTGAAGGGCACTTTCTTCGGGCGCGAGGTCAAGACCAATCCGCTGCTGCCGAAGCTGGTGCGCCAGTTCGACTGCGAGGTCTATCCGGCGCGCTGCATCCGGCTGCCCGGCAACCGCTATCGGCTGGAAATCGAGCCGCGGCTGGACATGCCGCGCGATGCCAAGGGCAATCTCGACCTGCCGGCGGCGGCGCAACTGCTCAACGACAAGGTGGAAAGCTGGGTGCGGGAATACCCGGAACAGTGGCTCTGGTATCACGACCGCTGGCAAATCAAAGAGACGCTCAGCTCCTGACTCATGCCGTTATCGCAAGACCGCGGCACGACATGCTCTAAGAATATCCACCCCCATTTATCAGCGGTGAAAAGCGGCAGTGCTCTCGGATTGAAACTGAGTGTACCTTCATGGTACCCGTCGCTACCGAAGCGCGAACAATGTCTACCGAAAGGCGCATTTTTCGAAAGATGTAGCCATGTCAGGTCTCGGACATGTCTCTGAGGCCAATGGGAGTTGGGCGTCTTGCTGGAGCTTTTTCGAGCTTTTTCCTTGCGTTGCACGCAGATTGAGGAAGCCATACGCCTGGGCGACGACCGGCGCGTCACGGCGCTCGACCGCCATGTCGAGCCGCTGGTCGAAGCGATCCTCGCCCATCGGGCGGTCAATCTGCTCGAAGCCTATATGCAACTGCAGTTCGTGACTCATCTGATCGGCCAGGACGCCGACGACAGCGCCAGCGTCGCCGAGCACACGACCTTGCTTTCCTACCTGCTCGACCGCTATTTCGGCACGCATGGGCCGGACTGGCGCGTGCCTTCGCCGCAGGACGTGCGCATCGAACCGCCGGCGGCCTACGTGCCGGATACCGACAACGGCCAGTTCCTCAATGCGGTGATCCTCGAAAGCCTGCCGGACCGGGTGGCGGTGCTGACCAGGGACTATCGCTACCTCTATTCCAATCCGGTCAACTGCGCCCATCTCAACAGAAAGCCGATGGAGCTCATCGGCCGCCACGTTTGCGAATTCATCGGCGAGGAGCGGTTTACCGACTGCGCCAAGCACAAGCTCGACGCCTGTTTTGCCGGCGATCAGATCGACTACACCTATGAGCGCCCGGCCGAGAGCAGCGGATCGCGCCAGGTGCGCTGTCGTATGTCGCCGCTGCGCGATGCGGGCGGCACGGTGATCGGCGCGCTGATCGTCATGGGAGATCTCGATCTGTAGCCCGGAGGTAGCGGACGGCGCTGCCTTCAGGCCGTCGCCCAGACGGCCAGTTCATACCCGTCGCGGTCGAGGAAGTGGAAGCGGCGGCCGCCGGGAAAATCGGTAATCGGCCGGACGATTGTGCCGCCGGCCCTTTCGACCGAGGTCAGCACCTCTTCCAGATCCGTGGCGTAGACGACAACAAGCGGGCCGCCCGGCCGCACCGGTCCGAAATCGGTGAAACCGCCTTTCAGCCGGCCATCGTCGAATTCGCAGTAGTTCGGGCCGTAATCGGTGAAACGCCAGCCGAAGGCCGAGCCGTAAAAAGCTTTGGCGGCGGCGATGTCGGCGACGTTGAATTCGACATAGTCGATGCGGCGATCGTGGTTTTCTGACTTCTCGGCCATCTATCTCTCCATCAGGGCTTTCAGCATGGCGAGATCCTTCTCGACATGGGCGGCATCGGCTGAAAACTGCGCATCGGTCATGCCGGGCAGGCGCAACAGCGTGAACATGACCTCGCAGCCATCGCCGTTCGGCACGATGCGCAGCGCATTATAGACCCTGAGACCGGATTCGATCGTCACCGTGTGGTCGATCACGCCGAATTCATTGGTGGGCACGAAGCTGACCTTGATGGTTCCGAGAGGGCCGTCGGCGATCCAGTCGGCGCCTTGAGACTTGAGGCCGCTTGCAAGGCCGGAGGCCCAGAGCGGCATGTTCTCCGGCTTGCCGGCGAAGTCGTAGACGTCACGCCAGTCACGCTCGATCGATTGATGGATGATTTTCGCGGGCATCGTCGACATGGCTTGCAGGTCCTTGATATCGGGTCTCGCTGTCGTAGCAGGCTGATCCGCGGTGTCTTGAACAAAACGGTCAGTCGGGCCTTTTCGGCATGCCGAGTTGGTCAAAAATGACGGCTGGCGTCAGGCTCGAGAGGTCGCCGACCTCGCGCGTCATGTGGGCCTGATCGGCAAAGCCCGCTTCGAGCGCCAGGCGGGCAAGCGGCATGGTGCCCGCCTTGCGGCAGAGATCGAGGAAACGCTGGAACCGGCGAATGCGTTCCAGCGTCTTGGCGCCATAGCCGAAATGGTGATGGCAGCGGCGGCGCAGCTGCCTTTCACTCATGCCGAGCCGGCCGAGCAGCCCGGACGCCGGGCGACCGCCATCAGCGGCGGCGAAGATCACGGCGGCGTCCCGGGCGGGTTCGTCCGCATGGCGGGCGGCCTCTTCGAGCAAGCCGGCGAATAGCGCCATGACATACGAGGGATCGGGACAATCGCCAAGCCGTGCCTCGAATTCGGCCGTGTCCTTCCAGCCGATCTCGGCAAGCGGCACCGAACAGCCGACCAGCGCCGAGAGCGGCGTCTTCAGCCAGGGGGCGGCGGCGCCCGGCGCAAAACGAGCGCCGATGACGGTCGCGCCGGGCCGGAGAGCGGGAAAGGCCGCCGTCCTGTCGGGCCCGGCAACGGCCAGCCGGCCTTCGATCCAGAGGAGGTCGCAATAACCGTCCGGAACGATCGCCACCTGCGCCGGCGGTCCGTCGTGGAGCGCATGTGACCAGAGCCGGCTGAAATGACGCCGCAGCGCCGGCGACGGCGCATATTCGCGGTAGCGGCCGGCGCGGGCGGCGAGCAGGGCCGTATCTTTCCGTCTTTCCGATGCCAAGGCGACACCTCCCGAAATCCCGATGATATCATCAGATAGGGCATCAAGGGCAGGTAGCGCGAAAACCTGGTTGTCGACCGGCCGGCATAAGCGGTTGTCGGACAAGTCGGGATATTGCAAGCTTCATTTCATTGCTTTTGCGAACCGATTAGACCCTTGCGAGACTTGCCGTTTGACCGAGACAGTGCCACAACACCGGTCCAAATGACACATCGGAGGTTTGTCGTGGAAAAGGCAGAAATCGGACTGATCGGTCTTGCGGTTATGGGCTCCAACCTGGCGCTCAACATCGCGGAGAAAGGCAATAAAATTGCGGTCTTCAACCGTACGCCTGAGAAAACCGACGAATTCTACGAAAGCGCCGGCGATCTGAAAAAGCAGATCATTCCCTGCAAGACGATCGAAGAGTTCGTCGACGCGATCCGGCCGCCGCGGCCGATCATCATCATGATCAAGGCCGGCGATGCCGTCGATCAGCAGATGGAGGCGTTGCGCCCGCATCTGTCCAAGGGCGACATCATGATTGATGCCGGCAACGCCAATTTCCGCGACACCGTCGCCCGCTTCGGCCGCCTCAAGGATACCGATCTCACTTTCATCGGCATGGGTGTTTCCGGCGGCGAAGAAGGTGCGCGCCACGGCCCGTCGATCATGGTCGGCGGCACCGAAGACTCCTGGAAGCGCGTCGAGAAGGTGCTGACCTCGATTGCCGCACGCTACAATGACGAACCCTGCGTCGCCTGGCTCGGCAATGACGGCGCCGGCCACTTCGTCAAGACCATCCACAACGGCATCGAATATGCCGACATGCAGATGATCGCTGAAATCTACGGGATCCTGCGTGACGGCCTCGGCAAGAGCGCCTCCGACATCTCCGGCATCTTCGGCGAGTGGAACAAGGGCCGGCTGAACTCCTACCTGATCGAGATTTCCGAGAAGGTGCTTGCCGCGACCGATCCGCTTTCCGGCGGCCCGATGGTCGATATGATCCTCGACAAAGCCGGCCAGAAGGGCACCGGCAAATGGTCGGCGATCGAGGCGCAGAACATGGGCATTCCGGCAACGGCGATCGAAGCCGCGGTCGCCGCCCGCAGCCTCTCCTCGATGAAGTCTGAGCGTGAAGCCGCCGAAAAGATCTTCGGCACGCAGGCCGCATCCTTCCCGATCGCTTATGGTCCCGAGCTCAACAAGGATCTGGAACTGGCGCTGTTTGCCGCCAAGATCGGCGCTTACGCCCAGGGCTTCGCTGTGATGGCGGAAGCCTCGCGCGAGTTCAACTGGTCGCTGCCGATGCCGACGATCGCCAGGATCTGGCGCGCCGGCTGCATCATCCGCTCGCAGTTCCTCGACGAGATCACCTCGGCCTTCACCAAGGCCCCGGACGCTGCGAACCTGATCGTCACGCCGGCCTTCTCCGACATGGTCAAGGAATCGATCCCGGCGCTGCGCCGCGTCGTTGCCGCCGCCATCTCCGCCGGCCTGCCGGTGCCGGCACTGACCTCGGCGCTCACCTATTTCGACGCCTACCGCCAGGGCAGGGGAACGGCAAATCTCATCCAGGCGCAGCGCGACTTCTTCGGCGCCCACGGCTTCGACCGCCTGGATGGCAAGGATTTCCACCACGGCCCCTGGGGCAGTGGTGCGGCGACCTTCTAAGGTTTGCTGAGGGAAGACATCAAGGAAGAGCCCGGCCGCCGCGCCGGGCTTTTTCGTGAGGCGGTCGCGCTGCACCGCAAATATCGGAATTTCGGGAAAGTGTAGGATTTAATCGTGCTCTGTGCGATAAGGATAGAGAAATGAGAGGCAATCCATGCGGACAACTCAATCCCTAAGTATCACCTTGCCGATCGAAATGGCAGAAATGGTCAAAGCTAAAGTCGCCTCCGGAGAGTACGCCACCGAAAGCGAAGTCATCCGCGATGGTCTGCGGACCCTTGCGGCGCGTGATGCCGCCGTGGAACGTTGGCTCCGTGAAGATGTCGCACCTGTTTACGATGAGCTCAAGGCGCATCCGGAGCGGTCTGTCTCCCTCGAAGATGCTTTCGAGGGTTTCGGCAAACGCATCAAGTCCATCGCGTCTAAAACCAAAGGATGAGATACACAGTCCGGCTGAGTGTCGCCGCCCGGCAGGATGTCGACGTGTTGTTGAATTATCTTGTGCCGCGCGCCGGAGAGGTGGCTGCTCAAAATTATATCGGTCGCCTTCAAACTTTTCTGGAAGGTTTTCAAAGCTTTCCGAAGCGAGGAACGGTTCGGGACGAGATTCGTCATGGCCTGAGGATCGTCGGCTTCGAACGAAGCCTGAGCATTGCTTTCACCGTTGAGGGAGAAACGGTCTATATCCTCCGGATCATGTCCGGCGGGCAGGAATTGCGCCTCTACGAAGAATGACGCCATCGATGTCACCGAGGATGCCCGAAGGATGCTGATCCGATACGAAATGCCGGCTGATATCGATACGATCCACGATCTGACTTCGATTGCCTTCGCGCCGATGCCGTACAGTGAGGGTGCGGAGGCGGAGATCGTCCGGAAGCTTCGCGCGAACGGCGATCTGACGATATCGCTGGTTGCTGAAGAAGAAGGCGAAATCCTGGGACATGTTGCGTTTTCGCCGGTGACGATCGACGGCGTGCATGGTGGCTGGTTCGGGCTGGGTCCGATATCGGTGAAGCCGGAGAGACAGCGGCAAGGCATCGGCAAGGCGTTGATTGTCAGGGGACTTGAACTGTTGATGGAGATGGGCGCGAGCGGATGCGCGCTGATCGGAAATCCCGACATCTATAATCGCGTCGGTTTCAGCAGCGATGGCCAGCTGACATATCTCGATCTCGATACGCGGCTGGTGCAGCGTATCGTCCTACGCGGACCAGCGCCGAGCGGCGCGATTCGGTTCGCTCCGGCGTTTGAAAAGCTAGATGTTCCGTGCCACACCTTATCCGAAAGAAGGGACGACATGTTCGAATCGGGCGCGATCATCATCCGAACCGAGCGTCTTGTTCTCCGCATGCCTGGTATAGACGATTTCGCCGCCTATGCGCGGCTCATGGCCTCGCCGCGGTCCGTCGGCATGGGCGGGCCGTTCGATGAACGCGTGGCCTGGGGAATGTTCTGTCACGACATAGCGCTCTGGCAGCTGTTCGGGCACGGGGCGCTGATGATCGACCTTGCCAAGACAGGCGAATGCGTCGGTCAGGTGGGGATCAATCACGGGCCGCTCTTTCCGGAAAAGGAGCTGGGCTGGTTCGTCTATGAGAGCCGTCAGGGCAGGGGGTATGCGACCGAGGCGGCCTTGGCGCTACGGGATTGGGCCTTTGCGACGCTCGGCCTGCCGTCGCTCGTCAGTTATATCGCCCCCGGCAACACAGCCTCGATTGCCGTGGCGGAGCGGCTGGGCGCGCGTCTCGATCTGACGGCGCCTCGGCCCGATCCAGCGGATCTCGTTTATCGTCATTTCGCTTCCTGATAAAATGGTCATGGGAACGACGTTTGGAGGCAAGTCTCAGTCCTTACGCTGATCGGTCAGGATCGGGCGCTGCAAAAAATGGGGATGCCGGATGACGGACGCGAAGCGGGAGCATTGGGACACGGTCTACCGCACGAAAGCTGCCGACAGCGTCAGCTGGTATCAGCCGACGCCCGAGCCTTCCCTGCGGGCGCTTGACGCGCTGCAACTGCCGGTCACGGCTTCGCTGATCGATGTCGGCGGCGGCGCATCGAGCCTTGTCGATCGTCTGGTCGAGCGCGGGTGGTCCGATCTCACCGTTCTCGACATTGCCGCGCCGGCGCTCGATGTTACCAAGGCGCGGCTTGGGGACGAGGCCGCCCGCGTCGCCTGGGTGATTGATGATGTCACCATGTGGAGACCGGGGCGCCAGTACGATGTGTGGCACGATCGCGCCGTCTTTCACTTCCTCACCGAGCCCGAGCAGCGGCTGGCCTATCGCCGCGCGCTCGAAACCGGAACGGCGTCGGGCAGCGTCGTGATCATCGCTACTTTCGCACCGGACGGGCCGGAGCGGTGCAGCGGCTTGCCGGTCGAACGTTATGACGCGGCCGCCCTTGCGCGTGAATTCTCCGCCGCCTTCGCGCTTCAGCGCGACTGGCGCGAGGAGCATACGACGCCCGGCGGCGGCCGGCAGTCGTTTCAGTGGTGCGTCTTTCGCAGGCGCAGAGGTTTCCCTTGAAAAAGCAGCCGCGAGGCGGCTACGTCACTTCCAGGCGATCGAGGATGAAATCCGCCCGGTCGGCGACCGCGATTTTCGGCAACATGACGACGTCGTAGCCGAGCGCGGGATAGGTTGCGGCAAGCCGATCGTATTCGGCGACCGCCTCGTCGAATGCATGGCGCCGCTCGGGATCGGCAACATAGATTTCCGGCCATGGCGGGGTGAGGAAGACGCTGCTGTTATAGCGGTGGAGGGCGCTCAATCTTTCCAGGGCCGGTTCTCCGGTGAGATGCTGAAGTGCTGCTGCGGCATCGATCAGCCCTCGGTCGAAAAACGTCCAGCCGGTCCGCCCGCGCGTGGCCGCGTGATCGGCCGTCGCCATCTCGATGGCGCGGCGGGCGAAGGCCGCCATATCGATCCAGGGCAGGGCCGCACCATCGCTTTCGAGCTCCTGCCTGACGATCCGCCGGCCCGGTTCTTCGACGATCGCATAACCGCGACGGCCGAGTTCTGCCAGCAGCGTCGATTTTCCGCCGCCGGAACAGCCTGAAATCAGGACCAGCCTGTTCATGCTCAGACAGCCCGGCGGGCGCGCGCCAGGCCGTGATCGACGAGCCTATCGATGATCTCGGCATAGCTGACGCCGCTTGCGGCCATCGCCTTGGAATACATGCTGATATCGGTAAAGCCGGGAATGGTGTTGATCTCGTTGACGAGAAACCGCATGTCATCCGTCAGGAAAAAGTCGACGCGGGCCAAGCCGTCGCAGCCGACCGCCCGGAAAGCTCTCGCGGCCATGTCGCGCATGGCCGCCTCGACCTCCTCAGGCAGCTCGGCCGGGACTTTCAGCGCCGCGCCCTTCTCGTCGATATATTTTGCATCATAGCTGTAGAAGCCATGGCTTTCGGCCGGCACGATCTCGCCCGGCCGGGAGACGAAGAGCTCGCCTGCCGTATCCTCCAGCACGCTGAATTCGATCTCGCGGCCGGCAACGAATTCCTCGGCGAGCAGTATGCGATCATGGCGGAAGGCCTCGGCAAGGGCGGGCGCGAATTCCTGGCTGGCATGGACCTTGGCGACGCCGACCGACGATCCCTGCCGCGCCGGCTTGATGAAGAGCGGCAGCCCAAGCTCGTTTTCGAGAGCTGCCAGCGAGGGGGCCGCATCTTCGCGCACCGTCACGGAGCGCGCCACCGGCAGTCCCGCCGCCCGGAGCAGGCGCTTGGCGATGTCCTTGTCGAGTGCCGCGGCCGAACCGAGGATGCCGCAGCCGGCGAGCGGCACGCGCGCCACCTCCGCCAGACCCTGCACCGATCCGTCTTCGCCATGCAGACCGTGCAGCACGGGAAACAGGATGTCGATCCCCGGCAATTCATGCGGCGTCCCATGAACGGAGATTGCCAGCATGCGGCCGCGTCCGCCCGGAACGAGGCAGATTTCGACGCCTGACGACGGTGTCGCCAATATGCCGTCCTCAAAATTGCTCAGCAGCCATTGTCCCTCGCGGGTGATGAAAACGGGGATGGCGTCATATTTCTCGGGCTTGAGTGCGGCCATGACATTGGTTGCCGAAAGGATGGAAACCTCATGCTCGGCCGAGCGGCCGCCGAAGAGCACGGCGATGCGCAGCCTGTTTGGGGAAGGGGTCATGCAAGCCTCCGAAACGATCTGGTGTTGAAAAGGTCAGGCGTCGACAGATATGCCGCGATTGGCGAAGAAGCGGTCGAAGACGGCAAGCGGCAGCGTCACATCAGCCTGGCTTGCCTCGTCATGGCCGGACGGGTTGTGGAAGCGGATCGTCTCGTCGCTTGCTGCCGTCACCAGCACCAGATGTCCGCCCTTGGACGGTGGCTCGCGCTCCGGCCAGCGGATGCCCGAATGCACCGAGGCGATGAAGAAGCGCCGCCTCGATAGAAGCTCCGGAATGGCCGATGTCTCGACGCCTGTCATCGTCTCCGCACCAAGCGCGAATCGGTCGGCGGCGAAGCGGACGAAGGGTGCGTAGATCAGCCCCTTGATCGAGGCATCGATCTCGTTGACGACATAACCGCCATAGGCAGTGCAGGCGTGGGCAAGCTCGAGGGTCGGATGGATCTCACCGCGGGCGGCCAGGATCATCTTCAAGCAGGCCATGCCGCAGACATTGACTGCCCAGCGCGCATATTCCTCGATCGTCGCGGCACCGGAATGGCGCCAGAGCGGATCGCCGAGCAGGGCCCGCGACCCCTCGGCAAGCACCGGCAGCGTCATGCCGGGTGTTTCCCATTGGCTGAAATAGGGCACGCCGCTCTGCTGCATTCTGTTGATCTCCCCGTGGCTGGATGTGAGATGGCGGGCAATCTTGGCTTTTTTCGAACCAATGCCCGCTTGCGCGCAGGGTTCATTTTTCTTCAGGAGACCGCGGCCAACCGATCGTCCGAACAAGGAGCTGTGCTCGTCACAGGAATGATGGAGGAGAGACTAGCGTTGCCATGCAGGCTCGAAGGATGAGGCGGGCGGTGTTCCGGCGTTTGATGGAGGCAAGGAGCGGCGCCGTGCGTCCCGCCTACCTGCCGTTTTCCGGCCAGATCGGCTGACTGATGCTCTGAAGCAGTTCCGGTTCGACGCCGTCGATGCGGGCGATGACGGCTTTGGCCATTTCTCGGCCGGCCTGGCGCACGTCTTCCTGGACGGTGATGATCTCAGGACGGATCCAGTTGAGGATCGGCACCGATTGCTTGGACACCATGTCGAGATCGCGGCCGAGCGCCTTGCCGGCGGCCTCGATGCCGGCATTGACGGCGATTGCCGCGCTGCCGGCGGAACAGACGATGCCGTCAGGGGCGTTTTCCGAGCGCATCATCACCTCGACGACGTCGCGGATATCGGCAAGCGGCGCATCGCTGTTGATACGCAGCGGCACTTCTTCTGCGCCGTAGTCATGCAGGCCGGTCTGGAAGCCGATGCGGATATGGGTGTAATAGGTGAGCTTGCTCGGCGGCTGCAGCAGGGCGATGCGCCGTCGGCCGCGCTTGACCAGCCGTTCCACCGCCTGGTGGGCGAAGGCTTCATTGTTGAAATCGTGGAAGGGGTGGGTCAGACCCGCATCGGTGCGCCCATGGGTCGCGAAGGGCATGCCGCGCTCGGTCAGCAGCCGCACGCGCGGATCGTCCGGCTCGATGCGCGAGATGATGACACCGTCGGCCGAGCCGGTATCGAGGATATAGCGCACCGGCAGCATCGGATCCTTGCTGTGGGAATGCGGCGTGACGACGATATGATAGGGCGTGCCGGACAGTACCTCGGAGATGCCGAAGACCATCTGGCTGGAGAAGCCCATGATCTCCTCGTCGATGCTGAGAACGAGGGCGATGACGTTGGTCTTGCCGGTGCGCAGGCGCACACCCGCCCTGTTCGGCTGGTAACCGAGCTGGCGGGCGACCATGCGCACCCGCTCCTTGGTTTCAGCCCCGATATCGGGTGCATCCTTCAGCGCGCGCGACACCGTCGTTACGCCGAGACCGGTCATGAAGGCGATCGTCTTCAAAGTCGGGCGCTCACGCGCCGCCGGCGCCGATGCTGCTTGCCCGAAATTTCCCTTGTTTTCCATCCCTGTAGGCCTGCCTCGCGCGAATTGGTGTCGCTTATAGAGGCTTTTTCAGACGCCGTAAGCCCGCCGCCTGCCAAAATCGCGCCTCCCTAAGGAGCGCAATCTGTAACGATACAGTAGAAATGTCGAGTGCTTTTTGTTGAGTGCATTGCAGCATTGTACGCAAAGGTTGAACTCGTGATTTATGCCGCGTTTTTCTGCATATGCGAAAGGGGTAATGTGCCAGAAAAAACATCTTGTCGGAAATTTACGTTTAATGTCATATACATGGTGCGGTAGTGCGTCTGCGAGATGCTGTGGCTAAATGCCGGCTTAAAAGAAGTTACGATCCAGTTTGAAGCAGGCATAGGTAGCATTTCCTGTTCTTGGGGAAAAATTTGCAGGCGGACGGTTGCGCGCTGAAATCGATTGAACTAAGTTTTTCCGGCAACGTTTCAGTGAGGGAGGAAAACTCATGAAAATCCGTATTATGGCGGCCCTGCTTGCCGCTTCGGTCGCGCTTCCGTTCGGCGCCGCCAATGCCACCGATCTCGAAGTCACGCATTGGTGGACCTCAGGCGGCGAGTCGGCTGCTGTCGCCGAGCTGGCCAAGGCGTTCGACGCCACCGGCAATCACTGGGTCGACGGCGCCATCGCCGGCTCCGGCGGTACTGCCCGTCCGATCATGATTAGCCGCATCACCGGCGGCGACCCGATGGGCGCCACCCAGTTCAACCATGGCCGCCAGGCCGAGGAGCTCGTCCAGGCCGGGCTGATGCGCGACCTGACCGATGTGGCGACTGCCGAGCACTGGAAGGATATCATCCGTCCGGCGAGCCTGCTCGATTCCTGCACGATCGACGGCAAGATCTATTGCGCGCCCGTCAACATCCACTCCTGGCAGTGGTTGTGGCTTTCGAACGCCGCCTTCAAGAAGGCCGGCGTCGAGGTTCCGAAGAACTGGGACGAGTTCGTCGCTGCCGCTCCGGCTCTCGAAAAGGCCGGCATCATTCCGCTCGCCGTCGGCGGTCAACCGTGGCAGGCAACGGGCGCTTTCGACGTGCTGATGGTCGCTGTCGCCGGCAAGGACGTCTTCAACAAGGTGTTCAAGGATAAGGACGCGGAAGTTGCTGCCGGTCCTGAAATCGCCAAGGTCTTCAAGGCCGCCGACGATGCCCGCCGCATGTCCAAGGGCAGCAACGTTCAGGACTGGAACCAGGCCACCAACCTCGTCATCACCGGCAAGGCCGGCGGCCAGATCATGGGTGACTGGGCGCAGGGCGAGTTCGCGCTTGCCGGTCAGAAGGCCGGTACCGACTATACCTGCCTGCCGGGCCTCGGCGTGAACGAGATCATCTCGACCGGCGGCGACGCCTTCTACTTCCCGCTCCTGAAGGACGAGGAAAAGTCCAAGGCGCAGGCCGTCCTTGCTAAGACCCTGCTCGATCCCAAGACCCAGGTTGCCTTCAACCTGAAGAAGGGCTCCCTGCCGGTTCGCGGCGATGTCGATCTCGCTGCCGCCAACGATTGCATGAAGAAGGGTCTCGATATCCTGGCGAAGGGTAACGTGATCCAGGGCACCGACCAGCTGCTTTCGGCCGATAGCCAGAAGCAGAAGGAAGACCTCTTCTCCGAATTTTTTGCCAACCCGTCGATGACGCCTGAGGACGCTCAGAAGCGCTTCGCCGGGATCATCGCTTCGGCTGACTGATCGATAGATACGCTGCCTTGACGATCCGGCTCCGCAAGAGCCGGATCGTATCCGGACAAATGTTCGGGCGGCGGCGTCTCTCCGACATCCCGGCAAGCCGGGCAGGGATGGCAGACGGCAAATCCGCTCTGTCACGGTCGCGGCTGCGATTTGAGGAGAAGAGTTCATGACGGGTCAAGCGCAAGCAGGCCGGCCAATCAAGTTACTGCGCAATCTGAACGCCAAGATTGCCTCCATACCGATGATCCTGACGGCGCTGGTGATTTTTGTCGGCGGCACGTTCTGGACGGTCTTTTATTCCTTCACCAATTCCAAGCTCCTTCCGCGGTTGAGCTTCGTCGGCTTCGACCAGTACGAGCGCCTGTGGGCGGCACCCCGCTGGGTGACGGCGATCGAGAATCTGGCTCTGTACGGCATACTCTCGCTGATCTTCAGCCTAGTCATCGGTTTCTTGCTCGCCGCGCTGATGGACCAAAAGATTCGTTTCGAAAACACCTTCCGCACCATCTTCCTCTATCCCTTCGCGCTGTCCTTCATCGTGACGGGCCTCGTATGGCAATGGGTTCTGAACCCGGATTTCGGCATTCAGTCGGTCGTGCGTTCGATGGGTTGGACGAGCTTCACCTTCAATCCGCTCTATACGCCTGAAATCGTTATCTACGGCATTCTGATCGCCGCGCTCTGGCAGGGAACGGGCCTCGTCATGTGCCTGATGCTTGCCGGCCTGCGCGGCATCGACGAGGACATTTGGAAAGCGGCGCGCGTCGATGGCATCCCGATGTGGAAGACCTATCTCCTCATCGTCATTCCGATGATGCGGCCGGTGTTCATCACCACGATCGTCATCATCGCCTCCGGCATCGTCAAGGTCTACGATCTGGTCGTGGCGCAGACATCGGGCGGTCCCGGCATCTCGTCGGAAGTGCCGGCAAAATATGTCTACGACTACATGTTCCAGGCGCAGAATCTGGGGCAGGGCTTTGCCGCCTCGACAATGATGCTGGTCACGGTCGCGATCATCATCGTTCCGTGGGCCTATCTGGAATTCGGAGGAGGGCGCAAACGTGGCTAATATCGGAACTCTCAACACCACTGCCGCCGGTATCGATGCCGTCGCGCCAAGGCTCGGCGATGGCCCCAGCGGCCCGAAGCCGCGCCCGGCGCTGTCATCGCGCAACATCATCCTTTACGGAACGCTGACCGTCGCCGCGCTCTACTATCTGCTGCCGCTCTATGTGATGGTTGTCACCTCACTGAAAGGCATGCCGGAAATCCGTCTCGGCAACATCTTCTCGCCGCCGATGGAGATCACTTTCGAGCCTTGGGTAAAAGCCTGGGCCGAAGCCTGCACCGGCCTCAACTGCGATGGCCTGTCGCGCGGCTTCTGGAATTCGGTGCGCATCACGGTGCCGTCGGTCATCATCTCGATCGCCATCGCTTCGGTGAACGGCTACGCGCTGGCGAACTGGCGCTTCAAGGGATCGGAGCTCTTCTTCTCAATCCTCATCATCGGGGCGTTCATTCCCTATCAGGTGATGATCTATCCGATCGTCATCATCCTGCGCGAAGTCGGCATTTACGGCACGCTGACCGGTCTCGTCATCGTCCATTCGATCTTCGGCATGCCGATCCTGACACTGCTCTTCCGCAACTACTTCGTCTCGCTGCCGGAAGAGCTGTTCAAGGCGGCGCGCGTCGACGGGGCGGGATTCTGGCAGATTTTCCTGAAGATCATGCTGCCGATGTCGCTGCCAATCTTCGTCGTTGCGATGATCCTGCAGGTGACCGGCATCTGGAACGACTTCCTGTTCGGCGTCGTCTTTACCCGGCCGGATACCTATCCGATGACCGTGCAGCTCAACAACATCGTCAATTCCGTCCAGGGCGTGAAGGAATACAACGTCAACATGGCGGCAACGATCCTGACGGGTCTCGTGCCGCTGATCGTCTATTTCGTGTCGGGACGGCTTTTCGTCCGCGGCATCGCCGCCGGCGCAGTGAAGGGTTGATCACATGAACATGAATTCGAGTGTCTCCAATTCAAGTGTTTCCATCAAGGATCTGTCGCTGAACTTCGGCGCGGTCAGCGTATTGAAGGATCTGAACCTCGACATCAACGACGGCGAATTCCTGGTGCTGCTCGGCTCATCCGGCTGCGGCAAGTCGACCTTGCTGAACTGCATTGCCGGCCTGCTCGACGCCTCGGAAGGGCAGATCTTCATCAAGGGCAAGAACGTCACCTGGGAGGAACCGAAGGACCGCGGCATCGGCATGGTGTTCCAGTCCTATGCGCTCTATCCGCAGATGACCGTCGAGAAGAACCTCTCCTTCGGCCTTCGCGTCGCCAAGGTGCCGCAGGCCGAGATCGACAAGCGGGTGGCGCGTGCCTCCGAAATCCTGCAGATCCAGCCGCTATTGAAGCGCAAGCCGGCGGAGCTTTCCGGCGGCCAGCGCCAGCGCGTGGCGATCGGCCGGGCACTGGTGCGCGATGTCGATGTGTTCCTGTTCGACGAGCCGCTGTCCAACCTCGATGCCAAGCTGCGCTCGGAGCTGCGCGTCGAGATCAAGCGCCTGCACCAATCGCTGAAGAACACGATGATCTATGTCACCCACGACCAGATCGAGGCGCTGACGCTGGCCGACCGAATCGCCATCATGAAGAGCGGCATCATCCAGCAGCTCGACGATCCGACGACGATCTACAATCGGCCGCGCAATCTCTTCGTTGCCGGCTTCATCGGCTCGCCGTCGATGAATTTCCTGCGCGGCGAGTTGGTCAAATCCGGCGACGGCATTGCCTTTTCCGCCAACGGCGTCATTTTCTCGCTCGCTGCCTACGACGCCGACGAGGCGCTCCAGCCCGGCCGCAAGGTGGTGCTCGGCGTTCGCCCGGAGCACATCAAGGTCAATGAGAACGCCGGCGGCGAGGAACATGACGCGACCGTCGATATCGAGGAGCCGATGGGTGCAGACAATCTGCTGTGGCTGAAACATGCCGGCCACACGATGTCGGTCCGCGTCAACGGCGCGCGCCGCTTCAATGTCGGAGCCAAGGTGAAGCTGAGCTTCGACATGACGCTAGCTTCGGTATTCGATGCCGAGAGCGAGCTGCGGCTTTAGGGAGATTCTGTAGATGAGGCCGTTAGCCAGGCGAGTTTGACGAAAAGACCAACCCCGCCCTCCGTCATCCTCGGGCTTGACCCGAGGATCCATGCTCGCTGCCGCAGTTGGATGCGGTGTAGATCCTCGGGTCAAGCCCGAGGATGACGCAGAGCGGAGTGGGCGGATGAGGAGAAAAACGAAACGTCTCCGACGAACGACTAGTGAAGGTCACCGAACGGTGACATTTGCCCTTCCTTCAAGACCACATTTTCAAAATCGGAATGAAATCGTGACGCAACAACAGCCTCCCTCCAGGATCGACCTTTCCGGTTCGTGGCAACTAAGCTCCATCGACGGTGAAATTCGCACGGCGATCATGCTACCGGGCGACGTGCATACGGCGCTCCACCGCGCAAGCTTGATCCCCGATCCCTATTTCGGCCGCAACGAGGAGAAGGTGCAGTGGGTCGCCCAGCGCGAATGGGCGGTCGAGCGTAGCTTCGCGCTGCAGGAGGTCGAGGGCGATTGGTATCTCGATGTCGATTATCTCGACACGGTCGCCAGCGTTTACGTCAACGGCTTCCTGGCGCTTGAAGCCGATAACAGCTTCCGCCGCTATCGGCCTGACGTGTCGAGCATGCTGAAATCCGGCGACAATGTCATCCGCATCGTCTTCGCCTCCAACCCCGCCATTGGCGCCGAGCGGCAGAAGAAGCAGCCCTTCTATATTCCGTACAGCACGGGCAATTCTCCCATTCCGGACGGTAACATGCTGCGCAAACCGCAATGCCATTTCGGCTGGGACTGGAACATCGCCATTGCGCCGTTCGGCCTCTACGGCACGATTGCGCTGCAGAAGCTCGAGACGGCGCGTATCGAGCATGTCGTTACCCGCCAGACCCACAACAATGACGGCTCTGTCGATCTCACGGTGACGGCCAGTCTGTTTGCCAAGCATGCCGGCATCGCGCAGGTCTATTTCGATCTCGACGGCGAGCGCGTGCGCCTCGACGTTGGCGTCAAGGGCGAGACGACGGTCAATCACCTCTTCCATATCGACAAGCCGCGCCTCTGGTGGCCGTCCGGCAGCGGCGAGCAGGCGCTTTATGCGCTCTCCGTCGAACTGGCCGACGAGGTGGTGACGAAGCAGATCGGCCTTCGCACCATCGAGCTGATCACCACGCCGGATGCATCAGGCAGCCGCTTTGCCTTCAAGGTCAATGGCCGCGAGATCTTCTGCCGCGGCGCCAACTGGATTCCGGCCGACGCGCTGTTTTCACTATCGTCGCCCGAAAAGACCGAGGATCTCCTGCAATCGGCGAAAGCCGCCAACATGAACATGATCCGCGTCTGGGGCGGCGGCTTCTACGAGCAGGATCATTTCTACGATCTCTGCGACCGGCTGGGCCTGATGGTCTGGCAGGACTTCATGTTCGCCTGCAACCTCTATCCCTCGACGGAAGACTTTCTCGAGAATGTGGCGATCGAGGTCGACTATCAGGTGCGCCGTCTCTCTTCGCATCCATCGATCGCGCTCTGGTGCGGCGACAACGAACTTGTGGGCGCGCTGACCTGGTTCGAGGAATCGAGGAAGGATCGTGACCGCTACCTCGTCTCCTACGACCGGCTCAACCGAACGATCGAGCAGGCGGTGAAGAAAGCACTGCCCGGCGCGCTCTGGTGGCCGTCGAGCCCGGCCTCGGGCTATCTCGATTTCGGCGATGCCTGGCATGCCGACGGCTCCGGCGACATGCATTACTGGTCGGTCTGGCACGAGAACAAATCGTTCGACAGTTACCGCTCGGTGCGGCCGCGCTTCTGCTCGGAATTCGGTTTCCAGTCCTATACCTCGTTGCCCGTCATCAAGACTTATGCCGAGGAGAAGGACATGAACGTCGCTTCTCCGGTGATGGAGCTGCATCAGAAGAATGCCGGCGGCAACGAGCGCATCGCCGGCACGATGTTCCGCTATTTCCGTTTCCCCAAGGATTTCCCGAACTTCGTCTATCTCAGCCAGATCCAGCAGGGCCTGGCGATCAAGACGGCGGTGGAATACTGGAGGTCGCTGAAACCCCATTGCATGGGCACGATCTACTGGCAGTTGAACGACACCTGGCCGGTCGCCTCCTGGTCGAGCATCGACTATGGCGGCCGCTGGAAGGCGATGCATTATCTCGTGAAGCGCTTCTTCCAGCCGGTGGCGGTCGCCGCCATTCCTTCCGAGGACGGCAAGACGATCCGCTTCTCGCTGGTCAATGACACGCTCGCCGATGTCAGCGTCGATCTTTCGATCTCGTTGCTGACCATGACCGGCGAGCGGAAACATCTGAAAGACGTGCAGGCAGTCTGCTCGCCGGATGCGGCGGTGACGGTTGCGACCATCGACGTGGCGGCCGAGATCGGCGAGGGAACGTTGCTTGCGTGGCGTTTCACCGCGTCGAACGGGATGGGCGGCGAGGGGCATCATGTCAACGGCACCTATAAGGCGCTGGAGCTCGAGCCCGCGGGGCTGACGGTCACCCATGAATATGTCGAGGCGAGCGGCGCCATCGACATCAACGTCACCGCGAAGGGACTTGCGCTCTTCGTGATGATCGAGAGCGAGACGGACGGCAAATATTCCGACAACGCCTTCGATCTTGCGGCCGGCGAAAGCCGCCGCGTCACCTTCACCCCGGCATATCAGCTCGAACGCGGCAAGCTGCCGGACTTCCGGATCTACGACCTGCATTCCTGCCAATCGGCGGATTGATCCTTCCCAAGCGTGGGCACGAGGCCCAAGGAGAACATGATGACGAAACTTAGCTACCAGCTCTACAGCGCGCGCAACTTCCAGCCCTATTCTGTGATTTTCGAAAAGCTCGGCAAGGCAGGCTATGCGGAAGTCGAAGGCTTCGGCGGCATTTACGCCGATCTCGACGATGCCGGGCTGAAGAGCCTTCGCGCCGAGCTCGACAAGAACGGCCTGGTGATGGCGACCGGCCATTTCAGCCCGGATTTCCTGGAGAAGGACGTGCAGAAGTCGCTGAACATTGCCAAGATTCTCGGCATGGATTCGATCTATGCGCCGCATCTGGCAACTGACCAGCGGCCCTCCGACGCCGCCGGCTGGGTCGCCTTCGGCAAGCGCCTGCAGGAGATGAGCAAGGCTTATAAGGAAGCCGGCTACGAGTTCGGCTGGCACAACCATGATTTCGAATTCGTCAAGCTGGCCGACGGCTCGTTGCCGATCGAGCGCATCTTCGAAGGCGCTCCCGATATTTCCTGGGAAGCCGATATTGCCTGGGTCATTCGCGGCGGCGCCGATCCGTTCGCCTGGATCGAGAAACTCGGACCGCGCATTACTGCCGTGCATGTCAAGGATATCGCGCCGGCCGGCGAAGCGACGGATGAGGACGGCTGGGCCGATGTCGGCCACGGCAAGGTCGAGTGGGCCAAGCTGATAACGGCGCTGCGCGCCACCAGGGCCAAACATTTTGTCGTCGAACATGACAATCCCAAAGATATCGATCGCAATATCAGCCGCTCGATTGCATCCTTCCAGACTTATTGAGGCACATCATGACCAGGGAACTTGGCGTCGGCATCATCGGATGCGGCAATATCTCCACCACCTATTTCTCGCTGGCACCGCTCTTCAAGGGGCTGAAGGTGCTGGCCTGCGCCGATATCAACGTCCAGGCGGCCGAGGCGCGCGCCAAGGAATATGGCGTCAAAGCGCAGACGATCGACGCGCTTCTCGCCAATGACGAGATCGACGTCGTCGTCAACCTGACGATCCCGGATGCGCATTTCCGTGTGTCGAAGTCAATCCTCGAGGCCGGAAAACACGTCTATTCCGAAAAGCCGCTGGTGCTTTCGCTCGAAGAGGGCGAGGAGCTTCGCCGCATCGCGAGGGAAAAGAACCTCGCCGTCGGCTGCGCGCCTGACACGTTCCTCGGCGGCGCCCATCAGCTTGCCCGCAAGTTCATCGACGATGACGGCATCGGCCGGGTGACGTCGGGGGCCTGCTATGTGATGAGCCCCGGCATGGAGATGTGGCATCCGAACCCGGATTTCTTCTTCCTGCCGGGCGGCGGCCCGATCCTCGATCTCGGCCCTTATTACATCGCCAACCTGATCAACCTGATCGGCCCGGTCAAACGGGTCGGCGCCATGACCTCGATGGCGTCGCCGACCCGCACCATCACCAGTGAGCCGCGCAACGGCGAGATCATCCCTGTGAAGACACCGACGACGATCCAGGCGCTGCTCGAATTCGTCTCCGGCGCCACCGTGACGCTGACGGCGAGCTGGGATGTGTGGTCCCATCGTCATGCCAATATGGAGCTCTACGGCACCGACGGCTCGCTCTACGTGCCGGATCCGAACTTCTTCGGCGGTGTCGTCGAGGCAAGCGGCCGCGACAAGGAGATCAAGCCGCTCGACGCCTGGGAGCATCCATTCGGCAAGATCAACCAGGAAAACCCCAGCGGCTCGCGCGCCAACTACCGCACCGCCGGCCTTGCCGACATGGCGATGGCGCTGATCGAAGGCCGCGACGCGCGCTGCTCGCTCGACCGCACGCTGCACGGCGTCGACGTCATGACCTCGATCCTGAAGTCGGGCGAGGAGGGCCGTTTCATCGACCTGACCACGACCTGCACCCAGCCGGCGGCACTCGGTATCGAAGAGGCGCAGGCGCTGTTGAAGTGATAGGGTATCGTTAGAATCGTTGTGCTGAGGATTGCCCCTCACCCTCTCCCCGTAAAGACGGGGCGAGGGGACGTGCCCTGCGAAATGTTAGTGGGGAACGGAGAGATTGCGCACACCCCCTTCGCCCCGTTTACGGGGAGAAGGTGCCGGCAGGCGGATGAGGGGCAGGTGTCCTTGGGCCGAGGATGTCGCATGACGACGACAAGGATATTGTACGAAGGAGAGTTTCATGAGCTGGCAACCAGCCGCAGACCGTTATTCGAAGATGAAATATAACCGCACGGGCCGTTCCGGCCTGAAGCTGCCGGCCGTCTCCCTCGGTCTCTGGCACAATTTCGGCGGCGACACGTCGCATGACCGCAAGATCGACATGTGCCGCACCGCCTTCGATCTCGGCATTACCCATTTCGACCTCGCCAACAATTACGGTCCGCCTCCCGGCAGCGCCGAGACCGCTTTCGGCGAGATCCTGCGCACCGAATTTTCCGGGCTTCGCGACGAGTTGATCATCTCCTCCAAGGCCGGCTACGATATGTGGCCGGGCCCTTACGGCGAGTGGGGCAGCCGCAAATATCTGATCGCCTCCTGCGACCAGAGCCTGAAGCGCATGGGCCTCGATTATGTCGACATCTTCTATTCGCACCGTTTCGACCCCGAAACCCCGCTCGAAGAAACCTGCGGCGCACTCGACCATATCGTCCGCTCCGGCCGGGCGCTCTACGTCGGCATCTCCTCCTATAATTCGCAGCGTAGCCGCGAAGCCGCCGCCATCCTCAAGGACCTCGGTACGCCCTGCCTGATCCACCAGCCGAGCTATTCGATGCTCAATCGCTGGGTCGAGGACGACAGACTGCTCGATACGCTCGACGAGGTCGGTATGGGTTCGATCGTGTTCTCGCCGCTTGCCCAGGGCATGCTGACGACGAAATATCTCGGCGGTATCCCTGACGACAGCCGCGCGGCGCAAAACCATTTTCTGAAGCGCGACTTCATCCGTCCTTCGATCATCGACAATATCAGGAAGCTCAACGACATCGCCGAAAGGCGCGGCCAGACGCTGGCGCAGATGGCGATCGCCTGGGTGCTGCGCGGCGGACGCGTGACCTCGGCACTGATCGGCGCCAGCCGCTCGTCGCAGATCGTCGATTGCGTAAAAGCGCTGGATAATCTCGAATTCACCGCCGAGGAGCTCGCCGAGATCGACGTCTATGCCCGTGAGGCGGATATCAATCTCTGGGCGAAGTCGGCGGAGAGGGAATAGGGCGGGTCGAGGCAATTTAAGCTCCGGAGTTCGGGCAGTCGGTTGCCACATCCTCCCTCATATCAGGGCTTGCCTGAGGGATGTCACAGAGATCTATTCAGCCCAAGTCCTTGGGCTGAATGGATCTCTTTTCGCCGCGCGGACGCGCGGCGGCTGGATTCCTGTGACGAGCAGAGGAATGAGGGTGGAGAGGCAAGGTAACCGCCCACTTTGACGTACGTACCACAACAATAATCTCGGAGGAGGCCGCTTATGATCCGCAATCCCATCCTGCCCGGGTTCAACCCCGATCCGTCGATCTGCCGCGTCGGCGCGGATTACTATATCGCGACCTCGACCTTCGAATGGTATCCCGGCGTGCAGATCCACCATTCGCGGGATCTGGTGAACTGGACGCTGGTGCGCCGGCCGCTGGAGCGCCGGTCGCAGCTCGACATGCGCGGCAATCCCGACAGCTGCGGCATCTGGGCGCCGTGCCTTTCTTATGCCGACGGGCAGTTCTGGCTTGTTTATACCGACGTCAAGCGCTTCGACGGCAGTTTCAAGGATGCGCCGAACTACATCGTCACCGCGCCCTCGATCGAGGCCGAATGGTCCGATCCCGTCTATGTCAATTCCTCCGGCTTCGATCCCTCGCTGTTCCATGACGATGACGGCCGCAAGTGGTTCGTCAATATGCAGTGGAACCACCGCACCGAAAGCTATGGCGGCTCGCCGAAATCGCCTGCCTTCGACGGCATCCTGCTGCAGGAGTGGGATCCGGCGACGAAGGCGCTGAAAGGCCCGACCAAGAACATCTTTGCCGGTAGCCCGCTCGGCCTCGTCGAGGGCCCGCATCTCTTCAGGCGCAATGGCTGGTATTATCTGACGACAGCCGAAGGCGGCACCGGCTACGACCACGCCGTCACCATGGCGCGCGCGCGCCGCATCGAAGGGCCTTATGAGATGCATCCGAACATGCATCTCATCACCTCCAAGGATCATCCGGGGGCGGTGCTGCAGCGGGCAGGGCACGGCCAATATGTCGAGACGCAGGACGGTGAGGCCTATCACACCCATCTCTGCGGCCGGCCGCTGCCGCCGAAACGGCGCTGCACGCTGGGGCGAGAGACGAGCCTGCAGAAGTGCGTCTGGCGCGACGATGACTGGCTCTATCTCGAAAACGGCACCTCGGTGCCAGATGTTGATGTGCCCGGTCTGTTCGGCGCTGTGCCCGCGGAAAAGCCGATGCGCAGCGAATACAGCTTCGACGGCGGCACCTTGCCGACCGATTTCCAGTGGCTGCGCACGCCCGAGCCCGAGCGCATCTTCAACCTGACGGACCGTCCCGGCCATCTCAGGCTGATCGGGCGCGAAAGCATCGGTTCCTGGTTCGAGCAGTCGCTGGTCGCCCGCCGCCAGGAGCATCACAGCTTCCGTGCCGAAACCGTGATCGCGTTCTCGCCCGACACCTATCAGCAGGTCGCGGGGCTGACGCATTATTACAACCGACACAAGTTCCACGCCATTGCCGTGACGCTGCACGAAACACTCGGCCGCTGCGTGACCATCCTCTCGTGTAACGGCGATTATCCGAACGGACGCCTCAGCTTTCCCGCCGAAAGCGGGGTTGCCATCCCAGCCGAGGGCCGTGTCCAACTCGCCATGGAGATTCGCGAGAACGATCTGCAATTCTTCTGGCAGACCGAAGGCAAGGGCGCCTGGCAGCCGATCGGCCCAATCCTCGACGCCGGCATGATCTCCGACGAGGGAGGCCGCGGCGAACACGGCTCCTTCACCGGCGCCTTCGCAGGCGTGTTTGCTTTCGATACGTCGGGGAGAGGGAAGGTCGCGGATTTCGACTGGTTTAATTATGATGAGTTGTGAGGGGTGCTTCCCACCCGCCCTCGTCCTTCGAGGCTCCGGCCTTCGGCCTACGCACCTCAGAGCTTGTGAAGCTTTTGAATCCGGCGCGTTTTTGGCCGATCTTGGCTGGCCGATGCAGTCGAGCGTCAGGCGATTGCGCGCTGCGTTCGGATGGTCGCGTGTTGGTGTCTGGGTGGTGACAGTGGCTCAGCCCTTGGCAAGCCGATGGCCTTGCAAGATATTGTTGGTGAGTGCGTAGCAGAGCACGACGGCCTGGACCTTTTCGATGCCGCGCACCGTCAATTGTCGCAGATTCCAGTTGCGCCAGCGGGCATGGACGCATTCGCAGATCGATCGGGGTTTGTACTGAGCCTTGCCCGCCTCGCTTGCCATGCGGGCCCGCCAGGCCGACACACCCGGACCGTCGCCGCGGCGCGGCAAGAAGGGATCGGTTCCGTGCTTGGACTGAGTGGGCGGACAAAAGACCTCAACCCCTTCGCCGTGCGCCCACTCGATATCTTCAGCGCTGCCAAAGCCGCCATCGGCGAGATAGCGCCGCGGCAGATGGCCGCTTAGCGCGCGCAACCGCTCCAGCATCGGCCGCATGAGGCCGCGATCGGAGCCGGCATTGGTCACCTCGAGCCCGACCACGAACTGCTCACCGGCCGTGCTCGCAACCTGCACATTATAACCCGGGCGGAAGCCGCCGTCGGCCATCTTCATCACCCGCGCCTGTGCATCCGTGCTGGAGGCGCGCGGCTCCTTCGGCTTTTTGCCATTGCCGCGCTTTTCTTCGCGCGCCTGGCGATGGCGCTCGATCTCGTCAAGAGCGACCTGGGCTGCTCTGAGCCGCTCGCCGCGCTCGCGCGCCGCCCGCTCCCTGGCCGCCTCGATGCGCCGAGTGCTGGCATCCGAACGCGCATCGACCTCGTGCTTGAGCTGATCCACAACCGCCTCGGCAATGGAAAGATGCCGATCAAGCGTCGCTTTGCGGCCGAACGAGGCCGCACCCGCGCTTGCCCGGACCCGCACGCCATCCTGCGCCAGACAATCGAGAGTGACGAGGCCGGCACCGGCAAGCGCCGCCAGATGCTCGGCAAGCAGCCGGTCGAGCAAATCGGCGCAACCAACCCGAAAATCCGACAGTGTGTGATAGTTCACCGAGACACCGCCGCACAGCCAGCGATAGACGTCGTGGCTCCCGCACTGCCGTTCCAGCGCCCGCGCGCTGCCGACGCCGTCGCTGCTGGCATAGAGCCACAGCGCCAGCAAAAGCCGTGGCGAAATCGGTGGATGGCCTGGCCGGTGCTCACGCGCCTTGATCCGATCTTCGAGCGTGCTCAGATCCAGTCCCTCGACATAGTTCCAAATGACCCGCACCGCATGATCCTGGCCGATCAAGCTGTCGATATCGACGGCACGCAACTCGATCTGATCGCGCACCGGCTCACGCATGCGCGCCGCTCCGCGTCCCACCTGAGCACTTCGCCGCGCTCCATGCACCGGCAATCCTTCGAACAGGTCGTCGCCCACCATCATCCCCCAAGCAAATCAACGACCCAACAGAATCACAATCCAATCGCCTCCGCTACCAAACATTCACAGGCTCTCAGGATGAGGGCTGATCGGTGTGCCCTGTGTCTCTCAGGCTGATCGGTAGCTGAACCGGGAGAACAAAAGCGGCTGCTCTCGTGGCTCGGCTGATCGAGCTACTCTACCGCTACGTTCGGATGAGTTGAGCCGCGACGTCTCTCCGACCTCATCCTGAGGTGCCCCGCAGGGGCCTCGAAGGACGAGGGCAGCCACCCGTATTCCCCACAAAAAGAAAGCCGGCGCAGGGCCGGCTAAGACGAACGCGGCTGAACAGGGGATGCTGGCCGGTTCCAAGCACTTCGTGACTGAACAATAACTTTCACTACATGCCGAGGCAGCAAAAAAGGGTGCAACGAGAACACCGGAGACGGCTCCGCAAAGGAGTGGGCGGCGGGGCGGATGCCGGTGCTGGCCTCGGCTCTGTTATCGGGCACGAAGATCACCGGATGATGACATCCGAAATCGGCCCAGCCTTTCTTTTTCGCCGCCGAGTCGCCTGCGCCGGTGGCCGACGGTGTTAGCCGGGCGTGAATGCTGTGTTCACGTCTCTGAGGATGTCAAAGCGTCATCAAGGCATTATATAGCGAGCCGAAGTAACACTTAAGAATCCGCAAGAGTACCGCATGGCCCCCATCATTTCCGTTCAGAATCTCACCAAGACCTACGCCAATGGGTTCGAGGCCCTGAAAGGCATCAACCTCGATGTCGAAAAGGGCGAGATCCTGGCGCTGCTCGGGCCGAACGGCGCGGGCAAGACGACGTTGATCTCGATCATTTGCGGCATCGCCAATCCGAGCGGCGGTCAGGTTTTGGTCGCCGGCCACGACGTGGTGAAGGATTTTCGCGCCACCCGTGGAATGATCGGGCTAGTGCCGCAGGAGCTGACCACCGATCAGTTCGAGACGGTGTTCAATACGGTCAGCTTTTCGCGCGGGCTGCACGGCAAGAAGGCCAATCCAGCCCATATCGAGAAGGTGCTGCGGGCGCTCTCGCTCTGGGACAAGAAGGACAATATGCTGCGCCAGCTTTCGGGCGGCATGAAACGGCGGGTGCTGATCGCCAAGGCCCTCTCCCACGAGCCGGATATTCTTTTCCTCGATGAGCCGACTGCCGGTGTCGACGTGACGCTGCGCAAGGATATGTGGAATGTCGTTCAGGAGCTGCGGGCCTCGGGCGTCACCATCATCCTGACTACCCATTATATCGAGGAGGCCGAAGAAATCGCCGACCGCGTCGGCGTGATCAATGGCGGGCAATTGCTGCTCGTCGAGGACAAGGCGGCGCTGATGGCCAAGCTCGGCCGCAAACAGCTCATCCTCGATCTCACCGAACCGCTCGAACGGCTTCCGGATTGTTTCGCCGGCAACGGACTGACGCTGGAAGCCGGCGGCAGCAGGCTGACTTACGATTTCGACGCCGACAACGAGCAGGAAAGCATTGCGGCGCTGCTGACCCGGCTGGGTGAAAACAATATCCATTTCAAGGATCTCTCGACGCGGCAGAGTTCGCTGGAAGACATCTTCGTGGCGCTGGTAGGAGCAGGCAAATGAACGTCGAGGCGATCAAATCGATCTATTTCTTCGAGATGGCGCGCACGCGCCGCACGTTGCTGCAGAGCGTCATTTCGCCTGTTATCTCGACCTCGCTCTATTTCATCGTCTTCGGTGCCGCTGTGGGATCACGCATCCAGGAGGTGGAGGGGGTATCCTACGGCGCCTTCATCACGCCGGGCCTGATCATGCTGACACTGCTCGGCCAGTGCATCAGCAACGGCTCCTTCGGCATCTACTTCCCGAAATTCACCGGCACGATCTACGAGGTGCTGTCGGCGCCGGTGGCGATGACCGAGATTCTGCTCGGTTATGTCGGGGCGGCGGCGACCAAGGGGATGATCATCGGCTTCATCATCCTGCTCACTGCCAATCTCTTCGTCGATGTCCGGATCGAGCATCCGTTCATGATGATCCTCTTCTTCCTGCTGACGGCGATCACCTTCAGCCTGTTCGGCTTCATGATCGGCATCTGGGCAGGCAATTTCGAGCAGTTGAACCTTATTCCCATGCTGGTCGTGCCGCCGCTGACCTTCCTTGGCGGCAGCTTCTATTCCATCAGCATGCTGCCGCCCTTCTGGCAGGCGGTCAGCCATTTCAATCCGGTGCTTTATCTCGTCAGCGGCTTCCGCTGGAGTTTCTACGGGATCGCCGACGTCAACCCGGCGATCAGCCTGGCGATGATCACGGTGTTCCTGGCGATCTGCCTGGGCACGCTCGGCTGGATCTTCAGAACCGGCTACCGGCTGCGTAACTGACGCTTGAATGGCATCATCGGATAATCCGATGATGCCATCGATTTCTTCCGTTTTTCTTCCGTTGCGGTCCGGGGCATCTCTCTCTCATTCAAGGAGATGCAAGATGACTGAAATCAGGATCGAAGGTGCGAAGGTGTTGATCGTCGGCGGCAGTTCCGGCATGGGATTGGCGCTCGCCAGGCGCCTGCTCGATGAGGGCGCCTCGGTGACGATCGCGGGGCGCAGTAAAGAGAGGCTTGCGACGGCTTGCCGCCACCTCGGCGACCATCCTAAACTCGGCACGTGCGCTGTCGATATATCGCAGGAGGAGGAGGTTGCGGCACTCTTTCGCGATGGCGGACCGGTCGACCATATCGTCAGCACGGCCGCTGATATTGAAGGCGCCTATCAGTTGCTGCCGTCGATCGAACTTGCGGCAGCGCAACGCGTGGTCGAGAGCAAGCTCTATGGGCCGCTACTGCTGGCGAAATATGGCGCCACCCATCTGCCGCCGTCAGGATCGATCACCTTTACGTCAGGTATAGCGGCCTACAGGCCGGCGGCGCGCGGGTCTGTGGTCGCCGCCGTCAATGCGGCGCTCGAAGGCCTGGTCAGGGCGCTTGCCGTCGAACTGGCGCCGCTCCGTATCAATGCCGTGTCGCCGGGCTGGGTGGATACGCCGATCTGGAGGTCCGTTGCCGGTGACGCCAAGCAGGCGACGCTTGATGCGATGGCGCAGCGCCTGCCTGCCGGGCGTGTCGGCCGGCCTGAGGATATCGCCGATGCGATCCGTTTTCTGATCGGTAACGGCTTCACCACGGGCACTATCCTGCATGTCGAAGGCGGGCATCGGCTGGTGTGATCGGCGAAAGGTGTTCGCTTGCCGATTGCAGGAGGAGCGTGAGCGCCGGCGGCTGGACGCGCCGACGTCGCCACATCATCACCAATGAGGCGGCCGGCGGTTGCCCGGGCCAGGGCAGTTCGACGACATCGCCACGCGCAGCGAATGCATCGACGGCCAAACGCGGGACTAGGCCGTACCCTGCGCCTGATGCCACGAGCCGGATGATCGTCGCGATACTGTCGGCTTCTGTGACAATCGGTGGCGCAGTCACGCCCGCTTCGGCAAAGGCGGCATCAAACAAGTGGCGATAGACGCAGCCGGGTTCGGTCGCGACGAAGGGTGCCGTGCTCATTGCTGCGAGGCTTTCAAATGAAGAGGCCTGCGACACGCGGCCTGCGATCAATACCAGCGGTTCGCCGCAGATGCGGCGCGTCGCGAAGCGCTCGTCCCGCTGGCCGCGATCGAAGGTGAATGCGACGTCGATCGAGCCATACTGCAATTGCGCATGCAATTCGCCACTGCCGCCAATCTTCAGTTTGAGAGCGAGGCCGGGGTTCTGCCCACCGAAAAGGGCGAGCCAGGGCGCCAGCCTTTCAGCGCCGATGGTTTCGAGCGCGCCCAGTATGACAGATTGTTCGGCATTGCCGGCTGCAGCACAGACGGCGGCCCTTGCCTCGTCATTCATCGCCAGGATCTCCTCCGCATAGGCCTTTAGCGTCGCACCTGCAGGCGTCGGAACGGCACCCTGGCGGGAGCGGAGGAAGAGTTCCACGCCAAGTTCTTCCTCCAGCGCCTGTATCTGGTCGCTGAGGCTCGATTGGGCGAGGTTGACCTCGGCGGCGGCGCGGGTGAGATTTTTATGCCGGATCACCGCAAGGAATGTCTTCAATTGTCGTGGATTCATCTCGAGCTCCGGTGGGCGCGCAGGCGCCTTGATAAGGATATCAATAAAGCGGAACCTGCTGCAACGCAGGAGCATTTTGGACGACGGGTCCGTCTGTCTTACGTGATCATTTCCCCTCAGGCGCTGCTGACGAGCAACGCGCCTGATATGATGAGGAGGGTGCCGGCGGCGAGCCTGACCACGTCGAGGTCGGAGGCTTCGCCGAGAAGGAGGGCAGCGATTGCCAGTGTCACCAGCACGTTGCAGCTCCAAATCGGCGCGAGTTTTGCGACCGGGACGCCGTAAGCGAAAAGCGCGAAGCTGATGAGGCCGGTGCCGATTGCGAAGCAGGCGCCCGCCGTGGCGGCAAAACCAAGACCTTCGACAGTCCAGGGCGCCGGGCGCCAGATCAGCGCGGCGATCAGGCCGGCCAGCGCGCAGGCGGCGCCGAAGGCGATCAGATAGACGGCGGAGCCGGTGGCTGATGTGGCGCTCTGCTTCTGGAAGATGGCGGTGATGCCCCAGAAAATGGCGGGCAGAATGCCGCCGATGACGATCGGCCAGAGTGAATTCATCGCGAAACTCCTGTCGCACCCATAAGTCAAGCCTTTGCCTCAAGCAAAGGCCGGTCGAGCATGCGGGTGCCACCAGACTAGGAGTTTCTTTTTGCTCTTTGTGGTCTTGTTGTTGCGCCTGAAAGTGACAGAAGTGACCGCCGCCGTAAAGCCGCGGCGACAGCGAATCGCGAGCTCTGCGGCTCAGTCGCGCATGCGCAGCTCGTCGGTCTGCATCTGCAGCGAGCCCAGCGTTTCCAGGAAGCTCATGCCGAGCAGGCTCTGGTCGAGCCGGCCATCCTCGGCGACGCTGGCTGCGACATTGTTGCGGACGATCGGGCCGATCGCCACTTGGTCGAGCGTCACGGGCGCTGCGCGGCCACGGCCGTTGGCGGTCATGACGGTCATGGAATAGCTGAGGCGGGAAAGGTCGATGCCGATCCGCTCGGCATCTTCGTGCGACAGCGCCACCATGCTGGCGCCAGTATCGACGAGCATCTCGATCGCCTGGCCGTTGACGGCGACATCGGCTTCGAAATGGCCGTTCAGCAACTTGTGCAGGATGATCTCCTGGCCACCTTCGCTTGTGGTCACGACGACGGCGCGGCCGGGAACGAGGCCGGCGAGCAGCCGGTTGCCGACGCCGAGCGCTTCCTGGCGATAGAGATAGACGGTGACGAGCGCCAGGATGATCACCAGCCAGATCATCATGTGGCGCATCGTTTCGCCGAGGTTGCGCCGGCTCGCCCAGATGCCGGCCGACAGCATCAGCGCAATCGGCAGCAGATAGACGACGCGGACGAAGTCATCACTCTGCAGGCCGAGGATCCGGCTGCTGTCATTATTGACGATCAGCACGGCAAGGCCGATGCCGATCACGACGAGGAAGACGGTCAGACGGATCACAAAGGCCGCTCCGGCCCGCTGGCGAGGCCTGTTTCCATGTGGTTCGATACCGCGGCGGCGCCTGTAAGCCTTGCTGGCAGCAGCGCCATGATCCGTCTCCGCTCGATGTCGGAGTAGCTCACCCAGTTGCCTATTTCCTGAAGAGTCCGGCCGCATCCGGCGCAAAATCCGGTGACGGAAACAAGGGAGCAGACGTGAATGCAGGGTGTTTGCATGAAGGACATATCGGAGTTTCAAAGAGCCGTGGCAAGGGCGCAAAGCGTGGCGATCTCGCAAATTTGCTGTGTCGCGCCCAGCGTGTCGCCGGTGTGGCCGGCAAGCTTGCGGCGGATGAAAGCGGTAAAGGCAAGGGCAGCGATGCCGGTGGCAAGCAGGCTTGCGACCAGCGGCCGCAGACCGAAGGCCGGCCAGATCAGAAGCGCTGCGACGAGGCCGGCCGAGGCGAGGGCAAATTGCATCGCCGCTTCATCCGGCTGGCCGGTCGAGGCGGCGACGCCATCGGCCTTGGCCGGAGGCAGCCGCTGCCAGTGCCAGGCGATGGCGCCGCGGCTGAGCGCTGCGACGGCGGGAATGGCAAAGGCTGACGTGAGCGGCGCGGCGTGGCGGGCGATGGCGGCAAGTGCTGCCGCGCGGATCGCGAAGGAGAGGATCAGCACGATCGCGCCGTAAGTGCCGATTCGGCTGTCCTTCATAATGACGAGGCTCTGCTCGCGGCTCTTGCCGCCGCCGATGCCGTCGGCGGTATCGGCGAGGCCATCCTCGTGTAGCGCGCCGGTGACGACGACCTGGATGGAAAGCGCGATCAGGGCAGCCATCAGCGGATCGGCACGCAGCCCCAGAAGAAGGAGCAGGGCGAGCGCAGGGACCAGGCCGATGACAATGCCGGCAAAGGGAAAGGCGCGCACGAGCCGGCCGAGCCTGCCGTCATAGGCTTTGAACAGCGATTGCGGCATGGGAATGCGGCTGAGAAAGGCGACGGCGCGGGCGGTATCGACCGCATAGTCCTTGATCTTCATTCTGCTTCGTTCTGCCCAAGGTTACGGCTTATGGCGCTGGCTTATGACGTTGGCTTATGGTCGCGGCGGTACTTTTGCTGTTGTTCGCCCTGTCGGCCCGCTTTAAGAGAGTTGCGACCCGCAAAGAAGCTGATTTGCCCGACGCAAACAAGTGGTTTGCGTGAAAACAAGAATACCCGGATTCATAGGAAAACCGCACAGATGAGCGTTTCAGGCCTGCCGTTCGACGATTTCCGTACCCTGCTCCGCGATCTGCCGGGGCCGGATGCCCGTGCGCTGGTGGCCGCGCGCGAACGCGACGCGCAGCTGACCAAGCCGCCGGGCGCGCTCGGGCGGCTCGAGGAAATCGCATTCTGGCTTGCCGCCTGGACAGGCCGCACCCCTGCCGTCAACCGGCCGCTGGTGGCGATCTTCGCCGGCAATCATGGCGTCACCAGGCAGGGAATCACGCCTTTTCCGCCGGCTGTAACGCAGCAGATGGTGGAGAATTTCGCAGCCGGTGGGGCTGCGATCAACCAGATCTGCGTCGCTTACGATCTCGGGCTGAAGGTGTTCGATCTGGCGCTGGATTATCCCACCGGTGACATCACCGAGGAAGCAGCGCTTTCCGAGCGCGATTGCGCCGCGACCATGGCCTTCGGCATGGAGGCGATTGCCGGCGGCACCGACCTGCTCTGCATCGGCGAAATGGGCATCGGCAATACGACGATTGCCGCGGCGATCAATTATGCGCTCTACGGCGGTTCGGCGCGAGACTGGGTCGGACCCGGCACCGGCTCGGAAGGCGAGATGCTGGAGCGCAAGGTTGCGGCGGTGGAAAAGGCCGTCGAGCTCCACGGTGATCATCTCGACGATCCGCTGGAGATCATGCGACGCCTCGGCGGCCGTGAGATCGCGGCAATGGCCGGCGCCATCCTTGCCGCGCGCATGGAGCGCATTCCGGTGCTGATCGACGGTTATGTCGCGACTGCTGCTGCGGCGATCCTCAAAGCCGCCAATCCCTCCGCGCTCGACCATTGCCTGATCGGCCACGTTTCCGCCGAGCCCGGACATCTGCGCGCGATCGAGATGCTCGGCAAGACGCCGCTTCTGGCGCTCGGCATGCGGCTCGGCGAAGGCACAGGGGCAGCACTCGCCGCCGGCATCGTCAAGGCCGCCGCCGCCTGCCATTCCGGCATGGCGACCTTCGCCCAGGCCGGTGTAACCAACAAAGACTGACGCCGCGGTCGGCGCCGCCGATCGGCACGCGGCTTCGCTTGCGCTACCCAGATGGATTCGGTATCTGCGTATTCGGTCATCAAGCGGGGCGGCAAAGCCTTTCCCGATCTGCAAGAGGAGAGAGGCGCCTTGACGAAGCCTGCGGTGACGAAAGAGACCGGATTTCGACACTTCATCGCCGCGGCCAGCTATTCCTGGGCAGGCTTCCTGCGCGTTCTGAGAGAGGCGGCCTTCCGCCAGGAACTCGGATTCTCAGTCGTTTCGATCGCGGCCTTAGCGCTGGTGGGGGCGAGCGCGGGCGAGATCGTCGTTGCGTTGCTGCTGTTTCTCGGGCTGTTTTCGATGGAGGCGATGAATACCGCCGTCGAAGAGGTGATCGACCGGATTTCGCCGGAGATTTCGATCGTCGGTAAACATGCCAAGGATCTCGGCTCCTTCGCGGTGAGCTGTATGATCGCCGCCTGCTGCCTCTATCTCGGCTTCGTCCTCGGCAAACATATCTTCTTTGGATCCGCATGATATCGTCCGAAAACCGCTCACACTTTTCGGCATCATCCTTTGGCTGAATCAGGCAAAACTCTTGCGCTTGCGGGCGACGGCCTGGGCCTCTTCCACGGCCGGCAGGCTTTGGAGCACGCGCTTGGCGGGCAGGATGGCGATGACCTCGGTGCCCTCGCGCAGCTTCGATTTCAGCACGAACTGTCCGTCATGCTTGGCAAGGATCGCCTGGACGATCGGCAGGCCGAGGCCGGTGCCCTGTTCGGCGCTCTTGATGGCGATCGAGCCCTGTCCGAAGGCCGACAGGACGACGGGAATCTCTTCTTCCGGAATGCCGGGGCCGTTGTCCTTGATTGAGATGTACTGACCGCCGCCGGCCGTCCAGCCGACCTTGACGTTGATTTCGCCGCCCTGCGGCGTGAACTTGACGGCATTGGAGAGAAGATTGAGCACCACCTGGCGCATCGACTTCTCGTCCGCCCAGATGGCCGGCAGCTGCCGCTCGAATTGATCCGAAATGGCGATGTTCTTGGCGCGGGCGCGCAGCTGGACCATGCCGATGCAATCCTCGGTGATATCGAGAAGCGAGATCGCCTCCTCGCTCAGCTCGTATTTGCCGGCCTCGATGCGGGAGAGGTCGAGAATCTCATTGATGAGATCGAGCAGATGCTGGCCGGAGCGGTGGATGTCGCCGGCATATTCCTTGTAGGTCGGATTGGCGAGCGGTCCCATGACTTCGGCCGACATCACCTCGGAGAAGCCGAGGATGGCGTTGAGCGGGGTCCTGAGTTCGTGCGACATCGAGGCGAGGAAGCGGGACTTGGCGAGGTTTGCCTCCTCGGCGCGGCGGCGCGCCTCGTCCGACATCGATTTCGCCACTTCAAGCTCGGCGATCAGATCGTCCTTCTCCGATTGGTAGGAGAGGATCTTGAGGTTCGACTTGAACAGCCGGTCGCTGATATAGTTGAAGAAGACGAGGGTGCTGGTGAAGAGCCCCGTCAGGCTGATTTCGAGAAGGTCGCGGGACAGGCCGCTCTTGGCGGCGAGCGCCAGAACCGCCGGCGCGAAGGCAGCGAGCACGGCAGGCGTCAGCATGAAATTCGACATCGCCGTAACGGAGAGCGCGATCAGCAGCGTCGCGCCTTTATAAAGGATAAAGCTCGACGGCTCGCAGGTATCGCAGCCCTGCAGCGCGAAGACCGCCCAGCAGCAGCCGAGCAGGAACTGGCCGAACAGCAGCAGGCGGCGCCATTTGCGAGCACTCTCGGAGGTGATTTCCTGACGGCGCGCGCGCCGCGCCAGCAGGATATTGCCGGTGTGACAGGTCAGCGTCAGCAGCGCCCACAAAAGCAACTGCGCATCCTGCGTGAAATAAACACCAAGGGCGGTGATGATGACGACGAAGAGCGGCATGATCGTCGCGCTCTGCAGCATCGACGCCACATACATCTTGAGCGCGTCACGATCGAAGGAGGAATTGGACGCATGGCCGGACTGAAGACGTTCGCGCGTTTGCCGCACGGCCTTGGAAACGGCCTTGTTGCGGTGGCTGCGCGACCTGTCGACGATTATCTTGTCGGTCGATGTGCTTACGCCGGTACTCATGTGCACGTTGAAACTTCATCCCAGGGTGGATAAGAGCTTAACCGGCAATTCTTAAGAAGATGTTTGCCATCTTTGCCAAGGATTTGTTTTTTAAGGAGGCGAAAGCGTGACACTGAGCCTGCGCCTGATTCGCGACGGCGTGACCGCTTTTGCCCTGCTGGCACTCCTGGCGCTGATCGCCGCCAAGCTCAACGATGCAACAAAAATCGAGCATGCGGGCGCTTTCCATGCTGCCGATGGCGACAGTCTGACTTTAGGAGGCGAACGTTTGCGCCTCGAAGGCATCGACGCGCCGGAGCTCAATCAGAGCTGCGAGCGCGCGGGAAATGCCTGGGCCTGCGGACGCGCGGCGCGCGCAGCGCTGCAGAGCATGGTTCTGGCATCGGGAACGCGTTGCCAAGGCAGCCGGCGCGACCGCTACGACAGGCTGCTCGTCATCTGTCACAGCGGGGCAGGCGGCGACATCAACGCCGCCATGGTGCGTCGCGGCATGGCAATCTCCTATGGCGGCTATGGTAGGGAGGAGGCCGAGGCGAGGGCCGCGAAGGCGGGGCTCTGGGCCGGGACTTTCGAGCGGCCGCGCGATGTGCGCGACCATGCCCGCCAGAGTTCCGATTTCAATGGCCCGCTTGATTTCATCAGGTGGATCGTCGGGTGGGAGTGAAGCCATGACCGACGAAGCCAAGCTGGAGATGCTGCGGCTGGAGATCGCCTCCTGCCGCATCTGTCGTGACGCACCGGCGAAAGGCCTCGCATATCGGCTGCCGCATGAGCCGCGGCCGGTGGCCGTAATTTCATCGAGCGCGCGCATTCTGATCGCCGGGCAGGCGCCCGGGCTTCGGGTGCATGAGAGCGGCCTGCCGTTCGACGATGCTTCGGGCGACCGGCTGCGGTCATGGCTCGGCGTTGACAGGGCAAGCTTCTACGACCGCGATCGATTCGCCATCGTGCCGATGGGCTTCTGCTTTCCCGGCTATGACGCCAAGGGCTCGGATCTGCCGCCGCGCCGCGAATGCGCACCGTTTTGGCGGCAAAGGGTGATTGCGGCCATGCCGCAGATCGAACTGGTGCTGGTCATCGGCCAATATGCGCAGGCTTGGCATATGGGGGCGGACAGGCGGGACGGTATGACCGAGACGGTGCGGGCGTGGCGGGACAGCCTTCTGTCCAATCGGTCGCCGGCGGTGCTGCCGCTGCCGCATCCGAGCTGGCGCAACAGCGGCTGGCTGAAGCGCAATCCGTGGTTTGAGGAAGAATTGCTCCCGGTCTTGCGGGATCGGACAAAAATGCTGCTTTCCTGAAACAAAATTCTTTTCGTCGCGCGGAATCGCGTTATACAAAGAAAATAATTCGAAAGGACTGTTGCTCGCATGGATCGCCTCGACCGAAAAATACTGCGTCTTCTGCAAGAGGATTCGACCCTTGCCGTGGCCGATCTCGCCAAAAAAGTCGGGCTGTCGACGACGCCATGCTGGCGGCGCATCCAGAAAATGGAAGAAGACGGCGTCATCAAGCGCCGAGTCGCTATCCTTGATCCGGAAAAGGTCAACACCAAGGTCACGGTCTTCGTGTCGATTCGCACGGCCACCCATTCGATCGAATGGCTGCGGCGCTTTTCCGAGGTGGTCGCCGAATTCCCCGAAGTGGTGGAATTCTACCGGATGAGCGGCGATGTCGACTATCTCCTGCGAGTCGTGGTGCCCGATATCGCCGCCTATGACGCCTTTTATAAGCGGATGATCGCCAAAATCGAGATTCGCGACGTCTCCTCCGCCTTTGCGATGGAGCAGATCAAGTATTCGACGCAACTGCCGCTCGATTATATGATTCTCGACAATGCCAAATCCAATGAGGATTGAAATCGGCGTTCGGCCACACGGCCGGAAGGCCTGAGGATTGTGCTGACTGAGTCGATCCGGCCACATCTGAGTGTGCCGATCCGGTAACTGCGGAGGGGTGAAATGCAATTAAGACTGCAGAAAAGCCCCAGAAATAGCGAAAAAACGCTCGAATCCCGCCAGGGTTCGGAAAAATACATAGCCTGGTAAGAAATACGACGCTATGTTGAATGGAACCAATGCGCGTTATGTCATCATTTCGTCTCATTGGTATCGAATTCAGGACACGATGTTCTAAACCGCTGCCTTGTATGTGTTGATTAGCCGGCGGTAGAGTTTATGCACTTCACCAATATGTTCGACGGGGGTCGAACGGTGGAGAATTTGACAAATGGGGCGTAGCGTTTGCGGCTTGCGATGGAGGATTTCCGTCGCGGGGCCGCTTGGCGTTTCTGTCGTCTACATAATTGAAATTGTTGTATAAAAATCACGTTGCCGGGGAAACTTGCTTCAGGGGACCCATCTTGCGTGTGTCGAGAATTGCTTGAGAGGACCTCATATGGGATGACGGTTTGGCGGTTCGATCGATCCGCACGCCGAGATGGCTGTTCAAACTGGGCCGGCTTCAAATCGACTACCCGATTGGAAGCCAGCCCCGATCGACAAAGGAATGGATTGGTAAATGAACATCAGAATGGTTTTGCTTGCATCAGCAGCAGCATTTGCTGCATCGACGCCGGTTCTTGCAGCTGACGCTATCGTTGCTGCTGAGCCGGAACCGGTTGAATATGTTCGCGTCTGCGACGCTTACGGCACCGGCTACTTCTACATCCCGGGCACCGAAACCTGCCTCAAGATCGAAGGCTACATCCGTTTCCAGGTTAACGTCGGCGAAGATGTCGGCGGCGATTCGGACTGGGATGCCGTTACCCGCGGTCAGGTTCAGTTCACGGCCAAGAGCGACACCGAGTATGGTCCGCTGACCGGCGTCATCGTCATGCAGTTCAATGCTGACAACGCCACCGATCAGGACGCCATCCTCGACTCCGCTTACCTCGACATCGCGGGCTTCCGCGCTGGTCTCTTCTACAGCTGGTGGGACGACGGCCTCTCCGGCGAAACCGACGACATCGGTTCTGTCGTAACGCTGCACAACTCCATGCGTTACCAGTATGAAAGCGGCACCTTCTACGCCGGCCTCAGCGTCGACGAACTGGAAGACGGCGTTTACAAGGCTGGCGAAGAAGCCAACAACGTTGGCGTTGCCTTCGGCGTCGGCGGCACGGCTGGCGCGTTCAGCTACCAGGTTACTGGCGGCTGGGACTTCGACAACGAAGATGGCGCAATCCGCGCAATGGGTACGGTTGACATCGGCCCCGGCACGCTCGGCCTCGCTGGCGTATACTCCTCCGGCCCGAACTCCTACTACTCTTCGGCTGAGTGGGCTGTTGCTGCCGAATACGCTATCAAGGCAACCGACAAGCTGAAGATCACCCCGGCCGTTCAGTACTACGGCAACTACTTCGGCGGTGGTAAGGCTGTTCCGGATGACTACGACGGTCTCGGCGATGCTTGGAAGGTTGGTCTGACGGTTGATTACCAGATCGTCGACAACTTCTATGCCAAGGCTTCGGTTCAGTACCTCGATCCGGATGATGGCGACGACTCCACGACGGGCTACTTCCGCCTGCAGCGTTCGTTCTAATCCACTTAGTGGATGCTCCCGGTCTTCGGGCCGGGGGCACTTCAAATCAGTTTCTGATCCGAGTGACCTCCGATCAGCTACGGGGACGGGTCCGGTCTTCCCTGCCGGACCGTCCTTGCAGCGTTTTTGACGCGCAATCCTCAGAACAGCCTTTCAGAAGCCTTTCAGATGAGTCGAACCGGCTCGTCGCGCACGCCGGCTTCTTGCCACGTCTATCGAGGCACTTCTTTCTCAATTTCAAGCGAGCTGGATCGACCGACAGAATCGTCGCGTAGACGGAGCTGTTGGATCGTTCCTTATTCGGCGTCGGTCGGCTTTGCCGCAACAGGTCGCGAAAAAATCCAATGCCGACAATGTGATTACAGCTTTTTTGGAGAGGGGATACAACCTTTGCAGGGGGCTATTTCATTCCTTCTCGCGGATAGCTTGTTCTGATGGACGATCTCAACGACTACTATTATTTCGCCGCTGTCGTCTCCAGCGGCGGCTTCGCATCCGCAAGTCGCGATCTGAAGATACCGCGTTCGAAGCTGAGCAGGCGGGTCAGCCGGCTCGAAGACGGGCTTGGCGCGAGGCTGATAGAACGCTCGACTCGTCACTTCCGGGTGACGGAGATCGGTCAGGCTTTCTACGAAAGATGCCAGACCATTTTGCAGGAGGCCGACCGCGCCAAGTCAATCGTCAGCGAGGCTCAATCCGATCCGCAAGGCGTGGTGCGGATGGGCTGCCCGCTCGGCCTCGTCGATATCTCGGTCGGCGGAATCCTGCCTGAATTCCTGGAGCGCTATCCGAAGATCAAGCTGCAGATCATTGGCTCCGACCGGCGCGCCGACCTCATCAACGAACGGATTGATCTTGAGGTGAGGGCAACCAACGAGCCGGAGACGCAGACGAGCTTGACGATGCGCAAGCTCGAACGGGCGCGGCGCATTCTCGTCGCAAGTCCTTCGCTGGTCGAGCGCACCGGCGGCCTGAATTGCGTGGACGAACTCGCCGAGCTTCCGACGCTGGCCATGACGTCATGGGTGTCGTTCCACAGCTGGGAATTGATCGGACCGAATGATGCCAAACGGGTAATTCGGCATCAGCCGCGGCTTACCTGCCGCAGTATGACCGCCATCCTCGACGCGGCCCGTGCCGGTCTCGGCTTCGGGCTTTTGCTCGAAAGCGCCTGCGAAGCCGATCTCCAGGCCGGCAGACTGGTGCGGGTTTTGCCGGACTGGCAGTCGGAGGAAAGCCAGTTCTATATCGTCTTCACGACGGCCAGGGGCATGCCGCCGGCAGTGCGGGTGCTGATCGATTTCCTGGTCGAAAAATCCCGGCAGCATTGATGAAGCAGCATTGACGAAGAAGGGCTTCGGCTTGAGGCCTGCGTGCGTTTATTTCAGCCGTGTCAGCAGCTTTTCGCCGACCAATTCCTTGACTGCATCCTTGCCGATTCAGCAGGCAGTTTTGTCAGAGCTTTCCGCGAGCGCCCTTGCAAGGGCGAGCGCCGGTGCATGGCAGGCGAGATTGCGCTTGCCGATGCTACGGAGCGCCCAATTGATCGCCTTGCGCACGAAGTTTCGAGGGTCGTCGGCATGAGCCTCGATCAGCGGCAGCCAGGCAAGGACGGTGGTGTCGGGCTCTGTCTTGCGATGGACGGCGGCACCTGCAATCATGGCGAAGGCAGTGCGCCTGACAAATTCGCGCTCGTCGTCGGCGAATTCTGCGACGAGTTCGTCCAGCCGGGCTTCGACGAAGAGATCGGCGGCGCAATCGACGATCTCCCAGGAGTTGAAATCATTGGCCCAATTCCGGGCTTCTTCCGCCGTCAGCCGTTTCCGCTCGGCGGTATAAAGGGCGAGCAGACGGGCTTCACGGATATGGCTTCGCCAGAGTTCGATCGCTCTGGCGTGATTCTTCTTCGCCAGTCTGGCGACCGCCCTGATATCGGGATTGGAAATGCCGAGGGCACGTGTGGTGACAATGCCGAAGCGCGCCATGCCGGCGACGTTCTCCTCCAAACGCAGCGTTTCGAGATGCGCGATCAGTTCGGCTGCATCGGAGGAGGGGCCGATCATTTTTCGAGGCGCGCAAGCAGCGAGGACGTATCCCAGCGATTGCCGCCCATTGCCTGGACGTCGCCATAGAACTGATCGACGACGGCGGTGACAGGCAGCTTGGCGCCATTGCGGCGAGCTTCGGTGAGCACGATGCCGAGATCCTTGCGCATCCAGTCGACCGCGAAGCCAAAATCATATTTGCCGGCGTTCATGGTCTTGTGGCGGTTTTCCATCTGCCAGGAGCCCGCCGCACCCTTGGAAATCACCTCGACGACCTTTTCGATATCAAGGCCGGCGCGCTTGCCGAAATGCAGCCCTTCGGCAAGCCCCTGGACGAGGCCGGCGATACAGATCTGGTTGACCATCTTGGTCAGCTGGCCAGAACCTGCCGGCCCCATCAGGCCGACCATGCGGGCATAGGCGTCGATAACGGGCCTGGCACGATCGAAGACGGCCTCGTCGCCGCCGCACATGACGGTCAGGACGCCGTTTTCAGCGCCGGCCTGGCCGCCGGAAACGGGAGCATCGATGAAATCGACCCCTTTTTCCTTGGCGGCGGCATAAAGTTCGCGGGCGACCTCGGCGCTGGCGGTGGTGTTGTCGATCAGCACCGACCGCGGCCTCATGCCGTGCAGGACGCCGTTTTCGCCCGATGTCACCGACCGGAGATCTTCATCATTGCCGACGCAGACGAAGACGAAGTCGGCGCCTGAGGCCGCCTCGGCCGGGGTGGGGGCGGATTTGCCGGAGAATTTCTCTGCCCAGGCGGCGGCTTTTTCTGCCGTACGATTGTAGACGGTGACATCGTGGCCGCCCTTCGTCTTCAGATGACCGGCCATGGGAAAACCCATGACGCCGAGACCGATGAATGCGACTTTAGCCATATGTCCTGTCCTTATCCGGAGTGCGAGGCCCTGAGGATTAACCGAAACGGCCGGGGCAGAAAAGCCGTGAAGACGGAGTTCCTTGCGATAGACGGAGATGAGGCTGGTCGCCGTTCGCCTCAGCCCTAGATGGGAACCAGGCAAATGTGTACGGGGATGATATGCGCGAAGTTCCGACGATCGAGCCGCGGCGTAAAGGCCGCAGTGGAATGCAGTCGATGCTTATTCCATCGCAGCAGATGGTCGCCGAGCAGATTCGATCGGCGCAGCAAGGTGTTTTCACACAGCTTGGCGTCCTTCGCCGCCGCCTCGCTGCCGAATACGGGGCGGACGCCTGTTGTCCGGTCACCGTGCAGCGGCATCTGCGCGCGATTGCCGATTTGTCCTTCCTCGCGCTGCAAAAGGGCGAACCGGTTTCGACGGTCACGCCTTTTTGGCGCATGGTGGATCCCACCAGCCTACTGGCGACGCGCCTTGCCGGTGGGGCGGGTTTTATCCGGGAGCGGCTGGCAGCTGAACGCCGGGAGGGATAGCGGAAGACGGCCGCCATCAGCAGGTGCTTGCAGGCGAGCGACCGAACGAGAAAAATTATTCCTCGAAGCGGACGACAATGGAAAATTGATATTGTCGATATAATTTATGGTCTATGCCAGTATTCTGGCGATCGATGGCCTTCAAGGCATCGGGCCAACCGCCGTCGATCGACAGGTATTTCAGATGTTCACGCGCAGACTAGCCCCGGCATTCCTTCCGTCGCCACCGCCATCCTCTCAAGCATCCGCTTGGCGGCGCCCGCAGGGACGTTCTGCATGTGGTCGCTTGCCAGGAGCCAGCTAAACCGCGCGGGCTGATTTTCGAATTTCGCAGCAAAGGACCGTTTCCATGACCGCCACATCCGATCCCATCAATTTTCTCTGGTTCATCCCGACGTCGGGCGACGGCACCTATCTCGGCTCCGCCGATCTCAACCGCGCGCCCGAAATTGGCTATCTCACGCAGATCGCCCAGGCCGTCGACCGGCTGGGCTATTCCGGCGTGCTGCTGCCGACCGGGGTTGCCTGCGAGGAGTCTTTCGTGACGGCGGCCGCCCTGGCAGCCAAGACCGAGAAATTGCAGTTCCTGGTGGCGATCCGCCCTGGCACGGCGTCGCCGGCCTATTACGCGCGTCTGGCGACGACGCTCGATCGAATCTCCAATGGCCGCCTGCTGCTCAACATCGTCGTCGGCGGCAGCCCGGCTGAGCTTGCCGGTGACGGCATCCATCTCGAGCATGACGAGCGTTATGCCCATGCCGAGGAGTTTTTCACCGTCTTCGAGGAATTGCTGGACAAGGGAACGGCGAGTTTCGACGGCAAATATATCAAGGCGACCAATGCGCGCCTCGGCTTTCCCTCAGTGCAGAACCCGCGTCCGCCGCTCTATTTCGGCGGCTCGTCGGATGCCGGCATCGATTTCTCGGTCGGCCGCGTCGACAAGTATCTGACGTGGGGTGAGCCACCGGCGCAGGTGGCCGAAAAGGTCGCCAAGGTGCGCAAGGCCGCCGCCGAGCGCGGCCGCGAGGTGAGCTTCGGTATCCGCCTTCACTTCATCGTGCGCGAAACCGACGAGGAGGCATGGGAGGCGGCGGAACGGCTTATCCGTCATCTCGACGACGATACCATCCGCGAGGCGCAGGAGCGCTTCGTCCATGAATCCGACTCGGTCGGGCAGAAGCGGATGGCCGCCCTTCACGGCGGCCGCCGCGACAAGCTCGAGGTCTCGCCGAATCTTTGGGCCGGCGTCGGCCTGGTGCGCGCTGGTGCTGGCACGGCGCTTGTGGGCTCGCCGAAGACGGTGGCCGCACGCCTTGCCGAATACCAGGCGATCGGCATCGATACGGTGATCGGCTCCGGCTATCCGCACCTGGAAGAAGCCTATCGCGTCGCCGAGTTGCTCTTTCCCGAGCTTGGCATCACCCGCGAGCAGCAGCGCCTAGCCTTCAACAACGAATTCGGTCGCAAGCAGATCTTTGCAGGCGGCAGCCACGGCGGTAATCTGAAGGTCGTTTCCGGTTCCTGAGATCGAACAACGCAGGTAAGTCCGACATCGCCGGAAGCCGCACGGCTTTCGGCGATTTGTTATCATGACAGGCGCCTTTAATCTTCGGCATCGATCGCTGTCCTGGAGACTCGGCGGCCCCAAAAATACATAGCCGATGAGCTATGCCGGCTCTGCAGGATTCGGATCGCTACATCCGCTCGAGAGTCAGTTTTGCACATAGCGCTTGACTCATCTATGCCTCTTTGACTATATGGCTATCCATAGCTATAGAGGTATGGATTGCATGTCTAACGCTCATGATGTGCTCTTCAGGACGCTTGCCGATCCGACCCGGCGGGCGCTGTTTGAGCGGTTGTGCCGGGAAGGGGAGAAGACGGTGGGCGCGCTGACGGCGCGCGCCGGGGTTTCGCAGCCTGTCGTTTCGAAGCATCTTGGAATCCTGAAGCAGGCCGGGCTGGTGCGCGATCGCCATGAAGGCCGGCAGACGCATTATAGCGCGCAGCTTGGGGCGCTGGCGCCGTTGGTCGACTGGACCCGCGAGATGGCGAGTTTCTGGCAAAGCCGTTTCGAAGCTCTCGAAGATTTGCTGAAGAGGATGGATCAATGACCGATATTTCGACCGAAACACGCTCCGTCGTGATCGAAAAGGAAATTCCTTTTCCAGCCGAAAAGATCTGGCGGGCGCTGACCCAGCCGCATCTGATCGAGGAATGGCTGATGAAGAGCGACTTCAGGCCGGTCGTCGATCATCGCTTCAACTTCAACGCCGATTGGGGCTCCGTCGATTGCCGGGTCCTAGAGGTCGAGCCGAACAAGACGTTAGCATATACGTGGGGCGCTTACGGCCTCGAAACCATCGTTACCTGGACGCTCACGCCGACGAACGCAGGCACGCATCTGCGGATGGAGCAATCGGGTTTCCAGCCGGATCAGCGGCAGGCGTATGGCGGCGCCAGGAGCGGCTGGCCGCAGTTCTTCGAAAGGCTGGAGCGGGTGCTCGTGCGGGTGGAGTGAGGTCTTGGCCGGCAGGAGGCGCGCCGGTCTATATTTGAGGGGAGGTGCCGCGAAGCGGCGGGCATGGGACGCACCGGTCGATAGGAGGAGACGCCATGACGGGCAGAACGTCGGAGACCAGGAAGAAGATTACGAAAAAGACGGTTGCCAAACAGGCCGCCGCGCAGCCGGCCCTTCTTTCAGGCGGCAACCCGCAGATTCCCAAGGGCTATGGCGAGGCGCCCGTGCAGGCCTATATCGCCGCCATGCCGGGATGGAAAAGCGATATTGGACGCCGCCTCGATGCGCTGATTACCCATACCGTGCCCGGTGTCTCCAAGGCGGTCAAATGGAATTCGCCCTTCTATGGCATGGAAGGAGAGGCGTGGTTCCTCGCCATCCATTGCTACACGAAATACGTCAAGGTTGCCTTCTTCCAGGGCGCATCGCTGCATCCGCAGCCGCCGGGTGCGTCCAAGCAGAAGGAAGTGCGATACCTCGACATTCGCGAGAATGATCCGTTCGATGAGGGGCTGATCGCTTCCTGGGTGGAGCAGGCGAGCCGATTACCCGGCGAGCGGATGTGAGGTCTCAATGGCGAGTGATGGAAGGCGATAAACATGAAGAAAGCGACGGCAACCATGAAGAAGACCGACTCCGGCGACAAAAATGGCGGAGCTTCGCCCTCTCAACTGATCGATGCGAGGATCGAGGAGCTCAAGGATTGGCGCGGCGAAGTGCTCGCCCGGGTTCGGGCGCTCATCAAGCAAGCCGAGCCCGAAGTGGTCGAGGAATGGAAGTGGCGAGGGGTTCCGGTTTGGGAGCGCGGCGGCATCATCTGCACCGGCGAGACCTACAAAAGCGCGGTGAAACTGACCTTCGCCAAGGGCGCCTCGCTGGAGGACCCCACGGACCTTTTCAATTCCAGCCTCGAAGGCAATACCAGGCGCGCCATCGATTTCCATGAGGGCGATAAAATCGATGAAGATGCGCTGAAGGCGCTCATTCGCGCTGCCGCGACACTGAATATGTCAGCCAAGGCTGGCAGCGCGCGGAAGAAGGCGAGCAGCTGAGACTCCCGATCTAGAGCATGATGCCGAAAAGTGTGAGCGGTTTCGGACGACATCATGCTCTAACTCTTTATTTTAGAACAGGATTCAGATTTTAGGCCAACCGGGCCTAAAATCATCCTGTTCTAATGGATCGGGCTCGCCTCGCGCTCGAGAAAGAGTTCGAGATTGTCGAGGCCGATTTCGGTGCCCTGGAGGCGGGCGCCGTTGTCGGCGTAGCCGTCGAGAAAGACCACCTGCTCGGTGAAGGTCATTCTTGTGCCGGCAGGTTCGGCTTTGAAGGTGACGGTGGTGAGCGAGGCGGAGATACGCCTTTCGCCGAGTTTCATCTCATAGGCATAGATGATGCGGCTATCCGGCACGATATCGATGTAATGGGCGTCATAGGCGTGCAGAAGCCCATCGGTGTCTGCGACGTGGTTTCTTTCCGCGCCGCCCGGACGGAAATCAAGCGTGTACTCCAGCGGCACCCATTCGCCGTGGCAGGCGAACCATTGGCGCTTCGCCTCCGGCGTCGACCAGGCGCGGAAGACGCGAGAGATCGGCGCCTTCAGTTGGCGCTCGATGACGAGCGTGGCGTGTTCGGTGGAGTGTGTCGTCATTCGGAAAAGGTCTCCGGTTCTTCGGCAAGATATTGATCCAGCCTATCGAAGCTGGCGGTCCAGCGGCTCTTTCGTTGTTCCACCCAGCGCTCGACGGCGGCGAGCGCATCCAGCTGCAGGCGGTAGGTTCGCACCCGGCCGGATTTTTCGGAGTGTACGAGGCCGCTATCCTCCAGCACCTGCAGATGTTTCATCACCGTCGGCAGGGCGACGGCGAGCGGTGCGGCCAGCTCGGTGACGGACGCCGGGCCGCGGCCGAGGCGGTCGATCATGCCGCGGCGGCTGCGGTCGGAAAGCGCGTGGAACATGCGGTCGAGACCCGCCTGACTTTCGATCATCCCGCTGTATCCCGGAAACGGCCAGGCAGCCTGTCATGGTAGGGATAGAACTTGAAATAGGGGCGGGCTTCCTCGAGCGCCCTTGCAAAGGACGGGCGCGCGAGAAGCCGATCGTAATAGGCGCGAAGCTTCGGCTGCTCCTCTAAAAACGGGACCAGCGTCTCGGCGTAGAAGAGGGCGGGAGCTGCGGCGCAATCGGCCAAGGTGAAGGCCTCGCCCGAGATCCATGGGCTTTCGGAGAGCTGTTTTTCAATCATCGCATAGGCGGTGGCAAGCGTCGCCTTGCAGGCGGCCACTTCCATTTCGTCCTCCTTGCCCTCGGGGCGTCGGCGATTGCTGACGATGGTCTGCATCGGCGCTTGGACATAATGGTCGAAGAAGCGATCCCAGAGGCGAACCTGCAGCGCCCGGTCGATTTCCGGCGGCAGCAGGGAAACGGGGCCGGGATAATAATGGTCGAGATATTCGATGATGATCGACGTCTCGGGAACCGTGCTGTCGCGCGCTTCGTCCCGCAGCAGCGGCATCTTGCCGATCGGCCAGAAGCGGAAAAGATCGGCGCGCGAGGCTTCGTCGGACAGATCAACAAGGCGATTTTCAAACGGCGTGCCGTTTTCGTAGAGCGCGATCAGCACCTTGTGGCAGAAGGAGGCGAGCGGATGCCCATAGAACACGAGCGACATGCGGCGACCTTTCCTGTTTGGCAGAAACTTTACCGACCGACTAAGTATCAGATCAGAAAAGAATGCGCAACAGATAGTTCGCCGATTGTGTAACTATTGTATCAGCCGATATATCTGGCGATCACCAGATGGCCGGGTGTCGGCTGGCCGTCTTCCATGCGCACGTTGATATCCGAGATTTCGACGAGTTCGAAGCCGGTGGCCGCCAGCCTTTCTCTCACATAGGCGTCGGCGTGAGCGAAGCGCTGATGCGGGCCGACCATATAGGCGCGGCCGGCGAGGGTCTCTTCAGGCAGGGTCTCCGAGGAGAAGATGAACAGGCCGCCTGATGTCAGGTTCTCGGCGGCGCCGAAGAACAGCGGTTCGAGCGCGCCGAGATAGGGCAGCACGTCGGTGGCGGTGATGATGTCGAAGGCTTCCTCATCATTGTCGTCGAGAAAATCCTCGACCTCGGCGACGAAAAGCGTCTCGTAGAGATCCTTCTCATGGGCGATCTCGACCATCTTCTCCGAAAGGTCGATGCCGGTCATATCCTCGCAGAGGTCGCGCAGCGCGCCGCCGGTCAGGCCCGTGCCGCAGCCGAGATCGAGCAGCCGCTTGAACGGCCCAAGCTTCAGCGCCTGCAGGTGCTGGCGCACCAGCATTGGCACGTGATAGCCGAGCTGCTCGACGAGCACGTCCTCGAAAACCTCGGCATGCTGGTCGAACAGGGTCTCGACATAGGCGTCGGGCGCCCTGACCGGTGTTTCGCCCCGGCCCATTGCGGCGATGCGCACGGCGGCACCGCCGTGATCGTCGGGATCGATCGCCAGGACTTCCTCATAGGCCGCAACGGCCGCATCGACATTGCCGGCCTTTTCCAGCGCCAGAGCGCGGTTATAGGCCTCGCCGAGAGCTTCTTCGTCGATCTTCTTTGCCATCGCAGTCCATCGTCCTTTTGTTTCAGCCATGCGTCTACGGCGGCTTTCGATGTTTTGCAATGGCGTGGCTGCGGGCGCAGAATGGCGGCAAAGAAGATGAAGGGAGGAAAGCAATGAAATCGGAACAGGATAGGCCGTCATCGGCCCTTGAAGGAGAGGCTGTGCGGGCGTTGCTGCTGCCCGGTACGCCGGGCGAGATTACCAATACACTCAGCCATTATTATCGCGGCGAACTCGGGCGGATGACGAGCTGGCGCGATCGCATCGACCGGACGTCGAACTGGGCGATCACCGTGGTGGCGGCGCTGCTCTCGGTGTCGCTGTCGACGCCGACCTCGCATCATGGGGTGCTGCTGTTCGGGATGATGCTGGTGACGCTGCTTCTGATTATCGAGGCGCGGCGCTACCGCTTCTTCGATATCTATCGCGCCCGCATCCGCCAGATCGAGCGCAGCTATTTCGCGCAGATCCTGGCGCCGCAGGCGGGGGCCAGCAGCGAATGGGCCGCGGTGGTCGCCAGCAGCCTGCGCAAGCCGCGTTTCCTGCTCAGCTATCGGGATGCGATGCACCGTCGGCTCAAACGCAACTTCGGCTGGATGTATTCCATCTTGTTTCTTGCCTGGTGCCTGAAGATCTCGACGCCAAAACTGCAGACGGAGGGCATGCCGGCGTTGCAGGCGCAGTCCTGGACCTATGTCATCGACAATGCTGTGCTCGGGCCCATTCCCGGCCTTGCCGTTATCGTCATCGTCGTCGCCTTCTACCTCGCCATCCTCAGTTTTGCGCTCCGCCCGGCCCGTGATCAAGGCGAATTCGGCCATGGCGAGGCGCATGTCTGATGCTGCGCAAGCCGGATCAGTGCAGGATGAACTCGCCCTTCAGCGCCCGCCACTCGGTCGCCGAGATCAGCTTGCGGTGGATGTAGCGCACCGAATGCAGCGGTCCGTCGAGCTTCTCTTCCCAGAATTTCAGGAAGCCGCGCATTTCGGGAAAATCGGGGGCGAGATCATATTCCTGCCAGACATATGTCTGCAGGATCGCCGGATGATCCGGCAGGTGGTAGAGAATCTGGGCTGTCGTTAGACCATAGCCCTGTAGTTGTTTTTCCATGTCCTTGTGCATCGTGTTCACTTCTTCTCGTTCCCACTCGCGCGCTTATTAGCGCTGCTTGATATGGAAACATGCGAGTGGTTAACGAAAGCTTTACAGATACCTCATAAAAGGACAATTCATTTTTGATATCAATAACTTGGCAGCAGGTCTCCGAGAGTGCTGCCAAAGTCAGATCGAAGTCATCAACGCTTGAGATGCCGGGTCAGGCGGCGTTCGATCCAGGCCCAGAGATGGCGTAGCGCTTCGACGATGGCGAGGTAGAAGATCGCCGCCCAGAGATAGGTCTGATAGTCGAAGGTGCGGGAGAAGGCGTAGCGGGTTTCGCCCATCAGGTCGAGCACGGTGATGATGGCGACGACAGCCGAGCCTTTGATCAAAAGAATGATCTCGTTGCCGTAAGGGCGAAGGGCGACGATGAGAGCCTGCGGCAGAGTGATCTTGCGGAAGGCGATGAACCTATGGATGCCGAGGGCAGCGGCCGCCTCGTGCTGGCCGCGCGGCACGCTTTCAATGGCGCCCCGCAGGATCTCTGCCTGATAGGCTGCGGTATTGATGGTCATGGCAAAAAGGCCGCAATACCAGGCATCGCGAAAGAACCACCAGATGCCGACGGCCTCAAGCTGCGGGCGAAATACGCCGAGGCCGTAATAGACCAGAAAAAGCTGGGCAAGCAGCGGCGTGCCCCGGAAGAAATAGATATAGCCGTAGGCGAGCGCATTCAGCAGCCGGTTTTTCGACATGCGCGCCGCGGCGAGCGGCAGCGACAGAACTGCGCCGCCGATGACGGAAATGAAAACGAGGCTGAGTGTAACCCCGAGACCGTGGAGATAGCGCGGTCCGTAGCGGGTGAATTTTTCCGGATCCCAGCCGTTGACCACGGAGATCACCAGCAGCGCGCCGAATACTGCCCAGACGGAGACGAGAATATAGCCGGCCATGCGCGCCGGCGTCATCGGCTTCACCACTTCACGCGGTGCGGGCTGCGGCGGGATCAGCGTTTCGGCGTAGCTCATCGGCGGACCTCCGAACGTTTGGCCCAACGCTCGACATAGACGAGCAGAAAGGAGGAGAGGATGGCGAGCACCAGATAGAGGCAGCAGGCCAGGCCATAGAAGAAGAAGGGTTCCTTGGTGACGCGCACGGCAACGCTCGTCTGGCGCAGGATATCGGCAAGGCTGATGATCGACACGTAGGAGGTGTCCTTCAGGAGCACCATCCAGAGGTTCGTCAGTCCGGGCAGCGCGATGCGCACGAGCTGCGGCAGGATGATCAGGCGCAGCGTGCGGCCGTGATGCAGCCCGAGCGCGTCGCCCGCCTCATATTGCCCCTTCGGAATGGCGCGAAAGGCCGAGAGCAGCACTTCCGAACAATAGGCTGAAAAAACCACCGAAAGCGCGATGACGCCGGCGAGGAAGGCATTGATCTCGACCGGCGGTCCGTCATAACCGACGAAGGTCAGCAGAGACTGGATCAGCATCTGCATGCCGTAATAGATGATAAAGAGCGTCAGAAGTTCCGGCAGGCCGCGGAAGATCGTCGTGTAGATGCCGGCCGCCAGACGCAGCGACTTTTCTTCAGACTGCTGGCCGAGCGCCACCAGGAAGCCGATGGCGAGGCCGATCGGCAGGGTGACGATCGCCACCGAAACCGTGACCTGCAGGCCAACTGCAATCTCGTCGCCCCAGCCGGTATCGCCACAGGCAAGGATCGTCGACTGTCCCAACCAGGTGAAGATGCCAACGGGTCCGCACAGCGGATCGAAAATGTGCACAAGTGAGCTCCAGAAGGAGCCGAGCGCGGAAAACGATCCGCCCATGCGTGAATTCCCCTCACGGCTTTTGCCGTTTTGATCTTGCCATCTTTGTCAAACAAAAATGGCGGAAGAGCAAGCCTTCCGCCATTACCTTGATCGGCCAGATAGCGAATTTCTTATTCGCCGTAAACGTCGAAGTCGAAGTACTTGTCCTGGATCTTCTTATATTCCCCGCTGGCGCGGATCGCAGCAATTGCCGTGTTCAGCTTTTCCTTGAGCGGATCGCCCTTGCGGATGGCAATGCCTGCGCCGTTGCCGTTGATTTCCTTGTCGACCGGCAGGGTCGTCAGGATCTTGCAGCAGGCGCCGGCGTCGGACTTGACCCATTCGGAGAGCACGACGACGTCGTCGATGACGGCGTCGACACGGCCGCTGGCAACGTCGAGCTTGTATTCGTCAGCTGTGGGATAGAGCTTCAGCTCGGTGTCGGCCAGATGCTTCTCGGCATAGTTGGCGTGCGTCGTAGAGGTCTGCGCGCCGATGACCTTGCCTTTGAGGCCGGCAACGTCGGTGATCTTCGAATCCTTCGGCACGGCGATGGCCGGCGGGGTGTTGTAGTACTTGTTGGAGAAGTCGACGAGCTTCAGACGCTCCGGCGTGATCGACATGGAGGAAACGATCATGTCGAACTTCTTGGCGTTGAGCGCCGGAATGATGCCGTCCCAGTCGGTGCTGACAAAGGAGCATTCGGCCTTCATCTCGGCACAGAGCGCTTTGGTGATGTCGATGTCGAAGCCCTGGATCGTGCCGCTCGCGTCGACGAATTCGAAGGGCGGATAGGTCGAATCGGTGCCGATCACATACTTCTCGCCATCGGCCATGGCCGAGCCGGCGAAAAGGGACATCGCCGCGATCGAGGCTGCCGCGAAAATACGGGTGGAGATATGCATGAGGATCCTCTCAGTTGGTAGCCGCCGCTCTTTTTCTCGTGGCTGACGGCCGCAGTTCAACGGTACCGAGACCGCCTTGCGACGATAATCAGACTTTTTTTCATGGAATTGCAACACAAATCCCATCGCAATTGGGCGGTGCAAATAACAGGCGAGATGAACGTCGGCAGACTGCAACATTCACGCGAGGTTAATCCTCGGCTTCCTAGAACCGGAACAAATCGGCGGTTCGGCAATTGCCATTTCGCCGTTTCGCCTCATTGCGACGCTAGGGGCGGAAGCAGGGCCTATCGGCCTTCAGGAAGCTCAAACAGGATCGAGGAAACCCGATGGGCATGAAATCAAGATTATTCGCAAGCGCGGCTTTTCCGCTGCTTTCCCTTTCGCTGGCGTTCCAGCCGGCATCGGCAATGGCCGCTGTGCGCGACGTCGCGACGCAGGCTCAGTCCGTGCGCCAGGTCGAGCAGGGCAGCTTCGAGGTGGCGCAGGACGCGCCTCAGGATGCGCCTTCCGAGGAGGAGTTGCTGAAGAAGAAGCGCAAGCAGAAGGAAGAGGCTCCAGCCGAGCAGGCGCCGGCCGCCGAGAAGCCGAAGGAGGCACCCGGCGAAAAACCGAAGGCCGAGCGGAAGGAGGCGCCCGCGCCCGAACCCAAGGCCGAACCGGAGCCGCCGAAGGCCGAAGCCGCGCCGAAAGAGCAGCCTGCGCCGAAGGCGGAAAGCAAGCCCGAGCGAAAATCCAAGCAGGAAGCCCAGCCCGAGGCAAAGCCGGAAGCCGCGCCGCAGCAGGAGCAGCCTGTAACACAGGAAAAGCCGAGGAAGCCGAAGAAGCAGGCCGAGCCGGAGGCTCAGCCGCAGCCCGAACAGCAGCCGGCAGCAAAGGAAGCGCAGCCGGAGACGGAACAGGCGCAGCCGGAAGCCAAGCCGGAAGGCGGCAAGCGGGCCAAAGGTCAGGACAAGGCCCAGGGCAAAGATAAAGGCAAGGGCAAAGCTGAGACCGCCGCTCCCGAGGCCTTGACGCCGGCCGAGGAGCAGGCCAAACCCGAAGTCAAGCCGGAGGCAAAACCCGCCGCCGAGGCGCCGGCTGAGAAGAAGCCGGCAAAGGGTGAAGCCGCAGCACCTGCGGAGAAGCCGACCGAAGGCAAATCGACTGACGGCAAGGTGACCGAAGCGCCCGAAGATAAGGCAGCGGCACCGGAGGCCGCACCCGCTGAAAAGCCGCAGGACGGCACCGCGGCAAAGCCTGCCGGCGAACAGCCCGCCGGCGGCAAGTCGGCCGCGCCAGCGACCGACACCGCCCAGCCGCTGCCGGACGCCAGCGGCGGCCAGCAGGTGGAACAGGCCATTCCGGCGCCGGAAAAGGTTTCGCCGGAAGAGCTGGAGCGCCGCAAGAAGGTCGCCGCAGACCCGGCCAAGAGCAATGAGACCGTCGTGCTGCCAGTCGAGAACGGTGCAGCCGTGCTCGACAGCGATAAGGATGCCGACCGCAGCAAGGGCCGGGAAGGCCGCCGCGATCGCGACAGGCAGCGCGCCGACAGCCAGGAGGTGAAGGTGCCGACCTCGGATGCCGATGCGCAGGCTGCTACCGCCGGCAAGGCGCCGACGATCAAGCTCGAGGCGGTAACCAGCGAGAAGGGCCGGAAGCTCGGCGAGCGGCCGCAATTCGTCCGTCCCGACGGCGCCCGCTTCGACGACCGCAGCGACGACGGTCGTGTGATTATCCAGTACGACAATCGGGTGATCGTGCGCGGCGACGATGACAGGCGGTTCCTGCGTGACGGCGAGCGACCCAGCTACGAGGAACTCTCGGGCGATCGCTACCGTGAGACGATCACGCGGCCGGAGGGCTATCGCATCGTCACGATCCGCAATCGCTACGGTGACATCATCCAGCGGTCGCGTGTCGATGCCCGCGGGCGCGAGCATGTGCTCTATTACTCACAGGATCTCTACGACGATCCGGACCGCGACTATTTCGAGGATCCGGGCGCCGACCTGCCGCCGATGCGGCTGCGCGTACCGCTCAGCGATTATATCATCGATACCCGCAGCGATCCGAACCGGGACTATTACGAGTTCCTGAGCGAGCCGCCGGTGGAGCCGGTCGAGCGTGTCTATTCGCTTGACGAGGTGAAGTATTCGGCTCGTATCCGCGACAAGGTGCGCCGCATCGACCTCGACACCATCACCTTCGCAACCGGCAGCGCCGATATCCCGATGACGCAGGCGCGTACGCTGCGCAAGGTCGCCGACGCGATCAACCAGGTGCTCGAGAAGGATCCGAGCGAGACCTTCCTGATCGAAGGTCATACCGATGCCGTGGGCTCCGACCAGAGTAACCTGGTCCTCTCCGACCAGCGGGCGGAATCGGTCGCCAACGTGCTCTCCGACGTCTACGGCATCGCACCGGAGAACCTGGCGACGCAGGGCTATGGCGAGCAATACCTGAAGGTCAACACATCGGGCCCAGAGCAGGAAAACCGCCGCGTCACCATTCGCCGCGTGACGGCGCTGGTCCGCCCGGTTGCTGCCAACAAGTGATGAACAGGCGCCCCTCTCCAGGAATGGGGAGGGGCGCCTTTCGCTTTCGACTTGTCCACTTCTCCGCATCGGGAGAAGAGGCCCGCAGGGTCGGGACCGCAAGGCGCGCCATTCATGATTTGCCTGTCGCGTGCCTCAGCGCATTCGCGGCGCTACTCCCCGGCTTGCCTCGCCGCCTTTTCGATAATGTCGGCGACTTTTTCCGGGTGAGAGGCGAAGACGGCGTGGCTGGCCTTGATCTCGGTCACTTCACTGCCGGCGCGCTTTGCCATGTCACGCTCCAGTTCGGGATTAATGGAACGATCCTCGGTGGCGACGATCGACCAGCTCGGCTTTGTCCGCCACGCCGCCTGGCCAATCTTGGCAGAAAAAGCCTGCTTGGCGGCGAAGACCTGCGACCTTGCCATGAAATCCGCGTCGGCTTGCGGAAGGTCGGCTGCGAAATCGGCGGCGAAGGCGCCCGGATCGAGATAGAGATACTTGCCGTCCTTCGTTTCCTTGATATCCATGCTGCCGGCCGGCTTGGAGCTCGCGAGGCTCAGCAGGCTTTCGCCCTTGTCGGGCTGGAAGGCCGCGACATAGACGAGGCCTGCGACATTGGGGTCATTGCCGGCTTCGGTAATGACCATGCCGCCATAGCTGTGGCCGACGAGCAGGCTCGGTCCGTCCTGGAGGTCGAGAACGCGCTTCGTTGCCGCCACATCATCGTCGAGCGACGTAATGGGCTCCTGGACGATGGTGACGTTGAAGCCGCGCTTCTCGAGAATCTCCGTCGCCTTGCGCCATCCCGAGCCGTCGGCGAGCGCGCCGTGGACGATGACGATGTTCTTCACCGCGGCAGCCTCTGCTGCGAAGGCGATGGCGGTGGTGGCGAAGGCAAGGGCTGCGGTGAAAAGAAAACGTCTGTTCATGAGGGATTACTCCTTTGGTCGTCGTTGAGGATCGGAATTGATCGGTCTGCGGCTCAGCCGAAGGTGAAGGCGTAGGCCCGCACCCCGGGATCGAGGAAGTGGATCTCGAAATTGCGGGCTCCGACCGTGCCGGACTGGCGGACGAGCTGATAAAGCCTGGTCGCCGTGACCGTGCCTTTGCCATCGGCATCGATGTCGGAGCCGTGGTCCGGCCCGGGCATCTTGCCGTCGACCGTCACCTGGAAGCGGATCGGCTTGCCGTCGCCGCCGGGCCCGAGAACAAGATGCAGGTCGCGGGCGCTGAAGCGATAGGTGATGCCGCCGCCGGCCTGGTCAAGCGTCGCCTGATCCTTGCCGACAGTCCAGGTTCCCGACAGGCCCCAGCCGTTGAGGTCGGGTTCGGCGATCGAATAGTTCTGCGGGGCGTCGGCCTGCAGCCCCTCGGGCGAGGCGAAATTCGCCGCCTGTTCGTAGCCGAGATAGGTTTCGCCGGAGCGGATATTGCCGAGGTCCGGACCTGCTTCCACGCCCCTGGCATTGGGCGCGACCGGCGCACTTGACGTCATCTGGCTGCCGGCCTCGCGCAGCAGGTCCTGAATGGCTTTTTCGGTCCTGCCGTAATTGCCTTCGCCGAAATGGTGGTAGCGGATCTGCCCCTTGGCGTCGATCAGATAGCCGGCAGGCCAGTAGCTGTTTTCGAAGGCGCGCCAGATTTTGTAATCATTGTCGATCGCAACGGGATAGCCGATCTGGAAATCACTGAGCGCCTTCTTGACGTTGTCGATCTTCTTTTCGAAGGCGAATTCCGGCGCGTGGACGCCGATCACCACGAGGCCCTGATCCGCGTATTTTTCCGCCCAGGCCCTGACATAGGGGATCGTGCGAATGCAGTTGATGCAAGAATAGGTCCAGAAGTCGACGAGCACCACTTTGCCCCGCAACTGCTCCGTGGTCAGAGGCTTGGAGTTCAGCCATTCGATGGCGCCGTCGAGCGACGGTGCATAACCTTCGACCGGCAGATCGCTGAGGAATGGTTTCTTCGCGTCGGCGATCACTACGTCTTTGCCGGCGACCTCGGCGGCTGCGCCGGTGGCGGGCTTGGTATGCAGCCGGTCGAGCACTGCCTGTTCCAGCGAGGCGGTGCTGGCATAGGAAAGCCGCGACAGCAGGCTGGTGTCGAGGCCGAGCGCGATGACGGCGACGCCCGCGATGACCGCAGCACCGAGACCTTGGCGAATCCGGTCACCGAGGCCTAGGGAACGCTTCATGGCGGCGAATATCCTGCCGCCGACAAGCAGGGCGACGGCAAGCGACGTTGCGGCACCGGCGGCATAGGCGGCGAGCAGGAACGTCGTCTGCAGATTGGCGCCCTGCAGGGCGGCGCCGGTCAGGACGAGGCCGAGGATCGGCCCGGCGCAAGGCGCCCAGAGCAGGCCGGTGGCGACGCCGAGGATGAGGGCGCTCTTGACCGTCGGCGCGGCGCGTCCACTGCCGTTGGCGTTCAGAAGATTGTTGCCGAGATCGACGATCGGCCGGGCAAGGGTGCTTGCAAAGCGCGGCGACAGAAGGCTGGCGCCGAAGAGCGCCAGCAGGACGATCGCGGCGAGGCGGCCATATTCATTGGCGCGGATGGCCCATCTGCCGCCGACCGCGGCAAGGGTGGCGACAAGGGCGAAGGTGGCGGCCATGCCGGCCAGCATCGGCAGGGTGCTGCGAACAAATGGCTGTCCGGCACGGGCGAAGACGAAGGGGAGGATGGGCAGGATGCACGGGCTGAGGATCGTCAGCGCGCCTCCGAGGTAGGCAATGATCAGCAGTGTCATCATCGTTTTCCTTTGAAACCGATTGATCGGGCTCTGGACGGCGATGGGCCTGAACCAGCAACGACGGGGATATGGCCGGGTCGACGTATCCCGGATGTGTCCGGTTTCGCGGGAAAATGTACCGAAGTTTGCAGATGGGCGATCGCGATACAGAGCGACACAAACGGGGTCGCACCGCGCGATTGTATCAAAATGTATCCCGGCGGCCGGAAGCTACATCAGCATTCAATAATGGTCGCTCATGACATATCGCTGATACAAGTGGAACGTCTTTTGAGGACGTGATCCATTCGACAGGAGAGACCGATGTCAGAGCAAATCAACCATCACCGCCGCCGCTTCTTCGGCATGACGGCAATCGCCCTTGCTGCCGTCGAATTCGGCGTGGCCGGCACAGCCGTCGCCCAGTCGGCGCTGCCGGCCGTGAAGGCCGGAACCAATACGTCTTTTGAAGCGCTGAAGCAGGCGAAGGCGGGCGTGCTCGATATTGGTTATGCCGAGGCCGGCAGCGCGGATGGTCCCGTTGTTCTGCTGCTGCATGGCTGGCCCTACGATATTTATAGTTTCGTCGATGTTGCGCCGCTGCTGGCCTCGGCAGGCTATAGAGTGATCGTGCCCTATCTACGTGGTTACGGCACGACCCGTTTCCTGGACGACCAGACACCGCGCAACGGTCAGCCGTCGGCGCTCGCCGCCGATATGATCGCGCTGCTCGATGCGCTCGATATCGAGAAGGCGGTCATTGCCGGTTATGACTGGGGCGGGCGGACGGCCAACATTATGGCGGCATTGTGGCCGGAGCGCTGCAAGGCGATGGTCTCGGTGAGCGGCTACCTGATCGGCAGCCAGGAGGCCAACCTCAAGCCGCTGCCGCCCAAGGCGGAACTGGCCTGGTGGTATCAGTTCTATTTTGCAACCGAACGTGGGCGGCTCGGTTACGAGAGCAATACGCATGATTTCGCAAAGCTCATCTGGCAGACGGCTTCGCCGAAGTGGAATTTCGACGATGCGACTTTCGACAGGTCGGCCGCCGCCTTCGACAATCCCGACCATGTCGCGATCGTCATTCACAATTATCGCTGGCGCCTCGGGCTTGTCGAAGGCGAGGCCAAATACGATGCCTATGAAAAGACGCTTGCCGGATTGCCGATGATCTCGGTGCCGACGATCACCATGGAGGGGGATGCAAACGGTGCGCCGCATCCGGAGCCCTCCGCCTATGCCGGAAAGTTCTCCGGCCGATACGAGCATCGCACGATCGGCGGCGGCATCGGGCATAACCTGCCGCAAGAGGCACCGCAGGCTTTTGCGCAGGCGGTCATCGACGTCGACCGCTTCTGATCGCAGGCGCGGGGCCGCATTGCTCCGTCCGGCGGAATATGCGTAGGTCGCGTCAGCGCCTCCATGTCGAGGCGAAGGGCGCGACTGCTTCTATCGGTAAGGGAATACGGACATATGGATCATGTCGATAACATCCTGGTCGTCGATGACGATCGCGAAATCCGCGAGCTGGTCTCGGGCTATCTGCAGAAGAACGGGCTGAGGACCAGCGTTGCCGCGGACGGGCGGCAGATGCGCAGCTTTCTCGAAGCCAACGCCGTCGACCTGATCGTGCTCGACGTGATGATGCCCGGCGACGACGGGCTGGTGCTGTGCCGCGAATTGCGCTCCGGCCGGCACAAGGCCATCCCGATCCTGATGCTGACGGCGCGCACCGACGAGATGGACAGGATCCTCGGGCTAGAGATGGGCGCCGACGACTATCTCGCCAAACCCTTTGCCGCGCGCGAGCTGCTGGCCCGCATCAAGGCGGTGCTGCGGCGCACGCGCATGCTGCCGCCCAACCTGCAGATCAGCGAAGCGGGGCAGCTGCTGAGCTTCGGCGACTGGCGGCTCGACACGGTCGCCCGGCATCTGCTCGACAAGGAGGGGACGGCGATTGCACTCAGCGGCGCCGAGTACCGGCTGCTTCGCGTCTTCATCGATCATCCGCAGCGGGTGCTCAATCGCGATCAGCTTCTGAGCCTGACGCAGGGCCGCGACGCCGATCTCTTCGATCGTTCGATCGATCTCCTGGTCAGCCGGCTGCGCCAGCGGCTGGGCGACGATGCGCGCGAACCGACCTACATCAAGACGGTGCGCAGCGAAGGCTATGTATTTTCGGTTCCGGTCGAAATCACGGAGCTGCGTCCATGAGGGCGGCCATCCCTTCGTTGGTGGGTTCTGTATGGCCGAGGACGTTGCGGTCGCGGATCTTCCTCATCCTTCTGATCGGTCTCGCCCTTGCCTACGGGCTGTCCTTCGGCGTGCTCTACATGGAGCGCACCATGTCGGCCAAAGCTGTGATGCTCGGCACGCTGGAGAATGACGTTGCAACGTCGATCGCCGTTCTCGACCGGCTCCCGCCTGGCGAGCGCGGCGATCTTCTGGATCGGCTGAGCCGGGGCAACTACCGTTTCGTGCTCGGGACCGGACTTCCCGGGGTGCCTGACACATCAAGCAAGGGGGCGGAGATATCAGGCAAGATCGAGGAGGCGATCGGGCATCGTTTTCCGATCAGCATCGAACGGATACCAGGTGAGGTGAACCGGTTGCAGGCGCATCTGACGCTGAGCGACGGAAGCCCGCTGACGATCGACGTCACCCCGAAGGGCGTCATGCCGATCGCCGCATGGCTGCCCTATGTCTTCATCGTCCAGATGCTGCTGCTCATCCTCTGCACCTGGTTTGCGGTTCGCCAGGCGATCCGGCCGCTCGGCACGCTTGCTGCCGCCGCCGATGCCCTCGATCCCAACAAGGACGGTTCCGCCTTGAGTGAGGCCGGTCCGAGCGAGGTCGCGCATGCGGCGAGGGCATTCAACGCGATGCGGGAGAGGATCGCCCATTATCTCGAGGAGCGCGTGCAGATCCTGGCGGCCATCTCGCACGACCTGCAGACGCCGATCACCCGCATGCGGCTGCGCGCCGATATGGCGGAGGATTCGCCCGAGAAAGACAAGCTGATACATGATCTCGGCGAGATCCAGCGCCTCGTCCAGGACGGCATAGCCTATGCGCGCAGCGCCCACGGCAGCGGCGAGAATAATGCCCGCATCGATCTCGCCTCGTTCATCGACAGCATAGCCTACGACTACCAGGACACCGGCAAGGCGGTGACGGTCGTCGGGCCGGTTCAGGGCGCCGCCTCGACCAAGCCGCACGCTCTTCGCCGTATCCTGTCGAACTTCATCGACAATGCCTTGAAGTTTGCGGGTGCTGCCGAAATCAGCGTCGGGCACAACGCGGAAAACGATGTCGTCATCACCGTGATGGATCGGGGGCCTGGAATTCCTGACGAGATGCTCGAAGCCGCCATGCAGCCTTTCTTCCGGCTGGAGCAATCCCGCAACCGGGAGACCGGCGGCACCGGTCTCGGTCTTGCGATCGCCCAGCAGCTGACCGCCAAAATCGGCGGATCCCTTCGGCTCTACAATCGCCCCGGCGGCGGGCTGGCGGCGGAAATCACTCTTCGGTGACGATGGGGCCGCCGGAGAGTTTCCGGCGTTTCTTGTATGGGAAAATACCCTGGATAACGGATGCTACGTTTTGTGACATCACGGCCGATGTCGGAAACATGCCGGATACAACAGTCGGTCAAACACACTCCGTTCAAGCCGGTCGCGGCAGCAGCCATGGAGGATTTGATGCGATTGATGATCATCTGCATTCTGGGAGGGGCGGTTTTCGCCGCGCCCTGCATCTACGACGTAAGCTCGCGGGAACCTTCGCCGCTTGCCGGCCTCGTGACGGCGGCATCCACGGTTTCGTTTCAGGCCATCAGGGAGAAAGACTGTGAAACTCTATCAGAATGAAATTTCCTCGGCGACCTCAAGAGTTCGCATCGCGCTCGCCCTGAAGGGGCTGACGGCCGAGGCGCTGCCGGTCAGCATTCTCGGCGAAGAGGCCGAGAGCCGGCAGGACGGATATCGCAGCGTCAATCCGCAAGGGCTGGTGCCGGCCTTGCTTACGGATGACGGCGTTCTCATCACCCAGTCGCTGGCGATCGTCGAATATCTCGACGAGGTCCAGCCGCAACCGGCGCTGCTGCCCGACACAGCGGAGGGCCGGGCACTGGCGCGGTCGATCGCGCTGGCGATCGCAGCCGAGATCCATGCGCTGCTGCCGCCGCGGATCGGGCTGCATCTGAAAACGACCTTCCAGGCCGATGCCGATGCCATTGCCGCCTGGAGCCGCCATTGGGTCGGTGAGGGAATGGCAGCTGTGGAGACGATGATTGCCGGCCGGAGGCAGGGCGTCTTCGCCATCGGCGACCGGCCTGGCGTTGCCGATATCTTTCTCTTCCCGCAGGCGATCAGCGCCCGCCGCATGGGCTTCGATCTCGCCCGGTGGCCCAATATTGCCGAGATTGTCGGCAGGCTCGAGGCGATCCCGGCTTTCCAGGAGAACGCGCCGGCGCCGAGACGATGACGCGATGAAGAAGCGGCCGCAAACGATGGCGGCCGCTTCTTTTCTCAGCGGTTGACCCTTGCCTGCAGATGCGCGGGATAGCGATCGCCTTCCACCTTGATGCTGGCGAGCGCGCTTTCGATATTGCCGAGATCCTCAACGGTCAGTTCGACGTCGGCGGCTGCGATGTTCTCGTCAAGCCGATGCAGCTTGGTGGTGCCGGGGATCGGCACGATCCAGCGCTTCTGCGCCAGCAGCCAAGCGAGCGCCACCTGGGCAGAGGTGACCTTCTTGTGCGCGGCGATCTCTGCGAGGAGATCGACGAGCACCTGGTTGGCCTTTCGCGCGTCTGCCGAAAACCGCGGCACGATGTTGCGGAAGTCCTTGCTGTCGAAGGTTGTGGTTTCGCTGATCGCGCCGGTGAGGAAGCCCTTGCCGAGCGGACTGAACGGCACGAAGCCGATGCCGAGCTCTTCCAGCACCGGAAGGATCTCCTGCTCGGGCTCGCGCCACCAGAGCGAATATTCGCTCTGCAGCGCCGTCACCGGCTGGACGGCATGGGCGCGGCGGATCGTCTGGGCGCCGGCTTCGGAGAGGCCGAAATGCCGGACCTTGCCTTCCGCAATCAACGCCTTGACCGTGCCGGCGACGTCTTCGATCGGAACATCCGGATCGACGCGATGCTGGTAGAACAGATCGATGACATCGGTCTTCAAGCGCTTCAGCGCCTGGTCTGCAACCGCGCGGATCTGCTCCGGGCGGCTGTTCATGCCGCTCTGGCCGCCATTGGCGTCGAAGTTGAAGCCGAATTTCGTGGCGATCACCACCTCGCTGCGGAAGGGAGCGAGCGCCTCTCCCAAAAGCTCTTCGTTCTTATAGGGTCCATAGGCCTCGGCGGTGTCGAAGAAGGTCACGCCGCGTTCGAATGCCCGCCGGAGCAACGCGATCGCCTCCGGTATGCCGGTTGCCGGGCCGTAACCATAGCTCAGCCCCATGCAGCCGAGACCGATGGCCGAGACTTGAAGTCCGCTCTTTCCGAGTTCACGCTTCTGCATAGACGTTTCCTTTCTAGCCTTGATATTGTCTGTCGGTGACATGCTCCAACCAGTCGACGACCTTGCCGTCGAGCTGTTCCTGGATGGCGATATGGGTCATCGCCGTCGTCGGCGACGCGCCGTGCCAATGGCGTTCACCGGGTGCGAAGCAGACGACGTCTCCGGCGCGGATCTCCTCGACAGGCCCGCCGTCGCGCTGCACGCGGCCGCAGCCCGAGGTGACGATCAGCGTCTGGCCGAGCGGGTGGGTGTGCCAGGCGGTTCGGGCGCCGGGCTCGAAGGTGACGCTCGCGCCGGCCGCGCGTGCGGGGCTCGTCACTGCAAACAGCGGATCGACGCGCACGCTGCCGGTAAACCAGTCGGACGGTCCCTTGGCCGAAGGCTGTGAACCGCTTCGCTTGATGTCCATCTCGTCTTCCTTTCCTGTTGTTGGGGTGCGGTTTCCGCCGGGGCAGACAGTCCGCTTCGGCGGACATGTCGCTTGGGCGGACAGGTCCGCCGGGGGCAGACATGTCTGCCTGGGATGAGAAGCTATTTAGCGCGTGGGCCCGGTCGTGATTAGGTGGTATAAACGGCAAGAACTCATGAGGAAATTTCATAAATGTCGCGTCCCGCCGTCAACGACCTGATCGCCTTTCTTGCCGTTGCGCGCGCGCAGAGCTTCACCAAGGCGGCGGGCAAGCTGGGGGTTTCGCAATCGGCGCTCAGCCACACCATCCGCGGGCTGGAGGAAAGGCTTGGACTGCGCTTGCTGACACGGACAACGCGCAGCGTCTCGCCGACGGAGGCCGGGGAACGGCTGCTTCTTACCATAGGCCCGCGCATCGACGAGATCGAGACCGAGCTTGCGGCCTTGAGCGCGTTCCGGGAGAAGCCGGCCGGCACCGTCCGCATCAATGCCGGCGAGCATGCGGCCGATGCCGTACTCTGGCCGGCCTTGGAAAAGCTCCTGGCTGATTATCCCGATATCAATGTCGAAATCATCGTCGACTACGGCCTGACCGACATCGTCGCCGAGCGCTACGATGCGGGGGTGCGGCTTGGAGAACAGGTGGCGAAGGACATGATCGCGGTGCGCATCGGCCCGGACATGCGCATGGCCGTGGTCGGCGCTCCCGACTATTTCCACACCAGGGCGAAGCCGCTGACGCCGCAGGAACTGACCGACCACAATTGCATCAATCTGCGCCTGCCGACCTATGGCAGCGTCTATGCCTGGGAGTTCGAGAAGGACGGGCGTGAACTCAGGGTTCGCGTCGAAGGACAATTGGTCTTCAACAATATAGCGCTGCGGTTAAGCGCGGTGCTGGCAGGCCTGGGGCTTGCCTACATGCCGGAGGACGTGGTCGCGGCGCATCTGGCCGACGGGCGGCTGGTGCGCGTGCTCGAGGACTGGTGCCTGCCGTTTCCCGGCTATCATCTCTATTATCCGAGCCGCCGGCACACGTCGCCGGCCTTTGCCGTCGTCGTCGATGCGCTTCGTTATCGAGGATAGACGCCGGCAGTTTCGAACGGCGCGGACGGGCGCGCATCCGAGCCGCAGGCGTTCGATCGATCGGCTTTTACCGGAAGCAAAATCACGCCTACCGGCGATTTGACATTCCATCGCTCGCCGCTAATTCCCATTAAAACTGAGGAAACAATGCATGAATACTGCGGCACCTGCCACGAAAGCCCGGACCGGAGTGTCCGGTTTGGACACAATTCTGGCGGGCGGCCTTTCCACTGGCCACGTGTTTCTCCTGGAGGGAAATCCCGGAGCGGGCAAGACGACCATCGCATTGCAGTTTCTGATCGAAGGGGCGCGGCTCGGAGAGCAGGGGCTCTACATCACCCTTTCGGAAACCGAGAGCGAGCTTAGGGCCGGTGCCTCATCGCACGGCATGGTGGTCGACGGCAATATCGAAGTCTTCGAGCTCGTGCCGCCGGAAAGCCTGCTGGATGCCGACCAGCAACAGAGCCTGCTTTATTCGTCGGATCTTGAACTCGGTGAGTCGACACAAGAAATCTTCGCAGCCTTCGAGCGGGTCAAGCCGAGCCGGGTGGTTCTCGACAGCCTTTCCGAAATAAGGCTGCTCGCACAGAGCTCGCTGCGCTACCGCCGGCAGATTCTTGCGCTCAAACATTATTTTGCGCGCCAAGGGGCGACCGTCCTTCTCCTCGACGATCTGACCTCCGACACGCTTGACAAAACAGTGCACAGCGTCGTGCACGGGGTCATTCATCTCGACGAGCTGGCGCCGAATTACGGCGCCGAGCGGCGACGCCTGCGGGTGACGAAATATCGTGGGCAGGCGTTCCGCGGCGGCTATCACGATTTCACCATCCAGACCGGCGGTGTCGTCGTGTTTCCGCGTCTCGTCGCCGCCGAACACAGGTCGAATTATGCTCGCAATCAGCTTTCCAGCGGTATTGCCCGGCTGGACCTGCTTCTCGGCGGCGGGCTCGAACGAGGGTCGAGTACATTGATCCTGGGTCCGGCCGGTACCGGCAAGAGTACTTTCTCGTTTCAATTTCTGATGGCGGCCATCGCACGCGGCGAACGGGCGGCTGCCTTCATCTTCGACGAGGAGCTTGGTTTGCTCTTCACGCGCCTGAAAGCGCTCGGCATGGATCTTGAGGCCCTGAGGGATCAGGGTCTGCTGCATATCGAGCAACTCGATGCCGCGGAACTGTCACCGGGTGAGTTCGCCCATCGGGTCTGTGCTTCCGTTGACAGATCGGGAGCGAAGACCGTCGTCATCGACAGCATCAACGGCTACCAGGCCTCGATGCCGGACGAGAATTCGCTGATATTGCATATGCACGAGCTGCTGCAGTATCTGAACAGGCAGGGCGCCAACACCTTCCTCACCGTTGCCCAGCATGGACTGGTCGGCGACATGAAGGCACCTGTTGATGTGACCTATCTCGCCGACACCGTCATCCTGCTGCGATATTTCGAGGCGGTCGGGCGCGTGCGGCGGGCGGTCTCCATCATCAAGAAAAGGACCGGCCACCACGAGGACACCATCCGGGAATATCGGATCGACGCTGGCGGCCTGACATTCGGAGATCCCATCGTCGGTTTCCAGGGCGTGCTTCGTGGTGTTCCGGAGTTCGTCGCAGCGACCGCTCCGCTTTTGCCCACTGACAGCGAGGACGGCGGCAATTCCTAATCTCCAAGACCCGAAGGCGCTGATCTACGCACCGGCCGGACGCGACGCCCAGGTCGCGGCATCGTTGACCGATGAGGCCGGACTAGCCTCGATAGCTGTTGCCGACCTCACTGTTTTCGCATCATCCCTCGACGACGAAGTCGCGGTTGGCATTTTGACGGAAGAGGCCGTCCGCGGGTGTGACCTGACACCGATTGCTGCATGGGTTGCCGCTCAGCCAAGCTGGTCCGATCTGCCGTTCATCGTCCTCACCCAGCGTGGCGGCGGACCTGACCGAAATCCTGCCGCCGCCAGGCTTTCCGAGCTCCTCGGCAACGTGACTTTTCTGGAGAGGCCGTTCCATGCCACGTCCTTCATCAGCGTTGCGCGGACCGCACTGAAGGGGCGGCTTCGCCAGTATGAAGCGCGCGCCCGGCTGGAAGCTTTGGGAGAGGGAGAGCGGCGGCTGCAGACAGCGCTCGCCGCCGGTCGTCTCGGGGCGTGGGAGCTGGAGCTGTCCTCGATGGTCTTGTCGGCTTCGGCGACCTGTAAGGCAGTCTTCGGCCGAGGGCCGGATGATGAGGTGACGCGTGACGATCTGATCGCAAGCATCCATCCCGACGATCGCGACTTTGTGCTGGCGCGCCTGCGCCAGACAATCGATACCGGCCGCGACTATTCGTTGGAGCACAGGACGCTCTGGCCTGATGGATCACTGCATTGGACCGAGGTTCATGCCCAGCTTTATGCCGACAGATACGGTTCCGCCAGGAAGCTCGTCGGCGTCTGCTCCGATACCACCGCCCGCAAGACCATCGAGGAAAATCTGAGACGGCTCAATGAAACCCTCGAAGAACGCGTCAGGGAGCGGACCAGGGAGGTCAATGCCGCCCACCAGACCCTGCTTGAAGAGGTCGCACAGCGTGAAAGAGCCGAAGAGCAGCTTCGCCAATCCCAAAAAATGGAAGCGATCGGTCAACTCACGGGCGGCGTCGCCCACGACTTCAACAATCTGCTGATGGTCGTTCTCGGAAATCTGGAGCTGCTCGGCAAACACGTGGCCGGAGACGCCAAGGCGACGCGTCTCGTCGACGGGGCGCTTCAGGGCGCGCGCCGCGGGGCGGCGCTGACGCAACGGCTCCTGGCTTTTGCCAGACAGCAGGATTTGCAGGTCAAGCCCGTCGATCTGGCCGAGCTGGTTTCCGGCATGAACGACCTGCTGCGGCGCTCGGTCGGCACTTCGGTCAGCATCGAAACCACCCTGCCGGCAAGATTGCCGCCGGCACTGGTTGATGCGAACCAGCTCGAATTGGCGCTGCTCAACCTTGCCGTCAATGCCCGCGATGCGATGCCGGATGGGGGCGCCGTGTCCATTTCGCTGCGCGAGGAAGAGGTCGTCTGTGGTAACGACCATCTCGGCGAGGGAGCCTATCTTGTCCTAGCGGTGACCGACGGCGGCACCGGCATGGACGCGGAGACGCTGAAGAAGGCCGTCGATCCGTTTTTCTCGACCAAGGAACTCGGAAAGGGCACGGGCCTGGGATTGTCGATGATCCACGGTCTTGCCGTTCAGCTCAATGGCGCACTTATTCTGAAAAGTCAGCTTGGGGTGGGAACGACCGCGGAATTGTGGCTTCCGGCGACCGAACGGTGGCCCGAGCGGCGCGCCGAGCCCGAACTGCCCGCTTCGCCGGCCGCATCCAGGCTGAAGATCCTGCTGGTCGACGACGACGCCTTGATCGCCATGAGCTCGGTCGACATGCTCGAAGATCTCGGCCATGAGGTCGTCGAGGCAAATTCCGGCGCGCAGGCGCTGGAGCTGATCAGGAGCGGTCAGCAGTTCGATCTTGTGATCACCGACTATTCGATGCCCGGTATGACCGGCGCACAGCTCGCCGCGGCGGCGCGGGACATTCATCCGGCGCTGCCGATCGTGCTGGCGACAGGTTATGCCGATCTTCCCGCCGGCACCGATATCGATCTTCCGAGGTTGGGAAAACCTTATGATCAGGCCCAGCTCGCCAAGGAAATCGCCAGGGCGGTGGCCGGCGAGACTTCTCAAGTGCTCGGATCGGGCCGCGCGCGGGGTTCAGGGCTGCTGTTCAAGGCCGACGATCGCTGCGATGAAATCGGCGATGGCGCTTGTGTCGTCTAGATCAAAGACGGGCAGGGCCGTATCCGCAACGGCATGATCGGCGGCGATGGCGCGGATATGAGGGTCGCTCGGCGCCAGCGGCTGGCGATTGGCGGCCTCCAGGCGGCGGGCCTCGATCTTCGGGATCGATTCGCGCTTGTAGCCTTCGATCAGCACGAGATCGCAGGGGGCGAGACGGGCGAGAATTTCCTCGAATTCGGGTTCGGGGGCGCCGCGCAGCTCGTGCATGATGGCGTAGCGCGTGCCGGAGACAATGGTGACCTCGTGGGCGCCGGCCTGGCGGTGGCGATAACTGTCGGCGCCGACCTTGTCGATGTCGAAATCATGATGGGCGTGCTTGATCGTCGAGATCGTGTAGCCGCGGCGGGTGAACTCGGTCACCAGCCGGACGGCGAGGCCGGTCTTGCCAGAGTTTTTCCAGCCGGCGATGCCGAAGATTTTCGGGGCGGTCATGCGCGAAGGGCCTCCAGCCAGCGTTGCGCCTCGACGAGATCATCGGGCGTGTTGATGTTGAAGAAGGGATCGAGCAGGCTGGCGCGGGTCGGATGCAGCGGAAACGCGACTTCCGTTACGTCATGCCGTAACAGGAAGTCACGCACGCGGCGCTTTTCGTCGGCGGCGATCCAGGTTTCGAGATCGGCGGCGAGCGTCACCGGCCAGAGACCGAAGACGGGATGGCTGCGGCCCTCGGAGGCGGCGATGGCGATCTGCGACGGGCGTTCGAGCGCTGCCGCCAGCCGGGCGACGAGATCGGCCGGAAAGAACGGGCAATCCACGGAGACGGTGACGACATGGGTGACCGCGGGCAGGCCGGCGGCATAGACCATGGCCGCATGAATGCCGGCCAATGGCCCGGCCTTGCCGGGGAAACGGTCGGGAACGACGGGAACATCCTCAGTGGCGGTATCGGCATTGACGGCAACGGGAACGACCTGCTGCGAGAGGCGGGTCAGCACATGGCGGAGCAGGCTTTCGGTCCCGAGCATCACGTCCGCCTTGTCGCGGCCCATGCGCTGCGAGCGGCCGCCGGCCAGCACCACGCCTGCTATATCGGATCTGTCGAGCGAGAATTCAGTCATCATCCTGCCTCAAACCGGTGAGCGCGGCGCGGATTCCTGCGCGATCGGCGATACGCGGCGCTTGGCCTCACGATAGAACGTATAGAGGCCGGAAGCGATGACGATCGCAGCGCCGAGCAGCATCAGGCTGTCGGGCACTTCGGCGAAGAAGAAGAAGCCGAGCAGGGAGGAAAAGATCAGGCTGGTATAACGGAATGGCGCGACGAAGGAGATTTCGCCGGTACGCATGGCGAGGATGACCGACTGATAGCCGACGAGCACCAGCACCGAGGCGAGCAGGAGATGCCCGAGCGACGTCGCGCTGACCGGCTGCCAGCCGCCGAGCACCGGGATGAGCAAAGCCCCGAAGAAGGAGATAGAGACGGCGGTGATGACGGTGATCATCAGCGAGGGAATCTCCGGATCGATCGAGCGGGTGGCGAGATCGCGGCCGGCCGTCGTCAGCACCGCGCCGACGCAGAGCAGGGCGGCTGGTGTAAACCCCTCCGGTCCGGGGCGGATGATGATCATCACGCCGACGAGGCCGACCAAGATCGCCGACCAGCGCCGCCAGCCGACCGGCTCGCGGAAGAAGAGTGCAGCACCGAAGGTGACGACCAGCGGCAGCGACTGCAGGATCGCCGAGGCGTTGGCAATCGGCATCACGCCGAGCGCGGTGATATAGGTGACGGCGGAGAGCATCTCGCAGACGATGCGGAGAATGATGATCGGCTTAAGCACCAGGCGCCAGGAGCGCAGCGCGCCCATTTTCCTGGCGATCAGATAGACGAGCAGGCTGGTGAAGAGGCCGCGCAGGAACATGATCTCGCCGGCGTTCATATAGGCAATCACAGATTTGGAGAGAGCATCACTCGCGGAAAAGCCGGCCATCGCCATGCTCATATAGATGGCGCCCTGAGTGTTGCGTGACCGCGGCATGAAGAGATTCCCTTTACCTGTGCGCCCCTTCTTAGTCGGGAAGAACCATGAAGGGAATCGGATGAATGTCACACCCGGGATAAATCGATGATGCGGCGCACAATGGTGCTGACGCTGCGGCAGGTGCATGTTTAAAAACCGCGGCAAGTGAACGTTTTACAATGCGAATTCCGGTATTTCCGATGCGTCGATCGAGGTTTCCGTCCTCGTTTGGCGATGGAGCTGATTGCCGGCCGAAATCATCGATCGCCGCCGGTTTTCGTTCGTCCGCGCGGGAATCGGGTGGCTGTCTTGCCTGATGTTTGCGATCCCTGATGCCTCGACAACAGAGGAGAAACGGACATGACACTTCTGAACGACAAGGTCGCGATCATCACCGGCGCAAGCTCCGGCATCGGCCGCGCGGCGGCCAAGCTGTTTGCACGGGAGGGTGCTAAGCTCGTGGTCACCGGACGGCGACAGGAGGCGCTCAATGCCGTCGTCGCCGAAATCGAAGCGGAGGGCGGGCAGGCTGTCGCCATATCGGGCGATGTCCGGGACGAGGCGCTGCAGGCAAGGCTCACCGATACGGCGGTTTCGCGGTTCGGCAAGCTCGATATCGCCTTCAACAATGCCGGCAGCGTCGGCGAAATGGGCCCGGTGGCGGAACTGTCGCCGGAGGGTTGGCGCGAAACGATCGAGACCAACCTCACCGCCGCCTTTCTCGGCGCCAAACACCAGTCGGCGGCGATGGGAAAAGGCGGCGGGTCGCTGATTTTCACCTCGACCTTCGTCGGCCACACCGCCGGCATGCCCGGGATGGCCGCCTATGCGGCTGGTAAGGCGGGGCTGATCGGCTTCGTTCAGGTGCTCGCGACCGAACTCGGCCGGCAGAACATCCGTGTCAACGCGCTGCTGCCCGGCGGCACCGATACGCCGGCTGCGATCACCAACGCACCCGATGCGACGCCGGAACTGCTCGCCTTCGTCGAGGGGCTGCATGCGCTGAAGCGCATGGCCCGGCCGGAAGAGATCGCCAATGCGGCGCTGTTCCTGGCGTCGGATATGGCGAGCTTCGTGACGGGGACGGCAATGCTGGCGGATGGCGGGGTTTCGATCAGCCGGACGTAGGCTGGGCGAGGGTGGGATCGGCGTGTTGCAGGTCGAGCCACCCGCCCTCGTCCTTCGAGGCTCCGGCCTGCGGCCTGCACACCTCAGGATGAGGGCTGATTGTGGTGCTGTTTGGCTTGATTGATCTTGTGGCGAGTGGCTGGAGGCCACCCTGTGTGCCACGCAGAGTGGGATCTGGCTTGCCGCTTCGCTCTCCGGTGAACCACAAGCAGCGCCCTCTCTCCGACCTCATCCTGAGAGCCTGTGAATGTTTGGTAGCGGAGGCGATTGGATTGTGATTCTGTTGGGTCGTTGATTTGCTTGGGGGATGATGGTGGGCGACGACCTGTTCGAAGGATTGCCGGTGCATGGAGCGCGGCGAAGTGCTCAGGTGGGACGCGGAGCGGCGCGCATGCGTGAGCCGGTGCGCGATCAGATCGAGTTGCGTGCCGTCGATATCGACAGCTTGATCGGCCAGGATCATGCGGTGCGGGTCATTTGGAACTATGTCGAGGGACTGGATCTGAGCACGCTCGAAGATCGGATCAAGGCGCGTGAGCACCGGCCAGGCCATCCACCGATTTCGCCACGGCTTTTGCTGGCGCTGTGGCTCTATGCCAGCAGCGACGGCGTCGGCAGCGCGCGGGCGCTGGAACGGCAGTGCGGGAGCCACGACGTCTATCGCTGGCTGTGCGGCGGTGTCTCGGTGAACTATCACACACTGTCGGATTTTCGGGTTGGTTGCGCCGATTTGCTCGACCGGCTGCTTGCCGAGCATCTGGCGGCGCTTGCCGGTGCCGGCCTCGTCACTCTCGATTGTCTGGCGCAGGATGGCGTGCGGGTCCGGGCAAGCGCGGGTGCGGCCTCGTTCGGCCGCAAAGCGACGCTTGATCGGCATCTTTCCATTGCCGAGGCGGTTGTGGATCAGCTCAAGCACGAGGTCGATGCGCGTTCGGATGCCAGCACTCGGCGCATCGAGGCGGCCAGGGAGCGGGCGGCGCGCGAGCGCGGCGAGCGGCTCAGAGCAGCCCAGGTCGCTCTTGACGAGATCGAGCGCCATCGCCAGGCGCGCGAAGAAAAGCGCGGCAATGGCAAAAAGCCGAAGGAGCCGCGCGCCTCCAGCACGGATGCACAGGCGCGGGTGATGAAGATGGCCGACGGCGGCTTCCGCCCGGGTTATAATGTGCAGGTTGCGAGCACGGCCGGTGAGCAGTTCGTGGTCGGGCTCGAGGTGACCAATGCCGGCTCCGATCGCGGCCTCATGCGGCCGATGCTGGAGCGGTTGCGCGCGCTAAGCGGCCATCTGCCGCGGCGCTATCTCGCCGATGGCGGCTTTGGCAGCGCTGAAGATATCGAGTGGGCGCACGGCGAAGGGGTTGAGGTCTTTTGTCCGCCCACTCAGTCCAAGCACGGAACCGATCCCTTCTTGCCGCGCCGCGGCGACGGTCCGGGTGTGTCGGCCTGGCGGGCCCGCATGGCAAGCGAGGCGGGCAAGGCTCAGTACAAACCCCGATCGATCTGCGAATGCGTCCATGCCCGCTGGCGCAACTGGAATCTGCGACAATTGACGGTGCGCGGCATCGAAAAGGTCCAGGCCGTCGTGCTCTGCTACGCACTCACCAACAATATCTTGCAAGGCCATCGGCTTGCCAAGGGCTGAGCCACTGTCACCACCCAGACACCAACACGCGACCATCCGAACGCAGCGCGCAATCGCCTGACGCTCGACTGCATCGGCCAGCCAAGATCGGCCAAAAACGCGCCGGATTCAAAAGCTTCACAAGCTCTGAGGTGCCCCGCAGGGGCCTCGAAGGACGGGGTCGGCCACTGCCCTGGTGCCTGCTTCTCTTGCCCTTTGCTTTCGCTCAGCGCATTCGCGGCTTTGCCGCTCACCCCCTCATCTGCCTGCCGGCATCGACCGGGGTCGAGCCGTCGGTCTCGACCCGTCCTTCGGACCCCCGCTGGGGAGAAGGGGAATCGTGGTGGCGTCTCACTCCTCTTGAGACCTTTGGTGCAGGGATGTTGATCGTGCAGCTTGCCCCCCTTCTCCCAGCGGGGAGAAGATGCCCTTCAGGGCAGATGAGGGGTGAGGAGCGGCAGCGACGAACGCCTTGAGCGGCAAGCGAAAGGCATATGGCTGCGAAATTATTTCACATTTAGCTTCAGTGCCGTCCCGCCGAAAGCCTCCATCCCACCTACGACATAATCAACCCGCCATCGACATTGATCGTCTGGCCGGTGATGTAGGCGGCGTCGTCGCTGGCGAGGAAGGTGACCAGGCCGGCAACGTCCTCGCCGGAGCCGGCGCGTTTCATCGGGATGCCTTCGACCCATTCCTTCATCAGTTCGCCGGGGGCGTAGTTGCCCAGCAGCTTGCCCCAGGCCTCGTCGTTATAGGCCCACATGTCGGTCTCGATGATGCCGGGGCAGAAGGCGTTTACGGTGATGTTTTCGGTCGCGACTTCCTTGGCCAGGCTCTGGGTGACGCCGACCACGCCCATTTTCGAGGCGGCGTAGTGCGGCGTGAAAATGAAGCCGTCGCGGGCCTGGCCAGAGGCGGTGTTGATGATGCGGCCGCCCCGCTTGTGTTTGCGCATGCGCGATATCGCCTCCTGGGCGCAGAGGAAGACGCCCTTGGTGTTGACGGCCATGACCTTGTCCCACTCGTTCTCGGTGAGGTCCTCGACGCGGGCGATGGTGATGACGCCGGCATTCTGGATCGAGACGTCGACAGAGCCGAATTCCGTCTCGGCCGCATCGTAGAGGGCGATGACGCTTGTTTTGTCGGTCACGTCGCCGATGAAGGAGATCGCCTTGCCGCCTTCGGCCCGGATCTGCTCGGCAACGCCGTGGACCAGATCCTCGTTGGCCGAAACGACGAGATTGGCGCCTTCGCGGGCAAAACGCCTGGCGATGGCAGCGCCGATGCCGCGGCTGCCTCCGGTAATGACGACAGTCTTTTGCTCAAAGCGTTTCATGCTCTTTCCTTTCGGGTATCCGTCGAGGGCCGCAAATCCGCTCAACGGATTCGCGCGGTCTTGAGCGCCAGTGACGGCGTCGGCCTCAGCTCGTTCTATCGGCGGGAAGGGCGGGCAGGCGGCGATATCGCGCCGTCGTGCCCGTTGGTCCCTTCAGCGCCTCGATCTCAGCCAGGGAGGAAGCGAGATCGGTTCATGTTCCAGTTGCCGGCAACGAGCTTTGTAATCCGCATCACCAGCAGCAGAAACCACCGTCGACGAGAAGATCGACGCCGGTGACGAAACTTGCCGCATTCGACAGCAGGAACACCGCCGGACCGACCATCTCGTCGACCGCTGCCATGCGCTGCATCGGCGTCTGCTCCTCGAAAAGCTTGGTCTGATGAACCATCTCCGGACGGGTGTTCATCGGCGTTGCCGTGTAGCCGGGGGAGATGGTGTTGACGCGAATGCCGCGGCCGACCCATTCCATCGCCATAGACTTCGACATATGGATGACGCCCGCCTTGGAGGCGTTGTAATGCGCCTGGCTCAGGCCCCGGTTGACGATCACGCCGGACATGGAAGCGATGTTGACGATGGAGCCGCGTCCATTCTTCAGCATGGCGCGGGCCTCGGCCTGGCAGGAAAGAAAGATGCCCTTCAGGTTGATATCCATCAACGTCTGGTATTGATCCTCTTCCATCTCTTCGGCGGCGTTCGCGTTGGCGATGCCTGCGGCGTTGACGGCAAGGGTCAAGGCGCCGAGATCGGCTTCGGTCCGTGCGACTGCTTCTCCGAGGGAAGACTTGCTCGTGACGTCAGCCGCGATCTCGATCGCGCGGCGGCCGGCGGCGCGAATATGTTCAGCCGTATTGGCCAGTCCGTCGTCGGTTCGACGGTCGAGCAGCGCCACGTCGGCGCCGCATTGCGCAAGGCCGATGGCAATGCGCTGCCCAATGCCGCTCCCGGCGCCGGTCACGATGGCAACCTGGCCGCTGAGATCGAAAAGCTTCGGGGCGTTCAGAGTGATGTCGGGCACCGCTCTTCCTTTCTTTGTCTGTTTAGATGGTGGCCAGCTCCATGACCGAAACGTCATTTGCCTGGTCACGATTGAGGATGCCCGCCTGCTTGCCTTGCGCAAGCACGAGGATGCGATTGGAGACCCCGAGAACTTCCTCGAGGTCCGAGCTTACGACGATGACCGCGACGCCCTGTTTGGCGAGATTGACGATGATATCGTAGATGCCGGCGCGGGCGCCGACGTCGATGCCTCTCGTCGGTTCGTCCAGCACGACGACCTTGGGATCGCGCATCAGCCACTTGGCGATGACGACTTTCTGCTGGTTGCCGCCGGAAAGGTCCGAGGCATATTGCTCGGCACGGCCCTTGACGCCGAACTTGGCAACTGCCTTTTCCGCAAACGAGCGCTTGACCCGCGGCGTAATCCAGCCACCGCCGAGTTTGTCCAAATTGGCGTAGATGACGTTTTCGCTGATCCGGTGCCCGACGATCAGACCCTGCTCCTTGCGGTCTTCCGGAACCATCACGATGCCCTTGGCGATCGCGTCCGCCGGATCGCGCAGCCTGAGTTCCTCGCCTTCCAGCTTGATCGAACCTGCACTGATCGGATCGGCGCCCGAAATCGCCCGCACCAGTTCGGTGCGGCCGGCGCCGACCAATCCGGCAATGCCCAGAATTTCTCCGGCCCGCACCTCGAAGGTCACGTCGCGGAACGAATTATCCGGCGAACTCAGCCCGGACACCTCAAGGACCGGACGGTCTGTCGGCACCGGCAGAGTCGGGAACAGGCGGTCAAGCGGGCGCCCGACCATGCTCTCGACAATCGTTCGCACCGGGGTGGCGCTGTCTGAGAATTCCTGCACCCGCTCCCCGTCGCGAAGAACGACGATCCGGTCGGTTATCTGCTTGATCTCTTCCATACGGTGGGAAATGTAAACGATGCCGACACCCTCCGACCGGAGCTTACGAACCTGTTCGAACAGCGCTTCGGTCTCCGCGCCGCCGAGGGCGGCTGTCGGTTCATCGAGGATCAGCAGCTTGGCGTTGAGAGCCAGCGCCTTGGCGATCTCGATCAGTTGTTGATTTGCGGTGGAAAGGCCGGCGACCGTCCGCGTGGCGGGTATGTGAAGGTTCAAACGCGCGAGCTGGTCCTGCGCCCGGCGAACCATCTGGGCACGGTCGACGACGCCGTTCTTCATCGGCCAGCGTCCGATGAAGACGTTTTCCGCGATCGACAGCTGCGGCAGAAGCTGCAGTTCCTGATGGATCAGCACAACGCCCTTGTCGATCGCTTCCCGGGGGGTGGCCGGGGCATAAGGCTGCCCCAGCCATGTCATCGATCCTTCGGACGGTGTGCGTGACCCGGCGATGATGCCCGACAGGGTCGACTTGCCCGCTCCGTTTTCACCGAGCAGAGCAACCACTTCGCCCGGATAGACGTCCAGGCTGACATTCTTCAGAACCTGGAGCGGCCCATACCACTTGGATATGCCCTTCAGGGAAAGAACCGGGTCAGTCATGGCACACCTCCTCAAGACCTCGACTTCATTGGAGCGCCGTGCGTCCTTTCGGACGGACAAAGGACGCTCTAACACTTTCAATCCTCGCATCGTGCTTTCCGAAAATCCTTCCCGACTTTCGGCGCGATGCGCTAAAGCGCGTCGCGTCAAACTTGATTCATGCGACGCGCTTTAGCTCTTTGTTTTTACGCATGTCGTTGCCGCAAAACCGCGGCACACTTTTGCGCGACATGCTTTAGGGATGGTTGGCGATGAAGCCTGCGACGTTTTCCTTGGTCGTCAGCGTCGCATCCATCAGCTGGACCGGGGGTACCTTTTCTCCGGCGACAAGCTTGGCTGCGTTTTCAACCGCATCGCGACCCATCTTCTGCGTCTGCTGTGTCGCCGTTACGTTGAAGACACCCTTGCTGAGGGCTTCGAGAGCCGCGGTGTCGCCATCGAAACCGCCAACCACGATCTTCTGCGACGGATTGGCGACCTTGATCGCCTGGGCAGCGCCAAGGGCGAGACCGTCGGCCTGTGCGAAAACGATCGAAACGTCCGGGTTTGCCTGCAGCATGTTCTGCATGATCTGGAAGCCTTCGTCCTGGCTCCAGATGTTCGAGAACTGCTCGGCGACAACCTTCACGTCAGGATAGGCCTTGAGGGATTCAGCGCAGCCCTTCGAGCGATCGACTTCCGGCGTCGTGCCCTTCTGGCCGTGGATGATGACCATCTTCCCCTTGCCGCCGGCTTCCTTCAGAATGTAGTCGCACACCGCCTTGGCTGAGGCGACGGAATCCGTTGCGAGGAAGGTATCGCCCGGTGCACCCTCGGCGTTGCGGTCGACGTTAACGACCGGGATGCCGGCGCTCTTGGCCAGCTTGACCGGAACGGTCGCGGCCGCTGCACCTGCCGGAATGTAGATCAGCGCGTCGATTTTCTGGGTCAGAAGATCCTGGATCTGGTTGACCTGCGTCGGTCCGTCGCCCTTTGCGTCGACCGTGATGACTTCGATGCCGCGCTTCTTGGCTTCGGCCTCGACCGATTGCTTGATCTGGTTGAAGAAGTTTGCCTGAAGATTGGCAACGGCGAGGCCGAGCTTCTTCAGTTCCGCCGCGTGCACGGGGCCGAGCATGAGACCGAGCAGTGCAGCAGATGCGAGCATGGTGCGCGCTATTTTCATTGTATTTCCTCCGTTGTTTGATGGAACCCTCGGGTATGTCCTCCCCCTCGGGGCACTGATCCGCCCCCAATTTCGGGGCGGAATTTTGGGCCCGCCAACGCGGCGGACCCTGCTCGTCAGGCGCGACGCCGACGAATGGTCTCCGCGCCGACCGCGAGCACGATGACGATGCCGATGATCACCTGCTGCAGGAACGGCGAGACGTTGAGAAGATTGAGCCCGTTGCGCAGCACGCCGATGATCAGGACGCCGATCAGCGTTCCGCCGATGCCGCCCGCGCCGCCGGAGAGCGAAGTCCCGCCGATGACGACAGCGGCAATGGTGTCCAGCTCGTAGCCGAGACCGCTTGATGGTTGGACGGAATCCAGCCGGGCGGCGAGCACGATGCCCGCAAGCCCCGCAAGGACGGCACTCACGACATAGACTGATATCGTCACGAGGGGCACGTTGATGCCGGCCAGCCGCGCGACTTCGGCGTTTCCGCCCACCGCATAGAGCATGCGTCCCTCGGAGCGGAAGTGCAGGAAGAGCCAGGCCGCGAGAACAACCGCGAGCATGAGAAAGACCGTGGCCGTCATGACGCCGAAATGGCGATCGATTGCCAGCATCATGAACCAGTCAGGGAATCCGACGATCTGCTGGCCGTCCGTGATCATGTTGGCGACGCCGCGCGCCGCAGACATCATCGCAAGCGTGGCGATGAAGGCTGGGACCCTGAACTGGGTGACCAGAAGTCCGACGATCAGGCCGGAAAATGCCGATGCGATCAGCGCAAAGACGATCCCGACCGGCAGCGGCAGGCCGGCGACGTTGGCGGTCCAGCCCATGACCATCATGGCCAGGGCGAGTGCCGAGCCGACGGAGAGATCGATGCCGCCAATCAGGATGACGAAGGTCATTCCAACAGCCATGATGCCGAGAACGGTGATCTGGTCGAGGATGTTGAGGCCGTTTCGAACCGAAAGAAACGTGTCCGTGCTGAGGCTCAGAAAGACGCACAGCGCCAGCAATCCCACGAGCGGACCTGTCGCTCCCTTGAGCTTGCTCAGCCAGGCGCCGGACGAAAGCCCGTGTTCATTGATATCGAGCGCCACCATTGCTCCTCCCTCTGCCTAGGCTTGTATTTCAATATTCGCTCAGGTTAGAATAATTATTCACTCCTGCTGGAAAATTCATTAACAACTTGCTTTCCAGCTGTCAACAAGATTTCTGGCGGCGCTTACGCTGGCAGCCTCGTTTAAGGGGCTTGACTAATCGGTATGTTGTGCAAAAATATTGGATAGTGAATATTTATGCACGCGAGGAATCATGGATAGGACAGAACTTGAGCGCATCGCCCGCGAGATCCGATTGCGCGATCTTCAGGCGGTCTTCGAAGCGGGCGCCGGCCATATTGGCGGGGAGATGTCGGTCATCGACATTTTGACGGCGCTCTATTTTCGTGTGCTGAAGGTCTGGCCGGATCAGCCGAAGCATCCCGACCGCGACAGGTTCGTTCTTTCAAAGGGACATACGGCCTGCGCTCTCTATGTGACGCTCGCCAAACGCGGCTTCATTCCGGAGGAGGAGATTTCCACCTTTTTGCAGCCGCATTCGAGGCTGAACGGGCATCCGAATTGCAACAAGGTTCCCGGCGTCGAAACGAATACCGGGCCGCTCGGCCACGGTCTTCCGGTCGCCGTCGGAATGGCGAAAGCCGCCAAACTCGCCGGCGCTGGATATCACACTTATGTCGTCACCGGCGACGGTGAGATGCAGGAGGGCTCCAACTGGGAGGCGATCATGGCGGCCGCGCAGTTCAAGCTCGACAACTTGACGCTGGTGATCGACCACAACAGGTTCCAGCAGGGTGCGGCGCTTTCGGAAACCAACGATCTCGCTCCGCTTCGGCCGAAGCTCGAGGCCTTCGATTGGGACGTCACCGAGATCAACGGCAACGATATGAGCGAGATCGTTCCGGCGCTCGAACACCGGGGATCGAGACCGCATTGTATTGTTGCCCATACCAACAAGGGCCATGGAATTTCGTTCATGCAGGACCGGGTCGACTGGCACCACAAGGTGCCCAATAAGGAACAATACGAAATCGCATTGGCAGAATTGTCGGAGGCACTCTAATGAACGCGCCAGTAAACCCACCCAAGCTCCACGATTGCCGCGACGCCTTTGCCTCCACGCTCGAGCGGCTGGCAGCTGAAAACGAAACGATCGTTGCCGTCTGCAACGACTCCGTCGGTTCCTCCAAGCTCGGCGGTTTCAAGTCGAAGTTTGGAGAGCGCCTCGTCAACGTCGGCATTGCCGAGCAGAACATGGTCGGCGTTGGAGCGGGCCTTGCCAATGGCGGGCGTCTTCCATTCGTGTGCGCCGCTGCGCCGTTTCTCACGGGACGGTCGCTGGAGCAGATCAAGGCTGATATTTCCTACTCGAATGCCAACGTCAAGCTGGTCGGCATTTCCTCCGGAATGGCATATGGCGAACTCGGTCCGACGCATCACTCCATCGAGGATTTCGCCTGGCTGCGGGTCCTGCCCAATCTTCCGGTCATTGCGCCCTGTGACCGCATCGAAACCGCTGCCGCGGTCGAGTGGGCCGCGGCCTATAACGGGCCATGTTTCCTGCGTCTGTCGCGGGTCGGTGTGCCGGATCTGCTTCCGGAGGGGCATAGGTTCGAACTCGGCAAGGCCAATCTGCTTCGCCAGGGTTCCGACGTCACGCTTATCGCCAACGGCACCTTGACCCATCGGATTGTCAAGGCGGCAGAGATTCTCGCTGGCCGCGGCATCAATGCCAGAGTGCTCAACCTCGCCACGGTTCGTCCGATCGACGAGGAAGCCATCATCGCCGCGGCGAGGGAAACCGGAGCGATCGTCACCGCCGAAGAGCATTCGATCTTTGGCGGGCTCGGTTCCGCGGTCGCCGAAGTGGTGGTCGACAATGCTCCGGTGCCGATGAAGCGTCTCGGCGTTCCCGGCGTCTATGCCCCCACAGGTTCGGCAGAATTCCTGCTCGACGAATACGGGATGTCGCCATCGGCAATCGCCGACGCTGCACAGTCGCTGATCAAGCGTAAGTAAACTGGGATGGCGTGACCGGCCGGGAGGTTTTTGTCGCCCGGCCGCCACCTGATCCGGGAGGATGGAATGCGGGCAATTCTGGCAATCGACCAGGGCACGACCAATTCGAAAGCAGTTCTCGTTTCCGAACAGGGAGACATCGTCGGAAGGGGTTCGGCTCCTGTCGGCATCTCCTATCCGAAGCCGGGCTGGGTCGAACAAGACCCGCGCCGGCTCTACGCATCGGTCTGCGAAGCGATCGACGCCTGCCTGAAGGCCAGCCCGGCTGTAAGCATCGAGGCGGTCGCCATTTCCAACCAGCGCGAGTCCGTCACCGCCTGGGACGCCGAAACGGGAGAGCCGCTCGGACCGGTGGTCAGCTGGCAGTGCCGTCGAACCGCGCAGGATTGCGAACGTCTGATTGCCGAAGGCCGCGCTGACCGTGTGCAGGCGCTGACCGGCCTGCCATTGGATCCGATGTTCCCGGGTTCGAAACTCCGATGGCTGCTCGACCGGATTCCAGCCGAGCGGCCAGTGCGGCTGGGAACGATCGACAGTTGGCTCGTCCACTGCCTGACGGGCGGACGCCGGCATGTCTGCGACGCTTCCAACGCCGCCAGGAGCCAGCTGTTCGATCTGCGGGAACAGAAATGGAGCGAGGAGCTTGGCGAGATCTTCGGCGTCGATATCGCGCTCCTGCCCGAGGTGCTCGACAGTTCCGCCGATTTCGGCAGGACGCAAGGATTGCCAGGGGTGCCGGATGGCACTCCAATCATGGCCGCGATCGGAGACAGCCACGCAGCCTTGTTCGGCCATGGAGCCTTCAAGCCGGGCGACGGCAAGGTGACCTTCGGAACCGGCTCTTCTATCATGACGACGCTGCCGCAATTCATTGCCCCGCGCAACGGGGTCACAACCACCGTCGCATGGCGTATCGGGGGAAAACCGACTTTCGCCTTCGAAGGCAATATTCTGGTTTGCGCCGCCAGCCTTCCCTGGATGGCGGATATTCTCGGCCTTGAAGATGTGGCGGCCCTTGTCGAACTCGCTGCGAGCGCTGCGCCTGGCGGACCCGGTTTCGTGCCGGCCTTCGTCGGACTGGGGGCGCCTTACTGGCATTCCGACGCCCGTGCCCTGTTCTCGCAGATCAACTTCAACACGACACGGGCGCAAATGGCGCGGTCGGTCACCGATTCCATCGCCTTCCAGGTGCATGACGTGATCGCGGCGATGCGGGCGCAAAGCGGCGGCGAACTCGGCGCGCTCCATGTGGATGGCGGACCGAGCCAGAACCGCTTCCTGATGCAGTGCGTCTCGAACCTCATCCAACATCCCGTCATCCAATGCGAAGCACCCGAGGCGTCGGCGCTGGGCGCCGCCTATCTGGCGGGGTTGTCCCTCGGCTTGTGGAGCGACCTCCACATGGTCGCGGGCTTGCCGCGAAACACCCAGACCATTCAGCCGCAACCCGTCGATCGAGCAGCGCTTCTGCAGACCTGGAATGATGCGCTCGCCCGCTCGACGTCCCGCGAAACACAGGCTAAAGGTGAATAAAAATTCACTCTGGGATTAGCGATGACTCGCCTCAACGAACTCCGCCTCATTTCAAGGGTCGCCCAGATGTACCACATCGAGGGTCGGCGGCAGGCGGAGATCGCACAGCACCTTCGCCTGTCGCAGGCGACGGTGTCGCGCATGCTCAAGCGTGCCGAGGCTGAAGATATCGTGCGAACCAGCGTCATTCCTCCCGTCGGCACCTACAGCGAACTCGAGAGCGCGCTTCGCGAAAAATACGATCTGCCGGAGGCGATCGTCGTGGAGTGCACGGAAGACCGGGACGGCGCCATCATGGCCCGTATCGGCGAGGCAGCGGCGCATCTCCTGGAGGTGACGCTGGCGCCGGGGGAGATCATCGGCGTTTCGAGCTGGAGCCAGACCATTTTCAAGATGGTCGAGAATATTCATCCGCAGAAGAGCGCTCAGGTGAAATACGTCGTCCAGACCCTTGGCGGCATGGGCGATCCTTCGGTGCAGACGCACGCTACACAGCTGACCACGCGGCTTGCACGGCTGACCGGCGCCGAGCCGAAACTGCTCCCCGTGCAGGGCGTGACGACGTCGAGGGAGGCAAAGCTTCTGATGCAGGCCGACCCGTTCGTCCGCGAGACGATGGATCTATTCGGCAGCATAACGCTTGCGATCGTCGGTATAGGAGCTGTCGAACCCTCCGAACTTCTCGCACGCTCCGGCAACATCTTTTCGTCTCGCGAACTCTCCGATCTCGCGGAAGCGGGCGCCGTCGGCGATATTTCGCTTCGCTTCTTCGATAAAAACGGCAAGCCGGTCAAGACGCCCCTGGATGACCGGGTCATCGGGCTGCCGCTCGAGGATTTGGAGCGCGTGGACCGGGTCATTGCGCTCGCCGGCGGAGCCAAAAAGACTGACGCTATTGCAGGGGCGCTGCGCGTCGGGGTCATCGACATGCTTGTTACGGACAAGTTTACGGCGCAGCGATTGATCGATTGATCAGGCAGGCTGATTGCCAGCCTCAATGCGCCGTCCCATCCACGATCACATGATCATGGTCCAGCGAGCATTTCTCCACGCGGGCTTCGACCCTATAAATCTCCCGCAGCATTTCGGCGGTGACGACGTCCCTGGGGGTGCCGCAGGCGCGCATGCGGCCGTTGGCGATGAGGAGGACTTTGTCGGCGAAGCGCAGCGCCTGGTTGAGGTCGTGGATGGCGACGAGGACGATCATGCCTTTGGCACGGGCGCGGCGGCGCATGAAGTCGAGGACTTCGACCTGGCGGTGGAGGTCGAGGGCGCTGGTGGGTTCGTCCATCAGCATGATTTCCGGTTCGCGGACGAGCGCCTGGGCGATCGAGACGAGCTGGCGCTGGCCTCCGGACAGCGCCCCGAGATCGCGGAAGGCGAGTGCTGCGATATCGAGCGCCGCCATGATCTCGTCGATGAAGTGCAGGTCATTGTCGCCGACGGCCCAGGACTGGCCCTGCTTGCGGGCGAGGAGAATGGATTCGTAGACGGTCAGCACCGCATTGGCGGAGGTATCCTGCGGCATGTAGCTGATGGCGTTCTTCGCCTTCGAGCCTTCGACGACAACATCGCCCGGACCCTTGAGCAGGCCGGTGATGCGTTTGAACAGCGTCGACTTGCCGGCGGCGTTCGGGCCGATGACAGCGACGATCTCGCCCGATTTCATCACCGGCGTCGTCACATCTTCGACGAAGAGCTTGCGGCCGTGATAGGCGCCGACCGATTGCAACTGAAGCGCTACCATGACCGGCTCCTGTTCGAGAGGATGAGCGAGAAGAAGAAGGGCACGCCGACCAGCGCGGTGATGATGCCGATCGGGAAGACGACGCCGGGGATGATCGACTTCGAGACGATCGAGGTCAGCGACAGCAGCAGCGCGCCTGACAGAATCGAGCCCGGCAGGAAGAAGCGCTGATCCTCGCCGAGAATCATGCGGGCGATATGGGGGCCAACGAGGCCGACGAAACCGATGGTGCCGACGAAGCTGACGGGGACTGCGGCCAGCAGCGAGACGACAAGCATGGTTTCCAGCCGAATGCGGCGGACATTGACGCCGAAGCTCGCGGCCTTGTCCTCGCCGAGGCGGATGGCGGTCAGCGCCCAGGCATTGCGGGCGAAGAGCGGAAGGGCAATCAGCAGAACGGCGAGCGTCACCCAGATCTTCGGCCAGGTGGCTTTTGTGAGGCTGCCCATCGTCCAGAAGACGACTGCCGACAGCGCCTGTTCGGAGGCGAGATATTGCAGGAAGGCGAGGGCCGCGTTGAAGGTGAAAACCAGGGCGATGCCGAGCAGCACCACTGTTTGCACCGAGACGCCGCGGGCCTGCGAGACGAAATGGATGAAAAGTGTCGCAATCAGCGCCATGATGAAGGCATTGACCGGCACGAGCAGGCCGGCGGCGACCGGCAGCAGCGGAACGCTGGTGACGATCGCCAGAGCCGCGCCGAAGCTTGCCGCCGCCGAGATGCCGAGCGTGAAGGGGCTGGCCAGCGGATTGGCGAGGATCGTCTGCATCTGCGCACCGGCGACGGAGAGCGAGGCACCGACGACGATCGCCATCACGGCGACCGGCATGCGGATATTCCAGACGACGGCCCGCACCTGATCGGAAACGGAGGAGGGGTCGAGGAGGGCGGCGACGACCTCACTGAGGCTGTAGCGGGCCGGTCCCCAGGCGAGATCGACTGAGAAGGACAGGCAGAGCGCCGCCGTCATGGCGGCTAGGATCAAAAGCTTGCGCCGGGTGAGGGCGCGGTAGCGCTCCCTCCCAGCTTCTCCTTCAACCGATATGGCGGCGATCTCGGCCATTTCGGACTACTGGCTCGCCTTGGCATCGACCCAATAACCCGGCTGATAGGCGACCGGCAGGAATTTTTCGTGGAATTCCTTGAAGGTGGCATCCGGATCGAGATCGGCAAAGAGGTTCGGGTGGAACCACTTGGCGAGCTGCTGCACGGCGACGAATTGATAGGGGCTGGTATAGAACTGGTGCCAGATCGCATGGACGTTGCCGCCGGCAACTGCCCTGGAGCCGGTGAAAGCCGGGTTTTCCATCAGCGTGTTCAGCGCCTTGCGGCTGTCGGTGAAGGTCGCGGCCGCATTCGGGCCGACATTGACGAAGTCCTTGGCATCCTTGGTCTGGCTCCAGTTGGAGCCGGTGACGACGATGACATCGGGATTGGAGGCGACGACCTGTTCGGCATTGATCGAACCGGTATAGCCCGGCAGGAAATCGGAGCCGAGGTTATGGCCGCCGGCCAGATCGACCATCAGGCCGAAATTATCGGGGCCGAAGGTGCCGCAGCATTCCACCAGGCCGGCGGCGCGGTACATGAAGACATTCGGCTTCGGCGGATTGGCGGCCTTCAGCCTGTCGGTGACGCGCGCCATCTGCTCTTTCCAGTAGGCAGCGACGGCTTCGGCGCGGTCCTCATGGCCAAAGAGCTGGCCGAGGATCTTCAGGCTCGGCTCGGTGTTGGCGAGAATATGCTCGCGAAAATCGATATAGACGATCTTCACGCCGATACCGGCGAGCATGTCCTTGAGCTTGACTTCGTCGGCTGCCGTCTTGTTGCCGATCGGCAGCAAAAGCACATCGGGATGTAGCTTGACGACGGTCTCGGTCTGTAGCGTGCCATCCGTCAGATTGCCGAGGAAGGGCAGGTCCTTGCCTTTGGGAAACTTCGCGACATAGGCGTTGAAGCCGTCCTTATCGGTGGTCCAGAGATCGTTGCGCCAGCCGACGATCTTGGCGAAGGGATCTTCCTTCTCGATCGGCGCGACGGCGTAGAGCATGCGGCCTTCCCCAAGGATCACACGCTCGACCGGCTTGTCGAAGCTGACTTCGCGGCCGGCGACATCCTTGACGGTGAAGGACTGCGCCCAGGCCGAAAGCGGCATCAAGCCGGCAATCGCAGCTGCGGACACTGCGAGCAGTTTTGCGAAATTCATCTGGAAATTCCCCTGACGTCTGAATAATGTCCGCAGGCATAAGAAATATGACTTTGTGAATCAAGTTATATGTTTTAGAGCCTTTCCAAACTGATGCCATGCCGGGGTGCCTTGCGATGAATTCGATGAATACCAACTACTCGATCCGCGACGAAATTCGCGATTTCTGGTCGGAGCGGGCTGAGACCTTCGACCAGAGCGTCGGCCATGAAATCTTTTCGGAAGGCGAGCGGAAGGGCTGGCAGCGGCTGATCCGGAAGCATCTCGGCGAAGGGCAGGGGCGCGCAGCACTCGATCTCGCCTGCGGCACCGCCGTGATATCGCATCTGATGAATGATGTCGGCTTCAGGGTCACCGGGCTCGACTGGTCGGACGCGATGCTGGCGAAGGCGCGCGCCAAGGCGAAGAAGCGCGGCACCGATATCCGCTTCATCTCCGGCGACGCCGAAAGCACCATGGAGCCGCGGGACAGCTACGACGTCATCACCAACCGGCACCTTGTCTGGACGCTGGTGGACCCAGCCTCGGCCTTCAAGGAATGGTTCGCGGTGCTGAAGCCAGGCGGCAAAGTGCTGATCCTCGACGGCAATATGGGCAAGGAGACCTGGGTCAAGGGCCTGCAGAAGCTTTGGACGAAGATCACTGGCAAGCCGGCTGCGAGCCATATGTCGCCGGAGATGATGGCGCGGCACCAGAAGATCCGCTCGCGCGTGCATTTCTCCCATGACATGCCGGCCGAAGCGGTCGTCGAGCTTCTGCGCAAGGCCGGATTTGTGGACATCGTCGTCGACCGCAAGCTTGGGGACATTCATTGGGCGCAGGCGCGCAAGATGCCGTTTCTCAGGGGGCTGGAGCGGATGGTGCAGGAGCGGTTTGCGATTTGTGCGCGTAAGCCTGGGTGATGAGGGCTGCGGCTTCTCCCTCTTCTCCCCAGCGGGGAGAAGGTGGCCCGCAGGGTCGGATGAGGGGGGCCGCGGCACTGCATTTAATGCCCTTCGCTTGCGCTCAGCGCATTCGCTCCTGTCGTCGCTCCCCCCTCATCTGCCCTGAAGGGCATCTTCTCCCCGCTGGGGAGAAGAGGGAAATTTCCGCACCGTATCCCGGCCCTCCGCTTGGGCTCAGGGCGTTCGGCCCTGCGATCGATTCACTGGATCGATCGCTCCCCGCTTTGCGGGGACCGGGCCTCACCCACCAGTGACACTCATATGCCGCGCCACGGCCGGCCTATTGTGCGTGCGGTCGATGATGAAGTCGTGGCCCTTCGGTTTGCGGGTGATGGCCTCGTCGATGGCGGTGTGGAGGAGGGAATCGTCTTCGGTGGCGCGCAGTGCGGTGCGAAGATCGGCGGCGTCGTTCTGGCCGAGGCACATATAGAGCGTGCCGGTGCAGGTCAGGCGGACGCGATTGCAGCTCTCGCAGAAATTATGGGTCATCGGCGTGATGAAGCCGAGGCGGCCGCCGGTCTCCGTGACCCTGACGTAACGGGCCGGGCCGCCGGTGTGGTAATCGATATCGCTGAGGGTGAACTGCTTTTCCAGATCGGTGCGCAGCTCGGAGAGAGGCAGGTACTGGTCGGTGCGGTCCTCGTCTATCTCGCCCATCGGCATGGTTTCGATCACCGTCAGGTCCATGCCGCGGCCATGGGCGAAGCGCAGGAGATCGGGCATCTCGGCGTCGTTGAAATCCTTCAGCGCCACGGCGTTGAGCTTGATCTTGATGCCGGCCTTCTGCGCCGCGTCGATGCCTTCCATCACCTTGGCGAAATCGCCCCAGCGGGTGATCTTGCGGAACTTATCGGGATCGAGCGTATCGAGCGAGACGTTGATGCGGCGCACGCCGCACTCGTAGAGCTCCTCGGCATGGCGGGAGAGCTGCGAGCCATTGGTGGTCAGCGTCAGCTCGTCGAGGCCGGAACCGATTTTTTCGCCGAGCTGGCGGACAAGATACATGATGTTCTTGCGCACCAGCGGTTCGCCGCCGGTCAGCCGGATCTTCCTCACACCCTTGGCGACGAAGGCGGAACAGAGCCGGTCGAGCTCTTCCAGCGTCAACAGGTCCTTCTTCGGCAGGAAGGTCATGTTCTCGGCCATGCAATAGGTGCAGCGGAAATCGCAGCGGTCGGTGACGGAGACGCGCAGATAGGTGACGGCCCGGCCGAACGGGTCGATCATCGGATGTGCATCCGCCGTGAGCGGCGATGCATCGCCTATCGTTCCTACCCTGGTATTCAACTGGATCTCCGTACTCTCTTCAATGTGGGCATATGCTATTGTCGCGTCAAGGGAAACAGCCGGTGCGCGCATGCCAATTTCAGCTTGCGCTGAAAAACATCAGCGCCTACTCCTCGCAGGAGAAGAGGACAAAATGATGAGCGATATCTGGCCGAGCGAAATTCGCGTTTCGAAAGACCGGCAGCGGTTGGCGGTGACCTTCGACGACGGCCGGAGCTTCGAGCTGTCGGCTGAGCTTTTGCGCGTGCTGTCGCCGTCGGCCGAGGTGCAGGGCCACGGGCCGGGACAGCGGGTGACGGTGCCGGGCAAGCGCAACGTCGCGATCATCTCGATGACGCCGACCGGCAATTATGCCGTCAGGATCGGTTTCGACGACATGCACGATACCGGCATCTATACCTGGACTTATCTGCGCGAACTCGGCGAACGGGGCGCGGAGCTGTTTTCGGCCTATGAGGACGAGCTCCGCGAAAAAGGCATGAACCGCGACACGGCGGAAAAGCCGCGCTGAAATCAACGGGTATCGGGGGATACATGACAAAAGCGAACGGAAAGAACTGGCTGCGCGCCAAGGGGAGTGCGGCCGGCAGCAAGGTGACCTTCCTCGAACTGTTCTTCGACCTGGTCTTCGTCTTTTCGATCTCGCAGCTTTCGCATGCGCTTGCCGCTCATTATACGCCGCTTGGTGCCGCCGAAGCGGCGCTGATGACCTTTGCGGTCTGGTGGGTATGGATCTTCACCGCCTGGGTGACCAACTGGCTCGATCCCGACAAGATGCCGGTGCGCGGCATGCTTGTGGCGCTGATGATGCTGGGGCTGCTGCTGTCGGCCTCCCTTCCCGAGGCCTTCGGCGACAAGGGGTTGCTCTTTGCCGGTGCCTATGTGGCGATGCAGGTCGGGCGCTCGCTGTTTGCGACCTATGCGATGACACGCGTCGACCGCGCCAATACGCTGAATTTCGTCCGCATCACCACCTGGCTCATCGTTGCAGGCGTCTTCTGGATTGCCGGCGGGCTGCTGGAGCATGAAGCCCGGCTGATCGCCTGGGTGATCGCGCTGGCGATCGAATATGCCGGGCCGGCCGCGGGCTTTGCGGTGCCGGGCCTCGGCCGCTCCGTTCCCAGCGACTGGGATGTCTCCGGCGCGCATATGGCCGAGCGCTGCGCGCTCTTCGTCATCATCTGCCTCGGCGAAGCGATCCTGGTTTCCGGACGCACCTTTTCGGAGCTGCCGGTTTCAGGATTGACCGGGATCGTCTTCGTCACCGGCTTCGTCGGCACGGTCGCCATGTGGTGGCTTTATTTCCGTTTCGGCCACGGGCGCGCCGCCCACCGCATCGAACATGAGGCGACGCCGGGGGCGTTGGCGCGGCAGGCCTTCACCTATGGACATATCCCGATCTTGGCCGGCATCATCGTGCATGCGGTGGCCGTCGAGTTCATGTTCTCGCATCCGCACGAGACCGGCGATTTCGGCATTGCTGCGGCGGTGCTCGGCGGCTCCGGCCTGTTCCTGATCGGCAATCTCTGGTTCAAGGGCGCGACCAGCGGGCAGCTGCCGCTGTCGCATCTTGCCGGCCTCGTGTTGCTGATCCTGCTCGCCTTCTCAGCCCCCTTCATCGAGATCTATCTGCTGGGCATTCTGGCGACGCTGGTGCTGATCGTCGTCGCCGCCTGGGAATACCGCTCGCTGAGCGGTACATCGCCGGCGCCGACGCTGCATTGATCATCAGTCGTCGTCGCTGAGATCCTTGAGCAGGGTGGCGATGATGCGCTCCATCGAGATGGCCGTCGCCATGCATTGTTCGATCGGTTCGTCGGAGAGCGTGCGTTCGATGAGGTCGGTCTGGATCGCCATCGCCGCCTCGGTCAGCCGGCGGCCTTCCCCGGTGAGGTAGAGGCGCAGCACGCGCTTGTCGCGCGCGTCGCCGCGCCGCTCTATCAGCTCCCGTTTTTCCATCTGCGGCAAGAGCATGCTCATATTGGAGCGGCCGACCAGCAGCTTGCGCGCCAGCTCCTGCTGCGAGATGCCTTCGAAACGATAGAGATTGACCAGAATATCGAGGTGCGGCGGCTTGATGTCGAGATCGGCCAGCGAGCGGGTCAGCGACTGCTGCATCAGCTGGCAGGCGCGCGCCACCGCGATCCAGCTGCGAAAACGCGGATGATCCCAGGGAAGGGATTGATTTTTGTTCATCGTTGTACTTTATTGTTCAGTGTTGAACAGTCTTTTGGATTCTCACTATGGCAAATTTTGCGCTGGAGGTCACCCGTCTGGGTTTTTCGGCTCTGCAGGCGGTTTCACCGGAGCTGGCCGGCAGGATGGCATTCCGGCTGTTCTGCCGCACACCGTCGCCGCGGCCGAAGGGCGCGAAGGCAAAGGCGGCGCACGCCGCGGGCGCGGCCCGGCTTGCCGGCGCCGAGCATTTTACCCTCAAGCTTGCCAGCGGGGCGAAAGCGCATGCCTATCGGCTGAACGGCGGGGCGAGGGGAAAACGCCCGCGTTTCCTGGTGACGCATGGCTGGGGCTCGAGTGGCGAATATATGGCCGAGCTCGTCTCGATGCTTGCGGCAACCGGTGCGGAAGTGGTGGCGCTCGATTTTCCCGGCCACGGGCGCGCCGGCGGGTGTTCCCTGCATATGGGGCTTGCGGTCGGTGCGATCGCCGCGGCCGGGGAGCGGTTCGGCACCTTCGATGCGGTCATCGGCCATTCCTTTGGCGGTGCGGCGCTGATGGTCTCGGCGGCCGGCCTGCTGCCCGACATGGGGCCTGTTGCCTGCGAACGGCTGGTGCTGATCGGCGCGCCAAGCGAGATGCGCTGGCTGTTTGTCGATTTCGGCCGGATGATCGGCCTTCGCCCCGCGGCGCAGGCTGCGCTGGAGAATGAGGTTTATCGCGTCACCGGGAGGCGACTTGAGGCGTTCGACGCGGACAATACGGCAGGCGGCATCGGCCGGCCGGTGCTCGTCATCCATGCCGAGGACGACAAGGAGGTGCCGCCGGCCCATGCCAGGCGGTACGGTGCGGCGGGTGCAAGTGTGCGCCTGTTCTGGGCGAACGGCTTCGGGCACCGGCGCATCGTGGGCGCAGCGCCGGTGTTTGGCGCGATTGCGGCTTTTCTCGACGGCGATCGGGGTGAAGAGGGCGCGTTTGACGAAAGCATCAAAAAAGTTGCGGAGATCATTCCGTTTTTTGAGCTTCCGGCGCGGCGCGCGACATTGTAGCGTCCGGCGCGAAGATCAAGCCGCGGCGGGACGCCTCATGAAAATCATCAGCAGCATCGAAGAGCTCAACACGATCTACGGCGCCGGCCTGTCACAGGCCTCGGTCGACAAGGTGACCAGGCGGCTGACGCCGCTTTATCGCGAGATGATCGAGATCTCGCCGTTCGCGGCGCTTGCAACCGTCGGGCCGGAAGGGCTCGACTGTTCACCGCGCGGCGATCTCGGCGGGGTGGTGCGCGTCGTCGACGACGGGACGCTGCATCTGCCGGACTGGCGCGGCAACAACCGCGTCGATTCGCTTTCCAATATCGTGCGCGATCCGCGGCTCGCGCTGATGTTCCTGATCCCCGGCTCGAACACCACGATGCGCATCAACGGACGCGGCGTCGTTTCCAACGACGAGGCGCTGCTTGCAGGTTTCGAGATGGACGGCAAACATCCGCGCACCGTCATCGTCATTTCGATCGACGAGGTCTATTTTCAATGCGCCCGTGCGGTGATGCGGGCCGAACTCTGGAATGCCGGGCATTTCGCCGATCCCGCAGGCCTGCCGACCCCCGGCCAGATGCTGAAGGCGGCGGTCGGCGATTTCGACCAGGAAACCTACGACCGCGAATGGCCGGGACGGGCGGCGAAGACGATGTGGTAAGCCGCTGTCACCTGTGGGTGACAGCGCGCCTGCGGCGGCGGTTCGCCGTCAGCTTTTGTAGATCAGCCAGCTCTTGGTGAAATCCTTCTGCATGCCGTCCTGATAGAGGATGGTGCAGTTGCGGCCGGCATTCTTGGCGCCGTAAAGGGCGATGTCGGTCTTGCTGTAGAGTTCGCCGGCATCCTCGGCGCTGGAGGCCATGCAGATGCCGATCGAGACGGTGATCGGGCCGTAATTCACCCGCGTGCGGGAGTTTTTGAACGGTGTCGTTTCCAGCGTGCGGCGGATGCGCTCGGCGATCGCGGTGATTTCCTCGGGCGTATTGCCGTCGATGATCAGCGCGAATTCCTCGCCGCCGGCACGGGCGACGAAGACATCGCGGCGGACATTGCTGCGGATGACCGAGGCGACGGTGGCGAGGATCTTGTCGCCGACGGGATGGCCGTAGGTGTCGTTGATCTTCTTGAAGTTGTCGATATCGGCGAGCAGCAGCGCCGTCACCGGCCGCATGCCGGGATTGTTGAAGACGGCGGCGAGGCGCTCGTCGAAGGCGCGGCGGTTGGAAAGGCGCGTCAGCGAATCGGTGTTGGCGATACGCTTGTATTCGTCCAGTTCCTTGCGGACCTGGTCCATCTCCTGCGAGCGCTGAACGACGTCTTCGACGGTGCGTTCCCCATGCGCCATGGTGTCGCCCGTCGCCTGGCTCAAAAGCTCGATGGCGTTCTCGATCAGTTCGACGCTGGCGTTGCTCTTGGAGGTGATGCGCTTATGGGTTTCGCCAAGCAGCCTGGTATAGCTTTCCAGCGAACTCTGCTCCTGCCGCAGGATCCTGAGCAGGCCGTCGAGTTCGCCCGATATGCGGCTATGGGCGTCGTCGACGACGCGGGCCGGGCTGCTGGTGAAATATTGCGCGCCGAGCGCGTCGAGTTCGGCCTGCGTCGCCTGGCTGCCAAGGGCGGCTAGTTCGCGGGTGAGCGCCGGATTGGAGCCGATATAGGCCTCGTAGAAGAGTTCGTAATTGCGCGGTATCGGCGCAACGCCCATCGAGCGCATGGCATAGGTGATCTGGCCCGCAACATCGGGAACCTGCACCTTGGGCGCGACAGCCGTATTCATCCGGCGAACTCCTCATATATTCAAAGGCAATATTCTATTTGGTAGCTTAAATTTCTTGGGAAAAGATTAAAGCGACATATACCAAATACTACATGCGACAATTGCCCTATAGGTCAATACTTCTTTCATGCCTATGATTCTGCACGGAAAAATCTATCTTTTTCGGGGTCGGCGCAGGCTGGTTATGTGAAGGAGCTGTCCGAAAAACTTACAGTTCTTCTCTGCCGGAGGTCGTATTCGACTTGTCGATATCACCCCAGGTTCAATTCCTGGAAGAAATCATTGCCCTTGTCGTCGATGACGATGAAGGCGGGGAAGTCTTCAACCTCGATCTTCCAGACCGCTTCCATGCCGAGTTCGGGATATTCGAACACTTCGACCTTGCGGATGCAGTCCTGGGCGAGGCGGGCGGCGGGGCCGCCGATCGAGCCGAGGTAGAAGCCGCCATGTTTCTTGCAGGCCTCGCGTACGGCGCGCGAGCGGTTGCCCTTGGCGAGCATCACCATCGAGCCGCCGAAGGACTGGAACTGGTCGACGTAGCTGTCCATGCGGCCGGCCGTCGTCGGGCCGAAGGAGCCGGAGGCGTAACCTACAGGCGTCTTGGCGGGACCGGCATAATAGACCGGGTGGTTTTTCAGGTAATCGGGCATGCCTTCGCCCTTTTCCAGGCGCTCGCGGATCTTGGCGTGCGCCAAGTCGCGGGCAACGATGATGGTGCCGGTGAGCGACAGGCGCGTCTTGACCGGATGCCTGGAGAGTTCGGCCAGCACTTCGGCCATCGGCCGGTTGAGGTCGATATGGACGGTCGATTCAGACAGTTTCGCTTCATCGATCTCGGGCATGTATTTCGACGGATCGGTTTCGAGCTGTTCGATGAAGATGCCGTCGCGGGTGATCTTGCCCTTGGCCTGGCGGTCGGCGGAACAGGAGACGCCAAGGCCGATCGGCAGCGAGGCGCCATGGCGGGGCAGGCGGATGACACGCACGTCATGACAGAAATACTTGCCGCCGAACTGGGCGCCGACACCCATCTGCTGTGTCAGCTTGTGGATTTCCTTCTCCATCTCGAGATCGCGGAAGGCGTGGCCGCTCTCGGAGCCTTCGGTCGGCAACTCGTCGAGATAGCGGGTCGAGGCGAGCTTGACGGTCTTCAGGTTCATCTCGGCCGAAGTGCCGCCGATGACGATTGCCAGATGGTAGGGCGGACAGGCGGCCGTACCCAACGTCAGGATCTTCTCCTTGAGGAAGTCGATCATCCGGTCATGCGTCAAAAGCGAGGGCGTGCCCTGGTAGAGGAAGGTCTTGTTGGCCGAGCCGCCGCCCTTGGCGACGAAGAGAAATTCATAGGCGTCGGTGCCTTCCTCATAGATATCGATCTGGGCCGGCAGATTGTTCCTGGTGTTCTTCTCCTCGAACATTTTCACCGGCGCGAGCTGCGAATAACGCAGGTTCTTCTTCTCATAGGCATCCATGACGCCGCGGGCGAGGGCGGCGCTGTCGCCGCCTTCGGTCCAGACCCTGCGACCCTTCTTGCCCATGATGATTGCCGTGCCGGTATCCTGGCACATGGGCAATACGCCGCCGGCAGCGATATTGGCATTCTTCAGGAGGTCGTAGGCGACGAAGCGATCATTGTCGGTCGCCTCGGGGTCGTCGAGGATCGAGGCGAGCTGCTTCAGATGGCCGGGGCGCAGCAGGTGGTTGATGTCGGCAAAGGCGGTTTCGGCGAGCAGGCGGATGCCTTCCGGCTCGACAGTCAGGATCTCCTGACCCTTGAAGGTATCGACCGACACATAATCGCTGCTGATCTTGCGATAGGCAGTGGCATCCTTGCCAAGGGGAAAGAGATCGTCAGCCATCGAAGTGACCTTTCTGGTGGGCGCGTCGCTAAATTGGAACCGATCTAAATCCCCTGTCGGGCAAAAGCAATCTGCATGCGGCGGAGTTTGGCGTTGCGGCCATGTCGTGCTGCATTTTGCCGTCGGCATGTCACACGCGCTAGGCGAGTAAAAGAAAGGGGACATCGACATTTGGTGCGAAGAGACCGACTTCAGGTTGCTTTCGGTTCGAGCCCGGTTCATATTCCCGCAGCGTTAACCTGCCGGGGCTTCCAATGCCAAATGCAAAGCCAACTGCTGTCGACGACCTTCTCGTTTTTTTCGAGCATGACTGGATCAGGGGCAATCTGCTACGCCTCGCCAGCGATCCTGAGGGAGCGCAGATGTATGCCCGCTTCGTCAATGGCGTGCGTATCGACGCCAAACATGGGCCTGACCACGAAACGATCATTGAGGGCGAGTACGGAACCTTCAAAGTGAAACCTGACGGTCATTTCACATACGAGTTGGACTACACGCTCGACGTGGTGAGGAATTTAGGGAAATACGATCAGCTCATCGAGACGCTGAGCTACAAGATGTCCGATGGCTCAGGAGGCACGGACCTAGGCGTGCTGACGCTCGCGATCGACGGCGTCAACGAAGGCGAAAAATACCACGAGGTCCTGGATTTCGACGACATGGGCGTCACGTCGAGGGCGGATAATTTCTTCCTTCCCGACTATCGGGGCTTTGCACTCTTTGTGAACGGCAGTCAGGAACTGACGCTTCTGAACGGTATCGTCTACGATACCATCCCAGGCGTCGACGCCATCACCGAGGACGGCTTCAGCGATACCGTCCTATCCCCGGGTTCAGCGCCCGTGACGTTGAAAATGGTCGACGGCGGGGAGTTCACCTTTCAGGGCGTCTCGATCGCCGACTGGCGGCATCGCCGTTTCACCTGACGCTGACGGCCATGAACGACGGCCAGATCGTCTATCAGCAGGAACTCGAGGTTACCGGTCCCAATCTCGAGGTCAGCATCGAAGACATCGACGAAATCCGCTTCGATTTCATGGGAAATTCTGTCGTGATGGACAATTTTTCGCTGTTGGTTTGACGTTTGCCGGGGCGCATCATCTCCCTCCTGTGCTCGTCACAGGAATCCAGTGCGCCCAAGTCCTTGGGCGCGAAAGACTCCCTTGAAGTATGATTCAATCATGGCGCGGACGCGCCGTGGCTGAATTCCTGTGACGAGCACAGGAATGAGGGAGAGGTGGGCGGTACCCCCCAACGTCTTACTTCGGCCCGATCATTGTTTCCGGCCGGACGATCGCATCGTAATCTTCCGCCGAGACCAGTCCACTCGCAAGCGCTTCTTCCTTCAGCGTCGTGCCGTTCTTGTGGGCGGTCTTGGCGATCTTGGCGGCTGCGTCGTAGCCGATCTTCGGGGCGAGGGCGGTGACCAGCATCAGCGAGCGTTCGAGGCCGGCCTTGATATTGTCCTCGCGCGCCTCGATGCCGACGACGCAATTGTCGGTGAAGGAGACGGCGGCGTCGGCCAGCAGTTGCACCGACTGCAGGAAATTATAGGCCATCATCGGATTGTAGACATTGAGCTCGAAATGGCCCTGGCTGTCGGCGAAGGTCAGCGCGGCGTGATTGCCGAAGATGTGGATGCAGACCTGCGTCAGTGCCTCGCACTGGGTCGGGTTGACCTTGCCGGGCATGATCGACGAGCCGGGTTCGTTTTCCGGCAGCGCCAGTTCGCCGAGACCGGCGCGCGGGCCGGAGCCGAGCAGGCGGATGTCGTTGGCGATTTTGAAGAGGGCGGCGGCGGCCGCATTGATGGCGCCATGGGAAAAGACCATGCTGTCATGAGAGGCGAGCGCCTCGAACTTGTTCGGCGCGGTGACGAAGGGCATGGCCGTTATGGCGGCGATCTCTTCGGCGACCCTTTCGGCAAAGCCCACCGGCGCATTGAGGCCGGTACCGACGGCGGTGCCGCCCTGGGCGAGTTCGCAGAGGCCGGGCAGGGTCATTTCGATGCGCTTGATGGCGGAGCCGACCTGGGCGGCATAACCGGAAAATTCCTGGCCGAGCGTCAGCGGCGTCGCATCCTGGGTGTGGGTGCGGCCGATCTTGATGATGTGGCTGAATTCGGTGACCTTCATGTCGAGGGCGGCATGCAGGTGCTTCAGGGATGGCAGCAGGTGATGGGCGATCCGTTCGGCGCAGGCGATGTGCATCGCCGTCGGATAGGTGTCGTTCGACGACTGGCTCATATTGACGTGATCGTTCGGATGCACCGGCTTTTTGGAACCCATGACGCCGCCGAGCATTTCTATAGCACGATTGGAGATCACCTCATTGGCATTCATGTTGGACTGCGTGCCCGAACCGGTCTGCCAGACGACAAGCGGAAAATGCTCGTCGAGCTTCCCGTCGATCACTTCCTGGGCGGCGTCGACGATTGCCTTGCCAAGCGCAGGGTCGAGCTGGCCGAGCGACATGTTGGCGCGGGCGGCGGCCTGCTTGACGATGCCGAGCGCGCGCACGATCGACAGCGGCTGCTTTTCCCAGCCGATTTTGAAATTGCCGAGCGAACGTTCGGCCTGGGCGCCCCAATATCGGTCGGCGGCGACGTCGATCGGGCCAAAAGTATCGGTTTCGGTGCGGGTTGCGGTCATCGGCCTTGCCTTCCCTTTACATGCTGTTTTCGGTCATCTGAGAAAGATGAGGTCTTATAGGTTGGAACGTCCGACAAGAAAACCGGACGCGATAGGAAATATTGAAATTGGCAGTCATGTTTTGATGGGTTGTGCGGCGTGCTTTTTCGGCCACTTTGAAAATTTTATGCGTCCGGGCGAATTCGTCCCACTGGCCCGGATGCGAAAATTCGGTAAAAAATTAACTAATAATTTCATAATTTTGTGTGAACTTCTGCGCGGCGCCATGCAGGAACTCCGTCACACAGAATTGAGTCCGCCGGCGCTGGCGGCGCAGGCCGGTTTCTGATCAATGAGCCGGACGCTGAGTTTCGCGGGATTTGAGCTGAGAACAGCATGACACCGGGACTGGAAGATATATGACGTTCGTTTTGAAAAGCGCGGCATCCGCATTGGCAATTTCCTGCGGCGTAGCGGTTATGAGTGCCGCACCCGCGCATGCTTATACTTTGATGGACATGCTGCGCGGCGACAGGCAGCGGACCCAAAGCACCATCTTCATGGATCAGGCGCCCGGCCGTCCGGTGCCGCGCGGCGCCGATGGCGGCTCGCTCGGCGGGCTCGATCCGGAAGCGCCGCTGCCGAAGGTCAGCGGCCCGCGTTACTACACCTATAAGACCGAGACGCTGCAGTTCGTCGACACCAGCAAGTTTGCCGATCCTGTCGTCACCGGCGCGGTCGCCGATGTTTCGGCGAGCGGTGGCGATGCCGGCGCCGAACCCGCCGTGCAGCGCCGTTTCCTGGCGCAGGCCAAGGTGCGCGCCAATGCTGACGTCGCAAAGGCGCTCGAAGCCTATTACGGCGACAGCCGCAATCCGCTTGTCTGGGTCGAGGGCAACCAGGTCAACGACCGCGCCAAGTCGGCGATGGCGGCACTTGCCGATGTGGCTTCGGTCGGTCTCGACCCGGCCGATTACGCTGTCCAGACGCCGGATATCGATCCTGCCAATCCCGATCCCGCCGCCCGCGACCGGGCGCTGACGCAGTTCGAACTCGAACTCTCGGCCAAGGTGCTGGCCTTTGTGCAGGATACGGTGCGCGGCCGCATCGATCCGAACAAGATTTCCGGCTATCACGATTTCCAGCGCAAGGTGGTCAATCTGACGCCGGTGCTGAAGCTTGCCCGTATGAGCCCCGATGCCGGCGCCTATATAGCCAGCCGCTCGCCCGATGGTCCGCAGTTCGAGGCGCTGAAAGCGGAGCTTGCCAAGCTTCGCGCCGCCGATGGCGGCAATGAGGAGCGAATCGTCGTTTCGCTCGACAAACTGCTGAAGCCTGGCGACAGCTCGCCCGAGATCGCCAATATCGTCAAGGCGATCGGCAAGCATGGGTCCGAAACGCTGAAGACCGACCACGCGGCAACGCTTGCCGCTTACGCAGGCAGCAGTGACTACTCGCCCGATATCGTCTCGCTGGTCGAGGCCTTCCAGCAAGAGCGGGGACTGAAGGCCGATGGTGTCATCGGCCAGGCGACCGTGCGCGCCATGACCGGCGGCGATACCAATGCCTCGAAGATCGACAAGCTCGATGTCGCCATGGAGCAGGCGCGTTGGCTGCCGGAGGATCTCGGTTCACGCTACGTGATGATCAACCAGCCGGCCTTCATGGCCTATTACCACAATGACGGCAAGGAACAGCTGTCGATGCGCGTCGTTGTCGGCGGCAAGAACAACCAGACCTATTTCTTCGACGACGAGATCGAGACGGTGGAGTTCAACCCGTTCTGGGGCGTGCCGCAGTCGATCATCATCAACGAGATGCTGCCGAAGCTGCGCTCGGACCCGAACTATCTCGACCAGCTCGGCTATGAAGTCGAAGTGAACGGCCATGCCGTCGCCTCGTCGAGTGTCGACTGGTACGGCTCGACCAATAATGTTTCGGTGCGCCAGCCGCCGAGCAGCGACAATGCGCTCGGTGAACTGAAGATCCTGTTCCCGAACAGCCACGCGATCTACATGCACGACACGCCGTCGAAGAGCTTTTTCAAGCGTGATATGCGGGCTCTGAGCCACGGCTGCGTGCGTCTTTCCAATCCGCGCGCAATGGCCGCCGCCGTGCTCGGCACGTCGGTCGACGACGTCGCCAAGCAGATCGCCAGCGGGCAGAACCATGCGGTGAAGGTGCCGCAGAAGATCCCGGTCTACGTGTCCTACTTCACCGCCTGGCCGAACAAGGACGGCGTGGTGGAGTATTTCGACGACGTCTATGGCCGTGACGCCTATGTCGACAAGGCTTTCGACGCGACGACGAAGGCGCGTGGTGCGCAGATTTGACGTAGGGTTTAGCGGGTTATGCAGCGGGCGGTCTTCGGGCCGCCCGTTTTGTTTTGGAGTGGTTTTTTGGTAAAGGCTGTGCCGTGTGGCCCCCCTCATCCGACCCTTCGGGCCGCCTTCTCCCCGCTGGGGAGAAGAGGGCGAACGCCGCTTCGTCATCGCCCCATCGAATGGTATACCATTAAGCAGGTGGGTTCGTTTTTGCAGTGTCGGAAGCAACTTGCTCCCCTCTTCTCCCCAGCGGGGAGAAGGTGGCCCGAAGGGTCGGATGAGGGGGCCAAAACCGCAATCGCTTCAGCCTGATTTATCAGTCTTACACCGCGACCTTCACCGCATATTCCTGCAACAGCCTCTCCACCAGATCAGGCGTCAGCTCATCGTAATGGGTGATGATCATATCCGGATCGAGGTTGGAGACCGGCACGTCGGAATAACCGAAGGGGACGGCGATCGACGGTACGCCGGCATTCCGGGCGACGGCGATGTCGTTGATGCTGTCGCCGATCATCACGGTGCGGGCGATGTCGCCGCCGGCGCGGTCGATGGTGCCGGTGAGGTGGCGGGCGTCGGGCTTGCGCACGGGGAAGCTGTCGCCGCCTGATATGGCGTCGAAATAGCTGACGAGGTCGAGTTTTTCGAGCAGGCCGAGCGCCAGGCTTTCCATCTTGTTGGTGCAGACGGCGAGGCGGTAACCGGCAGATTTAAGCCGGTCCATCGCCGCGAGGAGGCCGGGATAGGGCTCGGTGCGGCCGGGCATGTTGCCGGCATAATGGATGACGAAGCGCTCGACGAGCGGCGGCAGGGCGTCGCTTTCGAGCGGATGGCCGCGCAAGCGGCAGGCGCGCTCGATCATCACGCGCGCGCCGTTGCCGACGAGATGGGTGAGGTCGTCATAGCTGACCGGTTCGAGCCCAAGGGCTGCGATCGTGTGGTTCAGGCTCTCGACCAGATCCGTATGGGTGTCGAGAAGGGTGCCGTCGAGATCGAAGACAATGAGTGCCGGGCGGACAGGGGAAGGGGTCAAGGGTTGCCTCTTTGCGCGATGGGTCGTTCTGGAGAGCGACGGGTGGTCCCGGCGGAACGAATGTCGTTCAAGGGAACGACAGGTCGCCCCGGAAAGATGATGGTTTCTGAGGTAGGCGATCGCGCGGCAGAAAGCAACGTCGGGAGGCTCGTCGGGAAGGCCACAGGCATTTGTTTCGGCTTTTCATTTTCCGTGATGATTTTGACTTTCGTTTGCCAGGCGAGCCGTGTAAACAGCACATCCAACGCAATAATTCGGAGTTGGCGGCGCATGGATGCCCGCGAAATGAAGATCAAGGCCGCCGCAGCCGCACTCGCCCATGTCGAAGACGAAATGCGCCTCGGCATCGGCACAGGCAGCACGGCGGAAGAATTCGTTCGCCTGCTGGCGGAGAAGGTCGCGGGCGGCTTCAGGGTCGAAGGCGTTCCGACGTCAGAAAGAACGGCGCGGCTTTGCGTCGAACTCGGCGTGCCGCTGAAATCGCTCGATGAACTGCCGGCACTCGATCTGACGATCGACGGCGCCGACGAGGTCGATCCGGCGCTCAGATTGATCAAGGGCGGCGGCGGCGCGCTGCTGCGCGAAAAGATCGTCGCGGCCGCTTCCGAGCGGATGATCGTCATTGCCGACGAGAGCAAGCTTGTGGACACGCTCGGCGCCTACGCGCTGCCGATCGAGGTCAATCCATTCGGGCTCGTCTCGACACGGATCGCGATCGAGAAGGTCGCGGCCCGGCTCGGCCTTTCCGGCGAACTCAGCCTGCGCCAATCCGGTGACGGAGAGTTTACCACGGATGGCGGCCATCACATCATCGATGCATCTTTTGGCCGCATTCCTGATGCAGAGGCGCTTTCGAGCGAGCTGAATTCCATACCCGGCGTCGTCGAACACGGGCTCTTTATCAATATGGCGGCACTTGCGATCATTGCCGGTCCTGCAGGTGCGCGCACGCTGCAGGCAAACAGATAACAGGAGCATACACTCATGATGAACATTGCAGGTCTTGGCCGTTTTGCCGCTGCGACGATCGTTCTTTCCGGGCTTGCCTTCGGCTCCGCCGTCAAGGCGCAGGAGGTCTCCGAGGAGCAGCTGAAGGCGTCTCGCGCGGCGATCGACGCCATCGGCGCCACGGCCCAGTTCGACAACATTCTGCCCGGTCTTGCCGAGCGACTGAAGGCCGGCCTGATCCAGGATTCGCCGAACTACCAGGACATCATTTCGTCGACGGTCGACGCGCAGGCGCTGGCGCTGGCGCCCCGCCGCGGCGATCTGGAGAAGGAGGCGGCGCTCACCTACGCCAAGACCTTTACCGCCGACGAACTGAAGGCGATCGCCGACTTCTATAATTCCGACGTCGGCAAGAAGCTGCTGCGCGACGGCCCGGTCGCCTCGCGCGAGACGGCGAAGGCTGCCGACATCTGGGCGCAGGGCATTTCCCGCGACCTGGAAAAGCAGAGCAATGCCGAGCTTTCCAAGGTCATCAAGGCGCCGCCGCCGGCAACCGACAGCCCGGTTGCACCCGCGCCCGCTCCGGCGCCGGCTGCCCAGAAGTAAGGACCGCCTCGGCGGATTTGCAAAAGCCCGGCATCGCCCGGGCTTTTTTGCTATGATGGATGCCGTAATGCCGATGAGGCTTTGGCGAGGCAACATGTCTGCTCATTACGAGGCTGTGCGCGTGCGGGTATCAGGCCGGGTCCAGGGTGTCGGCTTTCGCATGTGGGCGCGCGATGAGGCGCTGCGGCTCGGGCTCACAGGCTGGGTGCGCAATGAAGCGGACGGATCTGTCGCCGCTTTGATCGCAGGGCCCGATACCGCCATCTCGACAATGATCGAGCGCTTCGGCCGCGGGCCTGCGGGCGCATTGGTTTCCGATGTCGAGACGGAAGCGAGCCCGCTCGAGACAATGCCGGCGGGTTTCCGCATCACGGGTTGACGCGGCAAACCGCCAAGGGATGCGCATCCGGAAACACCGGACCCTCAGCCCCAATCCTGCGAGCTCTTGGCCAATTGCCACACGCCCGTTTCATCCGGCTCGACGCGCTTGTTGCCGCGGTAGAAGATCGGCAGTCCTGTTTTCTTGTCCATCGCGAAACGGCTCGGTGCGTATTTTTCGTTCTCATGGCCTTGGATGGCGAGGCCGAGCGCTTCCTTGAATTTGCCGGCCTTGCACAGGTTGGCGAAGAGAGTCTGATCCATCGTTTGCTCCGGCTTCTTTTTTATTGCGTGGATTTGCCTGCCAGCCTCGGGCGGCCGGGTCAACCGTTTGCCGTGAAGATTCGGGCGAGGGGAACGGGATGATGCAGGAGCGGGCTTTTGTTTTCAGGGCGATCGCCCCTATATCAGCAACAACCTTCCTGCGATTCCCTTCCGGAGCTCCTCATGTCTTCCTACGACTACGACCTCTTCGTCATCGGCGGCGGTTCCGGAGGCGTGCGCGGCGCGCGTGTCGCTGCCTCGCTCGGCAAAAAGGTGGCGATCGCCGAGGAGTACCGCTACGGCGGTACTTGCGTCATTCGCGGCTGCGTGCCGAAGAAACTCTTCGTCTATGCCTCGCAGTTCCACGAGCATTTCGAGGATGCGGCCGGCTTCGGCTGGACGGTCGGCGAAAGCAGCTTCGACTGGAAGAAGCTGGTGGCGGCCAAGGATGTCGAAATTGTCCGGCTGGAAGGCCTCTACAAGAAGGGTCTTGCCGGCGCCAATGCCGAGATCCTGGAAACGCGTGCCGAACTCGTCGACGCTCATACGTTGCGGCTTGTGAAAACAGGGCAGACGGTGACGGCGAAGACCATCGTGATCGCCACCGGCGGACGGCCGAACCCGCATGCGGCCCTTCCCGGCCACGAGTTCTGCATCTCCTCCAACGAGGCCTTTCATCTCGAAGTGCTGCCGAGATCGATCGTGATATCAGGCGGCGGCTATATCGCCGTCGAGTTCGCCAATATCTTCCATGGCCTCGGCGTCGAGACGACGCTGATCTATCGCGGCGCCGAGATTCTGTCGCGCTTCGACGAGGATCTGAGGCGCGGACTGCACGAGGCGATGGTTGCCAAGGGCATCCGCATCCTTTGCCACGACACGCTGCAGAAGGTGTCGAAGGGCGAGGGCGGACTCGTTCTGGAGACGTTGAACAGCGGCACGCTACAGGCCGACGTCGTCATGCTGGCGCTCGGGCGCGACCCGAACACCGAAGGCCTCGGCCTCGATGCGGCCGGCGTCGCGGTCGACGAGCGCGGAGCGATTATCGTCGACGACTATTCCCGCACCAATGTCGAAAACATTTATGCGCTCGGCGATGTCACCAACCGGGTACAGTTGACGCCGGTGGCGATCCACGAGGCGATGTGCTTCATCGAAACCGAGTACAAGAACAATCCGACCCGGCCGGACTACGAGCTGATCCCGACCGCCGTCTTCTCGCAGCCGGAGATCGGCACCGTCGGTCTTTCGGAAGAGGAGGCGGGCAAGCGTTACGGCGAGCTCGAGGTTTATCGGGCGCAGTTCCGGCCGCTGAAGGCCACACTTTCCGGCCGAGCCGAGCGGATGATCATGAAGCTGATCGTCGATGCGGCGAGCCGCAAGGTGGTGGGCGCCCATATCCTCGGCCACGATGCCGGCGAGATGGCGCAGCTGCTCGGCGTCACGCTGAAGGCCGGCTGCACCAAGGACGATTTCGACCAGACGATGGCGCTGCATCCGACGGCGGCCGAAGAGCTCGTCACCATGTATGCGCCGAGCTATCGGGTCCGTGATGGGCAGCGCGTCTGAGACATCCGTGTGCGCTTAGCTGGTAATGCGCGGCGCGCGGATGACCTTGAGGAAGAGCGCCTTCATCGCATCCGCGATACCTTCGGTCGGCGACACCTCGAAGTAGAAGCCGGGCGAGGCGCAGGCCTGCATCTTCGTCGGGATCTCGTTCTGGAAAGGCTTGATCCAGGTATTATACCAACTGTTGCTCGGCAACGGTAGATAGGTGGTATAGAGCACGGCGATCTTGACGCCGCGATCCTTCAAGGGCTTGCAGAAGGAGGTGTCGATCGGCTCCTGACAGCGGCCACCGGTTGTCTTCTTGGTGCACGTGGACGGCTTGTAGCTGTCGCCGACGCCATCGGAAACGAAGAATAGGATCTTTTCGGGGCTGGTGTTCGACGTGCCGTCACCGGCCGGATCGATGATGGTGTTCATCTGCGTCATGGCGCTGTCGAAGTTGGTGATCTGGTCGCTATTGTAGTTCTGGTAGGGAATAGTCATCAGATCGACCGCGTCGGTATAGTTTTTCACCTTCGTCAGGTCGGAGGTAAGGCCGGAAATCGTCGTGAGCTTTGCGTCCTCGGCCTTGGTGCCGAACGTATAAACGCCCATGCGGAACTGGCCGCTGCTGACGCGCTGGGTCTTGGCTGTATCGGTCAGCGCCTGGGTCGCTTGGCGCACCACGTCGATGCGCGTGGCGACGCCGAGGCTTTTGGCGATGGTGTAATTGTTGGTGCTCTGATCCATCTGATGGCAGGCAAAGGCGCAGCCTGTCTTGGCCTCCAGCTTTGAAACATCGTTGGGTGTCGCGCCGACGCCCATAGAGGGCGTATTGTCAAGCAGGATGTAGAAATCCATGAAGGCGGCGGTCTGGTATTCGGCGGTCGCCGTGCCGGAGATGGTGATCGAATCCTTGCCGAGAATACGCATGAAGGTGGTCGGCACGGTGGCGGTGAACGAAACCTGCGAATTCAGCTTGTTGGCGGTCTTGGTAACGTCGATGCCGAGATCGACATTCACGTCCGCCAGTTCTCCCGACACCTGCGACATGAAGATGCTGCGGGCGTCGGTCTTGCCGAGCGAGATCGTGCCGTTGCCGCTCATGGTCATGGCGGCGGCGACCGCGCCGGATTTTTCGGCGATCGAGCCGACCGCGGCAGCATCGGCGGCGGCGAAGAGCTGGGTGCGCAGGCTCATGGCGTGAGCGAAATCCACCGCCATGCCTGCCATGCCAAGGAGCGGCACCATCAGCAATGCGGTCATGATGCCGAAATTGCCTGAGCGGTCCGCTATGAAGCCGGGCGGAAGGATCGCCATGACATGTCCCCGATGTTGAAACCTCCTTCCGGTTCTACATTCAAAGTCTAAAATATAGGGAAATCGACGTGGTATATGCTGGTTTAACGATGGAAGCGGGGATTTTTGCTACCTATATGCGAGCGTCGGCCGATGGCGGCGGCATGGCGTGGAGCATCGGGCGATTGGCCTTTGCAAGCCCGATCTAAAGGTCTATAAGCCGCCGCAATCAAGGATAGGTGCATCCCAGGGACGGATGTGAGTGAGGTGAGTGACATGGCAGAGAATTGGACCCCGAGCAGCTGGCGGCAGAAACCGATCCTGCAGGTTCCCGAATATCCGGACGCAGCCGCGTTGGCGGCAACGGAGGCCACGCTCGCCAGCTATCCGCCGCTGGTTTTTGCCGGTGAGGCGCGCCGCCTGAAGAAGCATCTCGCCAATGTCGCCGAAGGCAACGGCTTCCTGTTGCAGGGCGGTGACTGCGCCGAGAGCTTCGCCGAACACGGCGCCGACAATATCCGCGACTTCTTCCGCGCCTTCCTGCAGATGGCCGTCGTGCTGACCTTCGGCGCGCAACTGCCGGTCGTCAAGGTCGGCCGCATCGCCGGCCAGTTCGCCAAGCCGCGTTCGTCGAATGTCGAGAAGCAGGGCGATGTGACGCTGCCGGCCTATCGCGGCGACATCATCAACGGCATCGAGTTCACCGAGGAGTCGCGCATTCCGAACCCGGAACGCCAGGCCATGGCCTACCGCCAGTCGGCCGCGACGCTGAACCTTCTGCGCGCCTTCGCGATGGGCGGTTACGCCAATCTCGAAAACGTGCATCAGTGGATGCTCGGCTTCGTCAAGGACAGCCCGCAGGGCGAGCGCTACCGCAAGCTTGCCGACCGCATCAGCGAAACCATGGATTTCATGAAGGCGATCGGCATCACCTCGGAAAACCACCCGAGCCTGCGCGAGACCGATTTCTTCACCAGCCATGAGGCGCTGCTGCTCGGCTACGAGGAGGCGCTGACTCGCGTCGATTCCACCTCGGGCGACTGGTATGCCACATCGGGCCACATGATCTGGATCGGCGACCGCACGCGCCAGGCCGACCATGCGCATATCGAATATTGCCGCGGCATCAAGAACCCGATCGGCCTGAAATGCGGCCCGTCGCTGCAGGCCGACGATCTGCTGCAACTGATTGACATCCTGAATCCGGCTAACGAAGCCGGGCGTCTGACGCTGATCTGCCGCTTCGGCCATGAGAAGGTCGCCGAAAACCTGCCGCGGCTGATCCGCGCCGTCGAGCGCGAGGGCCGCAAGGTCGTCTGGTCCTGCGACCCGATGCACGGCAACACGATCACGCTCAACAACTACAAGACCCGTCCCTTCGAGCGGATCCTGTCGGAAGTCGAAAGCTTCTTCCAGATCCACCGCGCCGAGGGCACGCATCCCGGCGGCATCCATGTCGAAATGACCGGCAAGGACGTGACGGAATGCACCGGCGGCGCCCGCGCCGTCACCGCCGACGACCTGCAGGACCGCTACCACACCCATTGCGATCCGCGCCTCAATTCCGACCAGGCGCTCGAGCTTGCCTTCCTGCTTGCCGAACGCATGAAGGGCGGCCGCGACGAGAAGCGTATGGTCGCCAACGGCTGAGGCCGACCCGAGACGAGTGACAAAAAAACCCGGCCGATGCCGGGTTTTTTATTGCAGTCAAATGCTGGCCTGCACGCTGTGCAGGTTGGCGTAGACGCCGTCATGCGCCATCAACTCGTCATGCGTGCCTTGTTCGACGATGCCGTCAGCCGTCAGCACCAGGATGCGGTCGGCATGGCGGACGGTCGACAGGCGATGGGCGATGACCAAGGTGGTCCGGCCGTTCGCGAGGCTGAGCAGCGCCTGCTGCACCGCCCTTTCGCTTTCGTTGTCGAGCGCGCTGGTCGCCTCGTCGAAGATCAGGATCTCCGGATTTTTGAGGAAGGCGCGGGCGATGGTGATGCGCTGGCGCTGGCCGCCGGAGAGCTTGACGCCGCGCTGGCCGATATCGGTGTCATAAGCCTGGGGCAGGGCCATGATGAAATCGTGCGCATTGGCGGCGCGGGCCGCCGCCTCCAGCTCCGCATCGCTGGCGTCGGGCCTGCCATAGCGCAGGTTTTCCGCCACGGTGCCGGCAAAGAGATAGACATCCTGCTGCACCACCCCGACATGGCGCCGCAGCGAGGCCAGCGTCACGTCTCTAATATCGGTGCCGTCGATGTGGATCGCTCCGGCCTCGACATCGTAAAACCGCGGTATGAGTGCGCAAAGCGTGCTCTTGCCGACCCCTGAAGGACCGACGAGGGCAACGAACTCGCCGGGGGCGATGGTGAGGGACAGCCGCTCCAGCACGCGCGGGCCATCGGCCTCGTAGCCGAAGGCGACGTCGGAGAAACTGATCTCCCCCCTTGGCGTCGGCATCGGCCTGGCGGTCGGGCGATCGGTGATATCAGGGTCGATCTCCAGGATTTCCATCGCCCTGATGAAACCGGTATAGCCCTCCTGCCAGAGACGTACGAAATTGGCGAGCCGTTGGACGGGATCGACCAGCACGGCGACGCAGAGCAGGAAGGTCAGCATATCCGGGACGGTCAGTTCCGCTGCCAGGATGCGTAAGCCCCCGACGACGATCACCAATATGGTGACGAGCTGGGCGAAGGTTTCGGTGCCGACCGAAAACCACGCCTCGCTGCGGTAGCCGTCGGCGCGGCTTTGCAGGAAGCGCCGGTTCTGCTCGGCGAAGCGTTCCCTTTCCAGCGCCTCGTTGGCGAAGGACTGGACGACGCGGATGCCGGCCAGCGCATCCTCGACGCGCTCGTTGACCGCGGCGATCTGGTGCTTGCTGGCTTCCAGCGCGCGGTTCATGCGCCGGTTGAAATAGAGCGCATAGATCACCGCGACAGGCGTCAGCAGCAGGATGAGGCCGGCCAGCGGCGGATCGATGAAGAACAGCACCAGCATGGCGCCGCCATATTTCAGCACGGCGATGGAAAGGTCCTCGGGGCCATGATGGAAGAGCTCCCCCAGCCACAGGGAATCATTGGTGATGCGGCTCATCAGCTGGCCGGTGCGCTGGCGATCGTAGAAGCTGAACGAGAGTTTCTGGCAGTGCTCGAAGAGTTCCTGCCGGACCGTCGCCTCGATGCGGGCGCCCATGACGTGGCCGCGATAGTCGACGAAGAAGATGGCGGCGTCTGGACCACTAGGACGGCCAGCATGACGCCGCCCATCCCGAGGATCTGGGCAAAGGCCTCAGGGGCGTCGGGCAGAGCCAGAAGGCGGCTGGTGACGATATTGGCGCAGAGCGGCAACGCGAGCGCCGTGCCGGCGACAAGGATGGCGCACAGCAAATCCGCCAGCAGCAAGGGCAGATGCGGGCGATAATAGGAGAGAAATTTTCGCATGCGCGACCAGCGTCGGCCGCGGTCGACGGTGGGATCGTGCAGGAATAATTTCAGGAAAGCGTTATGGCGTCGCGAGCTTTTCCTCGCACGGGAGAACCGAATATTCATGAGGCAGAATGTCCCTGTGGGCGATGTTTCCTTTCTGTTTGGACAGGGTCGCTCTCATGTCAGTCTCCCGGGGATCGAATGAAATTGCAGCCGCAGTATCGCCGACAACAGCGACTAATTCAATGCCGGGATGGGACGGGATGGGCGGGTGTTGTCGACAGGCAACAGCGATGACCGCAGCAACCGGGCATCGGCAAAGCCTGCGCTCGTCAAGATTTCTGATGATTTTGTTGAACGGAATGGATTTGACGGAAGGCCGGATCGGCGGCAATTTCAGTCATAAAGGGGAGAGCGAACATGACCGAACGGCATACAGGCGGCTGTCTTTGCGGCGCTGTGCGATATTCAATCGGGGCAAAGCCCGGACCCGTCGTCGGCTGCCATTGCTCGCAATGCCGCCGGCAGACCGGGTTTTACTATGCGGCGGTCAACGTGCCGCGTGCCGCTCTTTCGGTGGAAGACGCCGGCGCGATCCGTTGGTATCGGTCGAGCGCCGAAGCCCAGCGCGGCTTCTGCTCGAACTGCGGTTCGGCGCTGTTCTGGCAGGGCGACCAATCGCCGGAGATTTCCGTCATGGCCGGAAGCTTCGACGAGCCGAGCGGCCTTGCCTTTAGCCATCACATCTACTGCGTCGACAAGGGCGATTTCTATGAGATCACAGATGGCCTGCCGCAATATGACAGGTATCCGGTCTAGGAGTCGTGGACTCTTGGGATTCCCAAAGGTGAGCAAATCAGATTCAAGACTGTCTTTTGGAGGCAGTCATGGGTGTTTTAGATCGTCTCATTCTTCGAGATGACCAGTGGGAGCGGATGTCTCGCCATATCATTGGCGACGATCGCACGCGTGGTTCGTCTGGACGTGACAATCGCATGTTTGTGGAAGCGGTCTTGTGGATCGTGCGGACGGGTTCGCCCTGGCGCGATCTGCCGGAGGTGTTCGGTGATTGGAACAGCGTGTTTCGCCGCTTCAGCCGCTGGAGCCAAAAGGGTGTCTGGTGGCGTGTCTTTGAGGCGATGTCGGAGGATACCGACTTCGAATATCTGATCGTCGACAGCACTATTATTCGCGCCCACCAGCACGCCTCCGGCGCAAAAAAGGGGCTGAAGATCAGGCCCTTGGCCGTTCCCGCGGAGGCTTGAGCACCAAAATCCATATGGCCGTGCGTGGCCTTGGATGTCCCGTTCGTTTCATTCTGACCGCCGGTCAGAAAGGGGATGCCCCGCAAGCCGATCTCCTGATCGAAGACCTGCCAGCCGAGGTCGTCATGGCCGATACGGCCTACGACAGCGACCGGCTACGCAAACTCATTGCCGACAAGGGCGCGCAAGCGGTCATCCCGAACAATCCCTCGCGTGCCAAGAAGTATCCGCTCGACAAGCAACTCTATGCTCAGCGTTATCTCGTCGAATGCTGCTTCTCGAAGCTCAAGCAGTTTCGACGCATCGCCACACGATATGAGAAAACCGTTCGAAATTACAAAGCCATGATCGCTCTGGCCGCAACAATCCTATGGCTCAGATAAGTGTCCACAGCTCCTAAAGCGCGTCGCGATCTTCAGATTCGCTCCTCGCGCTTTAGGTCTTTGTTTTTACGCACGTCGTTGCGGCAAAGCGCCTTGCGCTTTGCCTGGGAAAAGCGCTGCACAGTTTTGTGCGACATGCTTTAGCCCCTGGCGGCAAGATCGGCGCTGAGGCGGGCGACGTCCTCGCGAAGCGCCGTCAGCTCGGTCAGCACGCGCATGTCGATCTTCTGGTGCAGGGAGAGCACCTCGAGCTCTGCCTTAAGATTGACTTCGTAATCCTTGGCGGCCTCGAAGCGGTCGCGTTCGGCCTGGCGGTTCTGCGACATCATGATGATCGGCGCCTGGATGGCGGCGAGCATCGACAGGATCAGGTTGAGGAAAACAAAGGGGTAGGGGTCGAAAGCGCCTGTTGCCAGAATGATGGTGTTGATCAGCGTCCAGACGACAAGGAAGGCCAGGAAGGCGAGGATGAAGGACCAGGAACCGCCGACGCGGGCGATGCCGTCGGCGACACGCTCACCGAACGAGGACTCGGCGGAAAGAGCGGCGTTGACATCGGTTGAGATGACCTTGCGCGCATGCGCCTTCGCCAGCACGCGTTTTTCGATGTCGCCGAGTTCGTCGGCCGGCTTGTCGAAATGATGGTGCATGAAGTTCGAGAGATTAGACATGGCCTGTTTCCGGTGCCCGTTATCGATGCAGTCGCTTTTCGGGCAGTATTCCGCTCCTCCGGCAAATTGCAATGCGTGTCTATGCCGCGAGACCATCGCGCGTCCGTTCATAAAAATTTCGTCACCGCTAGGTGCGGCTTTTGCCGCGGGACATGTTGCGGTCGCGGAAGGTGCAGGCTAAATAAATGACATGACACAGGAAAACGCTCTTTCTGATATCTTCCGTATCGCCATCGGGCAGCTCAATCCGACAGTCGGCGATGTCGCCGGCAATCTCGTCAAGGCACGCGAAGCGCGCGCCGATGCGGCTCGAGAAGGCGCGCATCTGCTCGTCCTGACCGAACTCTTCATTTCCGGCTATCCGCCTGAGGACCTGGTACTGAAGCCGGCCTTCATCCGCGCCTGCTGGAAGGCGGTCGAAAGCCTCGCCGCGGATACCGCCGATGGCGGGCCGGGCGTTCTCATCGGTTTTCCCCGGCAGGACGAGACCGGGCGCTATAATTCCGTCGCCGTGGTGGACGGCGGCAAGGTGATCGCGGTGCGCGACAAGATCGATCTGCCGAACTACGGCGAGTTCGACGAGAAGCGCGTCTTCAACCAGGGCGCCATGCCGGGGCCGGTCAATTTCCGCGGCGTGCGCATCGGCATTCCGATCTGCGAAGATATCTGGGGCGATCTCGGCGTCTGCGAGACGCTGGCCGAAAGCGGAGCCGAGATTCTGCTGTCGCCGAACGGTTCGCCCTATTATCGCGGCAAGGTCGATATCCGCCATCAGGTGGTGCTGAAGCAGGTGATCGAGACCGGCCTGCCGCTGGTCTACGCCGCCCAGCTCGGCGGCCAGGACGAACTGGTGTTTGACGGCGCCAGTTTCGCCTTCAATGCCGACAAATCGCTTGCCTTCCAGATGAGCCAGTTCGAGACGGCGCTGGCGGTGACGACATGGAAACGCGGCGAGGCCGGCTGGCACTGCGCCGAAGGGCCGATGGCGCATATTCCTGAAGGCGAGGAGGCCGACTACCGGGCCTGCCTGCTCGGCTTTCGCGACTATGTCAACAAGAACGGCTTCAAGACGGTGGTGCTCGGCCTTTCCGGCGGCATCGACTCGGCGATCTGCACGGCAATCGCCGTCGATGCGCTGGGCGAGGAGCGGGTGCGGACCGTCATGCTGCCCTACCGCTACACATCGGAAGACTCGTTGAAGGACGCGGCCGATTGCGCAAAGGCGCTCGGCTGCCGCTATGACATCGTGCCGATCGAGCAGCCGGTGACGGGCTTCAGCAGCGCGCTGTCCGATCTCTTCGCGGGCACGGATAGCGGCATCACCGAGGAAAACCTGCAGAGCCGGGCGCGCGGCGTCATCCTGATGGCGATCTCCAACAAGTTCGGCTCGATGGTGGTGACGACCGGCAACAAGTCTGAAATGTCGGTGGGCTACGCCACGCTTTACGGTGATATGAACGGCGGCTTCAATCCGATCAAGGACCTTTACAAGATGCAGGTCTATGCGCTGGCCCGCTGGCGCAACGAGAATGTGCCGCCAAGTGCGCTGGGGCCGTCGGGCGAGGTGATCCCGAACAATATCATCGACAAGGCGCCGTCGGCCGAACTGCGTCCCGACCAGAAGGATCAGGATTCACTGCCGCCCTATCCGGTGCTCGACGATATTCTCGAATGCCTGGTGGAGAAGGAGATGGCAGTCGAGGAGATCGTCGCGCGCGGCCATGATGTGGCGACCGTCCATCGCATCGAGCACCTGCTCTATCTTGCCGAATATAAGCGGCGGCAATCGGCGCCGGGCGTAAAGATCACCAAGAAGAATTTCGGCCGCGACCGGCGCTATCCGATCACCAACCGGTTCCGGGATCGCTAATCGCGATCGGGATTGCTGACGCCATCGGGATTGCTGACGCTATCGCTCTGGAAATGCGAGAGAGGAAACATGCGCAGCTCGGTCGAGATCTACAATGTCAGGACGGGCAGAGCCCGCGAGGTCTGGCAGACGGACACGCTGGTGGAGGCGCCGAACTTCGCGCCTGACGGTTCCTACCTGCTTTTGAATGGCGATGGGCTGCTCTACCGGCTGCCGCTCCATGGCGGCGAAGTCACCAAGGTCGATACCGGCTTTGCCGTGAACTGCAACAACGATCACGGTATTTCGCCCGACGGCACTCAGATCGTCATCTCCGACAAGACCGAATTCGGCAAGTCGACGATCTACGTCCTGCCGATTGCGGGCGGCACGCCGCGGCTCGTGACCGAGAACGCGCCGTCCTACTGGCACGGCTGGTCTCCGGATGGCCGCCGGCTTGCCTATTGCGGCATCCGCGACGACCTCTTCGACATCTACACGATCTCCGTCGATGGCGACGCCGAGACGCGGCTGACGCATGGCGAGGGCCGCAATGACGGGCCGGACTATTCGGCCGACGGACAATGGATCTATTTCAATTCCAGCCGCACCGGGCTGATGCAGATCTGGCGCGTCCATCCCGATGGCAGCGGACTGGAACAGGTGACCTCGGACAATCAGGGCAACTGGTTCGCCCATCCGTCGCCCCGGAACGACAAGGTGCTGATCCTGTCCTACGACCCCTCGGTTTTCGACCACCCGCGCGATCTCGACGTGCGGCTGCGGCTGATGGATATGGATGGCGGCAATCTGAAGACGCTGTTCGAGCTGTTCGGCGGGCAGGGCACGATCAACGTGCCCTGCTGGTCTCCTGATGGCGAGGAATTCGCCTATGTGCGCTATTTCCCGGAAGCTTAAGCGGCTGCCTTGCGCCGGGCGCGGGCGGATTGCGCCAGGTCTTCCAGCGTCGCAACCGACATGTCCCAGCCGATGCAGCCGTCGGTGATGGATTGGCCGTAGACCAGCGTTTTGCCGGGGACGAGATCCTGGCGGCCGGCGACGAGGTTGCTCTCGATCATCATACCCTTGATGTGGCGGTTGCCGACGGCGATCTGCGCGGCCACGGATTTGACGACGCGCGGCTGGTTCATGGGATCCTTGCTGCTGTTGGCATGGCTGGCATCGATCAGGATGCGCGGGGTCACGCCCAGCTTGACGGCTTCGCCGACCACGGCTTCGACGTCGGCCGCTTCATAGTTCGGCTGTTTGCCGCCGCGCAGGATGATTTGGCAGTCCTCGTTGCCCTTTGTTGAAGCAATCGCAGCCTGCCCGTCCTTGGTGACGGCGGGGAAATGATGCGGCTGCGAGGCGGCGAGGATGGCGTCGAGCGCGACGCGGACGCCGCCGTCGGTACCGTTCTTGAAGCCGATCGGGCAGGAGAGGCCGGATGCGAGCTGGCGATGGATCTGGCTTTCGGTCGTGCGTGCGCCGATCGCGCCCCAGCTGACGAGGTCGGCAATGTATTGCGGCGTGATCGTCTCGAGGAATTCGGCGCCGGCGGGCAGGCCCATGGCATTGACGTCGAGCAGCAGGCGTCTGGCAATCCGAAGCCCTTCCTCGATGCGGTAGCTGCCATCGAGATGCGGGTCGTTCATCAAGCCCTTCCAGCCGACCGTGGTGCGGGGCTTTTCGAAATAGACGCGCATGACGATTTCGAGATCGTTGGAGAAGCGCTGCCGCTGTTCCGCCATCCGCTCGGCATATTCGCGTGCCGCAGCAGGATCATGGATGGAGCAAGGGCCGATGACGACGATCAGGCGGTCGTCTTCTCCCTCGAGAATCTTATGGATCGCATGGCGATTGCTGGTCACCGTCTCGCTGACGGCAACGGTTCGCGGGATTTCCGCGATGATATCGGCGGGTTTGGTCAGCGGGGTGATCTCGAGGATACGGAGATCGTCAATGGTATCGGACACGGTATGGCTCCTGTTTGGTCATACCGAGCGGAATAAAAAAGCCGCCAGGTAGACTAGCGGCTGTTCGGGTTGTCGTCGCGTCGACTTCAGTTACGCATAGACCCGCATCCGCTGGGAGCAGCGGTACCAATAAAAACGCGAGGCGTGGATCGAAGCGGTCGACATCAGGCGTATGTATCGTCGCGGCTGCGTGATGTCACGCAGAATTTTGGGCTGAAAGCCACGCGCGCCGGCGCGGCGCCACCGTTCCTGCTGAGGGCTTAAAGCAATCGCCCAGAAGCGCGCTGCTTCTGGGCGAGAGATACGAACCAAATAAGGTCTTACGATCAGAGAGCGTCGACGTTCACGCCGACGGTGATGGCGCCGATCGGCGTTCCCTTGTCGTCCGATATGGTGACGCTTGCCTGCGACTGCAGCGTCTGGGTCGATTCGTCCTTTTCGATCTCATCGACGAAGACGGCGTCCTTGCCGGCGCCGAAGGATTTCTGGAACTTGCCTTCATCGCCCTGCCAGTAGTCGGAGGTGGGATCGCTTTGGCCGACATTCAGCCCCTTTGCATCCATGACGAAGATCTCGGCAATCTTGCCGCCGGAAGCCTCTTTCTTTTCCTGAAGGAATTTCGACAAGGCATTGCCGAGCACGCCGTCGATCATCGAATGGTCGGACCCATCGACCTCGGCGCGCCACTTCTTGTCGAGAGCGTCGATATCGGCCTGGCCCAGATTGGCGTTTGCGGCATTCTGGGCCTTGATGGCCTCGATGATGACCGGGTCGTTAAGCCATGGCTTTACATCGCTTGTGACGTAGTCGGAGATCGGGGCGAGTTTCGCATCCTGGGCCATGGATACGCCCGTCGGCACGGCAATTGCGGTGCAGGCCAAAAGAAATGCGGACACAACTTTCTTCATAACTGTTCCCTTCCTGATTATGGGTGCTGAGGAATAAAGTCTATCGAACGAAGACGAGGTCAGAACTCCTCCCAGGCACCGGGAGCAGCGGCAACGGCGGCATTTCCTGCATGCCGCTGCACCAAGGCTCGGGGTTCGGGGCGAGATTGACGAACGGGTTGAGCGGCTTTGGGCTGGCTGGCGGCAGCGGCGCCAACAGTGAACCTGCCGGCCGAATCCTGCAGAAGCCGTCCCTGCGTGCGCAGTTCCTGGCAGGCGGCATTGGTCTCCTCGACCATTGCCGCGTTTTGCTGTGTCGCATGATCCATCTGGTTGATGGCGCCGTTGATTTCCTGCAGGCCCGTCGCCTGTTCGCGGTAGGACTGGACGATCGAAGCGATACTGTCGCTGATGCGGTTGATCTGCTCCTCGATCTTCAACAGGGCATCGCCGGTTTCGTTCACCAGCCCGACGCCGGCCGCCACTTCCTGGCCGGAGACGCTGATCAGGTTCTTGATTTCCTTTGCCGCATTGGCGGAACGCTGGGCGAGTTCACGCACTTCCTGCGCGACGACCGCAAAACCCTTGCCGGCTTCGCCGGCGCGCGCCGCCTCGACGCCGGCGTTCAACGCCAGCAGGTTCGTCTGGAAAGCGATTTCATCGATGACGCCGATAATGCGGCCGATTTGGCTCGAGGAGGTCTGGATACGATCCATCGCCCCGATCGCATCGCGTACCACGGTCGCCGAGACATGGGCGCTGCGCTTCGTTTCTTCGACCAGCTTTCCGGCACTTTCGGCCCGCTGCGACGATGTTCTGACCGTGGTGGTCACCTCATCGAGTGCGGCTGCGGTCTGTTCCAAGGCTGCTGCCTGTTGCTCGGTGCGTTTGGCAAGCTGATCGGCGGAGGAGGCAAGCTCGCTCGAGCCGCCTTCAACCGCGACGGAGGCGATCTTGATCTCGGTCAGCGCTGCCGCGACCGCTTCGACCATACGGTTGAAATCCTGCCGCAATTTATCGAATTCAGGGCCGAGATCGGCCAGGTGTGTCGAGAAGTCGCCGGCGGCGAGCTTTTCCAATTCATTGGCGAGCGCGGTCATGACCAGCCGCTGCGCGTTGCTGGCCTCTTCCGTCAAGGATGCGTTGCGCGCCCTTTCGGCGTCGAACGAGGCGCTCTGCTCGGCCGCAGCCTGTTCTCTTTCGACTTTCGCAATCGCCTCGTTACGGAAAACTTCCAGGGCACGCGCCAGGAAGCCGATCTCGTCGCCATTTTCCCTGTAAGTGACGGGAGAGGCCAGATCGCCTTTCTGCAAGGCGCTGATCCGCTCGCTGAGAATCCGGAGAGGGCGGCCGACGAGGCTGCGCATGGCGAGAAGGAAAGCGACAACGGCGAGGGCGGTGATCGCGAACTGCGTCAGCAGCGAAATCAGCACCTTCTGCTCGACCTCAGCAGCAATTTTTTCAACCGACCAGTTGGTGACGACATAGCCGGTCGCCTTGCCCGATTTGTCCAGCGGAAGCGGTGCGATGATGGTCACGACACCGGCCGATACTCCGCTGTCGTCGATCGTCGTTTTCTCAGGTTTGGCGCTGAGGCGCTTGGCCAGATCGGCGGCTGCCGGCAGACCGTCAATGCCGTCGCGCGTCCATGTATCGACGGCCGCAGGTTCGGCGTTGAAGGCGGCAAACTGAACGAGGTCGAGCGAGGGATCGTCGCGGTACAGCGAATAGGCCTCGCGAACGGCGTTCGCCTTGCCCCATTTCACGCCGCCGGCGGCCAGAGAGGCAAATTGCTCCGCATCCTTGGACCAGTTCGCCTTGGCGCCATCGATCAACGCCTTGGTTTCATACATCCAGGTGTAGGTGGCAAAGGCGGAGATGCCGCAAAGGTTGACGGCCACGATAATCGCCGCCAGCTTGGCTGTCAGAGGCATCGTTTTCAAAAATTGGAACATGCCGCGGGGGCCTCGAAACGCGGGCTCAGTCGGATATGTTCCCGACCAGCCTATCAATACAGGCATCCACGCCGGCGGTCGCAGCATGAGCACTCATGCCCATGTCCCCCTGTGCGACCCAAAACGCGCAAACGCAGTCTGTCTTCGATGTGTGAAGAAATCATAAAGTGGAATGGGATACCGAAACGGCGGCCGGCGGGATCAAGGGCTGTTTTCCGCCATGGCCTCACCCGGCTCGGCCTGGCGGTGCTTGCGGCGCCGTGTCGTCAGTTCGGCACCGGCGTCGCGCGGCAGGCGCAGGAAGGTGATGCAGGCCAGCGCCGAAATCGCCGAGACACTGAAAAAGGCGGTGTGGAAATCCGAGACCAGCAGCCTGCCGCCATGGAAGCCGCTCGAAATTTCGAGGATGCCGCCGGCGATCGCCACTCCCATCGCCATGGAGATGCGCTGGGCCACGGCGTTGATCGCGGTCGCCTGGCTGCTGTCGGCATCGTCGACATCGCCGAAGGCCATGGCGTTGACGCCCGAAAAGGCCATGGAGCGGAAGAGGCCGCCGATCAGCAGGCAGGCCATGATCAGCGGCAGCGGCGTCTCCGTGGTGAAGAAGCCATTGATGCCGAGGAAGATTGCCGCAAGCAAGGTGGTAATCGATGTGACGGTGCGGAAGCCGAAGGCATTGAAGGTGCGCGAAGCGGCAAATTTAGAGCCCATCGAGCCGAGCGCGCTGACGAAGGTGACCGAGCCCGATTGCAGCGGCGTCAGGCCGAAGCCGAGCTGCAACATGAGCGGCATCAGAAAGGGCAGGGCGCCGAGCCCCATGCGAAAATTCGAGGCGCCGAGGATCGCCGCCCGGAACATCGGGTAGCGGAACATTTTCGGATCGAGCAGCGGATAGGGCACGCGGCGGGCATGCAGGAGATAGAGGAGGCCGGCAAGGATGCCGACGGCCACCGTGACATAGCCGTAGATCACCGGCACGGCCGGCAGGCTGATCACCGAGAGGCCGAAGACGAATCCGGAAAAGCCGATGCCGCAAAGGAAGAAGCCCGGAAAATCCATCGGCCGCGGGCTGCGCGGCTCGACCGCCGGCAGGAAACGCGTGACGAGGATGATGCCGAGCACGCCGATCGGGACATTGATCCAGAAGATCCAGTGCCAGGTGAGATAGGTGGTGAGGAAACCGCCGATCGGCGGACCCATGATCGGCCCGATCAGCGCCGGAATGGTTAGCCAGGCCATGGCATCGACGAGTTCGTGGCGCGGCGTTGCCCGGACCAGCAGCAGGCGGCTGACCGGCGTCATCATCGAGCCGCCGGCGCCCTGGATCAGCCGCGCGACGACGAAGGCCGCGATTGAATTGGAAAAGGCGCAGGCGACCGAGCCGATCATGAAGACGAAGATCGCCATGCGGAAGATGTTACGCGCGCCGAAACGATCCGACATCCAGCCGCTGATCGGGATGAAGATCGCCAGCGCCACGAGATAGCTGGTGACGGCAAGCTTCAACGCGATCGGCGAGGTGCCGATATCGGCCGCTATCGCCGGCAGGCTGGTGGCGATGACGGTCGAATCCATCTGTTCCATGAACAGGGCGACCGCAAGGATCATGGGTGTGAGGCGGGGCACGGGCAACCGGGATGCAAGGAGACAAATCACGGCGCCATGGGCGTCGGTCGGGATCAATTCATTTCTAGGGCAGCGACACCCGCCTGTCCATGAAGTCGATGTCGCAGGCAGTTTGAATGCGATGTGAGAGCCGGCTTGCGGTGGCGCTGTTTTGCTGAAATAGATGCGGCGTCAGGTGCCTGCCATCCAGGCGGGAGAATCGGGAATCCGGTGCAAGACCGGAACGTGCCCAACGCTGTAAGGCCGACGCCTGCCGCTTCATATGCCACTGGCTTTTGCCGGGAAGGCTGCGGCAGACGGATGACGCCAAGTCAGAAGACCGGCCTGGCAAGATAGACCCAACCCGCGCGGACGGCGGGCGGTTGCGTTGTTGGGGATTTGACGATGCGACCCTTTGATGAGGATGCCCTGTCAGTGGCGTCCGGTTTTTCCTTGGCCGAACGCGAGGCCGTCTATCACGCGATCATGACGCGGCGCGACGTTCGCAGCCAGTTCCTGCCCGATCCCTTGCCGGACGATGTCGTGGCGCGGCTCTTGACAGCCGCCCACCACGCACCCTCCGTCGGCTTCATGCAGCCGTGGAATTTCATTCTGGTGAAAAGTCCAACGGTGCGCGCGCAGGTCCGCGATGCCTTTTCGAAGGCCAACGAGGAAGCGGCAGCGATGTTCGAGGGCGAGCGGCGCCAAGCCTACCGCTCGCTCAAGCTCGAAGGCATCGTCGAGGCGCCGCTCGGCATATGCGTGACCTGCGATCCCACCCGCAGCGGCAGCGTGGTGCTGGGGCGCACGCATAATCCGCGGATGGACAGCTATTCAACAGTCTGCGCCATCCAGAATCTCTGGCTTGCGGCTCGCGCCGAAGGGATCGGCATCGGCTGGGTCAGCATTTTTCGCGAAGGCGATCTGAAGACCATTCTCGGCATACCCGAGCATATCGAAGTGATCGCCTGGCTCTGCGCCGGGTTCGTCGACCGGCTTTACGACGAGCCGGAACTCTCGGTTAAAGGCTGGCGGCAGCGGCTGCCGCTCGAGGAACTCGTCTTCCACGACGGCTGGGGACGCAACGAGCCTTAGCCATCACTGCTGCTGCGGCTACTGCTGCGGTTGGGGGCCAGGTGCTGCGGGATTGGCAAGATCAATCGAGCCCTGGTCGCCGGCGAGGAACTGCGGGCCGACCTGACGGACCTTGTTCTGCGTGGGATCGTAAGGGCGCTCAGGCACCGATGACTGCGGCGCGGCCGTTGTCGCGGTCTCCTTGATCGGCGGATTGGTGCGGATGGTGGTGATCGAGCCCTGCTGCGGCGGTTGGCTGACCGCCTGCTTGCCGCGCATCTCGTCGAAATAGGCGGTGAGATTGCACGCGCAGGTGTTCTTTTCACCGGGCGCGCGGTTCTTGTAGGCGAAGGCGTTCTTCATGGCGCTGTAGGGCGTGCCGGTTGCGACCGAGATCATGTTCGAGGCCTCCGTGCTCGTCACCTCGCGATAGAAGAGTTCGGTCTCGATGCCGGGGCACATCTTGGCGCAGGTCTGGGCGTCGCGGCCGAAATCAACCGAGGTGGTGTTCGAGCTGATCGGGAAGAAGCCGCCGTCGCAGCTGCGCACGCACATGGTGCTGACCGGCGACAGCATATCGGCCCGCGGCAGGCCGTAATGCGGGTCGGCCTCCTCGCCGCCGCCGAGCGGAATGAAGGTATCGGAACGCATCGCCTGCTCCTCGACGCTCGGGGCAGGCTCGCCGGCACCGCGCGCGGAAGGCGCATAGAAGTTCTCGCTGTTGCAGCCGTTGCTGTCGAGCGCGGCCATCAGTTCGCGGCGGTCGTCATCGGCGCTGTTCCGGTCGGCCAGCTCGTCGCGGCGGTCCTGGAGATAAGCGATATTGTCGATCATCCGGCCTTCGGCCTGCGACAGCTCGGTGCAATAATCGGCATTCTCGCCGCCGATCACCACCATGCTGCCCGAGGTGCAGCCGTAACTGCGCAGGTCGTTGCGCACCTTGCGCAGCTCGAGGTTCTGCTCGGCCATGGCACTGGCATATTGGCGTGCTTCCGGGCCGTTGCTATTGCCGATCGATCGCGGCAGGTCGGCGAGACGGCCGCGCAGGTCCTCACAGATGGCATTGGTCTGCGCGACGGCGGGCGCTGCGAAGGCGAGAAGAAGGGCGAGAGACAGGTTTCGGCGTTTCACGGCGTCGTCCCGGAATGAGCAAACGGTCGGTGGGTCGAATGCGACTTCAATCGGCCGCGCGTTTTCCCTTAACGGATTTCTCTTAATAAGCTCAGAGAAAATATTAGCGTATTTTCCTGATCTTATCCAGCAATCGCCAGAGACGCGGTGAAAATGACAGGCATCCCCGACGAGATCCGATCCTTTGCGCCGATATCAGGCGTGACGGAAGCCCAACACGGCCTTCACCTCTTCGCGGACGGTTGTTATGAGCCCGGTTCCGGGCATGGAGGCTGGTCGTTTGTCGCTTATCGCGATGCGGCGGAAATCGCCTCCGACTTCGGTGGCGTCGACGATTCCAGCAATAATTCCATGGAATTGACCGCCGTTCTCAGGGCCGCCATGTGGATCAACAGCCAAACAGCCGGCGAACCCGCGATCATCTGGTCCGATTCCGTCTATGCCGTCAAAGGCTGCAACAGCCGGCGGCATATCTGGAAGAACAACGGCTGGAAGAAAAGTAGCCCGAATGGACAGGGGCGAAGGCGAACGATCGACAATGCGGACCTTTGGAAAGCGGTCGATCTTCAGCTATGCCAAAACGCCCTGGTGACCATTGCCTGGTGCAAGGGGCATTCAGGGATTGCCGGCAACGAGCGCGCGGACGCGCTCGCGGATAGAGGACGCCTGTCGATCGCCGGTGGCTGACGTTGGCCGCAGCCGGCTTACGCCGGCTGCGATGCCTCGACGACGGCCAGTGCGGCCATATTGACGACGCCGCGGGAGGTGACCGAGGGGGCGAGGATATGGGCGGGCAGGGCGGTGCCGAGCAGGATCGGGCCGACATGCAGACCATCGGTCATCGACTTGACGACGCCGAGCGTGATGTTGGCGGCGTCGAGGTTCGGGAAGACCAGCAGGTTCGCCTCGTCATGCAGCGTCGTATCCGGCATGACACGCTTGCGCAGCGCCTCGGTGATGGCGCTTTCGCCGTGCATTTCGCCGTCGACCTCGAGATCGGGGGCAGTCTCGCGCACGAGCTGCAGGGCATTGCGCATCTTCGTAGCGCTTTCGGATTCGCGCGAGCCGAAGTTGGAGTGCGAGACGAGGGCGGCGCGCGGGGTGATGCCGAAACGGCGGATTTCCTCGGCCGCCAGCACCGTTGCCTCAGCAACCTCCTCGGCGCTCGGGTTGAAGGTGACGTAGGTGTCGGTGAAGAAGGTGGCACCGCGCTGCGAGATCATCAGGCTGAGGGCGGAGAAATCACGGACATTCTTGCGTTTGCCGATGATCTGGCGGACGTCGCGCAGATGCTTTTCATAGCGGCCTTCGAGTCCGCAGATCAACGCATCGGCTTCGCCGCGCCTCAGCGCGAGCGCGCCGATGACGGTGGTGTTGGTGCGCACGATGGTACGGGCGGCTTCGGGAATGACGCCGCGGCGGCCGACGAGGGAGAAATAGAGATCGACATATTCGCGGAAGCGCGGATCGTCCTCGGGGTTGATGACCTCGAAATCCTGCAGCGGCCGGATACGCAGGCCGTAGCGCTTCAGGCGCGTCTCGATGACCTGCGGGCGGCCGATGAGGATCGGGTCGGCAAGGCCTTCCTCCAGCAGAACCTGGGCGGCGCGCAGCACACGCTCGTCTTCACCTTCGGAGAAGATGACGCGCTTGCGCTCGGCGGCCTTGGCCGCGGTGAAGATCGGCTTCATGACGAAGCCGGAGCGGAAGACGAAGCGGTTCAACTGGTCGAGATAGGCGTCGAAATCCTGGATCGGGCGGCGCGCCACGCCGCTCTGTTCGGCAGCCTTGGCAACGGCAGGCGCGATGCGCAGGATCAGGCGCGGATCGAAGGGCGAGGGGATCAGGTAATCCGGGCCGAAGACCGGCGTTTCGCCGGAATAGGCGCGGGCGGCGACGTCCGACGGTTCCTCGCGGGCGAGGGCTGCGATGGCGCGCACGGCCGCCATCTTCATTTCCTCGTTGATCGTCTCGGCACCGCAATCGAGTGCGCCGCGGAAGATATAGGGGAAGCAGAGGACGTTGTTGACCTGGTTGGCGAAATCCGAGCGACCGGTGCAGATCATCGCGTCGGGACGGGCGGCACGGGCGAGATCGGGCATGATTTCTGGCGTCGGATTGGCGAGCGCCATGATCAGCGGCTTGTCGGCCATCTGCGCCAGCAATTCCGGCTTCAGCACGCCGGCGGCCGACAGGCCGAGGAAGACGTCGGCGCCGCCGATATTTTCGGCGAGCGTGCGCGTGTCGCTCTTCTGGGCGTAGACGGATTTCCATTCGTCCATCAGCTCGGTGCGGCCCTCGTAGACGAGGCCTTCGAGATCGTGAACCCAGATGTTTTCGCGTTTTGCCCCGAGGATCACCAAGAGGTTGAGGCAGGCAAGCGCGGCCGCACCGGCGCCTGAGGCGACGATCTTGACGTTCTCGATCGCCTTGCCGGCAAGTTCCAGCCCGTTCAGGATCGCGGCGGCGACGATGATCGCCGTGCCGTGCTGGTCGTCGTGGAAAACCGGGATCTTCATCTTCTCGCGCAGGCGCCGCTCGACCTCGAAACATTCCGGCGCCTTGATGTCTTCGAGATTGATGCCGCCGAAGGTCGGCTCCAGCGAGCTGACCGTCGAGACCATCTGCTCGACGCTTGCCGCGTCGATCTCGATATCGAAGACATCGATGCCGGCGAACTTCTTGAAGAGCACGGCCTTGCCCTCCATCACCGGCTTCGAGGCCAGCGGACCGATATTGCCGAGGCCGAGCACGGCGGTGCCGTTGGAGATGACGGCGACGAGATTGGCGCGCGAGGTATATTCAGCCGCCATCTCAGGATTGTCGCGGATGGCAAGGCAAGGGGCGGCAACGCCCGGCGAATAGGCGAGCGCCAGGTCGCGCTGGTTGCCGAGCGGCTTGGTTGCCTGGATCTCCAGCTTGCCGGGGCGGGGATAGCGGTGGAAAAACAGCGCCTGCTCGTCGAGATCGCCGCTTGTCAGGTTCTTGTCCGTCTTGGATTTTTCCTGGTTATCCATTGCCGCCTCCGTGCACGTCTTTTTGGGAGTTCCCTCCATACATCAATCGGATACGGGCGACAGTATGGAAATGGGGGATGGGCGAAGTTTTCGAGAGGACTAGGTTGTGCCGTGGGGTAACCCCCTCTGCCCTGCCGGGCATCTCCCCCACAAGGAGGGAGATCGGCATGAGGCTGGATCGTCGCTCCCTCTTTACTGTACCAGCGTATTTGTGCGGTCGTTGCTTGAGTGAGCCATCGCGCCCATCCAATCTCCCCACTTGTGGGGGAGTGCCCGGCAGGGCAGAGGGGGGTATCCACGGCACACAAGATGCGTTCTTTGCATGGAGCCTCATCGCGGCGGAAGCAACTAGCTAATCCTTTTGGAAAACTTGTTTGGCGATCACCGCAGGCGCAATATGCCGCCGCGACGGTGCGGGGCGCCGGTCGCATGGAGGAAATCATGGACAATTTGAACCTGACGACCCTGCAAAAGGGGCAGACGATGGTCAATGATGTGGCCATCGATGCGTTTGCCGCCGGATTTCGCGGCAATCTCCTGACCAATAAAGACATGGATTACAACGAAGCGCGGGCGATCTGGAATGCGATGATCGATCGTCGGCCCGGGCTTATCGCGCGTTGCGCCGGTGCTGCCGATGTCGTGCGCGCCGTGCGGTTTGCACGCGACAACAATCTGCTCGTTTCGGTGCGCGGCGGCGGCCACGGCATTGCGGGCAACGCGGTGTGCGATGGCGGCGTCGTCATCGACCTGTCGGCGATGAAATCGGTGCGGGTCGACCCGGAGACGCGCCGCGCCAGGATCGAGCCGGGGGCAACGCTTGCCGATATCGACCAGGAAACGCAGGCCTTCGGTCTGGTGCTGCCGACCGGCATCAATTCGACGACCGGCATCGCCGGCCTGACGCTCGGCGGCGGTTTCGGCTGGCTGACCCGCAAATTCGGGTTGACGATCGACAATCTGGTCTCGGTCGATGTGGTGACGGCCGATGGCGAGCTGGTCAAGGCGAGCGAGACGGAAAGGCCGGACCTCTTCTGGGCACTGCGCGGCGGCGGCGGTAATTTCGGTGTCGTCACCTCCTTCGAGTTCCAGCTCAATCCGCTCAAGACAGAGGTCCTCGCCGGGCTGGTGGTGCATCCCTTCGCTGACGCGGAGAAAGTGCTGCGGGAATATCGGCAGGCGCTGGAAGCGGCGCCCGATGAACTGACTTGCTGGGTGGTGATGCGCCAGGCGCCGCCGCTGCCGTTCCTGCCGGCCGAGTGGCACGGCAAGGAGGTCGTGGTGCTTGCCATGTGTTATTGCGGAGACATCGCGGCCGGGGAAAAAGCAACGGAAAGATTGCGGGCGATCGGAAAACCGATTGCCGACGTCGTCGGCCCTGTGCCGTTTACCGGCTGGCAGCAGGCATTCGACCCGTTGCTGACGCCGGGTGCGCGCAATTACTGGAAAAGCCAGGATTTCGCCGCGCTCTCGGATGCGGCGATCGAGGTGCTGCTCAAGGCCGTGCGCCAGTTGCCCGGCCCGGAATGCGAAATCTTCGTCGGCCATGTCGGCGGCGCGGCCGGCCGCATTCCCACCGAAGCCACCGCCTTTCCGCAGCGCAGCTCGCATTTCGTCATGAATGTGCATGCGCGCTGGCGCGAGACGGGGATGGACGCAAGCTGTATCGGCTGGGCGCGGGAGCTTTTCGAGGCAACCAAGCCGCATGCCGTGGGTACCGCCTATATCAACTTCATGCCTGAGGACGAGGCCGATCGGGTGGAAATGGCCTATGGCGCCAACTACGACCGGCTTGCCGAAATCAAGCGGCGTTATGATCCGAACAATCTGTTCCGGATGAACCAGAACGTGAAACCGACGGCAGCTGTGCGGGCTGCCTGAGGGATACGGAACCGGCGGTCGTAAAAACCCCTCCCCAACCCCTCCCCACAAGGGGGAGGGACTAACGCGCGGCGCCACCTGAGGCGGACATCGGCCGTTCCGCGGATGAAACGATGAAATGGGGTACGCCGGCACCGCATCTAAGGCCCTTCCCCTTGTGGGGAGGGGTTGGGGAGGGGTTTTTTCGTAGGTTTGCGAGCGCCGGACGGTGACAGGCCGGTTGCCCGTCACTTCGCGGTGAGCTCGATCAACTCCTGCAGCAGAGCCGTGTCGTCGGATCCATCTTGATCGTCGGGCCTCAGAACATGGGTCAGCCAGGCCCCGTCGGCCGCCAGGCGAACGATCTCGAGCCGCGTTCCCGTGTCGGTCGCGGCGTGCCTGATGAGCCGGTCATTGATCCATTTGTGCCAGAGGTTTTTGGAGTAAGGATCGGCAAGAACGGTCATGGTTTGCGCCGACCATGGGCTGCTGTTGAGGGCGCGGTCGGCAAACAGGGTGCGGACATAGGCGCGGGTGAATGTGCCGTGGCCGCCGTTATCCCTTGCCAGCTCTTCATCGATTTCGCGGTCGAAGCTTTCCATCATGCCGTCGAAGACGGCCTCCACCAAAGCCTGTTTATTCGGGAAATGATGAAACAGGCCGCCCTTGGTGACGCCGGCGGCGGTGGCGACCGCCTGGAGGCTGACGGCGGCCAGACCGTGCTCCAGCGCCAGCCTGGTGGCGCAATCGAGGAGAGCCTGCCGCACCACATCCGGCTGTTTCTTTCTGTTGCGGGGGCTATCTACCAATGCATGACCTGGGTTCGAGATGAGATTCGCGAGGAGGAGACCGGAGGGGATCAGTATCACTCCCGGGATCACCGGGCTATGGCGCCGCGAAAAGTGATGTTGCTATCATACCAACCGGTAGGTATCTTGCAAAGCGAAAAGAGATCGACTATCTGTCGGTCCAGGAGGCCCGCCGAACGTCATGTCGGCGGGCTGTGCTTTTTTGGACCTCAGTGGGGCCGTCAGGAAGGCTTACGAACATGTTTTTTAATACGAAATCATTGCGTTATGCGCTAACGCTGGCGCTGTTCCTCGCCGTCGGCTTGCCGGCTTACGCTCAGGAAGGCGGCGCGATGCCGCCGGTCGGCGTCAGCGTGCTGACGCTGAATGCGCGTCCGGTTCCCGTTGTCAGCGAATTGCCCGGGCGGATTGCTGCGACGCGGGTTTCGGAGGTGCGAGCCAGGGTTTCAGGCATCCTGCAGGAACGGGTCTTCGAGCAGGGCAGTCTCGTTCAGCAGGGCGATGTGCTCTATCGGATCGATCCCGCCCTATTTCGGGTCCGCGTCGCAAGCGCCGAAGCAAGCCTCGAGCGTGCTAAGGCCACGCAGTTGAATGCCCGCCAGCAGCTGGAGCGGCAGAAATCGCTGCGTGACCGCGATGTCGCAAGCGGGGTCGAATATGATGCGGCGGCGGTCGCCGTTGCCCAGGCCGATGCCGATGTCGCGCTGGCGCAGGCCGCACTTGACGAAGCGAAGATCAATCTCGGCTATACCGAAGTGCGGGCACCGATATCAGGCATCATCGGCGGTGCGCTGGTGACGGAAGGCGCGCTGGTGACGGCCGATGCCGGCGATGCGCTGGCGATGATCCAGCAGATCGACCCCGTCTATGCCGACTTCACGCAGTCCTCCGGCGCGTTGCTGGCGCTGAAGCGGGCGGTCGAAAACGGCAGCCTCGCCTCGACGGAAGCAGGCAAAGCCGACATCAAGCTGGTCTTCGACGACGGCACGGTCTACGGCCAAGCCGGAAAGCTGCTTTTCCGCAGCGCCAGGGTCGATGCGACGACGGGCCAGGTTACCCTGCGCGCCGAATTCCCCAATCCCAAGGGCGATCTGCTGCCGGGTCTTTACGTCAGGGTCCGCATCGAGCAGGCCGTCCGCGAGAAGGCGATCCTCATCCCGCAGCGCGCCGTCATCCGCGCGGCCGATGGCAAGGCGCAGGTCTATGTCGTCGAGGAGGGAGACGTGGCGCAGCCGCGCGATGTCGAACTCGGTCAATCCTCTGGCAATGAATGGGTGGTCGAAAGCGGCCTGTCCGCGGGCGAACGCCTGGTCGTCGACGGAGTGCAGAAACTGCAACCTGGCGCCAAGGTCGCGCCTGAGGAGTGGCGTAGCGGCGAAGTCGCCTCCGGTGACGCCAGGAAGCCGGAGTAAGATCGATGGCACGTTTCTTTATCGATCGCCCGATCCTTGCATGGGTCTTTGCGATCTTCATCTCGATCGCAGGCCTGATCGCGCTGCCGTTCCTGCCGGTCGCGCAATATCCGAAGGTCGCGCCGCCGCAGCTCAGCATCACCACCAGCTATCCCGGCGCATCGCCGCAGGACATCTATCAGGGCGTCACCCGCCAGATTGAGGAAGAGCTGAACGGGGTCGAGCATCTTTCCTATTTTGAATCGACCTCCGATACCTCGGGCGCGATGACGATCACCGCGACGTTTGCGGCGGGCACCGACATCGATCAGGCCTCCGTCGACGTTCAGAATGCCATCCGCCGCGTCGAACCGCGGCTGCCGCAGTCGGTCAAGGATCAGGGCATCACGGTCGAGGAGGCGTCATCAGGCTTCCTGATGTTCATCTCGCTGACCTCTACGGATGGGAAGACCGACGAGGTGGCGCTCGGCGACTACCTCAACAGAAACGTCATCGGCGAGCTGCGCCGTCTTAACGGCGTCGGCCGCGCACAGCTGTTTGCCTCGCAGCGGGCAATGCGCATCTGGATCGATCCCGACAAGATGGTCGGCCTGAACCTAACCGCATCCGATATCAGTGCGGCGATCTCGGCGCAGAATGCCCAGGTGGCGGCCGGCCAGATCGGCGCCGCACCCAATCCGATCTCGCAGGACCTGACGGCGACGGTGCTGGTCAAGGGTCAGCTGACCGACAGCAAGGAATTCGGCGACATCGTGCTGCGCGCCAATGCCGACGGATCGAACGTCCGGCTGCGCGATGTCGCGCGGATCGAAGAGGGCAGCGAGAGCTACAGTTTCTCCACCCGGCTGAACGGGCAGCCGAGCGCTGCCATCGCCATCCAGCTGTCGTCGACGGGCAATGCCGTCAACACGTCCAACCTCGTCAAGGCGAAGATGGAGGAGCTGTCGCGCTTCTTCCCGGCGGGTGTCGAATATTCCGTTCCCTACGACACCAGCCCGTTCGTCTCCGCATCGATCGAGAAGGTGGCGCATACGCTTGCAGAAGCCGTCGCGCTCGTCTTCATCGTCATGCTCATCTTCCTGCAGAGCTTCCGCTACACCATCATTCCAACGCTCGTCGTGCCCGTCGCGCTGCTCGGGACGCTGGCGGTGATGTTTGCCGCAGGTTTCTCGATCAACGTGCTGACGATGTTCGCGATGGTGCTTGCCATCGGCATTCTGGTCGACGACGCCATCGTGGTGGTCGAAAACGTCGAGCGGCTGATGGCGGTGGAAGGGCTGTCGCCGAAGGAGGCGACCAAGAAGGCGATGCGGCAAATTACCGGCGCGATCCTCGGCATCACGCTGGTTCTGACCTGCGTCTTCGTGCCGATGGCGTTCTTCCCGGGTTCGACCGGCATCATTTACCGCCAGTTCAGCCTGACCATGGTCGTCTCCATCCTGTTTTCGGCCTTCCTGGCGCTGTCGCTGACGCCGGCGCTCTGCGCCACTTTCCTGAAGCCCATCAAGGGCCATCACGAGAAAAAGGGCATCGCCGGCTGGTTCAACCGCAAGTTCGACCGGCTGACCGGCCGATACTCCCGCACCGTCGAGGGACTGGCCAAGCGCTCCTGGCGGGTCATGGTCGTCTATCTCGCGGTCGTCGTCGGCCTCGGCTATCTCTTCGTCAACCTGCCGAGCAGCTTCGTGCCGGATGAGGACCAGGGCTTCCTGATCGTCGACGTGCAGGGGCCGCCGGAGGCGAGCCGCAACCGCACGGTCGCCTCGCTCGAAAGCATCGAGGCGATCTTCAAGCAGGAGCCGGCGGTTGAGAACGTCGTCGCGATCCAGGGCTTCAGCTTTTCCGGCCAGGGGCCGAATGCCGCCCTGGTGTTCGTCACGCTCAAGGACTGGGCCGAGCGCGGCGCAGGCAATTCGGTGCAGGAAATCTCCAACCGGGTCAATATGCAACTGTTTGCATTGAAGGATGCGACATCCTTCGCGCTGTCGCCGCCGCCGATCGAAGGCTTCGGCACGACCAACGGCTTCACCTTCCGCCTGCAGGATCGCGGCGCAAAGGGACAGGCGGCGCTGACCGAGGCGGCGGGACTGCTCGTCGGCAAGGCATCGCAGAATCCGATCATCGCCGGCATCCGGCCGGAAGGCATGCCGGATTCCGCTCAGCTGGTGCTCGTCATCGACCGCGAAAAGGCCAACACTTTCGGCATCGCCTTCGCCGATATCAACAGCACGATCACCGCCAATCTCGGTTCGAGCTACGTCAACGACTTTCCGAATTCCGGCCGCATGCAGCGCGTCATCGTGCAGGCACAGGACAAGAGCAGACTTCAGGCCGAAGACCTGATGAAGCTCAACGTCCGCAATGCGAGCGGCGGCATGGTGCCGCTGTCCTCCTTCGCGGTCGCCGAATGGCAGAAGGGACCGGCACAGATCGTCGGTTATAACGGCTATCCTTCCGTTCGCATTTCGGGCGCTCCGGCGCCGGGATATTCATCGGGCGCGGCGATTGCCGAAATGGAACGGCTGGCCGCCGAGCTTCCCGATGGCTTCGGCTTCGAATGGACCGGCCAGTCGCTGGAGGAGCTCAGATCGGGATCGCAGGCGCCGTTCCTGTTCGGCCTCAGCATTCTTTTCGTCTTCCTGCTTTTGTCGGGGCTTTACGAGAGCTGGTCGATCCCGCTGTCGGTGATGCTGGTCGTGCCGCTCGGGGTGATCGGCTGCGTGCTGGCGGTGATGAGCCGCGACATGTCGAACGACATCTACTTCAAGGTCGGCCTGATCGCGATCATCGGCCTGTCGGCGAAGAACGCCATCCTGATCGTCGAATTCGCCAAGGATGGCTTCGCCGAAGGGAAATCGCTGATGGATGCCGCGATCGAAGGCGCCCGCCTGCGCTTCCGACCGATCATCATGACCTCGCTCGCCTTCACCCTGGGCGTGGTGCCTCTCGCGATCGCCACCGGGCCAAGTGCCGCCAGCCAGAATGCGATCGGCACCGGCGTGCTCGGTGGCATGATTTCGGCGACGGTGCTGGCGATCTTCTTCGTCCCCGTCTTCTTCGTCTTCGTACTGCGCCTGCTGCGGACGAAGCGGCCGGAGACCGTGACCGAGGAGGTCCCGGCCGGGCAGGACGCGGCAACGGCGACGTCACCGACATAGGGTGACGGCGAAACGGGGAGGGTTGTGCCCCGGGCGAGATTGACGCTTGCTTTCCCTTCTCACCAGCGGGGAGACGGTGGCCCGAAGGGTCGGATGAGGGGGCTGTACGGCACGCCATAGATTGCCCTTCGCCTGCGCTCAGTGCATTCGCGGCTTTGCCGCTCACCCCCTCATCTGCCTGCCGGCATCTTCTCCCCGCTGGGGAGAAGGGGATGTAGCAACGCCGTGCTCATTGATTGAACTGCTGGTAATGGCCTGATAGGAGTTCCCACTACCCGCCGGCCTTGGGCGTGATCGTCACATCGGCGCCATAGGCATCGCGCAACTCACCTTCCTGTCCCGGCTGCCGGTCGGCGGCCTGGTGCAGCAAGATCGACTGGTATCCTTGCAAGCGCGTGCCCTCGATCAGCGTGATATCGGCATTGCCGGGATTGTCTGAGCGTTCGAACCATTCGACGGGGCGGTGCAGAAAATTCATTTCGACCGCCCGGTTGGTGACGCCATGGCCGACGATGACGACGTTGTGGTCGCTATTCTCAGCGTCGCGCATGACGGTCTGGAGGAAGAGACGCACCCGCTGGGCCACATCCGCCCGGCTCTCGCCATCCGGCGGCCGGGCGTAGAATTTGCCGCTGTTGCTGCGCAGCCTCGCCCATTTTTCGAATTCCTCGGGAAACTTCTGCTTCTGTTCGGCATGGTCATAGATTTCGGTGAAGAGGCCGAAATCCTGCTCGCGCAGCAGGTAATCCTCCCGGATCTCGCCGACGACACTTTCCGGCAGGGCTGTGAGCAGGGCGTCCTTGCTCTGCCGTGTCCTGAGGAATGGCGAGTACCAGATCTGCAGCTTGCCGAAATCGGCGCGCGGCAATGCCTTCAGATAGGAGGCGATGGCCCCGCCGGCTTCGACCGCCTGACGATGGCCCCACTGCGTCAGCGGCACGTTGTGATCGCCGAATTGGCGATAGGCCTGTTCGTTGAGGTTGCCGAGAGATTCGCCGTGGCGAACGAGAAAGAGGCGCATCAGCCATTCCGCAGTGTCGGATCTGGAATCGCCGTCATCATGAACGTGCCCGATGGAGAGGGCAACATCGCCACCGCGCCGGCTTTTCCGCAACCTGTCATCTTCCTGAAACACGAGTCTGGTTTTGGAAGGTGAGATGAAAGATGGGGCATGAGCGACGCTCGTGATAGACATGATGGAACCCAGACATTTCCGCACGCTCTTCATTTCCGATGTCCATCTCGGCTCGAAGGCCGCGAAGGCTGATTTCCTCCTGGATTTCCTGCGCCACCACGAGGCCGATACGATCGTTCTGGTCGGCGACATCGTCGACGGCTGGCGCCTGAAGCGCAGCTGGTACTGGCCGCAGGTCTGCAACGACGTCGTCCAGAAGCTGCTGCGCAAGGCGCGCAAGGGCACGCGCGTCGTTTATATCCCCGGCAATCACGACGAATTCCTGCGCGACTTCCCGGGCATGCATTTCGGCGGCATCGAGGTCGTCGACCGCATGATGCATGACGGCGCCGACGGCAAGAAATATCTGATCCTGCACGGCGACGAATTCGACGTCGTCGTCCGCAATGCCCGGTTGCTCGCCTATCTCGGCGACTGGGCCTACGACACGGCAATCCGCATCAACATCCTGTTGGCGGCCGTGCGCCGCCGCCTCGGCATGCCATACTGGTCGTTCTCGGCCTGGGCAAAGCTGCAGGTCAAACATGCCGTCAACTTCATCGGCGAGTTCGAGCGCGTCGTGGCGGAGGAAGCGCGCAAAAGCGGCGCCGACGGCGTGATCTGCGGCCATATCCACCATGCCATCATCCAGGACATGGACGGCATCCGCTACATCAATACGGGCGATTGGGTGGAGAGCTGCACGGCGGTCGCCGAGCATGAGGATGGCACCTTCGAACTGATCACCTGGCGGGCGCTCGCCAGCAGCGTGCCGGCGCTTGCCGCCATTGAAATGCGCGATGAAGGCGAACTGGCCCCGCAGGCGGCCTGATATCGGCATCGCCGCGCCCGCGCCCGCGCTCCACCGACTTACCCGTTACCGTCGGGCGACAGGCTGTATTTATTTTCTAAAACGTTTCAGTAGGGCTATTTCTCGCAATAGGCGCCTCCAGGGTGGTGTGTTAGGACAACGACCAGTTTCCTTCAGGTCCACCAATGATTCCCGCCCAACAGTCCCCGAGTGAGGGAGCGCCGCCGCGCTTCCGGCTGCTCAGCGCGCTTTCCTATTGCGCGCCGCTGCTCGTCAACGGCATCGTCCTGCCATTCTTTCCCGTCTGGCTCGCGACCCACAGCTTCAGCGACCATGAAATCGGCATCATCCTCGCCATACCGATGGTGGTTCGCGTGCTGGTGGCGCCTGTCGTCGCGATGATCGCCGACCGTCTGAAGGAGCGCGCCGACGTGCTGCTCTGGTCGGGCGGCCTGTCGCTGCTGACGGCGATCGCGCTGTTCTGGACGACGAGTTTCTGGCCGGTGGCGATCGTCTATGCGCTGCAGGGCGCCACCTTTGCGCCCTATGTGCCCGTCGTCGAATCGATCGTCATCTCGGGCGTGCGCCGCTGGGGGCTGGATTACGGATCGATGCGCGTCTGGGGCTCGATTGCCTTCATCGTCTCGACACTGGTCGGCGGCCAGCTGATCAGCCGGTGGGGCGGCGGATTGGTGCTTGATGTCATGGTGTTCGGGTTTGCCATGACCGTTGTCATGGCGATCTTCTGCCCGCGCATCGGGCCGACACGTCGGCGCGGCCAGCCGATCAACATTCCGGCCGCCACCGGCAGTGGGCTGCGCGAGCCGCATTTGCTGCTGCTCTTGATCGGTGTCGCCATCCAGCAGTCGAGCCATGCAGTGCTCAACGCGTTTTCGTCGATCTACTGGCATCATCTCGGCTTTTCCGGCACCGAAGTCGGCCTGCTGTGGAGCGCCGGCGTTGCTTCGGAGGTGACGGTGTTCTTCTTGTCGAAGCGTCTCAACCGGCGCTTCGATGCCTGGACGCTGATCCGCTTCGGCTGTGCCGTCAGCGTCTGCCGCTGGATCCTGTTTCCGATGAATGCGGGCTTTGCCGGATTTTTTCTGCTGCAATGTTTCCACGGCTTCACCTATGCCTTCGTGCATACCGGGGTGCAGCGGCGGATCATGGCGACGGTGCAGGAGACGCAGGAATCCTCGGCGCAGGGCGCTTACTTCTTCTATGTCGGCATGGCGATGGCGCTGATGACGCTGGCGTCGGGTTATCTCTATGCCTGGCTCGGCGTCGTCAGCTATTATGTCATGGCGCTGGTCGCGTTCTCCGGCCTCGGCCTCGTCATTTCAGCCTATTACCTTCAGCCCCAGAGCGTGCTTTCGGGCGGAAAAACCAGGGAAGCGGCGTAGCGCAGGCCGGGTTCGCGGTCGCGGGCAAGCAGCAGCGGGCCGTCGAGATCGACGAAATCGGCGTTCTGGGCGAGCAGCACGGCCGGCGCCATGGCAAGCGAGGTGCCGACCATGCAGCCGATCATGATGCTGAACCCAATCCGTTCCGCCTCGGCTTTCATCGCCAAGGCCTCCGTCAACCCGCCCGTCTTGTCGAGCTTGATGTTGATCGCGTCATAGCGGTCGGCAAGACTTGCGAGATCGCCGGTGTGGTGAACGCTCTCGTCGGCGCAGACGAGCAGCGGGCGGCGGATTTCGGCAAGCAGAGCGTCGCGGCCGGCCGGCAGCGGCTGCTCGACCAGAGCCACACCCGCTTGCGCCGCGATGTCGAGATGACGCTCCAGCACCGCTTCCGGCCAGCCCTCATTGGCGTCGAGGATGATTGTTGCATCGGGCGCGGCCGCGCGGACGGCGCGGATACGGCTTTCATCGTCGCCGGTTCCGACCTTGACCTTCAGCAGGGCGCGGCCGGCATGTTCGCGGGCCTGGGCGGCCATCACCTCCGGCTCTCCGAGCGAAATGGTATAGGCGGTGGTGAGCGGCTTCAGATCGGCAAGGCCGAGACGGGCGGCAACGCTTTCACCCGTTCGTTTCGCCTCAAAGTCCCAGAGGGCGCAATCGACGGCGTTGCGGGCTGCACCCGGCGGCATCGCCGACAAGAGGTCGCGGCGCGACAGTCCAGCCTCGATCAGCGGACGCGCGGCTTCGATCTGGGCAAAAACGCTTTCCATGGTCTCACCGTAGCGGCGATAGGGCACGCATTCGCCAAGCCCTTGCGCACCGTCTTCGGCGAGTGTGCAGGTAATCACCTCGGCCGCGGTCTTGGCGCCGCGGGAGATGGTGAAGGTCCCGGCAATCGGAAAGGAATTCATCTGAATATCGAGGGTGCGCGGCATTATTGCTGTCCTGTGAGCATGGAAATCGCACGTTGCTTCTGTATATTGACGCGCCGGGCGACGAAGGATCCGCCGAGTCGGCAATGTCGCAGTAAGCCTTGAAAGACATAAGTATCTTGAACGCCGAGAATCGCAACGTTGCCTCACTAGATGTGGACGACCAGTCCGATGGTTCGGGGCAGCATGTGCGTCTCAAGGGCAACTGGCGCAGCGCCTATGTGCATTTCGTGCTGCGCGACTTCGAGAAGCTGCTGCACCAGAAGGCCGGCGACCTGACGGTCGATCTCTCCGACATTAGCGATATCGATACCGCCGGGATCTGGTTGCTGTGCCGGCTGAAGAAGGAAGAGGAGGCGGCCGGACGGACCGTCCGCTTCGAAGGCACCAATCCGCATATCGACGAAATGCTGGCGATGTTTTCCGAGGAGCCGGCCAAACCGGAGCCCGAGCAGAGGGAGAAGGTCTCGCTTGCCGCGCGCATCCTCGCGCCGATCGGCAGGATGACCTACGACGTCTGGGACAATTTTGCCGCCGCCATGTATATCCTCGGCTCGGCGGTGCGCGGCGCGCAGATGAAGTTCGGCCGCGGCAGCGGCGTCTCGCCGGCCTCGATCGTCAACCAGATCGACCATATGGGCGTTCGCGCCGTTCCGATCATCCTCCTGATGTCGTTTCTGATCGGGGCGATCATTGCCCAGCAGGGCGCCTTCCAGCTGCGCTACTTCGGCGCCGAGGTCTTCGTCGTCGATCTCGTCGGCATTCTGCAATTGCGCGAAATCGGCGTGTTGTTGACGGCGATCATGATCGCCGGCCGTTCGGGCAGCGCGATCACCGCCGAAATCGGCTCGATGAAGATGCGCGAGGAGATCGACGCGCTGAAGGTGATGGGGCTGAACCCGATCGGTGTGCTGATCTTTCCGCGGCTGGTGGCGCTGACCATCGCGCTGCCGCTTTTGACGGTGCTGGCGAATTTCGCCTCGCTCGCCGGCGCGGCGGCCGTCGCCTGGGGCTATTCCGGCATCACCTTCGCCAACTTCCTGTCGCGCCTGCACGAGGCGGTGACGCTGTCGACGGTGCTCTCCGGCATGATCAAGGCGCCGTTCATGGCGCTGGTCATCGGCATTGTTGCCGCCGTCGAAGGGCTGAAGGTTGGCGGCAGCGCCGAATCGCTCGGCCAGCACGTCACCGCCGCGGTGGTGAAGGCGATTTTCGTGGTCATCCTGATGGACGGCCTTTTTGCGATGTTCTATGCAGCGATCGACTTCTAGCATGGCGAATCGCGTGGAAAAACCGATCGAAACGGAAGACAGGAACGAAAGGGACATCGTGCTGTCGGCGCGCGACGTCACCGTCGCCTTCGGCTCCAAGGTCGTGCTCGACAATCTCAACCTCGATATCTATCGCGGCGAGATCCTCGGCTTCGTCGGCGCATCGGGCACCGGCAAATCGGTGCTGATGCGCACCGTGCTCAGGCTGCTGCCGCGCCGCTCCGGCACGATCAAGATCCTCGGCCAGGATTTCGACGAACTCGACGAACCGCAGCGCAACGCGCTCGACATGCGGCTCGGCGTGCTGTTCCAGCAGGGCGCGCTGTTTTCGTCGCTGACGGTCAAGGAGAACATCCAGGTGCCGATGCGCGAATATCTCGACCTGCCGCGCTCGCTGATGGACGAACTGGCGCATCTGAAGATCCGCATGGTCGGGCTTGCCGCCGATGCCGCCGACAAATACCCGTCCGAACTGTCCGGCGGCATGATCAAGCGCGCCGCCCTTGCCCGGGCGCTCGCACTCGATCCCGAACTCGTCTTCCTGGATGAACCGACCTCTGGTCTCGACCCGATCGGCGCGGCTGAATTCGATGACCTGATCGCCAACCTGCGCGATAGTCTGGGACTGACCGTGTATATGGTCACGCATGACCTCGACAGCCTGTTCTCGGTCTGCGACCGTATTGCCGTGCTCGGAAAGAAACGGGTAATGGTGGAAGGCACGATCGACGACATGCTGGCCTATGACGATCCGTGGGTGCAGGCCTATTTCAAAGGTAAGCGGGCGCGCTCGATCGTGCCGCAGAATGATGGCGCGCGGCACGGCAGCAGCGGGAAGTGACCGGATAAATGGAAACCAAAGCCAATTACACGATTGTCGGTTTTTTCACGGTGCTGGTGATCGCGGCGGCCTTCGGCTTCGTCTACTGGATGGCCGAATATGGCCGCGGCGGCCCGATGACCGAGCTGATCGTGCGTATTCCGGGCTCGGCCAACGGCCTCAGCGTCGGCTCGCCGGTGCGCTTCAACGGCATTCAGATCGGTTCGGTGCAGACGCTGTCGATCGATGCCGACGATCCGCAATATTCGCTGGCCTTCACCCAGGTGCGCACCGACGCGCCGATCTACCCCTCGACCAAGGCCGCCCTTGAAATTCAGGGCCTGACCGGCGCCGCCTATATCGAACTGTCCGGCGGCCGCAAGGGCGAGGAAAGCATCCTCCAGCACGCGATCGACAACGGCAAACGCGCCGTCATCGTCGCCGACCAGTCGAGCGTCACCAATCTTCTGGCGACCGCCGACAAGATCCTCGATCGCGCCAATGACGCGGTCGGCGAACTTCAGGGGTTCATCGAAGATTCACGCGCGCCGCTGACCCAGACGTTCAAGAATGCCGAGACCTTCTCGGATGCGCTTGCCAAGAATTCCGGCAATATCGACGCCTTCCTGCAGAGCGTCGGTGAGCTTTCGAACACGGTGAAGGCGGTCTCCGGGCGGGTCGATTCGACGCTTCAAGCGGTGGAATCGCTGGTCAAGGCGGTCGACGCGCAGAAGATCGACAACATCGTCTCCAACGCCGAGAAGATCACGGCCAATGTCGCCGATGCCTCCGGCGACCTGAAGGGGGCGATCCAGAAGTTCGACCAGACGGCCACCACCTTCAACGATTTCGGCAAGCAGGCCCAGGCGACGCTCGACCGCGTCGACACGCTCGTCGCCCAGATCGACCCCGCCAAGGTGAAGGGCTCTGTCGACGACATCGCGCAGGCGACCAAGGATGCACGTGCCGCCGTCGCCTCGATTCGCGATGTCGCCAACACGGTTTCGTCGCGCCAGAAAGATATCGACCAGACGATTCAGGACGTTTCGCAGCTTGCCAACAAGCTGAATTCTGCCTCGACCCGGATCGACGGCATTCTTATCAAAGTCGATGCGCTGCTCGGAACCGACAATACGCAGTCGATGTTCGCGCAAGCGCGCGACACGCTGGAATCCTTCAAGAAGGTCGCCGACAACCTGAATGCGCGCATCGGGCCGATCGCCGACAATCTGCAGAAATTCTCCAGCGGCGGCCTGCGTGACGTGCAGACGCTCGTCAACGACATGCGCGGAACCGTGAACAATCTGAACGACACGATCACAAACTTCGACCGCAATCCGCAACGTCTGATCTTCGGCGGGGACACGGTCAAACAATATGACGGCCGGACGCGGCGTTAACTGGGAAGTCAGGGGTAGCCTAATATGGTCGCATCGCATCTGTTGTCGCGCCGTTCTTGGATCAGGGGAACGGTGATCGCGCTGTCGCTGACGGCGTTGATCCTTTCCGGGTGCGGCACCGCGGCCAAGAACGATACCTATGACCTGTCTGCCGCCGTCGACGGCGAGGGGCCCGCGGCCAAATCCCGCCAGATCCTGATCGCACCGCCAACGGCGCTGAGTGCGCTCGGCAGCGAGCAGATCGTCATCCGTGTTGGACCTTCGGAAATCCAGTATCTCTCGCGGGCGCAATGGGGCGACAAGCTGCCGCGCATGGTGCAGTCGAAGCTGGTGGAAGCCTTCGAGAACTCGGGCAAGCTCGGCGGCGTCGGCATGCCGGGGCAGGGGCTGGCGATCGATTATCAGGTCGTTACCGATATCCGATCCTTCGAGATCGATGCGTCGAACGGCAACCAGGCGGTGGTCGAAATCTCCGCCAAGATTCTCAACGACCGCAACGGCTCGGTGCGCGCCCAGAAGGTGTTCCGCGCCACGGCCCCGGCCGGCGGCGACAATGACGGGTTCGTCAAGAGCCTGGACCGCGCCTTCTCGACGGTTGCCTCCGAGATCGTCAGTTGGACGCTGCGTTCAATCTGAGATGGCGTTGCGCGGCCGCTGCGTCGACATCGAGGGTTGCCGATACTAAAAAATATTTGGCGCCATGAGGCTGCGGCTGCCATCGTATTCAATTTCTTCACGAATTTGTGGAACGCATCATGTTATCGCTGTCAGGAGGCATGCTGCATGGTGGTCGCACGCGTATTCGGAAAGTCGTCGTCGGAAGCGATACAGCGCGATAGCGAGCGCCTGGCTGCGTTGCAGCAGCTCGATCTCCTCGACACGCCGAGGGACGAAGGCTTCGAGCGGATCGTCCGCCTGATAAAGCAGATCTTTTCGATCGACATCGGGATCGTCTCTCTGATCGATGGACACCGGCAATGGTACAAGGCCTGTTCCGGCCTGTCGGCCGATGAGGTGTCGCTCGAGGACACGTTCTGCCGCTGCGTCGTCGACTGTGACGAGCCCGTCATCGTGCAGGATGCCACCAAGGATGCCCGCTTTTCAAAACATTCCGCGGTGACCGGTGAGGACCATATCCGCTTCTATGCGGGTGTGCCGTTGAGAACGAAGGCCGGGCACATGATCGGAACGGTATGCGCGATCGATCGCCGGCCAAGATCGTTCGGCAGCAGAGACCTCGGTATTCTTGAGGAACTGGCGGGGGCGGCGATGGACCGTCTCGAACTTGTGCAGTCGGCTGCCACCGACAGCCTGACGGAGGCGATGACGCGGCGCGCCTTCAAGCAGGAGGCTGATCAACTCATTTCGATTGCCTTGCGGCACCAGCATGACCTGTCCTGCATCGCTTTCGATATCGACCATTTCAAGCGGGTGAACGATACCTATGGGCATGCCGCGGGAGACGCGGTTCTCAAGACGGTAGCCTCGATTTGCAAGGCGACCCTTCGCGCCGGCGATCTGTTCGGGCGTATTGGCGGCGAGGAGTTTGCCGTCGTCCTGCCACATGTCGATCGGGAGGGAGCTGTCGCCGTCGCAGAGAAACTCAGAGCCGCCATCGCCGCGCAGCCCATTCGCGGCGATCACGGCGCCTTGAACGTCACGGCGAGCTTCGGAACCTCGGCGCTCTCGATGGTCAGCAAGGAGATCGAAACGCTCCTGGCTCAGGCGGATGCCGCGATGTATCAGGCCAAGCATGCGGGACGGAATCGTTGCGTGTCATGGAGTTCCATCCACGCCGACCACGCCATCGGCGCGCGGCGGCGGGTGCTGAAGGCAGGTTCGATCCTGTTCAACGATCGACGCTCGACCATCGACTGCACCGTTAAATCCATCGGCTCGGAAAGCGCCGGCATTTCGGTTTCGAATTCGGCCGGCATTCCTTCCGAGTTCATTCTTGCCATCAAGGGCGAAGGATTCGAAACGAATTGCAGGGTGATCGCC